>CAYMAO010000022.1:0-97828 GCA_964388415.1 uncultured Planctomycetaceae bacterium | reverse complement strand
TCTTCAGCACGTCAAGAATCTTTTGGGCATTGTGAACTAGGCCGGGGCCGTGCGATCACGCCAGGGCCAACGCCTTTTTGAAGCAGGGCAAGCGGTAGGGTGGGTCGAGCGCTTCGCGAGGCCCACCGTCTTCAGAATCGAGGCGAATCGGTGGGCCTCGCGAAGCGCTCGACCGCACCCTAGTTGAAAAAGGCGTTGGCTCTGTCGATCACGCGAGTAAATACCGGACTGACCCGCGATTGGCGGACGCACTCCAGAAAGAGTAGACTCTCTGGAAGTGACCGCTTCTTTGGATCAGCGTTTTTCGACGACCGGCCATTACGTGTTTCCGCTCATATCCCTGCCGATTCAGTAGTTCCCTTCCGAAGCGGCAATGAGAGGGGATCGCGGATGGGGATCGGCGGTGAACGGGTGTGGGAATTTCTCGTCCCGAACAGAAGGACAAGCGATGAAAACAGCATTTCAAAGTTTGCTGCTCTGTCTGACGACCGGTTCGTTCCTGGTGAGCCAGCTCGCCTGGTCCCAGCAGACTCCACAGGCCGCGCCGACCGAGAAGATCGACTTCGTCAAGGCCCGTGCGCTGTTGGATAAACAGAAAAATGGAGGCAAACTCACTGAGGAAGAAGCCGCCTACCTGGAGCGGGCCAAGGCGGCTCGCCGGGCCGGCGACAGCCGCATGATCGGCGGGAAAGACAAGACCGGTCTGAAGCCCTTGACGGAAATGACGGCGAAGGACCGTTATCTGGATCAGGATGGCGGCTTGTACGGCAACGGCAAGAACACCCCGCCCGACGCGCATCGCCAGACGGCGGAGGCGGCAATCGCGCGCATGCAGCCGCGCAATCGCGCGGGGGAACCGGCTGCCGAGGGCCGGATTGGATTCGTCTCCATCAGCATGTCCAACGCCACCCAGGAGTTTTCGAAGTTCAAGCAGGTGGCTGATGCCGACGACGCGAAATCGCGCCTGGTGCAAATCGTGGACTGCGCCCAGGGCGGCCAGGCAATGGCCGAATGGGTGAATCCCCAGGCACGTCCGTGGGAAGAGGCCGCGCGCCGGATCGAAAACGCCGGACTCAGCCCGTTACAAGTACAGGCAGCCTGGATCAAGCTCGCCAACAAGGGCCCTCGCGGCGACCTCCAGGAACACGGCAAAAAACTCGAACAAGATACGTTGGCCGTCATTCGGAACGCCAAGGCGAAATTTCCCAACCTGCAGGTCGCGTATCTTTCCAGCCGCATCTATGGCGGCTATTCCACGGGCCAGCTCAACCCCGAACCATTCGCGTATGAAGGGGCGTTTCCTGTCCGTTGGCTGATCCAGCGGCAGATCAAGGGCGACAAAGACCTGGCCTATGACGGCGACAACCCCAAGGCCCCGGTGCTGCTCTGGGGACCGTATCTCTGGGCCGACGGCGTCACCCCCAGGCGATCCGACCAGCTCGTCTACACGCGCGAAGATCTCGCAGGCGACGGCACGCATCCCTCGGAAGCCGGCCGCTTGAAGGTGGCCAACGTGATGCTCAATTTCTTCAAGACCGACCCGCTCGCGAAACCGTGGTTTGTGAAGTAAATGGAAGCCCGGCGTTGCCTGCGCCGGGCTTTGGCGATGCCAAGAAACGTCACGCCTTGATGTCGTATTCCTTGATCTTCCTGTAGAGCGTCCGTTCGCCGATGCCTAACAGCAACGCGGCTTCTTCGCGACGGCCGCCGGAGAGTTCCAAGGCCCGTTCGATGTAATACTTCTCCACCTCGGTCAGCGGCCGGCCGATCAGAACGTCGGCTCCGCTTCGGGCGGCGTTCAACGCGGCGTCATCAACGGCCTCGCTCAGCGGGGCGATTTCTTCCGGCAGGTCATCCACGTCCAGCCGGCCGTCGGTGTCGAGAACGACCATCCGCTCCACGGCGTTGCGCAGCTCGCGGATGTTGCCCGGCCAACTGTAGGCCATCAGGGCGTGTTGCGTCTGCTTGGTCACGGGAGGCATCGGGCGATTCTGCCGGGCCGCGTGCTGCTTCAGAAAATGTTCGACCAGAAGCGGGATATCGCCGCGGCGTTCCGACAGCGGCGGAAGGTAGATCGAGACGACCGAGAGCCGATAAAACAGGTCTTTGCGAAACGTCCCCTTTTTCACGAGTTCCTGAAGATCGGCATTGGTCGCCGCGACGAGGCGGACGTTGATCTCGATCTCGTCGTTGGAGCCGAGCCGGGTGATCTTGCGATCTTCCAGGACGCGGAGCAGCTTGACCTGGGTCGAGGCGGGCATCTCGCCGACTTCGTCGAGAAACAGCGTCCCGCCGTTGGCGAACTCGAATTTTCCGATTCGCTTCGTCGCGGCGCCCGTGTAGGCCCCCGCCTCGTGGCCGAAAAGTTCGCTTTCCAGAATGCTTTCCGGCAGGGCGGAAATGTTGAGCGGAACGAACGGCTTGTTCTTGCGGTCGCTGTTCTGATGCAGCGCGCGGGCGACGATTTCCTTCCCGGTCCCGTTTTCTCCCAGAATCAGCACGGTGCTGTCGGTCGGGGCGACGCTGCGCAGCTTCTCGATCACCTTGTGCATGGACGGACTGTTGCCGATCACGCCTTCAAAGCCGAATTTCTCGTCGAGCCGGCGGCTGAGTTCCAGATTCTTCTTGAGCAGCCGGACTCTCGTGGAGGCCTTGTCGACGGCCAATCGCAGTTCTTTGATGTCGACGGGCTTCGTCAGAAGGTTATGCGCCCCCTGCTGCCCGGCGGCCAGCGCGGACTTCACCGAGGCGTGGCCCGTCAGCAGAATGACCTCGGCGTCGGGGAGTTCTTCCTTCGTCTTGCGGAGAA
This sequence comes from uncultured Planctomycetaceae bacterium, assembly GCA_964388415.1. Lineage (GTDB taxonomy): Bacteria > Planctomycetota > Planctomycetia > Planctomycetales > Planctomycetaceae > CAZDGB01. The sequence goes on along the minus strand of CAYMAO010000022.1, from coordinate 95,019 downwards.
TCTCCATGCCGTCGACGTCGTCCATGATGAGGTCCGTGACGACGACGTCGAAATTTTCGCTTTCAATCAGCGAGGAGGCCCGTTGCCCGGACGTGGCGATGACACATTCGTACCCGACGCGCGCGAGGCTCTCGGCTACGGCCTGCGCGTGGGCTTCGTCGTCATCGACGATCAGCACACGGACGGAAATGCCCGACAAATCCGCGCTGGCCGTGTCTTTCGCCGTCATACTGCTGCCGCTCGATGGATCATGAAAATCCTCTTGCTCCCTCGGTCAACCCTTCCAACAGGCGTTCACCCCGAGTTCTCGTTAAGGTAACGTTGACAGGTCAGGTGCGAAAGCGCACGGTCCACTTTCCCCGGGCCAACGCCCTCGGAAAACCTTGCGCATCGACGCAGCAGGAAAAAAGCGTTCGCCCTGGGAATTCACTTTCGTCGGCCAGCGAATCCCGAGTCCTGCCCAGGAGTCTCTCCGAAAATCAAACTTCAAAAAATTGCCGCAAAGAGTCGCAAAAGACGCAAGAAGTACAAACTATTGATTTCGTGAATTCTGCCGACGAGAGTCTCGGCGAGATTTTTTTGTGCCTTTTGCGCCTATTTGCGGCCGATCTTCGATTTTTCTGCGGCGGAATATCCGGACAGGCTCTCACCGCGATCGGCATCAGCCCGCGGGGATTGATCCGGAGCGAATGCCGATTCGGAAAAAACGAAGTCAGCCGAAATGGAAAACCACACAGACCTGGCGGACAATTCTTGCAATTGAAATTTGCTGCTTTACGGAATCTCAAGGAGATTGTTGGATTTTTCTCGATTTTTTTCTTGCTTTTTTCAATTTTCGTTGATACCGTGATTCACTGGTATTCACCAATGGGTCCGAATTTCTTTCGGGCCAGTTCGAGTTCAGTTCATTTACCTCTCGTGTGTTGCGGCATCTTTCGGGCCAAGATGTCATGTCTAATTTCGTTTCTGCTTCCAGGAGACTTGGTCATGCGAACGACTCGTCGAAAAGGTTTTACGTTGATCGAATTGCTGGTGGTGATCGCCATCATTGCAATTCTGATCGCGCTGCTGCTGCCCGCCGTGCAGCAAGCCCGTGAAGCGGCCCGCCGCACCCAGTGCAAGAACCATCTCAAGCAAATCGGCTTGGGGTACCACAACTACCATGACGTCTACGTGAACTTCCTCCCCTCGGGCGCCAACTGGTACACCGGCGGCTGGAACCACAGCAACTGGGTCCAGATGATGGCCCAGATGGACCAGGCCCCGGTCTTCAACAATTACTATTTCCAGGGCAGCGAATGGGGCGATATCTGCCGCGGCACGGCCAGCGGCCCCCGCAACGATGTCTGGTTTGCGGGCATGAACCTGGGGTGGATCCAATGCCCGTCGTCGGGCGTGCCTCGCTTCGCCAACCGGTGTCTCGCGACCGCGCACCAGATTCCCCACTATTTCGGCATCGCCGGGATGTCCACCACGGTTCTCTGGCAGGACACTCAGGGTCTCAGCGAAAACTGCGGTACGCAGTCCACCAACTCGCAGCGCGGCATGTGCCCCACCCGTCAGCAGACCGGTCTCAAGGACTGCATCGACGGGACGGCGAATACTCTGTTGGTCGGCGAAGTCAGCCATTTCCTCTATGACTTGAACGGCGGGAATCCGCAGTATTCCGCGCCCAACATGGATTACGGCTTCTCGATGGGCAATCACAACTCCGATCCGTGGATTGCCAACGCCCTGGTCATCAAGTACCCGCCCAATGCCAAGGGCGTCTATGGTCTTTGCGGCGTTCGGTCCGGCGGTTGGGAACGGTTTACCAATACCCCCATCTCCTCGGCCCATGCCGGCGGGGCGCACGTACTGCTGACCGACGGTACCGTCCGGTTCATCGCCAACTCGATCGACATGAACACGCTGACGTACCTCGCTGGCCGCAACGAAGGCCGGGTGGTCGGCGACTTCTAAGCCGGCTGCGTCCGTTTGATGACTTTGAACCCTCGTGGAGGCTGCCGCTGGCGGCATCCACGAGGGTTTTTTCGTTGGAATCCCCCGCGACGAGTGACGCGCCGCCCTCAAAGCCCGGCGTCGGCGACGACGGGATCATTTCGGCAAAAGCAGGACGTTGCTGTTATCCGTCGGATTTCCCCCAAAAAACAGGGAACTCTCTGCGGCATCGCCACGTCGAATCCCAGCGGGACGGACCGTTTTCTTAATCGTAGACTGCGGTCGAGGGCTTTGACGAGGCCCGCCAATTCGCGTGATGAAAATCCTGTCGAAGAAAATGGTCGAATCCCCGGCTGTGAATGACGAAACTCAAGGCCGATCTCGGTAGACTGCCGGCTTGGGACAGCATCCGCTCCCTATCCCTTCTCTCGCAGAGGTATTCTGATGTTTAAGTCGCTGGGATTGATCGCGGTCACGGGTCTCGCAGCCGTTTCGTACTGGCTGGCGGCGGAAGAACCCAAACCCAAGGCCGGGGGACGTGCCGTGGCCCAGAAGCTGATGCAAGACGGCAATTTCAACGACGCTTACCTGATCTTCCGCCAGGCGGCCCTTGATCCCAAGACGGAGCCGAATCTTGTCGGCGAGGATCTTTCCCGAGCCGTGGACTGCCTGGCCAATCTCGGCCGGATCGATGAAGTCAATGAACTGCTGGAAGGCAGTATCGCTGCTCAGCCAAAGAATTGGCGGCTGTTACGGTCCGCGGCCCAGAATTACCAGCGGATCGAACATTTCGGGTTCATCATCGCCGGGAACTTTGAGCGTGGCGGCCGTCGCGGACAGGGGAAACACGTCTCGGCATGGGATCGCGACCGTGTCCGGTGCCTGCAACTGCTGGAGCAGGCCATCGAGCTGGCGAAGAACGATCCCGCCAGGCAAGAAGTCGGGCGGATGTGCCTGGAATTCGCGAACGTGCTGCAGCAAGGCTCGATGTTCGGCGCCGATTCGTGGAAGCTGCAGGTTCTGACGGACCTCACGCAGTTGCCGGACTACGAAGACGCTCCGCAATGGGGCTGGTGGGGTCATCGCGGCGGCGACGGTCCGAAAGGGGCGCCCGTCGATGAGGCCGGCAACCCCGTGTTTCACCATGTGCCGAAATCGTATGCCGACGCGAAGTCCGACGGCGAACGCTGGCGCTGGATGCTGCTGATGGCCGCGGAGTTCGATGCCGGCCTGAAGAACGAAGCCGACGTCCTCTGGGCGCAATTCCTGCACGGTCAATTCGGCGTGCAGACGATGGCCTACTTCGGCTTCGGGCGAAATCTCGAAGAGGGAGAGGACGACAAGGAAGAGACCGGCCCGTTTGCGGTCCACACGCTGAAGGACAACGAAACCATCGCCAAGCTGGCGACCGGCATCAAACGGTTCGAACTGCCGGGCGAATTCAATCCCTTGAAAATCTACCAGGACCTGGCGAAGCGAGATAACAGTCAGTACGCGAAAGGTTCCGCCGACCAGGTTGCCCAGATCTTCGAAGACCGTCGGCAGTATCCAGCCGCCGCCGGCGCGTGGAAGTTCGCGCTCGGCAAGTTCGGCGATGAACAGCATCGTCAGCAGCGGCTCGATCAAATCGTTAAAAACTGGGGCCGATTCGACAATGTCCAGGTTCAGCCGGCCGGCAAAGGGGCCACCGTCGAATACCGCTATCGCAATGGCAAGGCCGTCGAGTTCACGGCCCAGGCCATCAAGGTCAGCGAACTTCTGGACGACGTGAAAAAGTATCTGAAGGCGAATCCCAAACAGGTCGACTGGCAGCAGATCAACATCAGCGACATCGGCTACCGGCTGGTCGTCGAGAACGGCCAGAAATACCTCGGCGAAAAAACGGCCAACTGGAGTCTCGATCTCAAGCCAAAACCCAACCATGAGGACAGCCGCGTCACCATCACCACGCCCTTGCAGAAAGCCGGCGCGTATCTGCTGACGGGAAAAATGAAGGACGGCAACGTCGGCCGGGTGATCATCTGGGTCGCCGACACGGTCATCGTCAAAAAACAGCTCGACAAGCAAAGCTGGTATTACGTCGCCGATGCGGTCACCGGCCGGCCGCTGCCGAAAGTGAATGTGGAATACTTCGGCTGGCGGCAAGAGCAGGTCAAGCCGAACGAGAACAACTTCCGTGTCATCACCCGGAATTTCGCCGAGTTCACCGATGCCGACGGCCAGGTGATGCTGAACGCCAATAAGCTGGAACAAAACCTGCAATGGCTGATCACGGCCCGCGACAAGGACCGGCTGGCGTATCTCGGCTTCACGGGCGTCTGGTACGGCAATTATCACGACCCCGAATACAACGCCACCAAGGTCTTCACGATCACCGACCGGCCCGTCTACCGGCCGGAACAGACGGTGAAATTCAAATTCTGGGTCGGTCACGCCAAATACGATCAGGCCGATGTCTCGGCATTCGCCGAGAAAGATTTTGTCGTTGAGATTCACACGCCGCAGGGCGAGAAAGTCCTGGAGAAAACGCTCAAGGCCGACAAGTTCGGCGGCATCGAAGGGGAGTATGCGGTGCCGAAGGGTGCGGCACTGGGCGTGTACTCGCTGCACATTCTCCACCACGGCGGCAGCAGTTTCCGCGTCGAGGAATACAAGAAGCCCGAATTTGAAGTCACCGTCAAAGCCCCCGAGGAACCGGTGCAACTGGGTGAAAAGATCACCGCGAAGATTCAGGCCAAATACTTCTTCGGGGCGCCCGTCGCCAAGGGGAAGGTGAAATACAAGGTGCTGCGCAGCAGCCACGACGGCAACTGGTACCCGATCGGCCGGTGGGACTGGTTCTACGGCAAAGGCTACTGGTGGTTTGCTGCTGACTACGCCTGGTATCCCGGCTGGAACCATTGGGGATGCATGCGCCCCATCTCCTGGTGGTGGGGCGGTGCGCAGCCGCAGCCGGAAGTCGTTGCCGAGCGGGAAGTCGAAGTCGGTCCGGACGGTACGGTCGACGTCGAGATCGATACGCTTGCGGCGAAGGAACTTCACGGCGATCACGACCACACGTTTTCCATCACGGCGGAAGTCACCGATGAATCCCGAAGGACAATCGTCGGCGAGGGGAAAGTTCTTGTCGCCCGGAAGCCCTTCAAGGTTTTCGCCTGGGTCGACAAAGGTCATTACCGCGTCGGCGATACGGTCGAAGCCAGCTTCCAGGCGTACACGCTGGATCAGAAGCCGGTTTCCGGCAAAGGCGTGCTGAAGCTGTTCCGAGTCACTTACGACAAAGACGCCAGGCCGGTCGAAACCGAAGTCGGCAACTGGAAGATCGACACCGATGAACAAGGCGCGGTCGCCCAGCAGATCGCCGCATCGAAGGCCGGGCAATATCGATTGTCGTACACGTTGGCCGACGCGCAGCAACACGCCATCGAAGGGGGCTACGTCTTCACAGTCATCGGCGACGGCTTCGACGGCCGGGAATTCCGGTTCAACGACATCGAACTCATCACTGACAAGCGGGAATACGCGCCAGGAGAAAAAGTCCGGCTGATGGTCAACACCAACAAGTCTGATGGCGCCGTGGTCCTGTTTTTGCGTCCGACGAATGGCATGTACCTGCCGCCCAAGGTGATCAAGCTGAAGGGGAAGAGCACGGTGGAGGAAGTCGCCGTCGTGCAGAAAGACATGCCGAACTTCTTCATCGAAGCCTTCACGATCGCCGACGGGAAATACCACCAGGAGATGCGCGAAGTGATCGTCCCGCCGGAGAAGCGCGTGATCAACGTCACCGTTGAGCCGTCGGAAACCGAGTACAAGCCCGGCGCCCCGGCGACGGTGACCGTGAAGCTCACGGGGGTCGACGGCAAGCCGTTCGTTGGGTCCACCGTCCTCAGCGTGTATGACAAGAGCGTGGAATACATTTCGGGAGGGTCGAACGTCCCGGCTATCCGGGAATTCTTCTGGAAATGGCGACGGCAGCACAATCCGCAACGGGAATGCACGCTGGACCGCTGGTTTGCCAACCTGCTGAAGCAGGGCGAAATCGGCATGAACGACTTGGGCGTCTTCGGCGCCATGGTGATGAATGGCCTCGAAGGCGGCGAACAGGCCGCGATGCTGGGCGCGGCCCCCGGGCTCGTCGGAGGACTCGGCGGAGGAGGCGGCCGCGGCGCACCCATGTCCGCCCCGTTGGCCGACGGAGCCGTGGCCAAAACGGGGGGGGCCTTGCAAAGCAATGCCCTTTTTGCAGCGTCCGAGAGCGATGCCGCCAAGCCCGGTGATGCCGGTGGCCCCGGCGGCGCGGCGGCGATCCAGCCCACGGTTCGCTCCAACTTCGCCGACACCGCGTTCTGGGCGGCCAGCGTGACGACTGACGCCGACGGCGTCGCCAGCATCGAATTCAAGATGCCTGAAAATCTCACCGGCTGGAAAGTCAAAGCCTGGGCGATGGGCCTGGGAACGAAAGTCGGGGAAGGGTCCGTGGAGATCACGACGAAGAAAAACCTGCTGGTGAGATTGCAGGCTCCGCGGTTCTTCGTGGAGAAAGATGAAGTCGTCGTTTCGGCGAACATCCATAACTATCTGAAGAACGGCAAGAAGATTCAGGCCGTCCTCGAACTCGAAGGCGGCGCACTCTCGTCGATGACGCCCGACACGCAGAACATCGAAATCGCCGCCGGCGGCGAGCAGCGCGTCGACTGGCGGATCAAAGTCGACCAGGAAGGATTGGCGACCGTCCGCATGAAGGCGCTTTCCGACGAAGAATCCGATGCGATGGAGATGAAGTTCCCGTCGTTCGTGCATGGGATGCTCAAGATGGAATCGTTCTCCGGTGCGCTGCGTCCGAAAGATGAATCCGGACAGGTGACATACACCGTGCCGAAGGAACGCCGGATCAACGAGTCGCGGCTGGAAGCCCGCTTTTCGCCGACGCTCGCCGGGGCGATGGTCGACGCGCTGCCGTACCTCGTCGACTACCCGTATGGCTGCACGGAACAGACGCTGAACCGGTTCCTGCCGACGGTCATCACGCAGAAGATTCTGCTCGACATGCAGTTGGATCTGAAGGCGATCCAGGAAAAGCGGACGAACCTCAACGCCCAGGAGATCGGCGACGACACTGACCGGGCCAAGCAGTGGAAACGGTTTGACCGCAACCCGGTGTTCGATGTCGCCGAGGTGCAGAACATGGTGAAAGAAGGCCTGGAACGCCTGACATCGATGCAGCTCTCCGACGGCGGCTGGGGCTGGTTCAGCGGCTACGGCGAACATTCGTATCCGCACACGACGGCCGTCGTCGTGCACGGCCTACAGGTCGCGAAGCAGAACGACGTGGCCATCGTCCCCGGCGTCTTGGAGAACGGCATCGGCTGGTTAACGAACTACCAGAACCGCCAGGTGCAGCTCTTGAAAAACGCCGCCGACAAAAAGGCGAACAAGGAATGGAAAGAGCAAGCCGACGCGCTGGATGCCTTCGTCTACATGGTGCTGGTGGATGCCGATGTCGCCAGCAACAACATGCTGGAATTCCTCTACCGCGACCGCGTGGCCCTGCCAGTCTATGCCAAGGCGCTGTACGGCCTCGCGCTGCACAAGCAGAAGCAGAAAGAGAAGCTCGACATGCTGCTGCAGAACATCGAGCAGTTCGTCGTCCAGGACAACGAGAACCAGACGGCTTATCTCAAGCTGCCGGAGGGCAATTCCTGGTGGTACTGGTACGGCAGCGACATTGAGGCCAACGCCTATTACCTGAAGCTGTTGGCGAAGACCAACCCCCAGGACATTCGCGCCTCGCGGCTGGTGAAATACATCCTCAACAACCGCAAGCACGCCACCTATTGGAACAGCACCCGTGATACGGCCCTCTGCATCGAAGCGCTCGCGGATTACATGAAGGCCAGCGGCGAGGATCAGCCGAACCTCACGGTTGAGGTCTGGCTCGACGGCAAGAAACAGAAGGATGTGAAGGTCGACAAGACCAACCTGTTCACGTTTGACAACAAGTTCGTCCTCATCGGTGACGCAGTCGAAGACGGCCGTCACACGGTCGAATTCAGAAAGAAGGGGACGGGACCGCTGTATTACAACGTCTATCAGACCAACTTCACTTTGGAAGACTTCATCACGAAGGCCGGCCTCGAAGTGAAGGTGCAGCGGAAGTTCTACAAGCTGACGAAGTCGGACAAGAAGGTCGACGTCGCCGGGGCACGTGGACAGGCGGCCAAGCAGAAGATCGAGAAGTACGTGCGGACCGAGTTGCCGAACCTGTCGGAAGTGAAGTCGGGCGACCTCGTGGAAATCGAATTGGAGATCGATTCCAAGAACGATTACGAGTACCTCGTCTTCGAAGACATGAAGGCCGCCGGGTTTGAACCGGTCGACATGCGCTCGGGCTATACCAGCAACGACATGGGGGCGTACGTCGAATTCCGCGATGAAAAAGTGGCCTTCTTCGTCCGACAACTGGCCCGCGGAAAGAGTTCGGTGAGCTACCGCCTCAGGGCCGAAATCCCCGGGAAATACAGTGCCCTGCCCACCCTGGCCTCAGCGATGTACGCCCCGGAACTCCGCGGCAACAGTGATGAAATGAAGATCAGCGTGGTGGATTAGAGGGAAGTGGACAGTGATCAGTGGACTCTGGCCAGCCCCTAGCGGGGTCCATCAGGCCCCTGGTTGTCGTTCAACGCGTCTGATACCAATTCCAACAATTAACAGCGAGTCAATATTTCACCAAAGCCCGGCGTCGGCAACGACGGGACCTATTGGGGAATCGCTGTCAATTGTTGGGATTCGTATTAGAGTTCTTACCAGTTCGCTCCGATGTAGAAGCTGAAAATCTGGTCGCGGTCGAAGTCTTGTTTGACAAGCGGGACGGCAAAGTCGAGGGCGATCGGGACCGGCCCCATCATCGGCACCGTCAACCGCAAGCCGGCGCCGACCGCCACGCGATAGTTGTCGAAGCCGACATCATTCTCGACGGTTCCGAAGTCCGAGAATGCCACGACCTTGATCATCTCGTTGGCAGTCACCGGCAGCATGTACTCCACGGTGCCCAAGGACATGAACGTCCCGCCGACCTGAACGTTGGTGTCGACCGGCGACACGCCGCGAAATGCAAAACCGCGGAACGACTGGAACCCGCCGGCGTAGAACCGCTCGAAGATCGGGGTGTTGTCGCCCGTCCAGCCGAGCTCCCCGCGCAGCATCAACGTGTGTCGGCCGGCGCCGTCGGGACGCTGATACATCGTGAAATACTGCCGGCCCTCCAAGTCGAGCCGAGTGTAGTTGAACTCGTTAAACGCCTGTTCGACGCTGCCGGAGATGTAATGCCCGGACCCCGGCAGGAAGGCGGCGTCGCGGGTGTCGTGGATCAACTGGGCCTGCACGGTCGAAAGAAAATTGCTGCCCACGGCGTCGTTCAAGAGTGCGGGCGCGGGGTTGCGCGCATCGAAGATGTCGACGTTTTCCATTCGCAAGGAAACCGACGCCGACCATTGCTGCGTGAACTGCCGGCCGACGCGAACGCGGCCGCCGATGCGCTGTTCCGTCCAGTCGCGGAAATACCGGCTGTAGTAGAACCCGCTGAGGCCGAGGTTGTAATCGGTGTCTAAAAAGTACGGGTCCTGCCAGTCGACGAGGTACCGGCTGACCTGCGTGCCGGGCAACGCTTCAATGCGGAACTTCTGACCGGCTCCGCGCCACGCGCTGCCGTTCCAGAGGTCCGACCAGCTTGTCGGCGGGCGGAGAATGTCAAAATTGTTCTCGCTGAAAACGATGTTTCCCACCAGGCCGGCGTTGCTGTTGACCCCCACGCCGAACATCAGCCGGCCGGTGCGGGCCTCGGTCAGATAGGCGTCGATGTCAATGAATTCCGGCGGCGGCATGTTCTGCCAGACGTTCGGGTCAGGGTCGCGAATGGCCGGCATGAACGGATCGCCCTGCGGGCTGTCGTCGTACAGGTACCGTTGCGGCCCGGGAAACGGACCTCGGCCTTGCGTGGGGACGACGCCTTCGTTCGGGTCGTCGATGTTCGGGCCGTTCTGACCGCGGGCCACCTGTTGTTTCGGGAGTTGGATCCAGTCCGTGTTCTCCACGCGGCTGACTTCCATGCGGACTCCCGGGCCGCCGCCGCTCTGGGCTGTCTCAAAATACTGCGAACCTTCAAAGTACCGTTGCGTCGCCTTGAGCTTCTTCGGGTCGGCCAGTTCGCCGGGGTGAATGCGGGCGATATTCCGGGGCAATGTCACCTTGGAGTGGGGATGATCGCCTTCAATGTGCACGCGGAAGTCCCGGATGCGATAGACCTTGTCTTCATCGATCCGGTAGACCATGTCCACGACGCCCGGCTCTTCCAGGAACCGGGGGACGGCGTCGACCTTGGCGAACATTCGGCCCAGTTCGCCGTATTTGTCGCGGACCCGTTCGACGTCTTTGGCGAGTTTCTTTGCGTCAAACGCTTCACCGTCTTTGACGGCCAGTTCGGACCGCAGGTTGGCTTCCGTGAAGATCTCGTTGCCTTCGATGAACGTCTCGCGAATTTTGTATCGCGGGCCTTCGGAGATGTTGTACTTGAGATAGACCTTGGACTTGTCCGGGGAGAAGGCCATCTCGTGATCGATTTTGATGTCGAAATAGCCGAGCCCGCGGTAGTAATCGGCAAGCGACTGCTTGTCATCCGGGATGGTCGTCGGGTCGTACTTGCCGCCGAAGACCCATGCGACTTGTTTTTTCGTACGCAGCTTGAGCCCCAGCACGGCGTCAGAGAAGTCTTTATTTCCGATGAAATCGACGTCGACGACTTTGACTTTCGGCCCCTTTTCGATGCGGAAGACGACTTCCCGGTCTTCGCGCTGATCGCCCTTTTCCAATTCGACCGTCGCGAAGGCGTAGCCCTTCTCGTGGTACATCTGCTCAATCCGGCGGGCGCATTCCTTGTTGGCGGCGATGTCGTAAGGGCTCCCCTTTTTCAAGCCCGTCAACGCTTCCAGCTTTTGCACTTCATCCTTGGCAACGCCCAGGCTGACGCCCGCTTTTTGCCAGCCGTTGGTTTTGCCCAGTCCGAGATACGTGACCGAACGGACAATAGGCTTTTCGACGACGCGAAAGACCAGTTCCGGACCGTCTTCCGTCCTCCGGATAGACGGCTCGACAATCGCAAACCACCGCGTGCGGACCAGCGATTCGACGTCTTCCTTGACCGATTTTTGCGCCGCTGGCCGTCCTGGGCGAGACTTGATGTGCTTGGCGATTTCCGAATTCGGAATGGTGTGATTGCCTTCCACGCGAACGGCTGACAACGGCTCCTCGATGGCTTCATCGGATTCCGTTTTGCCTTGCAAGCCGGCTGCGGAGATCATCACGCACACCGTCAGCAGTCCCCGCCAGATCACGCCAAGAGCGGCGCGCACGGAAGGATGCGACGTAACCAGTGGTCGGAATTGTGATCCGCAACGCGGCATGCGTCACTCGTGCAGCAGATGGAACGTGACCGGCCATCAGGGGATAGGTCGTTCAGGCTGCAGCCAGAATTCACTGTGCAGCCTGAGCCGACGGTTTCTCACCGAATTCGGCGCGCGAAGAATTAACGGATTCCGGCAAACGACGCAAGATGAAGCCGGACAATGCAGCAACTCCCGTTTTTTTTGGGCGCTGCAAATCCCCCAAAGCCCGGCGTCGGCGACGCCGAGACCGCTCGACCCAGCCGCCATTACTTCGTCCCGGCGGTCACGTTGTAGCACATCAGCGTGTTTTGTTCTCGGAGGAAGAGCTTTCCCTGGCAGATCACGGGTTGCGACCAGCTCGGTTTCTGCACGACTTCGGGCACGAATTTTCCCTTGGCCTTGAACTCTTTCGGATTGGCTTCGATCAGCGCGACATCCCCCGTGTCGTACCGGAAAATCAGGTGGCCATCGGCGTATGTAATCGCCGCGGAACCGCCGCCCAGGTTGCGGCTGTTGCCTTTCCAGTTCATTTCGCCCGACCCCAAATCCACGCAGACCGGGAAGCCATTATTGCTCCCATGGCCGAAGTAGACATGGTCGCCGACGAGAACCATGCCGCCGTGATGATTCTGCAATTCACCGGATGGCTTGTACCAGATTTCTTCAGCCTTCACGCCGTCGCCGTCCTTGGTCAACTTGACGACGCCAGACCCGCCGTCGCCGTAGCCGCTGGAGCCAAATACGTAATCACCGACGGCGATCGGCGTGGGGATGTTCGCCGTGCCGTTGGCGATGTGTCCGTAAGTCCAGAGATGTTTGCCGTCGCTGGCGCGGACGCTGATGACGCCCTTGCCGACCAGCGTGACGTACTGCTTCACGCCGGCCCCGTTACTGACCACGATCGAAGAATACCCGGCCCCGGCACGGCCCTGATCGTTCAGTTTCGACTTCCAGATTTCCTTGCCGGTCTTCTTGTCGAGAGCCACCATCATGGCGTCATCGCCGCCGGGCGTGACGACCACGCGGTCACCGTCGATCAGCGGGGATTCGGAGAAGCCCCAACCAGACATCATCTTGCCGCCCCATTCTTTGTAGGGCTTCTGCCAGACGATCTTTCCGTCGGCCGCTTGCAGGCAGGCGATCCCGCCGTCGGACGACACGGCATAGAGGTGATCGCCGTCCACAGTCGGCGTGCAGCGCGAGCCGTCATACCCATGATTCGGATTGGATTCCGTGAGCTGCTGCTTCCAGGCAACTGTGTGTTTCTTCAGATCGACGGCGATCACATGCTGGCCCTTCTCCAGGTTCCCGGTAGTGTAGAGCCGATCCCCCTCGACCGACACGCTGGCAAACCCTTTCCCGAGGCCTTCCAGCTTCCAATCGAGTTGGGGCGGCGCCGCGTCCCAATCCTTCAGCAGGCCGGTCTGCGAACTTTTGTTGTCTCGGTTCGGCCCGCGCCATTGGGGCCAGTCTTTGGATGCCGACGGTTCCGCAGCAAACACCAGCATGGCGGAGAGGCCGCCGAAAACAACGGTCGCGAGAAAGAGACGCTGAGGCATGACGTACAATCCTTTTCCAGAGTTTTCAGGGGGAGGGTCAATCCGGCAGGTCAGCGCGCGGCGGGCAATTGGGCAGGCGATACAATAACTTCCGCTGATGCGACGCAGTATAATCGCGAGGACACGATGTGGCAAACCGAATCTTTGAGTTGCCGCCAACCGGCATCATATCCAACGAGAGGAGAACCCTATGTTTATTCCGCGATCCGCAATTCGCAATCTGCAGTGTTTAATGCTAATCGCGGCGGCGCTGTGCCCTGCCGCCTCGGCCGGCGAATTCAACGCAGTCCTTTCGATTGGCGATGCAGCTCCGGCCTGGAAGGATTTGCCGGGGACCGACGGCAAAACGCATTCGCTGGCCGATTGGAAGGACACGAGAGTGATCGTCGTGGTTTTCACCTGCATCAGTTGCCCGACCGCCGTGGATTACGAGCAGCGGATGAGCGACCTGGCATCCCGGTATGCGGAGAAGTCGGTCGCCGTCGTGCCCATCTGCGTCAACCAGGTGAAACAGGATCGCCTGGAGGCTCTGACCGAACGCGTGACGAAACAGAAGCCGACGTACCACATTCTCTATGACGAGTCTCAGCAGATCGCCAAGGACTACGGGGCCGTATTCACCCCGGAATTTTTCGTGCTGAACGAGGACCGCAAAGTGATCTACATGGGCGCGATGGACGATTCCACCGACCCGGAGAAGGTGAAAGACACATGGGTCGAGCAGGCGATTCTCGCCGCACTGGCCGGTGAAAATCCGGCGACCGAAGAGACGATCGCCCGCGGCTGCCGGGTCCGGTATGCCAAGGAACGGCGCAAACCCGAGTGACCGGCCGTACCTGCTGTTTTCTTCGACGGCAATGATCTCCTTCGCTTCAAATTTCCTCCTTGCGCAGCGTATGCTCTGAAACTGCCATGCCGAACGATCGCGTCGGCTGGGAACAGAAATTCCTGCGGGGAACTGCATCATGCTGACCGGTTATGGCCGCATTGTAATCTGTCTCGGACTGTTCGCCGGGACGGCTATTGTCTCGCCGAAGTCCCTCATCGCCGGCGATTGGCCGCAAATTCTCGGTCCCCAGCGCAACGGCATCGGCGAGAAAGAATCGCTGGCCGATGCGTGGCCGAAGACGGGACCGAAGAAGGTCTGGGAAGTTCCCGTCGGATCGGGTTACGGCGGCGCGGCGATTGCTCAGAAGCTCGTGATCGTGTTTCACCGCCTGGATAATGAGGAGACGGTCACGGCCTTGTCCGCGGAGACCGGCAAGCAAGTCTGGAGCCAGGGCTATCCGACGACCTACCGTCCGCAGATCGAAGATTCCGACGGCCCGCGCTGCGTGCCCGTGATCGCCGATGACCGGGTGCTGACGTTCGGCGCTCAAGGCGTGCTGTCCGCCTGGGATCTGAAGACCGGCAATCCGCTCTGGAGCCGAAAAACTCACCAGGATTTTAAGCCGGCGGATGCCTATTTCGGGGCCGGCAGCACGCCCTTGATCGAAGGCAAACTGGTCTTGGCGAACATCGGCGGGCGCGGCGGCGCCGGGTTGGTGGCGTTCGACCTGGCAACCGGCAAAACCGTCTGGCAATCGACCGACGACGCCGCCAGTTATTCCTCGCCAATTGCCGTCACCGTCAACGGCACGCGTCATGCCCTCTTTCTCACTCGCTTGCATTTCGTTTCCGTCGATCCGGCGAACGGCAAGGAGCGTTTTCGCACCGCGTTCGGCCAGCGCGGACCGACCGTCAACGGCGCCAACCCGGTAATGATCGGCGATGCGGCCCTGCTGACAGCGAGCTACGGCATCGGGGCCAAACTTGTGAAGATCGGCAAAGACAGCGCCCAAATTCACTGGGAAGGCGACGAGATTCTTTCCAGCCAGTACACGACGCCGATCGTCGAGAACGGCCTGGTCTATGGCGTTGATGGGCGGCAAGACGGCGGGGCGGTGTCGCTCAAGTGCTTCGATCCGGAAAAACGCAATATTCTCTGGTCGAAGCCCCTCACCGAATACGCCACGCTCATCGCCGCCGACGGGAAACTGCTCGTTCAGCAGACCGATGGAACGCTGCGGATGGTGAAACGGACGCCCGACGGCTACGAAGAGCTGGGCGTCGCGTCGCTCGCCAAATCGCAAACCCGCGCCCTGCCTGCCTTGGCGCACGGACACTACTTTGTGCGCGATCGGAACACACTGCGGTCTTTTGATCTGCGATGAGCGATCCCCGTCTCAGGGATTGATCGCACGGGAGCACCCACGCAAAGCCCGGCGTCGGCGGGACACTTCTGCCCCGCGGCGCAAACGTGAAGCCCGGCTGACCAAAGCATCAGCCGGGCTTCAATGATGGTTCAACTGCGAGTCTTAAAGCAATTCGCGAATCAGTTCCCGCTCATCGGCGAGATACTGCGGGCGGCCCGAGGAATCGGTGAGCGTCGTGAGATTCGCGTCGATTCCCAGCAGGTGGTACGCCGTGTGGAAGACGTTCTGAATGTGGATTGGCCGTTCGACCGGCTCTTCCGCATTGCGGTTGGTGGCCCCGATCATCTGGCCATGCTTGAGTCCGCCGCCGGCGAGGAACATGAACGAGGCCCGGGACCAATGGTCGCGGCCGGCGCCGGTGTTCACCCGGGGCGTGCGGCCGAACTCGCCAGACATCATGATCAGCGTGTCGTCCAGGAGGCCGTGGGCGTCGAGGTCTTCGATCAACGCGGCGAGAGAACGGCTCAACGGCGGCAACTGGCCGCGGAGATGGCCGAAGTTGTTGCCGTGTGTATCCCAGCCTCCCCAGGAGAGGCCGACGCAGCGCACGCCGGCCTGCACGAGCCTGCGGGCCAGGATGAAGTTCTGCATCGAACCCATCGGACTCTCGAGCCGGTACCGGTCGATCGTCCGCGGATCTTCATTTCGCAAGTCGAGGGCTTTCGCCAACTCGCCCGACGTAATAATGTTCACGGCCCGCTCGGTAAAACTGTCAATGGCCGACATCATCCCTTGGCCGTCGATTTCTTTGCGCAACCGGTCGAGTCCACCCAGCAGCGACTGGCGGTCGTTCAAGCGACCGGACGAAAGCGAAGAGTTCAGCGTCAGATTGGCACGGCCCTCGTTATCGGGCCGAAAACCGGCGTTCACCTGGCCGAGAAAACCAGGCTTCGTCCAACCGGTGAGATCAACAAACGTCGGGCAGGCGCCATAGGCCGTCAACTGCTGAGGGCCCCACAATTTGGTCAGCACCGAACCAATGCCCGGTCGCCCGCCCATCCCCCGCAACGAACTTTCCGACCAGCCGGAATCGGACTGGGTCGGCGCATGTTCATCCCGGATGCCGGCGAGTGAGCGAATCACTGAAAATTTATCGGCGACCTTGGCCAACTCCGGCATGTGCTCGCAAATTTCCATGCCGGGGACATTCGTCGCGATCGGCGAGAACTCGCCGCGAAATTCCCGCGGAGCCAGCGGCTTAAGGTCGAACATGTCCTGATGCGACGGCCCGCCCGGCAGATAGATATTGATGATCGACTTGCCCGTAGGCTGCGAACCGGGTTGGGCCTCGGCACGCAGCAGGCCCGGCAAAGTCAGCCCGCCAAGAGCGGTCGCTCCGACCTGAAGGAAATTCCTGCGCGAAACGCCGTCACAAAACCGCTGAGTCGATCCTTGAAATGTCAGCATGTATGGGCCCCTGAATATGGTCGCGAGTCATTACCTCTCATCGGAAACTTTACCACCAAACCTCAAACGAATCAACACTCTTTGATGCTATCGCGGAAAAAATTTGCGATGTGGAACTTCCGGCTCCGTTCTTCGAGGTGACTCAGCCGTCTCCCGAGCAAAGGATTCTGGCTGCGAGTCTGTCGATCCAGCCGGCTCGAGATCTGCGGGACAGTACGCTGGTCGTCCAAGGCGGCGTGTTTGGCCGGAAGCCGTTCAGCGAAAGCAAAGGCGATCCGGGCCGCAATCACAATCCGTACGACTTCTCGATGAGGTTCGCCGGCGGCAACGTGAAAGGCGGCATGAAACACGGCGCGACAGATGAATTCGGCTTCGAAGCCGTCAAAAAAAACGCTTGCATGACAATCATGCCACGATTCTTCACCTGCTGGGAATCGATCATCGCCTGCTGACGTATTTCCATCAGGGAAGGAACGAGACGCTGACGGATGTCGCCGGGGAGATCATTACGGAGATCATTGCGTAGAACATGGGACGGCCGAAAAAACTTGTTGCCGCCAATCCGGGCCGGCCTCATTTGGCCAGCAGTTCGGCGATCTTCCGGCCCATGGCGCGGGCGGAGATGTCATCCTCGCCGGTGACGATCAGGCCGTCGACGACGACGTCGTCTTCGGCGGTTCCGGGTCGGCCGATCGCGCCGGCCGGCGACAGAACGGCGCCGTTCTTTTCCGGATGCCACCGGCAGGAGGGCTGGGCTTGTCGGCCGTCGTAGATACCGGCAGCGGCCTGCCGTGGCGGTGCGCACACCGTCTTTCCCCGCAGCGGACTTTGCCCATCCACTCGGGCCCATGCCAATACAGAGACGGCATTGCACAGGGCGCAGACGAACTTTTTCTGCGAGAGAAATTCGCCGATCAGCCGATTGACGTCAGCCTTCACGGTTTTGTCGCCGTTGTAAGCAGCGTCGTTGTAGCGGCCGTTGAACGCAAATTGATAGGCCGAGGAACCCCAACCGCCGGAGAAGAGAATGGCATCGTAGTCGGCAGACGTTACGTCGGCAATCGCGAGATCGGGCTGCACCATGCCGCCGTCGTTCCCCTGGCCCGACCCGTCATGCGGCCGGCAAGCCGCCTTGCGCCCCGCGGCCACAGTGACTTTGATCCCGGCCCGTTCGAGTTCCGCCCGAGGGTCGGCATATTCGCGATAAAAGAAGTGATGGTTGGCGATCACGATCAGCACATGCTTCCCTTCGGCGGCCGGTGATGAGGGTTTTGCAGGTGTGCTCTTTGTCGGGGGATTCGTCGCCACGGGTTTTTCCCCCGCGCGCGGCACCGGCTTGCTGTCGAGCATCCGGGCCTCTGCGCGATGGAAGACGGTTTCACTGTCCCACGCGCCTAGACCAAGCGTCTTGGAATCCGGCAATTTCCAGAGATCGGGTACCGCCAGATCGCCGCCGTCGGTCTTGTATGTTGAAATGACTTGATCATCCAGAAGCGCGCGGATTTGGCCTTTGCGGACTTCCACCGTCATCGTATGCCGCTGGCCATTTTTCAGAGTCAGATTCTCCTTTCGGGTGACATTTTCTTTGAGCGATTTGCCGGCGATGTTCTGCAACCCGCCCAGATGTTCGCCCCAGGCATCGACCTCAAACGACGCCTGCCCTTTGCCGTGCGGCACGAACAATGCCACGGAATGCACGCCAGACTTGCGGGTAAAACTCACCCGGAAGTCGTATTCCCCGGTCGGCGCGAACGGCAGCGCGAGCCGTGCCCCTTGAGCGGCGGACACCGTCAACCCGGCGTCCGTCTGTTTCCAACTCCCCGCGACGGAGTGTTTCTCCGCATCAACAGCAGGCAACAGCGATTCCCATTTCTGTTCTTCCGCGACAGAGAGCGCAGACGTAACAGAAACGAGAGTGACGATCACACCCTGCAGCAGGTTTGCCATCGCGGAAATTCGCATAACGGTGTTCCTGTGTCAGGTCGGTCCGCAGTTAGGAATTCTCAAATTTCGGTTTTAGGAGGCAGCAATCCGGTTGTCGCGGAAACTATTCGGAACACATACCTCGGATTGCCGAGCGGGTCAGTATCCTGATCGAGGCAGAGGTTTTGCGACAGAACGGCGGAGAACTGTCCCCGGTCTGCGGTCGGCGCAGGCTGGTATCCGTTCGGCGTGAGCGCGAGAAGTTCCAACTTCGGATTCGTAGTCCGCGCGTCAATCAGCCAGTACTCCAGGACGCCGGCTTGGGCGTACATTTCCCGCAACACTTCCGTATCTTTTCTTACCGACGACGGACTGACGATCTCTACCACGAGTTCCGGGCTGCCTTCCAATTCGACATAGCCCCCCATTTGCCCGCGGACCAGTTTGACCTTTCCCTGCTGAATCGCGGCAAAGGAGACGAACACCGCATCGGGCTCTGCAGATAAATCGGCGGCGGCGTTCGACAAGCGAATTCCATCGACGAAGAGATATCCAAGCCCCACGGTGCGAATCAGATTTCCGAGGTCCAGATTCAACGCGAACTTCACTTGATTGTGCGTGAAGAGCTGTTCCTTGGTCAGATCCACCCACAATTGCCCCTGGAAGAACGCGTATTTGCCTCGCGACGGATACAACTCTGAATCCGCCCACCTGCGGAAACTGGCGAGATCGGTGATCCCGGCGGGAATAAAGGCTTCATCAGAGAGGTTGATGCCGGTGACGCGTTGCGATGCCGGCGTCGGTGGTGTTGACGCAATCGGCGGCGGTTCCAGAACGGTGCTCATTGATCGAACTCCTCAAACTCACCACATTCAAGGGTGTCTTGCCGAACTCACATCAGTATCGCCGATATCGCCTCACTTCGCCAGCTTTTTATAACGGATGCGATGCGGCGTGTCGGCGTCGGCACCCATCCGTTCGTGGCGGAGGGCTTCATACGAATCGAAGTTCCCTTCATGCCAGTAGACTTCGCTGTTCCCTTCGAAGGCCAGGATGTGTGTCGCCACGCGGTTGAGGAACCAGCGGTCGTGGCTGATCACCACGGCACAGCCGGAGAAATTCAGCAGGCCTTCCTCCAGCGCCCGGAGCGTGTCGACGTCGAGGTCGTTGGTCGGTTCGTCGAGCAGCAATAGGTTCCCACCGACTGTGACAGTTTTCGCGAGCAGCAAACGATTGCGTTCGCCGCCGGAGAGGAACTTCACGGGCTTCTGCTGATCGGGACCTTTGAAGTTGAACTTCCCGCAGTAGGCCCGGCTGTTGAGCGTGACGTTGCCATAGCGAAGATTGTCGTTGCCGCCGGAAATGTTGTCGTAGACCGACTTCTCTTCTTCGAGGCTTTCGCGGTTCTGCTCGACATAGGCGATTTTCACCGTGTTGCCGACGGTGACTTTGCCGGAATCGGGCTGCTGCTCGCCGGTGATCAGCCGGAACATGGTCGTCTTGCCGGCACCGTTGGGGCCGATGACGCCGACGATGCCCGCGGGGGGCAGGCTGAAGGAGAGATTTTCGAAGAGCAGCTTGTCGCCGAAACTCTTGGAGACTTTGTCGAAGACGACGACCGTGTCGCCGAGCCGTGGACCGGGAGGAATCTGGAGTTCAATGGTCTGGTCGCGGCTTTCCTGTTCTTCGGCGACGAGTTTTTCATACGCCTGCAGACGGGCCTTGCTTTTGGCCTGGCGGGCCTTCGGCGAGCTGCGGACCCATTCGAGTTCCTTCTCGATGGTCTTTTGCCGGGCGGATGCGGCCTTCTCCTCTTTCCGGAGCCGTTCCTGTTTCTGTTCGAGCCATGTTGAATAGTTGCCTTCCGAGGGGATGCCCTTACCCTGGTCGAGTTCAAGAATCCACTGGCAACTGTTGTCGAGGAAATAGCGGTCGTGAGTGACCGCAACGACTGTGCCCGAGTAACTGTCGAGGTGCCGCTCCAGCCAGGCGACCGACTCGGCGTCCAGGTGGTTGGTCGGTTCATCGAGCAGCAGCAAGTCCGGGGCGATGATCAGCATCTTGCACAAGGCGACGCGGCGGCGTTCCCCGCCCGAGAGCGGCCCGATGACGGCGTCCATCGGGGGCAGCCGCATGGCATCGGCGGCGATTTCGAGTTCCCGGTCGAGTTCCCAGAGATTCTGCGCGTCGATCTGCTCCTGAATCTTGCCCTGCTCTTCGATCAACTGGTCCATCTCGTCGGCGTCGGGACCTTCGCCGAAACGGTTGTTGATCCAGTCATAGCGGGCCAGGATCGCCCGTTTCGGAGCGACGGCTTCGTTGAGTTCGTCCATCACCGTGTGGTCGGGATTCAGGCGGGGTTCTTGCGGAACATACCCGGCAGTGAACCCGGCGGTGAGCTGGGCCATCCCCATGAAGTCCTTGTCTTCACCCGCCATGATGCGGAGCAGCGTGCTTTTGCCGGCACCGTTCGGCCCCAGGACGCCGATTTTTGCGCCGGGATAAAACGACAGCCAGATGCCTTTCAGGACTTCCTTCTTGTCATGGAATTTGCGGAGGTCCTGCATTTGAAAGATGTAGTGTTCGGCCATAGTGCGTCGAGAGTCCGATGTCGAGAGTAGAGAGCCAGAAACTTAGCGGCGCTTCGCCGAAGCGTGTTACAGACATCGCATTTCGGCGGACGAGGTATTCTACGGAGCAGCGTGTAAAACGAAAGGGGAGGGAGACGGGATCGCGCAGGCAGACCGGCGAGCGGCCCGAGCTTGAGCATCAGAAAGTTCATCGACCGGGCTTGTTCTGCCGATCTGAAGGTGGCCGAATTGTTGTGGACCTGATCGGCAGGCCAGCGCCATCCATGGTGTCGTTCAGAGATCAACGCACCGGCGGGGCTCCACTGCCGGGGCGTGAACCAACTCGGCATCGATGCGAGCCCAAATTCTCTGGCGACCCAACGGTCGAATTCCTCGGAGTTCCTCTTTGACAATCCCGACAAATCGATTTTGGCAGGGCATTGCCTTCCTGTGAAACATCACCCCTTCACCAACTGCCTGAGAACGGTGTGCAGGATGCCGCCGTTGCGGTAGTAGTCGACTTCCACCGGCGTGTCGATGCGGCAGGTCGTGACGAAGTGGACCGCCGTGCCGTCGGATTTCGTGGCGGTGACTTCGACGGCCTGCAGCGGCTTGATCTTGTCGTCGATCGAGATGTCGAAGACTTCGGTCCCGTCGAGACCCAGCGAATCGCGATTCTCGCCTTCGCGAAACTGCAGCGGCAAAACGCCCATGCCGACGAGGTTCGACCGATGAATGCGTTCAAAGCTCGTGGCGATCACCGCCCGGATGCCGAGCAGATACGTTCCCTTCGCCGCCCAGTCGCGAGACGAACCGGTGCCGTATTCCGCTCCGGCGAGGACCACCAGCGGCGTTTTGTCGGACTGGTATTTTACGGCCGCGTCGTAAACCGACATCTGCTCGCCGGTCGGCAGGTATTTCGTGACGCCCCCTTCCGTGCCGGGGACCAGCAGGTTCTTGATGCGAATGTTGGCGAACGTCCCGCGGGTCATCACGCGGTCGTCGCCGCGGCGGGCGCCGTACTGGTTGAAGTCGAGCGGTTTCACTCCGCGGCTCTGCAAATAGAGACCAGCGGGGGAGCTCGCCTTGATCGAACCGGCCGGGCTGATGTGGTCGGTCGTGACGGAATCGCTCAATGACAGCAGGCAGCGCGCGCCGTGGATCGCCTGGATCGGCCCCGGGACTTTCGGCATGTTCTGGAAGAACGGCGGCTCATGGACGTAAGTGCTATCGTCGTTCCACTGATAAATTTCGCCGACGGCGCCGGAAATCGCCTGCCATTCCGGCGGGCCTTTCGTCGCGGAACCGTATTGTTCCTGAAACATCTCCGGCGTGATGCTGCTGGCGATGAGGTCTTCGATCTCCTTCGATGTCGGCCAGATGTCTTTGAGGAAGACATCCTCACCGTCTTTCCCCGTGCCAAGCGGTTCGGTCAGCAAGTCGATGTCCGTCGTCCCGGCGAGTGCGTAAGCCACGACCAGCGGCGGGCTGGCGAGGTAGTTTGCCTTCACGTCGGGATTCACGCGGCCTTCAAAATTGCGATTGCCGGAAAGCACCGCCGAGGCGACGAGATTGCCGTCGCGCACCGCCTTGGCAACCGGTTCCGGCAGCGGACCGGAGTTGCCGATGCACGTCGTGCAGCCATAGCCGACCGTGTTGAAGCCGAGTCGGTCCAGCGATTTGTCGAGTCCCGATTTTTGCAGGTACTCCGTCACCACGCGGCTTCCCGGAGCCAGGCTCGTCTTCACCCACGGCTTTTGTGATAACCCCTTGGCGACCGCTTTGCTGGCCAGCAAACCGGCTCCGATCAGGACCGACGGATTGCTGGTATTGGTGCAACTGGTGATGGCTGCGATCACCACGGCGCCGTCGTTCAATTGAAAGGATTGGCCTTGGTAATTCACCGAGACGCCGACGGGCGTGGGCGCCAGCATGGAATCCTTGTTTGGCGGTCCTCCTTCCGACGTCATCGCCAACATGGTCGCGGCCACACCGGGCGACGGTTTTCCGAAAGTCGTCGCCAAATCGTGCTGCCACTGTTGCTTCATCGCCGCCAGCGTAATCCGGTCTTGCGGACGCTTTGGGCCGGCCATCGAGGGCTGCACGGTCGACAGATCCAGTTCCAACCGGCTGGTGAATTCGGGCTCGGGAGAGGCATCGGTCCGGAAAAGGCCTTGCTCTTTGTAGAACCGTTCGACGAGATCGACTTCCGCGACGGTGCGGCCGGTCCGTTTCATGTAACGCAAGGTTTCATCATCCACCGGGAAGAAGCCGATCGTCGCGCCGTATTCCGGGGCCATATTGGCGATGGTGGCCCGATCGGCAAGCGTCATCTTCGAGAGGCCCGGTCCGTAAAATTCGACAAACTTGCCCACCACGCCATGCTTCCGCAGCATCTGCGTCACGGTGAGCACAAGGTCGGTTGCCGTCGTGCCTTCCGACAGTTTCCCCGTCAATTTGAAGCCGACGACCTCCGGCAGCAGCATGTAAATGGGCTGTCCCAGCATGACGGCTTCGGCTTCGATGCCGCCGACGCCCCAGCCGACGACGCCGAGGCCGTTGATCATTGTCGTGTGGCTGTCGGTGCCGACGAGGCTATCCGGGTAAGCGACGCCATTTTTCGTCAGCACGCCCTTGGCGAGATATTCGAGATTCACCTGGTGGACGATGCCTGTCGCCGGCGGCACCACGCGGAAATTACTGAACGCCTGCTGCGCCCAGCGCAGCAACTGGTAGCGTTCGAGGTTCCGCTCGAATTCGAGCTTGATGTTGTCTTGAAGCGCGTGCGGCGAAGCAAACGCGTCGACTTGTACGGAATGGTCGATCACCAGGTCGCACGGAACCAACGGGTTGATCTTGTTCGGATCGCCCCCCATGCGGACCATGGCGGACCGGAGCGCGGCGAGATCGACGACGGCCGGAACGCCGGTGAAGTCTTGCAGGACGACGCGGCCCGGCAAAAACGGGACTTCGACTTGCGCCGGCGCGGCCGCCTTCCAGCCCGCAACCTGCTTGACATGCTCTTCAGTGACGACAAAACCGTCGACATTTCGCAGGCACGATTCCAAAAGGACCCGTAACGAAAACGGCAGACGGTCGAGGGAGCCGAGTCCGGCGTCCGCGAGCTTCGGAAGCCGATAGACGGTGTACGTTCCCGACTGGGTCTTGAGCGAGGACTGCGAACCGAACGCATTATCAGCAGGCATGTTATGTCGTCTCCGGAAGTCTGGAATTTCTGGGGAATGCTCGCGTGCCGGCATCGTAGCATAGCCCGGACAACCCGTGAAGCCCGCCGAAAACACGCGGCAAGTCGTCGAGACGGAATTCGCCGCTGGACCAACGCCCCTCGGCTAAGGTACTCTCTTGCGTATTCGTCGCGGCATTTCATTTTGTCTTGTGGTCTGTCTCTGTGGGAATTGACGAACAATCATGCCGATTGAATTTCGCTGCACGCATTGCGACAAGAAGCTGAAGGTCAAGGAAGAGGCGGCCGGCAAGAAGATTAAATGTCCGGGCTGCGGCGAGGCAACCGCCGTCCCGAAAGCGAAAGCCGCCGCTCCGCCCAAGCAGGAACTGAATCCGGAGCTGGGATCGACGGAATCGATCCTCAATTTGAACCTCAAGAAATTCAAGAACAAGCCGATCGATCCGGATGACGAGGACGTCAACCTGGATGAACTGGAAGGGGCCGTCGTCCTCAGGAAAAAGCGAGAAGAGATGGTGGCCGCGGGCCCTCCGGCCGAGCCGTTGAAGCCGCTGGATTGGCTGATGGGCCTGCTCTGCAACGGGATTGCACTGATCTTTGCCATCGTATTGATGGCGCAAGGCAAACGCTCACGGGGCATGAAACTGCTCATTTTGTCATTCGTCATGATGGCGTTTTACGGAACGGTCGTCGGCCTGTTTATTTTTTCTGGTGTCCTTGCCACCCTGCGGAAATGAATGTACAGATTCCTCCCGTGCCGAATGATCCCTCCTTGGCATCGCGCCGCCATCATCTGACGATCCTGGGGCTGGCGCTCGGGGTGATCGGTCTGTCGACGGTGTTGACCACGGTGGAAAATCGTCGCATCGCTGTGGCCGGGCTGACGCAATTTCCGTTGCCGGAGCTGTGCCAGAGCCGCGTGTGGCTCAGGCAGGATTGCCCCGGCTGCGGCCTGACGCGGAGCTTCATTCACTTCTTTCACGGCCGGTGGGAGGCCTCGTTCCAGATGCACCGATTCGGCTGGCTGCTCGCCGCGTTGACTGTGCTGCAAATCCCCTACCGGCTGTTCGCCATGACTGTTCCTTCCGGTTTGCCGCTGGGAAAAATCTTTCCCTGGACCGTACTCGTG
This sequence comes from uncultured Planctomycetaceae bacterium, assembly GCA_964388415.1. Classification (GTDB taxonomy): domain Bacteria; phylum Planctomycetota; class Planctomycetia; order Planctomycetales; family Planctomycetaceae; genus CAZDGB01. Next base: position 69,593 of record CAYMAO010000022.1, on the reverse strand, counting down.
GGCGTCGCCGCGCTGCTGATGTTGAATTGGATGCTGAAACTTGCTGGGATCTGAATCGACAACTGCTGATTGAGAACGCCATGCAGGCCCTGTTCATCACCGGAACCGACACCGGGGTCGGAAAGACGCAGACGGCTTGTTTGATTGCCCGGCAGGCGGCGGCGGCCGGGTTGCGCGTTGGCGCTTACAAACCCGTCTGCTCCGGGGCCGAGCACGGGCCGAACGGACAATTCGTCTGGGAGGACGTGCAGCGGCTGGCCGCCGCGATCAATGTGCCGGCCACCCATGATGAGATCTGCCCGCAGCGATTTCTCGCTCCTTTGGCGCCGCCAATCGCCGCGCGGCGTGAAGGCCGGACGGTGGATGCCGGGCGTTTGCGGTCGGGGTTGGACGCCTGGCGCGATCGTGTCGACTTGCTATTGATCGAAGGGGCCGGCGGATTTCTGTGCCCCGTCACGGACTCCATGTCGATAGCCGATCTGGCCCAGGAATTTGGCTTTCCGCTGATCCTGGCGGCGCGGCCCGGTCTGGGAACGATCAACCATACGCTGCTGACCATTGAAGCGGCGCGTCGACGAAACCTGCGCGTGATGGGCGTGATCCTCTGCGAAACGGCAAATGACCAAGAGGATGCATCGATCGAAGGCAATCCGGCGGAAATCGAATCCCGGGGCGGTGTCCCCGTTTTCGGAACAATTCCGTTAGGAAATCTTGCCGAGTTGCTTCACCGCGGGAAACCTGTTTCTGTAAACTGGGAACTGCTTGCGAAAGGGTAAAGTTCGGAATTCTCGCGGCGGATTCTCCCGACTGGGACGGACATGGCCATTGATTTGTTGTGCGGTCAGTGCCAGGGGCATCTTTTGGCTGAGGCCCCCGGCAGCGTCGTGGCCTGCCCCCATTGCGGAGCACACCTGCAGGTTCCCGGAGAACTCGAAGGGGAAGTCCCGCCTGAAGCGGTGCCGGCGGAGGAACCTCCGCCTCAAGAATCGCCCGTCATCGAAGCGGCCGGCACAACGAGCGAGACCACAGCGTCTCCCGAGGCTGTCGCAGTCCTGGCCGGGACGCATTGGACTGAGGAGTCCATTTCCGGTGGCGGTTCCGCCGCCGTACCTATGTCGGAGTTGCCGTCCCACAGCAGTCTGCGGATGGTCTCGGATGCCGCGCCGGCTTTGCAGGAAACCGCCCCGGCTGCGGCGCATCCTGCTCCCGCGCCGGAGATCATGGATTCCGGCCGCGCGGCCCCGGCCACAGTGCCGCGGTTCTGGTTTCTGTTCATGCTGAGTTACGCCAGTGCGGTCACGCTGGCTTTTCTGTTTCTGCTGATGACGCTGGGACGGATGAAGACGCATCCGCTGGAAAATCTGCCGGACGTGGTCCCGAAGATTCAGAACGGCGAAGTGGGGCTGGAAGTCGCCCCGCCCGATGCCGACGTGGCCCGGGGCCACGTGCTGGCGTTGGGCGAAGCGCGGCGGTACGGCAGCCTGCGGGTTTCGCCGTTGCGCGTGACGCAGGCGGCGTTGAAGTTCGAGCACGTTCTGGGCGATCCGACCGCCGTGCGGCCTCCGTCTGAACCAGTGCTGAAGCTGTGGCTGAAGTTCGAAAACGTCTCTCGGAATCAGACCTTTTCGCCGCTCGACTCGCTGCTCCTCTTCAAACGCCATTACCAGGACTTCAGCCAGGCGGCTTTGACGAATCAATTTCTGTGCCGCAAGGAGGAACGGACGAATCGCGGCAATTTGCATTACCTGTTCGAGATTTCCACGCACAGCGAATTTCGCATCGCCGGGCAGAACCTCAGCACGGTCCTCGCGCCGGGGGCGTCCGTCGAGATGTTTATCCCGTCCGAAGAACGAATCGACCAACTGACGGGCGACCTTGTCTGGCGCGTCCAGTTCCGAAAAGGCTATCATCCGCGCACCCGTCACGGCGTCACCACGCTGATCGATGTTCCGTTCCACCGCCGCGACGTCAAAACCGAAATGTAACGCTTGCCGATTTCTGCCGCGTCTTCTGGAGCTTCCCCATGAACCCTGTCACTCGCCGTGAATTCCTGGAAGCCGCCGGCACGCTCGCCGCCGCAGGCATCGCGACTCATGTTTCCGCCGGCGTCGCCGATCCGTTGCCGGTCGCGCTGATCGGCTGCGGAGGGATGGGGTCGAATCATTTGAGCCATCTGGTGAAGAACCAGGCCGTCAAAGTGACGGCCGTTTCCGACGTCGATGCCAACCGGACCGCCTCCGCCGCTAAGACGGTGAAGGATGCCGGCCATCCGATGCCGGATGCCGTGCAGGATTTTCGCAAAATTCTCGACGACCCGAAAATTCAGGCGGTCTGGATCGCCATGCCCGATCACTGGCACGCCCCGGCGACAATCCTCGCCGTCAACGCCGGCAAACATGTCTACGTCGAAAAGCCGTGCTCGCATAACCTCCGCGAAGGCCGGTTGATGATCGAAGCCGCGCGGAAGAACAAGCGCGTCGTGCAAGTCGGCACGCAAAGCCGCAGTACAGGACACATCATCGAGGCGATGCAGCGGTTAAAGGAGGGAGCCATTGGCAATGTCCTCGTCGCCAAGGCATGGAACAGCCAGCTTCGCGGCAACATCGGCCACAAACAGCCGTCCGAGCCGCCGGCCCATCTCGATTTCGACGCCTGGCTCGGCCCGGTTCCTTCGCGGCCGTATCAATCCAACCTGCTGCCCGGCGTCTGGCGGTTCTGGTACGACTTCGGCGTCGGCGACATCGGCAACGACGGCGTCCACGACATCGACATCGCCCGCTGGGGCCTGGGCGTCGACACGCAGCCGTCCACCATCGCGGCGCTCGGCAGCAAGTACTTCTTCGACGACGACCAGGAATTTGCCGACAACCTGTACTGCGTCTTTGAATGGCCCGGCGACGGACAGGTCGGCCACAAGAAAATGCTCATCTACGAACAACGCGACTGGTCGCCCTATGTCCAGGAAGGTTTCGAGAACGGCAACGCCTGGTACGGCACGAAGGGGATGATGATCCTCGGCAAAGGGGGCGGCTGGAAACTGTACGGCCCGCGGAACAAGCTGATCGAAGAACGAACCGGCACCGTCGATCTGGCGGCCCATCATCAGAACTTTCTTTCGTGCATCCGCTCAGGGGAAAAGCCGAACGCCGATATCGAGATCAACCATCTCTCGACGTCGCTGTGCCACCTGGCAAACATCGCCTGCCGCGTCGGCCGCACGCTGAATTTCGATGCCCAAAAAGAGCAGATACTGCAAGACGACGCCGCGAACGCCCTGCTGCGGCGAAAATACCGCGAAGGCCACTGGGCCGTTCCCCGGGGGGGGTGAGGATCTCGCGGCAACTTCGTACAGAATTGAGATCGGGCATAGAGGACTGCGAACTCGCAAGCGTCTTGAATGGTCGCTTGCGAGTTCGCAGGTTTTCTTACGCCACGACGCCGAATTCCTCGTCCTGTTCGTGCACGCGGGGGGCGAACGGGCTGGGGAGTTCGTCGACGTGCTGCCGGACAGCCTTTTGGCGGACGGCCATCACGCCGGGGACGATGAACTCTTCCAGCATCCTGTCGATGCGGATTTCAATGTTCGTCAACTGGTCGCCTTCATCCTTGCAGACAAAGGTGAACGCGTTGCCGCGGAGACAATCCGACGACAACCGGCCGGTGCGGCCGACGCGGTGGACGTAATCGTCGCAGTCGAGCGGGATATCGTAATTGATGATGTGCGAGATGCCGCTGACATCGATGCCGCGGCCCATGACGTCGGTGGCGATCAGAAGCCGGATGCCGCCTTCGCGGAATTTTTTCATGACTCGGTCGCGGACGGTTTGCGCCAGGTCGCCGTGGATGAAGGCCGTCTTGCTGAGCCGGTCCTGGAACCTGTGGAACAGTTTTTCGGCGCCGCGCTTGGTGCGGGTAAAGATGAGCGCCTGTTTCGGCCGCTGGGTGATCAGCAGCTTGACGAGTACCTGGAATTTGCGGTCTGGGTCGACGCTGATGTAATACTGATCAATCGACGCGTTGCTGACGTCTTTCGGAGACTTGTCGATTCGCAGCGGATCGCGCATGTAACGATGGGCCAGCCGTTCGACGGGTGGCGGCAACGTTGCCGAGAGGAGCAGCGTCTGCCGCTCGGCCGGGCAATGTTTCAGAATGCGCTCGATGTCGGGCCGGAAGCCGATGTCGAGCATCCGGTCGGCCTCGTCGAGGACGACGATTTTGAGATCGGAGATTTTCAACAGCTTGCGGGTCAGCAGGTCGATGACGCGGCCCGGCGTGCCGATCACAATATGGGCGCCGCGCTGCAGATCCAGAATCTGCTGGCGGATCGGCCGGCCGCCGACGCAACAGGCGGTGCGGACGACATGATTGGCGCAGAGTCGATGGGCCTCATCGGAGACCTGCTGACTGAGTTCCCTGGTCGGCGTCAGCACGAGGGCTTGCGTGCGCGGATCGTGCAGATGGATGCGTTCCAGGATCGGCAGGACGAAGGCAGCCGTTTTTCCGGTGCCCGTCTGAGCCTGGCCGATGCAATCTTTGCCGGTCAGAGCGACCGGGATCAAGGCGGCCTGAATGGGGCTGGGAGTTTGGAATCCCATTTTCCGCACGGCGGCCAGCGAATTTTCGGAAAGACCTAAGTCTTCAAAGCGAGCGGGTTTCTGCTCCATAACCACCGATCAACCGGGACAAGCTCCGCTGCACACTCACGGCTGCTCCGTGCAGCCGAAAAACCGATGAGCGTAACTCACGACGCCATCTGACAATAAGTAGCAAGAATCATACCAATTGAGGCGGCTCATGTCAATCGGGTGCTCAAATTCACACCATCTTACCGAGCACCCAGCACAAGAGGCCTTTGGCGAGGTGCATGCGGTTGTCGGCCTGATCCCAAACCAGGCTTTGCGGTCCGTCCAGAACGTCGTCGGTCACTTCCAAGCCTCGTTTCGCCGGCAGGCAGTGCATGAATTTCGCCTTCGCGGGCGCATGACGCATCACGGCGGCATTCACCTGGAACGGGCCAAACACTTCTTTCCGTTCGGCGTCTTCGGCCTCCTGGCCCATGCTCGTCCAGACATCAGTGTAGACGACCGCGGCATCCGCGAGGGCGGCCTGGAAATCGGTGGTTTGCGTCACCTGAAACTTCGGATACTTCCGTTGGATCGCCGCAAGGAATTCGTCGGACAGGCGGTAATCTTCCGGGGCGCAGATCGTGAACGAGGCGCCCAGGAGGGCGCACAAAATGGCAAGCGACGTCGCCACGTTGTTCCCGTCGCCGACGAAGACGAATTTTTTCCCCTGCACATCGCCGTAGAATTCCTGCACGGTGTACAGGTCGGTGAGCGCCTGGCAGGGATGACGGGCGTCGGACAGGCCATTAATGATGTGCGTCCCCGCATGGCGGATGAAATCGTCGATCAACTGCTGAGAGAACGTCCTCAAAACGATGATGTCGCTGTACCCGCCGAGCACCCGGGCGATGTCCTTCGGGGCTTCCCGGCCTCCCAGACCGGCTTCTTTGGCGTTCAGGAACAGGCTGCTGCCGCCCAGTTGCATCATGGCCGACTCGAAGCTGACGCGGGTGCGCAGCGACGGCTTTTCAAAGACCTGCGTCATCACCTGCCCGGTGAGGAGTTGCGGCCGGTCGCCGCGCCGCCAGCGGTCTTTCAGCGACTTCGTCAGGCGGAAAATCGCCTCGATGTCGTCGCGTTTCAGGTCCATCAAGGAATTCAGATGACGCATTGAAATAATCCATCGGCCCGGAGTTGAGGGCGAAGTGCCGGAGAAAACCGGTCACTTCGTTCCCGGCTCCTTAGCCGTTTGCCGCCAACTCCCGAATCACCTGGCACACGACTTCGCAGCCCCGGTCCACTTCGTCCGGGGTGATGTTCAACGGAGGCAGCAGCCGTACCACGGTGTCGTGCGTCGCGTTGATGAGCACTCCCCGGTCCATGCACTTCTGCACGGCGGGCGTCGAGGGAACTGTCAACTCGACGCCGATCATCATGCCTTGGATTCTCAGGTCTTTGACGATCGTCGTTTCCTGCGCCAGTGCCGTGAAATGCTTCCGGAACCGCTCGGCCATCTTCCGGGCGTTGTCGAGCAGGTGTTCCTCTTCAATCGTCTGAATGGTGGCGATGCCGGCGGCCATCGCCAACGGATTGCCTCCAAACGTGCTGGCGTGCATTCCGGGCTTCAAGCTGGGGGCCAATTCGTCCCGGCAGATCATTGCCCCGCAGGCGACCCCGGCGGCGAGCCCCTTGGCCAGCGTCATGATGTCGGGCTGCACGCCTGTCGCCTGGTAGCCGAACCAATGCCCCGTGCGTCCGATGCCGGTCTGCACTTCGTCGAAGATCAGCAGGATGCCGCGGTCATCGCAAAGCTGGCGGAGCCCCTGGAGATACTCAGCCGCGGCGATGTTGACGCCCCCTTCGCCTTGGACCGGCTCCAGGAGGATGGCGCACGTTTCGTCGTCCACGAGTTGCTGAACCGCGGCGAGATCGTTGTAGGGCGCATAGCGGAAACCGGGGAGCATCGGGCCGAGGCCTTCGTGATATTTCGGCTGGGCGGTCGCCGACAGCGCCCCGAATGTGCGGCCGTGGAAGCCGTTCTCGAACGAGATGATGCGGTACTTCTGGGGCCCTGAGTGAAGCCGGGCCAGCTTGATGGCCGCCTCGTTGGCCTCGGTTCCGCTGTTGGCGAAAAACGCCTTGCCGAAGCTGCGGGTGCACAGCGCCTCGGCGAAATCGCCCTGGGCTTCTGTGTACCACGTATTGGGGACATGGATCAGGCTTTCGACCTGTTCCCGCACAGCCCTGACCACATTGGGCGGGCAGTGGCCCAGGATATTGCAGCCCCAGCCGGGGAACAGGTCGAGGTAGTGTTTTCCCTCGGCGTCCCAGACCGACGTCCCTTCGCCGCGGACGATGCACACCGGGTAGCGCCGGTAATTCGGGATCACGTATTTCTGGAACTGCTCGATCGTCTGCTGACTGGTGCGGGTCTCGGCAAGGGGCATGGCGAATCCAATCGAAGAAAAACCACGCTTCTGCGAAGCGTCGCGAAAAGGTGACAACTACAACACAATCTCCGTGCCGATGCCGGCGTTGGAATAAACTTCCAGCAATACCGAATGCGGGATGCGGGCGTCGACGATATGCACCTTCTTCACGCCGGCCTCCAAGGCTTCGATCGCCGCTTCGACTTTGGGGACCATGCCGGCGTCGATGATTCCCTGGGCGATCAATTCCCGGCACCGGGCGGAATTCAAATGCGTCTGTAACGTGCCCGGGTCTTTCCGATCAAGATAAATCCCCGGCACATCGCTGAGGAAGACCAGTTTCTCCGCCTGAATCAACCGGGCCGCCGCCGCCGCCGCCGTGTCGGCATTGACGTTCAATTTGCCCCCGTGCTCATCGAGCGCAATGGACGGCAAGACGGGAATCCGGCCGGCGCGGCACGTCGTGAGCAAAAGGTCCCGGTCGATGTCGGTCACTTCTCCGACACGGCCGAGGTCGATGGGTTCGCCGTGCGAACCCGCAAGCGTGAGGCGGCGGCCGCGGAGACAGTTCACGGTGAGATAGCTTAATCCGACGGCGTCGCCCCCCTGGCGGATGATTTCGTCGACGAGCGACTGGCAGATTTCGCCGGCAAGGACTTTCGACACGATCTCCAGCGTGGCGTCATCGGTGTAGCGCCGGCCCTGCACGAACCGCGGAACGATGCCGGCGGCGTCCATTGCCTTGGTGATCGCCTTTCCGCCTCCATGCACCAGGATCGGCCTCATGCCGACCGCTTCGAGAAAGACGACGTCGGTGAGGAACTGCCGGACAGCGTCGGTTTCTTCCAGCGCGCTGCCGCCGAGCTTAATGACGACGTGCCGGCCCCGGAACCGGCGAATCCAGTTCAGGGCTTCCAGCAGCACATCAGCCTTGCGGATGGCGTCGTTGTAGTCGGGCGTGGTCATGCGAGTGTTGGATTTGTAATGTTCGATAGTCGCCGTTCCAAGACGCTTGCGCTTTGCGGTCGGTTCATCGCAAGCGTCTTGGAACACCTCCCTCAAAAACACAAACCGCGGCTCGTTTGCCGAGCCGCGGTTAACAAGGTCAACGAACCGTGGTCGGTGTTACAGCCCCGGTTCGAGGCGGATGAGGCCGCCCTTGGGTTTTTCGTCTTCCTTGGCCGGGTCGGTCCCGGCGGGGGACTTGTAATGATCGCCCAGCCCGAACACGCTGATGTACAGTCCGCCTTCCGCGTCGAACGCCAAAGCCGTCGGACGGTCCAGAGTCATGATCTTCTTCGGCTTCACTTCGTCGCCTTCGATGACCAGTTCAAACAGGCCGCCGTCCTCAGTCTTGACCCAGGAAAAGTCGGTAGCGTACAGTTTTCCGGTCGGGCTGTAGGCCAGGCCCGTGATGTCATTCAACCCGGTGGCGTATTTCTTGACGAGTTTTCCCTCGGCATCGTAGATCGTCAGCAGCGAGTCGCCGGCAACATTCACTTCCCCGCCCTGGCTGACCACCAACTGCGACTTGTCCGGCGAGACGGTGATCCCGATCGGGGCGTCGACCTCGGTTGCTTCTTTCGTCGCTATGGTCGGCGTCAATGCGCCGGGCTTGCCGTCGGCAATGACCGACTTCGCAATCCAGCCCTTGGTGTCGTCGCCGTTGCAGGTGATGTAAATCGCGTCCTTCCAGACGGCCGCACCGTAGAAGTTGCCTTCGCCTTTGGGGCTGAGGTCGCCGGGGGCGATCGGGCCGAGCGTGAATTCCGCGGCGTCTTCCTTGCGGGGCTTTTCGGGCACGGCGTCTTCGATCTTGTAGACGCGGACCAACTCTTCCCCGTCTTTCCGGCTGCCGTCGGCGACGATCAAGCGATCCGTCCCCCACAGCGCACAGCCGAGCGGTCCGATGTTGTACATCGGACCTTTGCCGTAGACGTCGGTGGGAAAACCTTCGACTTCCAGATAAATTTTTCCCGGCTTGCCCGGAACAAAGCGGAAGACGCCTTGCTTCGACGTGGCGAAGACGTGCTTGGTTCCAGGATGCACGGCGACTCCGGACGGGTTATCGAGGTGAATCACCGCCACTTTGAGTTTCGGGGCGGCGGCTTCGGCGGCGGGCTTGGATTCGTCTTTTTTCTCTTCCTTCTTCTCATCCTGGGCGATGACGGCTGATCCGAGACCGAGCGTCAGCCCGGTCCAGGCGATCAACGTCACGATGCGCCAATTCCAGCGAATCATGGCAGGTGTTCCTTCTTTGGCGTTGAGGAGTCAGTCACGGTCTGCAAATTCATGCAGCTCAGTCCATCCGGATTCATAATGCTACCTCAACGGCGTCCGGGATGCAATTTCGCAGGGAAATGCCATCGCGGATGGGTGCATCCTTGTCATTCCCCTTCCTGCCTCGTTGTTGACCAGACGCGTCCATTCGGGGCAATCAAGACGCGGCCGCGGCGCGGGTCGGTCGGTTGCGGCTGGTGTCGATGTCGGGCGACTGGATCAGGAACGGCCCCATTGCCAGGTAGTCCAGCTTGCCGAGCTGGAAGGCCCGGATGGCGTCGTTCGGCGAGCAGACGATCGGTTCTTCGTGCATGTTGAAGCTCGTGTTGATCACGCTGGGGATGCCCGTCAGCTTCTTGTACTCCGAGAGAATCCGGTAGTAACTCGGGTTGGATTCGGGCGTCACCAGTTGCGGCCGGGCCGTGCCGTCCACGTGCACGGCTGCCGGGCAATTCTGCTTCATGAAGTCGGTGCAGTCGAAGGTGACGGTCATGAACATGGCGGCGTACTCGGCACCGTCGATATTCAAGTAGCACTGGCGCCGGTCTTCATACAGCGTGACGGGAGCGAACGGCATGAATTCGGTCCGGCCGAGGCGATGATTGAGCCATTGATTGACTTCGGGATCGCGAGCCGGATAGAGGATCGACCGATTGCCGAGCGCACGCGGACCGTATTCCATCCGGCCATGGAAACGGGCGATGACGAAGTCCTCGGCAATCAGTTGGGCGATCCGCGATTCGATGTCGTCGCACCGTTCGTATTTCAGATCGGCCCCCTTCATCGCGTCGAGCAGTTGCTGTTCCGAGTATTCCGGTCCGAGGTAGGCGTCGGGAAGCGGGTAGGGTTTGCTGCCGGTGCGGACGGCTTTCAGAAACGCCGCGCCCGTGCCGCAGCCGCCGTCGCCCATGTCCTGATGGACGTAAAGCTTTTTGACGCCGGGAATCTCGAAGATTCGCTGATTCATTTTCACATTGGCCGCGACGCCGCCGGAGAGGCAAATCGCCTCGGCGCCGGTCTGTTTGACAAAGTGCCCGACATACCGGCAGACGACCTCTTCCAGCACTTTCTGATAGGCGGCGGCGACATCGATTTTCGGGAACTGCGTGGCGAGATGCCGGGCCAGGTACATATCGGATGCCCGCCTCAAGCGGAATCCGCCGTCGGGCTGCCATTCAAACAGGCTGTGGAGCACCGGGCCGAGAATCGCTGGGTCGCCATACGCCGCCAGGCCGACGATCTTGCCGGCGTGCCGGTCGGGATTGAAGCCGAGCCCCGACGTCACCGCTTCGTAGAATGTTCCCAGCGACGTCGGCGTTTCGATGCCGTTGAGCCGTTGGAAGCCTTTCTCGTCGGCAAGCGTCACCGTCCCGGAGAGGCCGGAGCCATAACCATCCAGCGTGACGACGAGCGCCTTCTCAAAACCGCTGAAGTAGAACGCGTTGGCCACGTGCGTGAGGTGATGTTCCATTCGTTCGAGCTTGGATTCCAGGCCGAATTCTTTCAGACCGGCGAGAAGTTCGTCCTGGTACTGACGATGAGAGGCCACTGCATTTGTGACCCACGTCTCGAATTGCCGATGGTTGATCGTGTCGGCCAGCCAGCCGTCGCCGGAGAACAACTGGTATGCGGCGGTTTTCCACCACGGCTTCGTCATCGTGTCCATGGCGTTTTTCAAGCCGTGGACGGCGAAGTTCCTGGGCGTCACCCGGCTCTTTGCCGCGGCGATCAGCGAATTCAGCGGCTCTTTTCTTGGCGAACGGTTGAGTGCCCGGTCGTTCGCAAGATTCCGGCGCATCAGTTCGGCTTCTTTGTCCGCCTCCAGGAACGCGTAGACGACGTGGTCGATGTCCTTCGGCGCGATCTTCGCCTGATCGAGAATCATCTGAATCGCGCGGCGTGGAAACCCGGCGTGCTGCTTTTTGCGGCTCAGGCGTTCTTCGCCGATGGCCCAGGTCACGCGGCCGTCCTCCACCAGCGTGGCGGTGGCATCCTTGTCTAAAGGCGAGATTCCCAGAATCTTCATGATCGAGGCGATTCCCAAGTGGAAAACTGGTTGTGAAATTCGCTGAACGTCAGCGGTTGCGCGCGCAGTTCCTGCACGGCAACGCGGAACAGGGATGTCAGTTGCCCGCGAAATCGTTGCAGGTCCTGCTCGGTACGGACAAAGGGCGTGCACCCCGGCATGACCGACGGACTGTGCAGCGTGACGTTCAGCACGGCCGGCGGATGGCGGGCGATTTGCCGCATCAATGTGACACAATCCGCCTCGGATGCCAATTCGGGAGACAACACAATGTGTCTCAACAACTTCAGCCGGTCCAGGATGCCGCGCATTCGGAACCATCTTAGCGGCGTTTCCGAAGTCCGCTGAAAAAAACGATTGACGGCTTCAAACGGCCAGCGGTTGAATCCTGAAGTGCATGGCACTTCGAGGAACATTCGTTCCGGCCGGCCGGCGACGCTCAGCCAATGCGGCCGCCAGTTCGCAAACCGGAAATCGGGACCGCCGTCGAAATCGAAATTGCAGAACGGCATCACGCTGGTGTCGGTGTCGTAGCCCAGCGACGCGAGAAACGGCGCCAATCGCAGATCGAATCCGTACCGGCCGGCTTTGAATGTCCGCGGCTGATGACCGAAGGCACTGCGAATCGCGTCGGTCAGCACGGCGACCTTTTCCTGCTGCAGTTCCAGCGGCAGATTGGAGAGGTAGGTGTTGTGCCGCGTGAGTTCCTCGCGGATCGGCGGATTCACCCACGGGTGGGGATGCGCGCCGATTTCACAGGCTTTTCGGTCGTGGGCGGATTTCAATGCGTGGATGGATTCGTCCGTCGTGGCAAACGGGTAGTCGATGACATACGTCGGTTTGACGCCGAACGATTCGCACAGCTCCTGAAACCAGCTGAGGTGCAGCGCGTGCCGCATCGACCAGGCCTGCGTCACGCCGACGCCCGACCAGTCGAATTCCTCTTCGGTGTCCACCGTCACCAGCAGGACCAGCGTCATCAGGCCGCATTCTCAGCCGCGGTTGGCGACCGCGGGCCGACGGAAGACCACGGTGCCAGCCGCGGCTTTGAGTCATGAACCGCACCAAGCTAACCGCCTGAACGGCCAAAATCGACTGACCACGGGAAATAGACGGCGAGGGCAATTACGACGCTTCTCTTCTGCGTCGCTAATCCGCACGGTCCGCCTTCCATGTCACCATCGCGCTCTGCAGTTGTTCGCCCCAGACGCGATTGAGGTCGTCCGCGGAAGGCATGTGGCCGGCCTTCACCTCGCCGAAGTACCAGCAGCACGCCTGGCCGAGCGAATAGGTGTAGGCAAAGGCCATCGCTGCATTGGCCGTCTGGCCCAGGAACGGGATGAATTTTAACGGGGCCCTCACGGCAAATCTCGCCAGCAGGCTTCCCCCGACCGCGCCGGCCATTTTCAAGAGCAGTTCCGTCTCCATTTTCTGGCCATACAGGTCGGCCAGACGGTAAACCAAGTGCGTCTGCAATCCCATCACCACGGGGATGTCCAGCCAAGGGGTCGGCACGGCGGCCGCCGTCGCCGCAAGACTGCTGTACGTGACGATCAGCGGCATGGCCTGACGGACCGTCAGACTCTGCAGCGATCTCCGGACATCTCTCAGCGACAAGAACGCCTGCCGGTACGCCGCAGGCAGCACGGCCGTGAGTGCGGCCTCCAACCGGTTGCCGCCGAAGTTCGGCTCGGCGAATCCTTCTTCGGGCTTCGTCAGATCAATCGGCACGATGCGGTCGACCAAGCCCTTGAAGTGATTCGCCTGCTCAGCCAAGCTGCGCAACAAGTTCGGCGGCAAGGTCTCCGGCCAGGGGGGGCCGTCGCCCATTGGGTCGGGGTTTGGATGCTGCTGCTGCGGATAGGCCTCGTGCAGACAGGTCGGCACGAGCACGATCTGCCGCGAAGGCTGGGCGGCCCGAATTTTTCGGAGCGGCTCGATCAGTTCCTGCAGCGAATGATCCATCACGCGGACGGTGACGAGGACCACGTGCGCCATCGCGTCGAATTGCCGGATGTCTTCAGAGGGGTCGTAATGCATTTCCCCCAGGCCGCGGGTGTCGAGAAACCGGACGATCGGCTGCTCGGCGTCGGGGAAGTCATACAACCGCGAGTTTTGCGTGCAGGGCCGAAAGCCGGTACCGACCTCGGCGTCGCTCGCCCCGGTGAGATAGCGGATGACGGACGACTTCCCGCTGCCGGTTTTGCCGAACAGCCAGAAGACGGGTACCGGCCGCCGTGCGAGGAGTTTGCTCCGCTGCTCTTCAAATTCCGCCTCGCTCAAGGGATTGAGCCCCAGCCAGGCTTTGACTTTGGCAAGCACCGCGCCTCCGCATATCACAGAACGAACCAGAGCATCTCACCCGGTGTAATCTTCGCGAGCGGGCGGAGGAAATCAAGCGGAGGGAGGGAAATGAACGGAAACCAGGCCCGTGGAACTCGCACCGATGCTGGCGAACCGGTAGGCTGTTTCCGGAGATTTCGAACCGCTGTCCACTCCTTGAGGCGACATCATGCGAACATTGCGTAAAATTGGTACGACTTTGTTGCTCGTTCTGGCCCTCGATCAGGCGTTGCCCGCCGCGGATGAGTTTCCGTTCAAAGCGGGCGACCGGGTCATGTTTCTCGGCGACAGCATCACGGAACAGTATCAGTATTCCACTGACGTTGAACTCTATCTCGCCACGCGTTATCCGGCCTGGAAGCTCTCGTTCCTGAATGCCGGTATCGGCGGCGACACGGCAACCGGCGGAGCGGGCCGCTTTCAATCGCAGGTGCTCGACGAGAAACCGACGGTCGTCACCATCAATTTCGGCATGAACGACGGCGGCTACGGGGCGTTCAACGAAGCGGGCAACAAGCGGTATGTCGAGAATACCGACAAGATGCTGAAGATGTCCAAAGACGCCGGCGTGCGCGTCGTGCTGATGTCGCCGAACGCCGTCGATCCGCGGCGAGCGGAGCGCTTCAAGCTGTACCTCGAAACGCAAAAGCAGTTTTATGCGCCGCTGAAGGATCTTGCCGCTCAAAACGGGGCCGTCTTCGTCGATCAGTATGCCATCACGCGAACCAGCCTGGAAAAAATGGCCGCCGACAAGGCCGATCAGGCAGTCCCCTTCCCGGACGGCTTTCACACCGGGCCGTCGGGCGGACTCTTCATGGCTCACGCCATTCTCACCGGCCTGAAAGCCCCGGCGGTCGTCAGCGATGTTGCCGTGCCCGCCGCGGGGGAAGCCCAGGCGACCCGCTGCACGGTGACGAATTTCACGCGGACCGGAAATGTGGTCGCATTCGACCGGCTCGATGAAGGCCTGCCGATGCCCATTCATCCTGACTGGGACTCCGTTTTGCCCTATGTCAACCAGTTGAAAGATTTGAACTGGTACGGCGTGAAAATCGCCGGGTTGCCCGCCGGGAAATACAGCGTCTCGATCGACGGCGCGGAAGTCGCCCAGCCTTCCGCAGAGGAGTTGGCGGCCGGCGTGAATCTCGGCAATCTCCGCGTCGGCCCGGTGTTTGAGCAGGCGCAGAAAGTCTTCACGGCGATCAATCAGAAAAATGACATTGTGCGCGGCCGGTTCGGCATCGTACGGTTCAACCCGCCGGACTGGCTCGCGGATGTCGTCGCCGAGCGCAAGCCGAAGGAACTGGCCAAGCGAAAGCAACTGATCGACGAACAGCAGGCGGAGATTCACAAATTGGCCATGCCGGTGAAACATCGCTGGGAAATCAAGCCGGCCAAGTAATACGAATCCCAGAAAATAACAGCGTTCCCCCAATAGGTCCCGGCGTTGCCAACGCCGGGCTTTGGTGCAATCTTGACACGCCGTTAATTGTTGGGATTGGTACAAGCCGCGAGATTTTTGGCAACTGAGGTCTTCGCGTTTCGCTGCTGCTTTCCTCACGGCGCTGTTGCCGCGCGCCGGATCGTGACGTCGACAGAACCCGTGTTGTCTTCCAAGGAGTCCCAGGCGTCATTCAACCGGAGCAGCAGCCGGCCGTTCACGGGAATCGTCAGCCGGGCCGACCGACCGATCGGGTCGATCCGCAGAAAATGCGAGCCGTCAATCTCCGGGGTGTCTGCTGTCGGGTCGGCGTCGAGGCAGGCAACCAGCCGGCCGAGCGGCATGCCGTTGAAATAGCGAAAACTGATACCCTGCGGTTCGCTGATCCACGGCGACGGGTCGTTTGCCAGCGTGAATTGCCCCTGCGCGGACAATTCCAGCGTCTGGCCCGCCTCGACGTTCAGCCCGACATCCTGCCAGCCGCGCGCCGCGAGAATTGTCGACGTCCGAGATTCGCCCTCTGCCAGCGACTTTCCCTGCAGAAAGTCGACCGCGGCTCGCCGGGCGTCATAACCCGGCTGAACCTGGTGTTCAAACAGCGTCCATTCGGTGGAAAGGTTTCGCTGCTCCCCGGAGAACGCCTCGCGGAACTTCCGGTCGAATTCGCCGTCGTGCAGATGCCGGCCGAGTTTCCGGAACGGCTTTGCATAGCGGGGATGCGAGTCGAGAAAGTAACACAAGCCCCAGGACCAGGCGTACGCTTCGGGCTTGAAAAACTTCTCCGCCGGCAACAGGTAGACGCCCGCGACGGTCAGTGAACTTTTTTCGGCGCACTCTTTACGGATGGCCGCGATGCGGCCCCAGCCTTCCACGTCATCGGCTTCCTCCGGCAGGATGCGAAATTCGACATCGCTGTCCGGCAGCAGCCGGTGCGTACCGAACAATTCCGCCATCCCTTCCATGTACCAGACGGGCGGAATTGGTCCCGGCACAAACGTCATGAAACAGTGAGTGCACTCATGGAGCATGAGGTGTCGGCGGTAATACTCGAAGTTCTGCTCTCGCATCCAGAAGCGATTCTGGCGATGCAATCCGTGATGCAGGGTCGTCACTTCCTTGAGCAGCCCCTGTTCGCGAAACACGGCCTCGTCCCGCATCAGGTAGCCGGTCATCTGAAATTCGCTGCCGTGCCGATCGGCAGGCAACGGACCGAAATACGCGACGAGGGCGTCATAGAGCCGGTCGGCAAGCGGCGGCAAGGTCTTCGCGATGTCGGGGGCAATGTCGGTATAGAGCTTCAGCCGCTTCGACTCGTACAAAGGGATGCCAGCAGCAGCCAACCGAGCGTCGTCATGCTGCGGACGGGTATCGTCAGGACGGAATTTTTCCAGGGGATCAGTTTTGGGGACCGACTCCGGCTCATCTTCCGATGCCTGATTCACATCCGGCGGCGGCGGCTCCGCTTGCGATTTCGCGCGAACCACCGGTTCGGCCGTCCTTTGGCGAGGCGGACTCTTCGTCGACGCCGGCTGCGGTCCGCATCCCGCGAACAGCAGGATCGTCAGCAGAGAGATGGCACGGAAGAAGTCGGCGTCACGCATGAGACGATCCTATCATGACCACCGGAAACCTGTCTCGACAGAATCGGCCGGATCTGCGATAAGCCCCGCATCCCCGCATTTTCCTGCATCCTTCGTGTCAACCGGCTCGCAATGGACAGAGTGTTCGTACCGGGCCGGCGATGGGTGCCTCAAGGACGACGCCATGCCGCGAAGCCCCTTCGTGATGTTATGGACCGGTTTGACGCTGCTGGCGCTCTCGTCCGGCTGCGCCCTGCTGGACACCGGCCGAAACTGGATTTCCGGCCAAAGGAATGACCAGTCGGAACCGGAAATCTCCGAAGACAAATGGGCGTATGTCGGCAAAGAGGCCCGCGGCAACTTCCCGAAGGAAGACGCCGACTGGTTCGAAAAACACGTCTGGTCCGAAAAAGCTCGCGACATCAACCGGAATTTCGGCGTGCAGGATTAACCCAAGCCCGCCGACGCCGTCGGCAGGATCGGAGTTCCGTACGTCACGTCGACCGCTTCCGCGGCGCCTTTTTCACGGCTTTGACCTCGGGCTTTTCCCCCGCGAAAATCCGCCGCACCGATTCCAGCAGCACTTCCATGGGAAACGGCTTGCGGAGGTAATCGCGAACGCCCAGCATCTCGGCGTACGCCTTGTGCCGGCTCCCTTCGTTGGCCGTCATCATGATCACGGCCGGCGGGTTTTCGAGCGTCTTGAGAAATTCCAGGACCGGGAACCCACCCATGCGGGGCATCATCATGTCGGTGAGCACCAGGTCGGGTTTCAAGTTCTCGATGGCCCGTTGCCCTTCCATGCCGTTCGATGCCAGATGGACCCGATGGCCCGCATTCTGCAGCACCACCTGAAGCGTCCCGGCGATTTCACGGTCGTCGTCGATGATCAAGATCGTTTTCTCGGCTTGGTCCGGCATCATGTCCTCGGCGGTTCGTCTTCTGGTCAAAAAATCCTATCGCCTCATTCTACGCAGCCCGGCGATTGAAAACTATCGAATTGCCGGCAAGGAGGAATCCAATGGTGCCTCCCGAGAGTCATTTTTCGGAAAAAGGTGGCCGGGGCGGTGGCCTTGATCTGCAACCGTTCACGCGGCTGCTCGATGACCACCGTCTATGATGCCGCCCGTCACCCGATTGTCCAGTGGCCGCGGTTGAGTTGCAGCCGCTTTTTCGCGTCGGCCTGATCGGGTGCGAGGCTGGTGATGCCGTAGGCGACATGCGGCACACTTGCGAAACGTGCCGGCTCTTTGGACACTGTGTCTTGGAATTTCCGGGTCGCCGGGGGCGGCTCAACGGTGCCGAAATATGCACGGTCTCTTCAACAACGTGGTGTGTGTCACCTTGTGGAATCTCATGAGCGGAGCCCTAAAACGCAGAGCAAAACGCGGCCGCAGTCCGTTGTACCTCACCGAGGAGGAGCGCCAGGGGATCCGCGAGGCCGGCCGGTTCAACGCGGAGCTGATGGATTTCATCCGGCCGCACATCGTTCCCGGCGTGACGACGGAATCGATCGACCGGCTGGTGGTCGAATACACCCGCGATCATGGACACCAGGCCGCGGCGCTCGGGTACAAGGGGTTTCCCAAGAGCATCTGCACCAGCATCAACGAAATCGTCTGCCACGGTATCCCGGATAAAACGGTGCTGCGCGAAGGCGACATCGTCAACGTCGACCTGACAACGATTGTCGACGGCTGGCACGGCGATTCTTCGGAGACGTTTCTCATCGGCCGCGTGTCGGACGATGCCAAACGCGTCGTGCAGATCGCATTCGATTCCCTGTACATCGGCATTCAGGCCGTGCAGCCTTACGGCAAAATCACTGACATCGGCCGGGCCATCGAGCGGTATGCCCGGATGCACGGCATGGAAGTGGTCAGGGAATACCAGGGGCATGGCGTCGGGCGGGAGTTCCACAGCGACCCGGGTGTGCCGCATTACGTGCCCCGCGTCGGCGCGTCGCAGGAAGTCATCGAGCCGGGCATGTGCTTCACGGTGGAGCCGATGATCAACGCCGGCACGTGGCGGACGTTCGTCGACCCGATCGACAAGTGGACGGTTCGCACGGTGGATCTGTCTCTTTCGGCCCAGTTCGAGCACACGCTGCTCATGACCGAGGCTGGGCCGGAAGTGACGACGCTCACCAAGCACGGCCCGCAAATGGGCCACCGGTTTTGAATCGCGGGTTTCTCAGAACCTTGCTTGCCGCTGCGAGAGGTATTCGATCAGCGCGCGGTCGAACGGCAGGCTGGTGTCGAGCGGCACGTAATCGGCCCCCATCGCCAGGCATTCCTTCTTGTACGTTGATCGCAGTTCCTCGACGGCTTCCAGGTAGTCGGTCTTCATGCCCGAGGCGTCGACCAGCTGGCGATCCTTGGATTCCGGGTCTTCGAAGTCGATCAGACCGTCGAAGGGAAAACGGACCTCGGCTTCATCGAGAACGTGAAACAGGATCACGTCATGCCCGGCGTAGCGCAGCATGTGCAGCGTCTCGATGACGGGCTGCACGTCGCACAAGAGATCGCTGAAAATCATCAAGAGTCCGCGATGCCGGATCATCGCGGCAATCCGGCGCAGATTTCCCGCGAGATCGGTCAGCCCGACCGGCTTGGCCTTGGCGAGCACGCTGAGAATATTGCCGAGCTGGCTCCGCTTGCTGCGCGCCGGCAAACTCATCTGCAGCGTCTCGCCGAACGTCATCAGGCCAACCGGGTCCTGCTGATGAATCATGAGATACGCCAGCGCCGCGGCGAGGCAGATGCTGTAATCGAACTTCGTGAGTTCCTGCCGATAGGTGTAGCCCATGCTTTCCGACAGGTCCATCAGCAGGTAGCCGGAGATGTTGGTCTCGGCCTGGTACTTCTTGATGTAGTATCGGTCGGTCTTGGCGTAAACGAGCCAGTCGATGTCCTTCGGGTCGTCCCCCTGCGAATACCTGCGGTGCTCGCTGAACTCGACGCTGAACCCATGAAACGGACTGGCGTGCAGTCCCGTGAGAAACCCCTCGACGATGAACCGGGCCCGCAAGTCGAGCCGGGACACCGTGCGGATGACTTCGGGCTTCAGATATTGTTCGGCGCTGGGCATGAGGCGATTATAGCCGTGAAAGGCCTCCGCCGCGTGGCACGGCCGATTTTTCTACCGATGCGTTCCACTGACGATGGGCGCACCTGGCCGATCTTGCTCCACGAGCGCCCGAGGAGCTTCGTGTTGCGCAACTCATCGTGAGGGGAAAGCCTGCCCCCCCCGGTCAATCCCTGCTCGGCCAGAATTATGAGGGTAGTGGGTCAGTTTAATAATGTAGGACACTTGCACCGCAAGTGTCATTGGCACTTGCGGTGCAAGTGCCCTACATTGAAAGGCAAACTGACCCACTACCACTGTGAGGATCGCCGTCGATGGAGAGGAGCCATTGCCGGCAACTTGGTAAACTGCCGCGAAGCGCCGAAAGTGGCCGCTCACGGAGAAACGGGAAGTGTCCGCACGTCAATTTCAGGGCGAGTTGATTCTCTTGGGAACGGGGACCAGTCATGGAGTCCCCCTCATCGGGTGTCATTGCGCGGTGTGCGAATCTACCAACCCGCGCAATCAGCGCACGCGGACGGGAGTGGCCGTCCGCGCTCCGGACGGCATGTTCCTGATTGACACCCCGCCGGAATTGCGGATTCAGCTTGTGCGCGAAAAGATCGACCTGATCCAGGCGGTCCTCTACACGCACAGTCATGCCGATCATCTCTTCGGCCTCGACGATCTCCGGTTGTTCGGTTATCGGCTGCAGCATCCGGTGCCGCTTTATTGCGAAGAAACAGTCGAACGACAGATTCGGGCCGCGTATTCCTATGCTTTTGCCGAGCCGGCTCCGGACCTGCATCACGGGGCGCTCCCGCAGTTGGAAATCCGCCGGCTGGGATTGGAGCCGTTGGAATTGCTGGGCCTGACGATCCGGCCGATCCGCTTGATTCACGGCAAACTGCCGGTGCTGGGGTTCCGCCTGGGAGATGTTGCGTTCTGCACCGATGTCAGCCGGATTCCCGACGAGAGCTGGCCGCTCTTGGAAAACCTGGACGTGCTGATCATCGACGCCCTCCGCGAGGAAGGCCATGCGACGCATTTCGGCATTCACGAAGCCCTGGAAGCAATCCGCATCGCGAAACCCCGCCGGGCCTATCTGACGCACGTGTCGCACCACCTGGAATACGAAGCAACCAACGCCCGGCTGCCGCCGCATGTTGAACTGGCGTACGATGGGCTGCGGGTGCCATTTCACGTGGCGTGAGTATCCGTCGGCTCAGCGGCAATTTTCGCACCGCCTGGTGGCGATGGGCCTGACCACCCACCAGCGCATGCGCCCGGATCGCAGTTTCCGAGCGTGCCACTCTTGACCGCCCATTGCGAGGGGTGCGACAATTCCATGAGACGGAACATGCGAGTTTCCGTTGGTTTGACTGCCGCCCTGGTCTCCTGCCTGAAACCGCCTCTTCCCGATCCGCATACCATCCCAGAGGTTGCCTGCCGATGGCCGCTTCCACGCCGTTTGATCCCAGCGCTGACTCCGGCACCGCTGCGGCGCCAGCGCCGATGGTCGGCGGTTCGCGCGAGGGGGCCGATCCCGCGATGCTCGAACCCAAACGCGTGACGGGCTGGATCTGGACCATCGTCTGCGTCGTTTTGGCCGGAGCGGGCTGGTCGTACTGGCCAGTCCTTTCGCCACATCTGGCGAGGCTTGGGTTGGGGCCGGCCGCGGCGTCGAAACCGATGCCGCCGCGGATCACGCCGGTTCGCACAGCCGTTGTCGAGCAACGGGACATGCCGCTCTATTTGAACGCCCTGGGGACCGTGACGGCTTTGAAGACCGTGACCATCCGCAGCCGAGTGGAAGGGGAACTGACGGACACCGCCTTCTCGGAAGGGAAAATGGTCGAGGAAGGCGACTTGCTGGCGACGATCGATCCGCGGCCGTATCTCGTGCAAAAGCAGCAGGCCGAAGGGCAATATGCCCGGGACGCCGCCACACTGCGCGCGGCGAAACTCACGCTGGCCCGGTTGCAGCAATTGCTGGAGATGAAAATCGCCACGGCGCAGCAGGTCGACGACCAGTTGGCCGTTGTCCAGCAATACGAAGGCGCTCTTCAAGCCGACGCGGCGCAGATCGCGCAGGCCGAGTTGCAGTTGACGTATTGCCGGATTCTCGCCCCGCTCTGCGGCAAGATCGGGCTGCGGCAGGTCGACGAGGGGAACATGGTGAGGCCGACCGATCCGCAGGGATTGGCCGTGATCACGCAGTTGCAGCCGATCGCGCTGATTTTCACCATCCCGCAGGACGAAATCACCCGCGTGCAGCAGTGGATGCAGTCGGAAGGCACGCTTACGGTCGAAGCTTATGACCGCGAACTGCGCCACTGCCTGGCCGAGGGGAAATTGCTGGCGATTGACAACCAGGTCGATCCGACGAACGGCACCGTTCGCTTGAAGGCCGAATTTGAGAACGCGGACGGACGCCTGTTCCCCAACCAATTCGTCAACGTCCGGCTGCAGGTGGTACAACTCAAGGCGGCGCTGGTCGTTCCCTCCGCGGCCGTGCAGCGCGGTCCGAACGGTTCGTTCGTGTATGTCGTCCGGCCAGATGAGACGGCGGAAATGCGTCCCGTCAAAATCTCCGCCACGCAAGGCAGCGAGTCGGCTGTTTCCGAGGGGCTCGCCGCCGGGGAACTGGTCGTCACGAGCGGACTCGACCGGCTGCAGCCGGACGCCAAGGTGTCCACGAAAAGTTCCGCGGCGGAATCCGGGCTGCCCGGCGGTGTCGACAACGCTTCTGCGAAGCGTCGCTAAGGGCAACCGCGTTCGTGAGAGATTCCCCATGAACCCATCGCGTCCTTTTGTGCTTCGGCCGGTCGCGACGGTGCTGAGCATGGCGGCCATTCTGCTGACCGGTATCGTCGCGTATTACCAGCTTCCCGTCTCTGCGCTGCCCCAGGTCGATTACCCCACCATCCAGGTCCTCACGTTTTATCCCGGTGCATCGCCGGATGTGATGGCGTCGTCCGTCACGGCTCCCTTGGAGCGGCAATTCGGCCAGGTTCCCGGATTGGCGCAGATGACCTCGACCAGCTCCGAGGGCTGCTCGGTCGTCACGCTGCGCTTCAACCTGGAACTGGACATCGACATCGCCGCACAGCAAGTGCAGGCGGCCATCAACGTCGCGTCGACGTTTCTGCCGCGTGATCTGCCGAACCCGCCGATCTATACCAAAACCAACCCGGCGGACGCCCCGATTCTGACGCTGGCCCTGACGTCCTCGGCACTGCCGCTCTCGAAAGTGGAAGACCTCGCCGAGACGCGGTTCGTACAGAAAATTTCGCAGCTTTCCGGCGTCGGGCTGGTGAGCATCAGCGGCGGACAGAAGCCGGCCATCCGCATCCGGGCGAATCCGACGGCACTGTCATCGCTGGGGCTCGATCTCGAGGACTTGCGCAACGCCGTCGCGCAGGCCAACGTCAACCAGGCAAAGGGAAGTTTCGACGGAACCCGGCAGGCCTACACCATCGGGGCCAACGACCAACTGGTGACGAGCGAGCAATACCGCCGGCTGATCGTTGCCTATCGCCGCGGCGCACCGGTCGAGCTTTCGGAAGTCGCCGACGTGGTCGACGGCGTCGAAAACGAGCGGCAGGCCGCCTGGATGAACGAAACGCCGGCCGTCATTTTGAACATCCAGCGACAGCCGGGGGCGAACATCATCGACGTGGTGGACCGCATCCAGGCGCTCTTGCCGCAGCTCAGCGAATCGCTCCCGGCATCCGTGAACGTCACCGTGCTGACCGACCGGACCGTGACGATTCGCGCCTCGGTCGAAGACGTTCAAAGGGAAATGCTGGTCACTGTCGGCCTGGTGGTGCTAGTGATGTTTCTGTTCCTGCGGAGCATTTCGGCGACGGTGATTCCCAGCGTGGCGGTCCCGTTGTCGCTGGTGGGAACGTTCGGCGTGATGTACCTGCTGGATTACAGCCTGAACAATCTCACGCTGATGGCGCTGACGATCTCGACCGGCTTCGTCGTCGATGACGCCATCGTGATGATCGAAAACATCGTGCGGTATCTCGAAGCGGGCGACACGCCGCTCGCCGCCGCACTCAAGGGTTCGGAACAGATCGGCTTCACGATTGTGTCGCTCAGCGTGTCGCTGATCGCCGTGCTGATTCCGCTGTTGTTCATGGGCGACATCATCGGGCGGCTGTTTCGCGAGTTCGCCGTGACGCTGAGCGTGACGATCCTGGTCTCGGCGATTGTCTCGCTCACGCTGACGCCGATGATGTGCGTCAAACTGCTTCGGCACACGCCCCCCGGCCGGCAAAGCGAGTGGTATCGCGCTTCGGAAGCGGCGTTCGAGGCGGTCATCCGTTGGTACGGCGTCACGCTGCGCTGGGTGCTGAGGCGGCAGTCGGCCACGCTGATCGTCGCCGCCGCAACTCTGGCCGCGACCGTGCAATTGTATTTCATCGTCCCGAAAGGCTTCTTTCCCGTGCAGGACACGGGCGTCATCCTCGGCATCTCCGAGGCGCCGCAGGATACGTCGTTCACCGCCATGGCCGACCGGCAACTGGCCCTGAATCGAAAGATTCTCGAAGACCCCGCGGTGGAGAGCCTGTCGAGTTTCATTGGTGTGGACGGCATCAACACGACACTCAACAGCGGCCGCGTGCAGATCAATTTGAAGCCGCTCCACGACCGGGCCGACACCGCGACCGACGTCATCCGCCGGTTGAATGCGACGCTGGCAGAAATACCGGGCATCACGCTGTTCATGCAACCGGTGCAGGACCTTTCCGTCGAGACCCGCGTGAGCCGGACGCAATTTCAGTATAGCCTGGAAGACGCCAACGCCCAGGTGCTGGCCGAATGGGCGCCGCGCCTTGTGGAGGCGCTGCAGGCCCTGCCGGAATTGAAAGACGTGGCCACGGACCAGCTCAACTCCGGGCTCGAGGCGAAAGTCGTCGTCGACCGGGACGCGGCGTCTCGGTTCGGGATCACGCCGCAGCGGATTGACGACGCGCTGTACAACGCCTACGGACAGCGGCAGATTTCCACGATCTACACGCAGTTGAATCAATACCGCGTGGTGCTGGACGTGCAGCCCGATTTTCAGAACGCCCCGGACGATTTGTCGGACGTTTACCTCCGGTCGGCACAAGGCCGAATGACGCCGCTCAGCGCGTTCACCCGGTTGGAAGAAGAGACGGTCCCGCTGGTCGTCAATCACCAGGGCCAGTTTCCCGTCACGACGATCTCTTTTAACCTGGCGCCGGGCGTTTCACTGGGCGCTGCGGTGGCCGCGATCGAACGCGCGCAGCGCGACCTCGACATGCCGGCCAGCTTGACGGCTGGCTTTCAGGGGACGGCGCTGGCCTTTCAAGCCTCGCTGGCGAATACACCCTGGCTGATTCTCGCCGCACTCGTCACAGTGTACATCGTGCTGGGCGTGTTGTACGAAAGCTACATCCACCCGATCACGATTCTGTCGACGCTACCGTCGGCGGGAGTCGGGGCGCTGGCCGCGCTGTTGATCTTTCGCATGGATCTGAGCGTGATTGCACTGATCGGGATCATCCTGCTGATCGGCATCGTCAAGAAGAACGCGATCATGATGATCGACTTCGCCCTCGATGCGCAGCGGACGCAGCAGATGCCGCCGCATGAGGCCATCTACCAAGCGTGCCTATTGCGGTTTCGGCCGATCATGATGACGACGCTGGCGGCGCTGCTTGGGGCCGTGCCGCTCGCCGTCAGCACGGGAACCGGGGCCGAACTGCGGCGGCCGTTGGGGATCACGATTCTGGGCGGGCTGATCTTCAGCCAGGTTCTCACGCTGTACACCACGCCCGTGATTTATCTCTGGTTTGACCGCCTGGCCTGCCGGATGGGGCAACGGGTTTCCGCCGGTCCTCCTGCGGGAGAGACGCCGTGAATCTCTCCGCGCCGTTCATTCGCCGGCCCGTCGGGACCACTCTGCTCACCGCGGCGATTTTTCTCTCAGGGGTTTTGGGCTACCAATGGCTGCCGGTCTCGCCGCTGCCGAACATCGATTCCCCGACGATCCAGGTGACGGCCGTGCTGCCGGGCGGCAGTCCGGAGACGATGGCCTCGGCAGTGGCGACGCCGCTCGAACGGCAATTCGGCCGGATCGCGGGGGTCTCGGAGATGACGTCTTCCAGCAATCTGGGGTCGTCGTCAGTGACGCTGCAATTCGATCTGGACCGCGACAGCAATGCCGCCGCGCGCGACGTCCAGGCCTGCATCAACGCCGCGCGCGGCCAGCTTCCGGCGAACTTGCCGAGCAATCCCTGGTATCGCAAGACGAATCCCGCCGATTCGCCGATCATGATTCTGGCCATCACGTCCGACAACTACACGCGGCCTCAGATGTATGATGTCGCGTCGACGATTCTCGCCCAGAAAGTGGCGCAGGTACAGGGCGTCGGCCAGGTGTTTGTCGGCGGCGGGTCGGCGCCGGGGGTCCGGGTCGACGTTAACCCCACGATCCTGAATCACTACGGATTGAGCCTGGAAGACGTGCGGACGTCGCTGGCGGAGGCAAACGCCAATCGCCCCAAGGGGCAAATTTCCAGCGCGATTCGGACCTGGTCGATCGCTGCCACCGACCAGTTGCTGACGGCTGAGGAATACGAACCGCTGGTGATCGCTTATCGCAACGGCGCGCCGCTCCGCCTCTGCGACGTCGCCACCGTCACGAACGACCTCGAAGACGTCCGCGCCTTCGGCATGGCCGACGGCAAGCCGGCGATCACGCTGATCGTTTTTCGCCAGACGGGCGAAAACATCATCGCCACAGTCGACCGCATCCGGGCCATGCTGCCGCAGTTGCAGGCGCAAATTCCGGCCGCGATGCAGCTGACGGTGGCCATGGACCGCACGACGACGATCCGCGCTTCGCTGTACGATACGCAATGGACGCTGCTCCTCTCCGTGGTGCTGGTGATTCTCGTCGTGTTCGTGTTTCTTCGAGACGTGCGGACCACGCTGATCCCTTGCATCGCCGTGCCGGTCTCGCTGGTCGGCACGTTTGGCGTGATGTACCTGGCCGGCTACAGCATCGACAACCTGTCGCTGATGGCGCTGACGATCGCCACGGGATTCGTGGTCGACGACGCCATCGTCGTCATTGAAAACATTTCGCGTTACCTCGAGGACGGACTCTCCCCGCGCGATGCAGCCCTGAAAGGGGCCAGCGAAATCGGTTTCACGGTGTTGTCGATTACCGTATCGCTCGTGGCCGTGTTCATTCCGATTCTGCTGATGAGCGGGATTGTCGGCCGGCTGTTTCGCGAATTTGCCGTCACGCTGTCGGTCGCCATCGGCATCTCGCTGGTGATCTCGCTGACGACGACGCCTATGATGTGCGCCCTGCTGCTCAAGTCGAAGCAGGCAGAGCGGCACGGCGGCCTGTACCACGCCACCGAATGGTGCTTGAATCTGATCCTGAAGTTCTACGAAATCACGCTGGCTTGGGTGCTCCGGCATCCGCGGCTGACGATGCTGGCAACGCTGGCGACGGTCGGCCTTTCGGTCTGGCTCTATATCATCGTGCCCAAGGGCTTCTTCCCGCAGCAAGATACAGGCCGGCTGATCGGCAACCTGATGGCGGACCAGGACACCTCGTTTCCGGCCATGGCGAAACTGATGCAGCAGTTTGCCGCCGTCGTGGCAGATGATCCGGCCGTGGAGAACGTCGTGGCGTTCGCCGGGGGAACCGGGGGCGGCGGCGGTTCGGCGTCGAACTCGGCCCGCATGTTTCTGACGCTGAAGCCGTTGGAAGAGCGGAAACTGAAGGCCGACGACGTGATCGCCCGGATTCGCGGCAAGACGTCGACGCTGCCCGGAGCAACGCTCATGATGCAAGCCGTGCAGGACTTGAGACTCGGCGGGCGCGCCAGCAGCGCGCAGTATCAATATACGCTCCGCGGCGACGGCCTCGATGAACTGAATCAGTGGGCCGGCAAGCTGTTGAAGGAACTCCGAAAGGTCGAAGGCATCGTGGATGTCAATTCCGACCAGCAGAATCGCGGACTGCAGGCCCGGCTGGAGATCGACCGGGCCACTGCCGCGCGGATGGGAATTTCCGTCCGCGAGATCGACAACACGCTGTACGACGCCTTCGGCCAGCGGCAGGTCTCCACGATCTACAAAGACAAGAATCAATACCACGTCGTGATGGAAGTCGAGCCCGAATTTTCGCAGAATCCCGACGCCTTAAGACATGTTTTCATCCGCGGCGCAGACAACCGGCAGGTCCCGCTCTCCGCGCTGCATCGGCGGACGACTGCCAACACGTCGCTGTCGGTCACCCACTCGGGGCAATTCCCGTCGGTGACGATTTCCTTCAACCTGTCGCCGGGCGCCTCGCTCAGCGAAGTCCTCCCCCGGATCGAGCAGACCGCCCGCGAATTGCAGATGCCCGAGACGATTCACGGCCGGTTTCAAGGCGCGGCCCAGGCGTTTCAGGCTTCGCTCAGCACGCAGCCCTACCTGATTCTCGCCGCCGTCGTCGCCGTGTACCTGGTGCTGGGGATGCTGTACGAGAGCTACATTCATCCGTTGACGATCTTGTCGACCATCCCCTCGGCCGGCGTCGGCGCGCTCCTTGCGCTGCTGTACTGCAAGCTGGAATTGAACGTGATGTCGATG
This sequence comes from uncultured Planctomycetaceae bacterium, assembly GCA_964388415.1. Lineage (GTDB taxonomy): Bacteria > Planctomycetota > Planctomycetia > Planctomycetales > Planctomycetaceae > CAZDGB01. The sequence goes on along the minus strand of CAYMAO010000022.1, from coordinate 41,226 downwards.
ATCGGCATTCTGCTGTTGATCGGGATCGTGAAGAAGAACGCGATCCTGATGATCGACTTCGCGCTGGAGGCCGAACGCAAGGAAGGCAAATCGCCGCGCGACGCCATCTTCGAGGCGTGCCTGTTGCGCTTCCGGCCGATCACCATGACCACGCTCGCCGCGCTGTTGGGCGGGCTGCCGCTGGCCCTGGGGACGGGCGTCGGTTCGGAACTCCGGCGTCCGCTGGGGGTCGCCATCGTCGGCGGCCTGATCTTCAGCCAGATGCTGACGCTGTACACCACGCCGGTGGTTTACCTGTATCTCGACAGCCTGACGCGGGGGACTTCAAGATCGGGTCGCTGACGCTCGCGGCTCGGTGAATGCTGGTCGAGCCGGACGTACGAGACGCTTTCAAACACACACGGCCGAGGAGAGATCTCCTCGGCCGTGTGTCAAATTCGAATTGTCTCAGCCGCCGATGAAACAGCCTCGGCGGGGTTTGTCCTCAATCATCGTAGTCCACGGTGACCTTGCCGCGGGCCGAGGTGATTTCGACGGCGTACTTGCCGTAATCGTACTTCACCTTCTTGCCGCACCTCGACGTCTTGATGCAGGGCTTCTCGCAGGGCGGGACGCAAATCTCCACGTTGACGCAGCAGCCGTCATTGCAGGGATCGGGAACCTGCACGACCGTCGGCACCGCACAGGGAGCGATATTCCGTCGGTCTTTCACCCTCACGTTGCCGTACAGTGCCGCCGTGGCGACCGGCATTGCATAGACCGGCCCGGAAACCGCGGGGGCCAGGGTCGGCACCGAATACGTTGTGTCGGGGACCGGCCCCGGCGCGGGAGGAAGTTGACTGAGCGTGGGCTGCCCCAGCACTGGGGTCAAGCCGTACGGCCTGTCCGCGGCGACCGCCGCCGAGGCGAGACCACACACAACGACCATTGCCAATTTTTTCATCCGTTCTGCTCCTTCCCTGCGGCGGCTGACTCAGCCGCCTGGACCTGTTCCAAAACCTGTTCGCCCGAGCATGGCAGATGCGACGCCCCGCATCGTTCCGTGCTTGAGAAGCCTAACTCCTGACATCGGCTGGTGACGGCCGGACTTCGGCAACGGCTGCCGATTTCCCCGTATTGAAGCCGCTGGCTTACCATTTACGAATACTGCGTTGAGCCTGCGGATGCAAGACGTCGCCCGCAAATTCTTCGCCAGTGTTGCAAACTTTTCAAACACCCCATGTTGCAGCCTGTCTCTGGGTGTGTCGGGCAGGCCAGGAGCAGGGGGGCATCCGTTGTTTGGTGGTCTGATGGGATGTCCCTATCGATCTCAGTCCGGATTATTTTTAGCCCTCCGGGCTGAAGACGACCTGGCTGTCAGCCCCGCCGAATCGCATCCATGGGAGACATGCGCACGGCCCACCAGGCGGGATAGAGACCGCCGGCCACGCCCAGAACGATGCTGAACACCAGGCTGAACGCCAGCACGCGCGGACTGGCGTAGAGGTTCATCCGCATTTCGTAGACCCGGTTGAGGACCAGCGTGCCGATCCAGCCGGAGGCGCATCCGAACACGCCCCCGCAGACGCCCAGCACGGCGCTTTCCGTGAGGATCAATTGCAGGATGTTGAAGCCGGACCAGCCGTTGGCCTTCAACACTCCGAATTCCGTCATCCGTTCCGAGACGCTCATCAGCATGGTATTCAGGATGCTCAAAAGCGCCACCGACACACCGATCAGCGTCATCAGCCAGATCACGACATCCAGGTCGGCATTAAAGTCCAGCAGCCGTTCTCCCCAATCGCGTGCCGTGCGAACCTCGATCCCTTCTTGAATTTCCGCGTTATCATCCACCGGCTTCGCGGCCGCGTCCGCCTTCTGAAGCGTTTGAACCATCTCGTTGGCCAGATCGGCCAAAGGGTTGCCGGTGCGGGTCGACGCCGCGGTCATCGCGGCGTTCTGCGCCTCGGCCTGCCGGCCGCGGAAATGGCTGCGAATCTTCGCGATCAATCCGTCCGAAGAGACGCCGTCTTTCGGTTCCACGTAGATGGAATTCACCGTCTGGTTATCGTACCGGGCGATGGTGCGCACGTCGCGCTGGTGCATCAGGATCGCCATGTCGAGCAAAATCGAACCGCTTTCGTACATGCCGACGACGGGGGCGTCGTAACCGTCCATGCGAATCGTCTCGCCGACCGACTTTTTCAGGCTGCGGGCGATCTGGCGGCTGATGACACAGCGGTTGGTGCCGGCATCGTCCTCCGTCAGGAACCGGCCTTCGACCATGTCATCGCGAAAGATGCCGTGCTTCAGCCGCATGGTTGCCGCGACGTCGACGCCGAACAGCATCCGCGGCGGATTGAACACCACTTTCCCGTCAAGGACCTGTACCCTGGCCCAAACTTCGGGCCGGGCCTGGTGGACCTCGGGCATCGCGTTGATCTCGTCGACCCAGCCGGCCGGCAGCCTGGAAAAGATCGGAATCAACGACCCTTCCTGCATGGCGACCAGGCCGGGCGTGCGGCCGAAAGCTTTGTCAACCAGCTTCGACAGGCCAGCGGAGACGGAAAACAAGCCGACCATGCCGGCGATGGCCACCGTCAGCCCCAGCAGCGCCAAGACCGACCGCAACGGCCGGCTGAACAGATTTCGAAACGCGAAGCGAATCATGCTGGCAGTATATCATCCGCGCCCGCTGGGGGTGATGTCACGCCGGCGGCAAATTCGAACCGGTCGTGCGAATTACCAGTTCCACGATGCCGAACACGCCGACGTGCGGCGTTGATTCCGTCGCCGCGGTCAATGCGACGTCAATCGTCAGCACGTTTGAGAAGGGCAACGGCAACGGGCAGGCGAATTCGCACGCCGACAAGCGTGTGTCGAAGCGGCCCAGCAGTTCGCCGTTCAGCCGCACGGCTCCGTCGCCCTGCACGCCCGTCAAACGGATAAAGACCGTCTCGTCGGGATCGAGATTCGACGGGGCGTGGAAGTTGCGCGTCAGTTCGATTCGCCCGGATTGGGCGCTGGCGATCCGCGGCCACTCCTCGGGATGCTTGAGCGTTCCCCGGTCGCCGAGGGGCGCTCCGCTCTCGTCGAGCCACTGGAACTTCCACGGCCCGCGCAGGCAGATGCAATGACCGGTTTCGTGAGTCGCCAGAACGCGTGATCTCCCAAGCCGCTCGCGAGAATACGAGCCAATAATTTCCGTTAAAGCCCAGCGACGGCGTCGCCGGAATCCCGCCGTCGCCGACGACGGGCTTTGTGAGCGCGGCGCGACCGTTTACCGGCCGAAGCCGAGTTTGTGCACGAACAGGTCCAGGTAAAGCACCAGCACCATCAGGCCGAGCAGGAACACGAGCCCGGCGTAGGTGGCGCCGGCGAGAACTTTCTCGCTGGGCTTTTGCCGCGTGAGGCCTTCCCACAGCAGGAACACCATGTGCCCGCCGTCGAGCACGGGGATCGGCAGGAAATTCAGAACGGCAAGGTTCACGCTGAGAAAACCGAGGAACAGCAGCAACGGGACGATCCCTTCCGAGGCAACGTAAAACGCTGCCGAGGCGATCCCCAGCGGACCGTGCAGTTCCTTGATCGACAACCGCCCGGTGCACAGGCTGCGCAGCGTGAGGTAGATATTGAGGCACGAAGACCGCGTGTGGTCCACCGCCATGGAGAACGATTCGCTTATGCTCTCTGCCTTCTTCGTTTCCGCCAGGCCCATCAACCGCAGGCCGACGATCGGCACCACCCAGCTTGAATCATCGGCGGGGACCAGGTCGTACACATGGGCTTGATCGTCTTCCCGGACAGTCAGGCTGACGTTGCGGCGAGGGAGTTCCTGCATCTGCCAGAAGGCGAACGCCCAGTTGTTCTCTTTACGAGGGTCCTTTTCGTCAAACAGGCTGATATCAAACTTACGCTGCTTGGGCCGATCGTCGTCCGCTTCTTTGGCGTCCAGGACCAACGTCATGGCAGTGATGCGGGCCTCCGGCTTGATGCCGGCTTTTTCGGCGGGGCTGCCGGGGTCGACGCTGACGACTTTGGGAATCAGGTGAAAGGCGATGCCGATCGCCGGGATCGACAGCGGTTCCCCTTCGACTTCTGGCCGTTCGATCCAGCCGGGCTTGTCTTGCGGGGTGACTTTGGCCGAGATGATTTCGGTGCCGCCGCCCTCTTTCTTCCGATTCACGCTGATTTCGATTTCCTGGCCGGCCCACTTGGCGAATTCATTCGGCAGCTTGAGCGGGTCGAGATCGGTGCCGACTTTCAAACCGTTCACCGTCAGCAGCTTGTCCCCCTGTTTCAAGCCGGCTGTCATCGCCGGGGAATCGTCCTGCAGTGCGGCGATCAGCCCGCAATCCATCCTCAGACCCAGCGTGCGAAAATAATCGGCGGCCACCTGGATCGAGACCCGCTCCGTTTTCCGGGGTTCCTTGCCGCCCGTCGTCCGGTCCACCACGATTTCCGAAGAGTTTGTGGTTCGCCGCGCAAGCCGCTCTTGAAACTCGGCAAACGATCGGATGTCTGCGCCGTCCAGTTGCACGATTTTGTCGCCGCGCTGGAACGGCGGTTCCGCCTTCGCCCAGGCGGTCCCTTCGACGGCCGGCTGCAAATCGAGATTGGGAATGTTGAAGACTTCCAGGCTGCGGTACGGCGGCACCAGTCCCACTTGCGGCCGCGTGACGTCCGGGTGAGTCTTCGACGTAAACGGGTCCAGCGTGAAATCGAACTTGCTTTTGCCGTCGCTTCGGACGCCTTCCAGACGGACCTGATCGTCGGACAGGGCCGTATTGAGCGAGATGTCGGCGAAGGAGCCGATGTCACGGCCGTTGATTCGCACGATGCGATCACCGGGCTGCACCCCGGCAGTCCACGCCGGCATCCCGGGCCGGACTTCTCCGATGATCGGCGGCGAAACGGGGACGCCGTAGTTGAAGGCAATGGCGAAGAACAGGATCGCCGTGATCAGGTTCATCGTCACGCCCGCCGAGATGATCGCCATCCGCTGCCAGACCGGCTTGGCGGAATAACTGCGCGGGTCGGCGGCGATTTCTTCGTTTGTCAATTGCGACGGGTCGGAATCGTCCTGGCCCAGCATTTTGACGTAACCGCCGAACGGGATCGCCGACAGGGCGTATTCCGTCTCGCCCCATTTCCAGCCGAACAGGACTGGGCCCAGGCCGATGCTGAACCGTTCGACATAGACGCCGCACCACTTGGCAACGGCGAAGTGGCCCAACTCGTGAAAGAAGATCACCAGCCCCAGCCCCAGGGCCGTGGTGACGATGTTGAATCCGTTTTCCAGCAGCGACGTCGCCGCCTGCAACCACACTAGGCTTTCCACTGTACGATCTCCTGGCGCGCCCAGCCGTCGAGGCGGAGCAATTCCTCCAGCGACGGCTGAGATTGAGAGTGATAAGAAGACACGACATCCTGGCAACTCTGCGCAATGTCGCAGAATTTCAGCGTGCCGTCCAGAAAGCGCTGCACCGCGGCTTCGTTCGCCGCATTGAGCACAGCCCCGGCGCCGCCGCCGCGACGGGCCACGTCAAAGCCGAGCGTCAAGGCGGGAAACGCCTCGAAATCCGGCGGAAACATCTCCAATTTCAAGACTTGCTGCCAATTCAGCGTCGGACTGATCCCCGGCCAGCGCTCGGGATACGTCAGCGCGTATTGAATCGGCAGCCGCATGTCGGGCGGCGAAAGCTGGGCCAGCACCGAACCATCCGTGAACTCGACCAGCGAATGAATGATCGACTGCGGATGGACCACGACGCCGATCTGGTCCGGCTCCAGCCCAAACAGCCAGCGGGCCTCGATGATTTCCAACGCCTTATTCATCATGGTGGCGGAATCAATCGTGATTTTCGGGCCCATCTGCCAGGTCGGATGGGCAAGAGCCTGTTCGACGGTGACGTCGCGGAGTTGATCTCGTGTCCGGCCGCGGAACGGTCCGCCGCTCGCCGTGAGCACAATCCTGCGGACTTCCGGACGCCGTCCGCATTGCAGGGCTTGAAAAATCGCGCTGTGCTCGCTGTCGACCGGAATCACCTGGGCCCCGGTCCGGGCCGCCAGTTGCATGATCAGCGGCCCGGCGACGACTAGCGTCTCTTTATTCGCTAGGGCAATCCGCTTGCCGGACTCCGCCGCGGCCCAGGCTCCCCGCAAACCGGCCGCACCGACGATCCCGCACAAGACGGTGTCGACCTCCGGCAGCGAGGCGACCTGGACGATGCCGTCCGGCCCGAAGAGAAGTTCCGTTTCCTGCGGAAACCGGGAGCGGTCCACGGCGTCTCGAAGCGACGCATCGCCAATCACGGCCCAACGGGGCCGATGCTGCTGAGCCTGACGGGCCAGGTCTTCCCACCGGCTGTGCGTGGTCAAGGCGACCGCCTGCAACCGATCCCGATGGGCCGTAATGACATCGAGGCCGCTTGTGCCGATCGAACCGGTGGCTCCCAGAACGGCGATGCGATTCATGCGGCCGGCAATCCGTCAGATGGGCAGTCGAGACAGTGTGACGAAGACAGGACCAAGCGAACTCTCCGACTTTGTTTGCCGCAACTTCAACTCTGGTAAGCAGATTTGAATCATTCCCGTCATTCTAGGGCGTCTCGGTTTTTCGGACAAGAGACGATTGGAAGAGACAAGAACCAAGAGACAAGATACAAACGTCCCACCGTCGGATCATCCACTTGAAATTCCGTCTTGCTGATCGCTTGCGAGTTCGCACTCCCTGTTCTTCATCTTCGAGATCCCTCATGCGCGCCGCCCAGTTCGACCGTTTCGGAGAACCCACGGAAGTCCTTTCCATTCGAGAGGTTGCCGATCCGACGCTCTCGCCCGGCATGGTAAAAGTCCGCATGTTAGCCAGCCCGGTCAATCCGTCCGACCTGATGACCGTCCGCGGGAACTACGGCAAGAAACCCCCGCTGCCGGCCGTGCCCGGTTATGAAGGCGTCGGCATCGTCGAAGCGGCTCAAGCCGGGCTTTACGGACGGTTTCTGCTCAACAAACGCGTGGCCGTCTTGAATTCCTCCGGGGGCAACTGGCAGGAACATGTCATTCTGCCGGCGAAGCAAGCCGTCCCGTTGGACGCCCGGCTGACTCTCGAACAGGCCGCGACGTTTTTCGTCAACCCGGCGGCGGCGTTCCTCATGACACGGCAAGTCCTCGCCGTATCGAGCGGAAACTGGCTGCTGCAATCGGCGGCCGGGTCGGCGCTCGGGAAGATGGTGATCCGCCTCGGGAAGAAATTTGGCTTTCGCACAGTGAATATCGTGCGCCGCCCCGCACACGTCGACGAACTCAAATCGCTCGGAGCCGATGCCGTGATTGTCTTTGACGGCGACCGCGATGATCCGGCGAAGTTCAAAGAACAAGTCCTCTCTGTCGTCGGCAGTGAAGGTGTTCGTTATGCCATCGACCCCGTCGGCGGACGGACGGCCTCGGCCATCGTCCCCTGCCTGGGACCGAACGGCCGGCTGCTGCTTTATGGAACGCTCTCTTCCGAACCGATCGCGTTCTCCCCAAGGGACATCATGACGGTCGGCGCGAAGGTCGAAGGCTTCTGGCTGTCGAACGTCATGAATTCGAAGGGCCTGTTTGCGAAACTGAAGCTGATCCGCACAATCACCGGCCTGATCTGCGAGGGCGTGTTGACCACCGGCATCGGCGAATCCTTTCCGCTCGATCAAGTCGCCGCCGCTGTCCGCGCCGCCGAAACGCCGGGGAAATCCGGCAAAGTGCTGCTGCGGATTTCGTAATGGCCAAGCCGTCGCGACATCACGCCACCAGCCAAGCCGAAGGATTGGCAATCGCGGCGGTCAGGTCTTGCAGGAATCGCGCGGCCGGGGCGCCGTCGATCACGCGGTGATCGAACGTCAGGCTCAGCCGCAGTTGCTGTCGGGCAACGATTGCGCCGCTGTCCGACACGACGGCTTCCGGGCGGATCGTGCCGACGCCGAGGATGGCCGTTTCCGGCAGGTTGATGATCGGCGTGAAATGCTCGATTCCCAGCGAGCCGAGATTCGTGATCGTGAACACTCCCCCCCGCATGTCGCCGGCCGTCAATTGCCCGGACCGGGCTTTGTCGACAAGCACACGGGAGCGCGCCGCCAGTTCCGTCAGCGACAGATTCAACACGTTGGCGATCACGGGAACCAGGAGGCCCTGCCCGGTGTCGACGGCCACGCCGAGATTCAACCCGTCACGCCCCGGCAACACAATCGCATCCTGTTCCCAGCGGCCGGCGACCAGCGGATGCCGCTCCAGCATCGCGGCGGTCAGCTTGGTTAGAATGTCCTGGTAGCTGGGAATGGCCGCCGTGCTGCCGCGTGATTGGAACTGCTCACGCAGGTTGACGAGATTGGTGGCGTCGGCTGTCGTGTGCAGCGTGACCGGCACAGTTTGCTGCCGGCTGGCGGTCAGCCGATCGGCAATCAACCGTCGCTTTGCAGTGATGGGAATTCTCGTCATCGGCGACGCCGGAGACGCTTCAGAAATCTGCGGAGCGGCGGCCCGCACGTCTTGCTCGCGGACTCTTCCGTTCGCGCCGCTGCCGCGCAGGTTCGTCCAGTCGACACCCAGTTCCTTCGCCACACGCCTGGCCCTGGGACTGGCAACGGCCGCCGGCGCGGCGTCCCCTTGAGGCGGCGACTCGCCGATTATGAGCGGAGCAAGGATGCTCGGTTTCGCTGGCGCGGGATTCGCCGTCGGAGACAGAGGAACTCGTTCGCTCAACCACGGCAACGGCTCTCCGTCCGCGAGCAGGTATCCAATCGAAGCGCCGACCTGCACGGTATCTCCCGGCTTCGGGGCCGTCGGCGGAATGCGAAGAATCCCCGCGTCAACAGACTCGATCTCCTGGCTGGCCTTCTCGCCTTCCAGTTCGTAAAGCGGATCGCCCAACCGGACCGCTTCGCCGTCCCGCTTCAGCCAGGCGACGAACGTCCCTTGTTCCATTGACCAGCCGAGACGGGGCACAACGATCTCATGGGCCATAACGGAATCGGCTTTCAGAATTCGCGGTTTCAAGCAGGCCGGTCATCGCGTTTCAAGATAACGCAATAGAATTGCGGGCCGCAAGAGCCGGTTTGGTGCGGCCACGGTCAACCACGCTCACAGAGGCGATCAAGTCGCCGCGCGACGGTGGTATGCCGCACATGGATTATTGAATCACGCGCTGATCCGGCGGTTCGTCGATGCGGGGGGTTTGCCCGCCGCGGAGGACGCTGTTTCCCTCGAAGAGCGTTCGCTGATCGATGGCCGGCGGGTCGAGCCAGTCGGCCTCGTTGAACTGGCCGCTCTGAGCATAAGCCCGGAGTGCGTTGCGATAGACGACGTCTTCGATCACTTGCTGAGGAATGCCCCGCTCCTGCATCAGGTTCGCCGTCTTGGGCACGGCCAGCGGGTCGGAGACGCCCCAGTCGGCGGACGAATCGACGATGATCCGCTCGCTGCCGTATTGCCGGGCGATCTCTACCATCCGCTCGTTGCCCATTTTGGTTTTCGGATAGATGGTGAACGCGCACCAATAGCCGCGGCGGAGAACTTCCTCGCAGGTTTCTTCGTTGTTGTGATCGATGATGACCCGGGTCGGCGAGATGCCGTGCTCTTCGATCACATCCATGCTGCGATAGGTCCCCTGCTTCTTGTTGCGATGCGGCGTGTGAATCAGGATCGGCAGGTCGACGTCTTTCGCGAGTTCGAGTTGCAGCCGAAGGAATTTTTCTTCGGTCGGCGTGATGTCGTCGTAGCCGATCTCGCCGACGGCGACGACCCCTTCCTTGGTGAGGTAGAGCGGCATCAGGTCGAGGACCTGCTCGGCGAGAGCTTCATTATTGGCTTCCTTCGAGTTGAGGCCGATGGTGCAATAATGCCGGATGCCGAACTGCGCAGCCCGGAACCGTTCAAAGCCGACGAGGCTGGAGAAATAGTCCTGGAACGAGCCGATCTGCGTGCGCGGCTGTCCCTGCCAGAACGCCGGCTCGATGATGGCCTTGACTCCGGCGGCGGCCATCGCCTGGTAGTCGTCCGTGGTCCGGGAGACCATGTGAATGTGGGGGTCGATGTAGAGCATGGGGGGGGACCCGTGGAATGCAATAAGGGAGAGTCTATTGGCCAGGCACAGTACGGACACTCATATTGTAATCAGAGACGACGCAATCCGCTGCCAGCTTGTATCCAGCGTTTTATCCCACGGCGAATTCTCCAGCAGTTGCCGGGCTTGGGCGTCCGGGCAACTGCGTAATGCCAGCACGGCGGCCTGGCGTTCCAGATCGGTGCCGGTCGACAGGACTTTTTCGAGAGCCTTGAGGCCCGCTTCATCCGCAAACGGGCCGACGCAGCGCCAGAGTTCTGGCGTCACGGGCCGACTGGCCGCCCAGCGTTCCTGGGCGAACTCCACCAGGATATTCGCCAGTCTGGCATTCGCCCGCTGGTCCAGGCCGACGATCGGATCGAGCGGAATGCCGATGAACACGCTCTTCAACACCAGTTGATTCCATTGGTCTTCATTGAGTTGTTCGCTCGGAAACGGATTGCGGTGGGCGATCGCACAGAAGACCGGCTGCATGTTGGTCCGCTGGCCCTCGGCACAGCGCAGTTGAAACGACGCGGGATGCGGATACAGCGGCAACCCCTGGTACAAGGCCACCAATTCGTGCACTTCCCCGGCGGCGAACAATTGATCCATCACGGCGACAAAAGGGGCGGCCTCCGTCGCGGGATACGACAGCACCAGCCGCATCCGCGCCGCCTGGTCGACAGTCCAACCCGTCGGATCCCAACCGGGACGGGCTCGGGCTGCTTCCGCACGTTCTGCATCGGTCAATGCCAGATCCGCCTTGCCGACTTTGCGAGACGCCATCCCAAACGCAAGAAAGAGCGATTTCTTATCTGCCGCGGCGATCGCCTGGCAACGCTCAGCCAGCCACTGCGGATCAACCCGCGATCGCAGCCAGGAATCGAGAACAGGAATGACCCGCGCGGATCGGTCTTCAGCAGACATGGATGGGCAAACTTTCTGGCGATCAAAGGCGTTGCGAACTTGCAAGCATGACATCGTGAGTCGAGGGAGCGTGCATTTTCACCCCCAGACTCCGTCACCCGCAGGCTTCTTTTTCAACCATGGCGCTGACACCCGGTCGGATTGCCGCAGCAGCCGCCCATCATCGGAAGCGCCGCCTTCGCCAGTTCCGACGTCGAGGGCGTCCCGCCGCTCACCGTGCCCAGCAATCCGCCGAAAATCAGCCGCTCTACCGGGGCGTCATCCGGCGTGCCGTCGGGTTCCAAACCGGCCCGTTGCCGCAGTTCGCCCCACGAGCTGAGCTTCTCCTTCATGCCGTGCTGGACCTGAACGGTCTGCCGATTTCGCGAACAATGGTATTCATAGGTCAACATCAGTGCGGTCATCCTGTATGATAAGTTGTCGAGGGTGTTGGGACGCCATCTTAGGATAGCGGTTGTCGTGAGACGGCGGCAAGATCACAGGAACTACGCTTCTGCGAAGCATCGCTAAGGGAACGCCATGACGGCCGATTTTTCTGGACAGTTTCCCCAAACGCGCTTGCGCCGTGTGCGGCGCTGGGATTGGTCGCGTCGGTTGGTCCGTGAACAGCATCTGACGGTGAACGATCTGATCTGGCCCGTTTTCGTGCAGGAAGGAACCAACCAGCGGACGCCCATCGCCTCGATGCCGGGCGTGGAACGGCTCAGCGTCGACCTGCTGGTGGATGCCGTTGCCCATGCCGCGGACCTCGGAATTCCCGCGGTCGCCGTGTTTCCGGCGACCGATCCGGCCAAAAAGACTCCTGACGGCGAGGAAGCCCTGAATCCGGACAACCTCGTCTGCCGTACGGTGCGGGCCATTAAAGAAGCGAAGATCGACCTGGGCGTGATCTGTGATGTGGCCCTCGATCCCTACACGACGCACGGCCAGGACGGTTTAGTCCGAAATCGTGATATCGTTAACGACGAAACGCTTGCGGTTTTGCAGCAGCAGGCCGTCATCCAGGCGCAGGCCGGCTGCGACATCATCGCCCCGTCGGACATGATGGACGGCCGCATCGGCGCCGTCCGGCACGCGCTCGATGCCGCCGGCTTCCAGCAGGTTTTGATCCTGTCGTACGCCGCGAAATACGCCTCGGCGTTTTACGGCCCGTTTCGCGACGCCGTCGGGTCGGCAGGGAATCTCGGCGGCGGCGACAAACGGACGTATCAGATGGACCCTGCGAACGGCGACGAATCGCTCCGGGAAGTCGCGCTGGATCTCGCCGAAGGAGCCGACCTGGTGATGGTCAAGCCGGGGATGCCGTACCTCGATATCGTCCGCCGCGTGAAAGAGACGTATCGTGTCCCGACGTTCGCATACCAAGTGAGCGGTGAATACGCGATGCTGGCCGCGGCTGCCGCGAACGGCTGGCTCGACCGGAAGAAAACGATGCTGGAAAGCCTGCTGGCGTTCAAGCGGGCCGGCGCGGACGGCATCCTGACGTATTTTGCCGTGGAGGCGGCAGAGGAAATCATCGCCTGAGGCCCGATCATTCCTCGAACACGTCGATCTTGATTCGGAACAGTTGGCCGAAACGGAACAGCGGCTTGATCGGCACAGTGCTGTAGAAATAGACAAAAACTTCGTTCGGCCGGCTTCCGCGAAACACCTCCGGGTCGATCTGATACAGCGGGTTTTCATTCACCAGCCGTTGATTGATGGCTCCGTCGCCGGAGGCGATGTAGATCTTGACGGGACCGAATCCGCTATACACATAGTACAGAAAGAACAGCCGGCCGTTGACGATGAACGGCCGCGGGCCGGTCACACGATATTCGGGAGAATCTTCCAGCGAAAGATCGGGCGGAACGAAGGTCTGCAGCTTCACCCACACGGCGCCGTCCCATTCGTATAAGGCCAGCGCTTTCTTGGTTTCCAGGCAGATGAGATATTTCTGCTCGGACGTTTCCGGATCCAGAATGACCTGGGCGTCGAGATGCTCTTCCGGACCGGAGGTCAAAAACGTCTTTTCCCCGGTATCGACATTGAATTCCACGACTTGAATCGTGTCGTCCGGGGCCCTGACATAGGTGACGATCGCATGACGGCCTGGAATCCAGCGGGGACCGTTCGACGAAAACGTGTCGAGCGGTATCGGATACTGCGGCGCACCCGGTTCATCGTTCTGCCAGTATGCCGGGATCGGCGCCAGGTCGAGGTTCGGACCCTTCAATTGAAAGTAGCCGACGCGGGTCGTTGCGTCGGACCGATCCTGGCTGGCGATATTGCCGAATCGGTCTTCGTCGCCGCCGAAGGTAAGCTGCGTGACTTTCCGTGTCGCCACCTGGTACTTGGCCTGCTGGTAGATGCCGGCGTCGTCTTTGATGGTGAAAAACACGGCCAGTCCCTCTCGGCTGTTTCCCCATTCCGCACCGTTGAGCGTGCCGCGATCTCCAAACCCGAAGACGTTCTGCTTAATCCAGTCCCCCATGAAAGGGGCCATCTTCGCGACGCGGGCGCCGCGGCCATCGCGGGGGATCAAATCGCCGCTGAGCCGATCCAGGTGACAGACCCAGAGTGTGTTGTCCGTTCCGTCGCTCCAGGCCATCATCCCCCGTTCCTGATGAATTTCGGGATCGAAATAACTGGCACTGCGCGAGCCGATTTCCTGGGGAAGGCTGATCTGAAGTTTGTATCCGGGCCCGGCCGCTTCCAACACGGGGGGGACTCCGTTGGAGTGTCGCGGACCGCGCGGCAATTGAAACCCAGAAAGCTTCTCGCTACTGTCGTTTTTGTCAAGGCTTCTCGGAGCCTGCTCAACGGGAGCCTGGTCTCTTCGGTCGCCAACACCGGAGGTTTTGATTCGCCGGCTTTGTGCGGAAGCCGTGGTTGTCAGAGTCGCCGCGAAAAGGAACCCCAGCGCATAGGCAAGACAATTCGAAGGCATTGATTCGTCCTCATGTCGGCCCCGATTTCCGATCAAAGCGACGACGCGAATCGTGCTGATCGTAGCGATTCCGACGTTTTTAACGATTGAAGCGCTGAGTTCGATCAGGGTAAGGACGGACGCCCACTGAAGTCAACCCATTTTGCGTATTTAACTGAAATATCGCAAACTGTCCGATTTGTTTTCATCAATATCTGCGGGGTCGAAATTGGATGAAAAGTCTATTTGCACTTCTGGGATGCTCGCTTCCCGTGGATGCTATTTTATCGCAAATGTTTTCATGAAAATAACTTGCGACGATTGTTCTTCGCCGAAACGGAGGTCGGGCATCGACAACGAATCGCCGTACCCAACGACGGGCGAGTTCCAGCCGGGCAGTTTGCCTCTGCCGTGAGAATGAATCACCTCCGAAGGCGGAGCCGTTCGCGGTGACCGGCACAGAGAAGAGAGAAGACAGAGAAGAACGGAGCCGCGTTACTCGACCGCTGGCTCAGTCTGTACGGCGCCAAGCTCATCCCAATCTTCGATGGGCTGAGCCTCGTCAAGCTCTTCGAGTTCTCTCGGCGCGTCGGTTTGCCTGGGAGCCTTCTGTTCCTCTTGGAAGTCGGCATGAACCAACTTCGATGGCGGCGCTCCGTGCAGTCGTGTCCCGGATGCCTGGACAACTCCGCCCGGCCGCTGGGCCAGGCCCCTGGCGAGTTGTGTCCGCATCTCGTGCTTCATTGTGATGCGGTCCGCCGGATGCGGACCGGCGATCAGCAACACTTCGTCGATGGCGAAGCGATCGTGTTCCTTGATCATCGTGACGACCGCGCCAAATCGGTTGTCGCCCAACTGCACGATCACCTGGCCGTCCGACATCGTCAGCGACTTCAACGGCGCGTTGAGAAACGTATCGGCGGATAAGCCCGACGCCGGGACAAACTCGGTCTGAGTCCAGACCATGCGGTTGAAGTCCCGGGATGACGTTTCCTGAAGCATTTCGAGGGCCAAAGTCTGTTCCCGGGGGGCCCGTCCAAGAGCGATTCCCGTCGCGAATTTTCGCACCGGGATGATCAATTCCAGCGTCGCTTTCACGGTGTTCGGCCGGCCGGGAAGACTCCACAGAATGTCGTCCACCAGAAACCGGCCCGATTCTTCCTTGAGGACCAATTCGACCTGCTGGTCGCCCGCCCGGGCATCGAGTCGGGCCAGCGGTCCGTTGAACTGAATTTTCGAGATTTCTCCGGGCGGACCGTCGAACGGTTCCAGCGGAGCCGAGGCGATGGTCGCCTCATTCAGCTTCTGCCAGACGCGGGTGCTGAAATCTTTGGTCGAGCTATGGCGCAGCTTGCCCACATCGCGTTGCGACAGGGCCTGCAAATAGAATTCGCCCATCGCCCGCGCGGTAAAGAGTGCGCCCAGCCGCATCTTTTGCTCGCTGGCAATGTCGTTGATCGTGACGTTGGACACATGGAATCGGGGAGCTTCTTCCAGGTCTTCCTCCTGGCTGCGATGCAGCGTCAACTGGACGATCTCGCGGTCGTTCTGCAGCGTCAGGTCGGCTCGCAACCCAGTCAGGGCAATCGAAAGGTCATGATCGATCAGCAGCGACGAAGGCAACGCGACTTCCTTCAGGTTGCCCATCGACAGGCTTCCTTCGTAGAAGTCGGCTGTGCACAGGCTCTCCAGCGCCGAACGGTCCGACCGCTCGTAGGCGGCGAGGAATTTCAAGCCGTGCTCGATCGCCAGCGCTTCGCGATACAGCGAAGGAAGGCCATCGGCTTCCTCTTTCGACTTGACCAGCACGTCGGAGACGCGCCAATGTGCATTCTGCAATTCGAGAGTGAGCAGTAATTCGCCCGCCGTGCGGGGGATGCGCACCACGGCGACGTCGTCGGACAACTGAGCCTGCGGGCGCTGGGATTTGAAGGATTTGCGGCCGCTGGTGATCTTCCGGGTCAGTTGAGCCAGGTAAGCGGGAGGCAGGGTTTCCAGCGCTGTTCGCAATTCGGGCGTGGTTCCCTGGAGCACGTCGGCCCGTTCGCCGGTGTCCCAGGCGTCCAGGAATTCCCGGACCGTCAGCAGCAGGTCCATCTGTTCGGAGACGGCTTTGTACGCCTCCACGCCCTGCTTTTTCTGTCGGAGATAAATGTCGTCGACGACCCATTTGCCCGTGCTGTTCTTCGTGAGCTCATAGAAGACTTCTTTTTTCGCTTCGCCAACGGCGACGGTGACCCGCTTATGATTGCCCGAAAGCTCTTCGACTTTGACCACGGAGTGCTTGCCGTCGGGAATGCGCAGGATTTCAAAATCTTCCAGGGCTTCGGCGGTGCGCAGCGCGCGGCCGGCAAATTCGTCCGAGGTGCTGGCCTTCAGGCCGTCGAGATCCTGTTTCTTCAACTGGGTCGAGAACTTTTCGATTGTCTTGGTTTCGACCAGATGTGCGCAGCCCGAACCGGCGGCGGCCAGAATCAGGCTCAAACTCCACATCCGTCGTAAAGCAAACATGCGCATTCCTTGCACAAAGGCCGGTCGAGTTCCCTCGAAAGAGGGAGCCGCTTGTGCCAGATTCCCCCGCCTGCGTCAAGACGGCGCAGCCCGTCGCGCGCGGGGAATTCGGACCAAGTGCGGATCGGCGTTTCCGCTTCGGCCAATCCTGCCGATGGGACGTCTCCGAGACTCTCCTGCCAGGCGCCAGACATGGCCGTCATAATCGACACATCCCGCGCCTCCCGATCGCACCACGCCCTGGAACGCGAAGCAAAGGACGATCTCCGGCGTTTTCTGACCTATCGTTGGGAGAGCGAAATCCCCGTGTTCCGCACATCCCAGCGAGTGACGCCATGAGCCAAGACCAAGACCATGATCCGTGGAGCCGTCCCAGTCTGACCGATCTGCGCAGCGTGCTGGAAAGCATCGGCAAGACCGACACCGAGAACCACAGAGACTGCGAACGAATCGAACTCAACGTTCCCGCCGAAATCGTCACCCGACGCGGAAACACGGTCTCCGCCGTCACCCGGGAAATCAGCCGAAACGGCATTGGCCTGCTGCACCGCGGTTCCGTGACGCCCGGCCCCGTGACCGTGCGGATGGCCAGCGAAACCCGCGAATACACGTATCGTGTGGAACTGGAATGGTGCACCCCGTGCGACAACGGAATGTTCATCAGCGGCGGCCGGTTCCTCAAAAGCGAAGACGAGTAATCTCCCTTGCTGTTCATCTGCGTTCCGCGTCAGTCCCGACCGTGAGGGAGGGGTCTCTCCAATCCAATCGAACCGCATGATGTCCGTTTCCTTGCTGGATGATCTGAGAACCGTCCCTTCGGCCGAAACTCCGGATCTGTCGGATATTTTCGATCAGTTCGCTGGCGGAGAAAATCTTCCGTCTGCCGAATGGCTGACGCGGTTACGGCTCGAAAAGCCGCGCCGGTCGCTGCGCTGCCTGCCGGAATCGACTCGGTGGATGAAACGGGCGTCGGATATCGTCCTGGCGGCCGCGATGTTGATTCTCTTGTCTCCCGTGATGCTGCTGGTGGCGCTTGCCGTCCGGCTGACATCCCGGGGACCGATCATCTTCAGCCAGGAACGGGTCGGCCTCAACCAGCGCGAGAAACGCCGGGATCGCCGAGTCTGCGTCCATGAATCATCGCCCGAAGGTCTCGAGCGCCGGCAACAGTCCCGCCGGCAAGCAGGAGGTTATGGCAAGTCGTTCGTACTGTATAAATTTCGCACGATGCGGATCGACGCCGAGAAGTCCGGCGCGCAATTCGCCGTGAAAAACGATCCTCGCGTGACGCCGATCGGGATGTTCCTGAGAAAGACCAGGCTCGATGAGTTGCCGCAGTTATGGAACGTGCTTCGCGGCGAGATGTCGCTGGTCGGCCCCAGGCCGGAACGCCCCATTTTCATCGAGAAACTCTCGGCGGAGGTCCCGAATTACCTCGACCGCCTGGGCTTGAAACCGGGTCTGACCGGCCTGGCCCAGGTGATCAACGGCTACGACAACAATCTCGAAAGCTTTCAGCGGAAGGTGAATCTCGACCTGCTCTACTTGCAGAACTGCTGCGCGCGCAACGACCTCAAGATTCTCTTCCGTACCATCGGCGTCGTCCTCACCGGCAAAGGCGCGCTGTAGCAAAAAGAAGCCCGCCGACGGCATCGGCGAGACCATCCCGGCATCGCCGACGCCGGGCTTTGGGCGCTCACTCCGCGTGCTGCAACTGGTCTTCGTAGAACTTCAGCGCTTCGCGGTATTCGTCGAGAGCCGTTTCCGGCAATACGCCGGTATTGCGTTTCAGTTCGCGCTGCACCATCTCGATGAAGTAATCGACGTCGGCTTTCTTCGGCC
Organism: uncultured Planctomycetaceae bacterium; assembly: GCA_964388415.1. Lineage (GTDB taxonomy): Bacteria > Planctomycetota > Planctomycetia > Planctomycetales > Planctomycetaceae > CAZDGB01. Next base: position 22,978 of record CAYMAO010000022.1, on the reverse strand, counting down.
TTTGCGGCTTGCCGGGGATCGTGACATGCACCGGGGCCGTGTGAGCGAAGCGGATCCGTTTTTTCGGATGCCGCTCGAAACACCGCACTGCAATCCACCCCGTGCGGTCTAACCGGACATTGGCGACGATGCGGCTCCGAAAGCCCTGTTCATCGCGTGCGGCGTTGTCCGGCGAAAGCGTCTGAACGACGTCGCCGTTGACGAGGATTTCGATGCGGTCCAACGGCAAGAGGCTGTCTGCAATCCCGGTGATCCGACAGGGAAATGTCTCTTGCGACGCAAACTCCTCGCCGGGGTGACGGTCGTTGAACCGCACATCCAGCATCGGGCCGGTGGTGACGAAACACCGCCCGGCTTTCAACCCGGCGAACCAGTTTTCATACGTGAATTTCTCTGGGACATGCACATAGACTCGCCCGAATCCTGCGGGGACCGGGTGCACGCCGGATGCCGTGCCGGCATTGGGCTTCAATTTCAGCCCGCAGTTCAGCAGGCCGTAATACGTCTTGAAGCCGAACTCGATCCAGCCCCATTCGGTAAACCCCTGGTCGTCCATCTCCAGATTCATATGAGGCGACGCCGCTTCCAGCGTCCATTTTGGAAACCCGAATTCCGTGCGCCAGACGTGATTGTTGGCCAGCTCGAACAGGTCGACGTTCATCACGGGGACAATCGCCGCCGACCATGGCCAGGAATGTTTCTCCAGATCGAGCAGCGCCCCTTCGGCGTGAGCTTGCTTGGCGATGTGTTTGATGGGCGGAACGCCGCGGTCGAACACGGTCCGCTGGCCGAGGATCAGCACGGCTCCCAGCGTGTGCGGCTTGCCTCCGACCTTGAAGATTTCGTATTCCGTGTTGAGCGGATAAATCAGGTGGTCCGGATCGACAGTGATCGGTGCGGGCGGCGGAGAGGGATCTTTCACGATGTTTGTGATCTTCGGAACGTCGTTCGCCCCTTGTACCCAGTGCGACATCGGAAAGGCAAGATTCAAATCCTCGGCGAGAACCACGTTCGGGATTTCCGCCAGCGGCCGGTGAATGTGCATGTCGGCGGAGTACCAGCCCCGTTTCGCCATGTGAATCCAGCGTTTGAGCCGCAATGCGATGTCGACCGTCTCGCCGTCTGTGCCGGTGAATTCCTTGATCAGCGGGACATATTCTTTACCCCGCTCAACCGTCACGGTGAATTTGCCGGCGGGGATCGTCGCGGTGAACGGATGGGCCGACAGCGTGACGTGCATTTCCTGCACGCGGTCCGAGCGTGGCCGGCGGTAATCGATGGCGGTCCCTTCCGGCGACGCCGATTTCGGAAAGTGCCACGTGCCGTCCGCAGCCTGCAAATAGATCCGGGCCGCGACGGGTTCGTTCGTGGCATCATCAAGGATCCGTCCGCGGACGGTGACATCGGCCAACAGGATTGAGGCATTGAGCCACAACCCAGCGGCGACGATGGCAATGCTCCGCGGCTGACAGTTCCACATGTTTGCACCTCGGAGAGAGGGAGCACTTACGGCCGCTTGGGGCGGAAGAATCGCATGGACTCTTTGACGACGCGCCGGCGGGGAACGAAGCGCACCACCAGCGTGAGCAGCCAGTTCCGCCAGCCGGGAACGATGACAAGTTGTCGTTTGCCGAGCGCCTTCAATGCCAGCTTGACCACGTGCTCGGGAGTGTGCGACGTGTGCTTCTGCAGCCAGCCGGGCGCCCCGGCGATGTCGAAGAACGGCGTCTGCGTGACGCCCGGGCAGACGGCCATCACCGCCACTTTCCGATGCCGCAATTCAATGGCCAGCGCCTCGCTGAAATGCAGCACGAACGCCTTGCTGGCGGCATAGACGCCCATGTAGGCCACCGGTTGAAACGCCGACAGCGACGACAGGTTGATGATCGCCCCGGATTGCCGGGCCAGCATTCGCGGCAGCACGCGGTAGGTCAGTTCTACCGTCGCGGCGATGTTCAGCCGGATCAATTCCAGCAGCCGCTCGATCGGCGCATCATCCACTTCGCCGACGACCCCAAAACCGGCGTTGTTGACCAGCAGTTGAATGGAATGACCCCGGCGTTCGATCTCCGCCAGCAGCTCCGGCACGGCTCCTGGCAAGGATAGGTCAGAGGTGATGATCTCGCACTGCGTCGCATGTTTGGCCCTGAGCTCGGCGGCGAGTTCTTCCATGAGATCGGTGCGGCGGGCCGTCAGGATCACGTGCATGCCGCGGGCCGCCAGTTGGCGTGCGAACTCCGCGCCGATGCCCGAAGAGGCGCCGGTGATCAAAGCCCATTGATCCACCATCTGCTTCCACACAACACACCTCGACACGGTCCGGAGGCGATCCCTCTCGGCCGGCGGAATTTGACTTGCGGACGGGGAAGACCCAATGGTAGCACAAGTTCGCTGAAAGAGCATCCAACCCGCTGAAGGTGGAGTTCACGGGCGGATGCACCCCGCAACGCAGTCGCGTTGCGGCGAACCGCGATGCCGTCTTGCCGTTGTTGAGAATTGTCGATACGTTGGACGCACGATTCAAGAGGTACGCGGTCGCCGGTCTCATGGCGTGGGATGCGGGCAACATCTTCGGGCAATGTCGTTTCTCTGCGGAAAGGCTGGGGACATGTCGTGGTGGCAGCACGCGTTTGCCGTCGAACCGGCAGGGCCGGCAGAACCGACTCCCGAGCAGGCCGCTGTGATTGACGCGCTGTGCCAACGCGTCGTCGACCGGGGCATGGCGCTGCCTGCGATTCTGTTTCTCGAATCCTCTCAACCCCTCGGCCCGCTGGCGGCACAAAGTTTGTTGCTGCTGCAGCCGTGGTTTGAATTGGCCGTCGACCGGAAACAGTTGGCGCTGCTGACCAAGTTTCTCGACCGCCGCGGCAGCTTCGAAACCTTGTGCCGGCGGATCGAAGAATTGTCGGCACAACGCGATCGTCAGTCCTCGGCTGATCCGAAGCTCCCGGCGGCACTCTCAACGAAAGCGGAGTCATGACGTCACCGCTTGCCAAGCCGCACGGTTCGCTCCGGGTGAAATATCCCGAGGACTTGAACGTCATCCTGGCGACCGACTGCGGCAGCACCACGACCAAGGCGATTCTCATCGAGAAGGTCAACGGCGTCTATCGCCAGACATACCGCGGCGAAGCGCCGACGACCGTCGAAGAACCCGCGGCGGACGTTACCGTCGGCGTGGTCAACGCGGCGACCGAGGTCGGCGAACTCGCCGGCCGCAGACTCGTGGATGAAAACGGCGTCTTGATCCGGCCGGCCCAGGGGCGCGACGGCTGCGACATCTATATTTCGACATCGAGCGCCGGCGGCGGCTTGCAGATGATGGTCGCCGGCGTGGTCCGGCAGATGAGCGCCGCCAGCGCAGAGCGGGCCGCGCTCGGCGCCGGGGCGATCGTGATGGAAGTCCTGGCCTCAAACGATGAGCGCAAGCCGCACGAGAAAATTCAACGGATTCGCGAGCTGCGCCCGGATATGCTGCTGCTCGCCGGCGGAACGGACGGCGGGACGACGCGCCACGTCGTCCAACTGGCGGAACTCATCGCCCCGGCCAAGCCGCAGCCGCGCTTTGGCGGCAATTATCGGATGCCGGTGATATTCGCCGGCAACAAAGAGGCCGCGTCCCTGATCGAAGACGTGCTGGATGCCGCGACGCAGCTCTCGGTGGTCGACAATGTCCGGCCGACGCTGGAGCACGAGAATCTCGGGCCGGCTCGCAACCGGATTCATGATTTATTCCTCGAACACGTGATGGCCCATGCCCCCGGTTATGACAAACTCATTTCCTGGGCCGACGCCCCCATCATGCCGACGCCCGGCGCGGTCGGGGACATTCTGAAGACCATTGCCGACAGGCAGAAGATCAATGCCGTCGGCGTGGATATCGGCGGAGCGACGACCGACGTCTTCAGCGTTTTCAACGGCGTCTTCAACCGTACGGTCAGCGCGAATCTGGGCATGAGTTATTCGATTTCCAACGTCTGCGCGGAGACCGGCCTGGAGAATATTCTGCGCTGGATACCGACGGAAGTCGCCGAGCGCGAGCTGCGAAATCGAATCAAGAACAAGATGATCCGTCCGACCACAATTCCGCAAACGCTCGAGGCGCTCATCTTCGAGCAGGCCGTCGCCAGAGAAGCCCTCCGGTTGGCCTACCTGCAACATAAAAAATTCGCCACGACGCTTGTGGGTTCGCAGCGCCAGCGGACCGTCGGAGACATGTTCGCCCAGGAAGGGGGCGGGCAAAGCCTCGTCGACAACATGGCGCTGCACCTGTTGGTCGGCTCCGGCGGCGTGTTGTCTCATGCCCCGCGAATGGAGCAATCGGCCCTGATGATGATCGACTCTTTCGAACCGGAAGGCATCACCCGGCTGGCGAAAGACAGCATCTTCATGATGCCTCATCTCGGCGTGCTCGCCCAGGTCCATCCCAGGGCAGCGCTGGAAGTCTTTGAACGCGACTGCCTGATTGACCTCGGAACGTGTATCGCTCCGAAAGGTCTGGCCCGGCCCGGTCAGCCGATCTGCCGGTATGAATTGCAATCGCCGGGCGAACGCGTTCAGGGCGAATTGCATTTCGGCGACCTGACACGCTTGCGCTTAGCCGACGGACAAACGGCCCGCATCACATTGCACCCGATCCGCGGGTTCGATGTCGGCGCCGGCAATGGAAAACCTTTGGAAGCCGAAGTGCACGGCGGCGCGGTCGGCGTCATCCTGGACGGCCGCGGCCGTCCACTGAAGTTGCCGGCCGATCGCACCTCCGGCCAACAAACGATGAAACGCTGGGTCGAGGCGATGGAAGCGTATGAGAAGTGAATGTAGAAATCGGCGTTAGGTATTCGGCGTTAGGCGTTAGAAGCCCCCTTTTCCTAACGCCTAATACCTAACGCCGAACGCCTACTATGTAGTCGAATCAAGCAATCGAAACCGTCATCCATGTCCCAATCTTACACTCCCGGACTCAAAGTCACGCCGCGTTGCCGGTGGCGGTCGCGGCGCGCGTTGCCGTTAGCGGGAAACGTGCTGGTTCAACTTGGCCAACGTGTGACGGCGCAGAAGATTGTCGCCGAAACGCAATTGCCCGGGCCGGCCGTGCCGATCAACTTGGCCCGGATGATCGGCGTCTCTCCGGGCGAATTGCCGGCCCACTTGTTAAGACACGAAGGGGACGACGTGCTGCCGTCGGAACCAATCGCCCGCACGAAGGGGCTGTTCGGTTTCTTTGAGCGAGATTTTCCTTCGCCGGCGGCGGGCGTGCTGGAATCGGTCTCGAAGGTGACCGGGCAGATCATCATTCGCGGCGAGCCGATTTCCGTCCGCGTGAAAGCCTATCTCACGGGAACGGTTGCTGAAGTCCTGCCGCAGAACGGCGTGGTGATAGAAACCGAAGCCGCCGTTGTGCAGGGGATTTTCGGCATCGGCGGCGAAGCGTACGGCACATTGCAGTTCGTCTGCGAGAAACCGGATCAGACCTTGTCTGATGATCGCTTGTCGGCAAAACATCGCGGCGGCGTGATCATCGGAGGGGCGCGCATTACCGGTGCCGCGGTGCGCAAGGCGGCTCAACTCGGCGTCTCGGCTCTCGTCGGCGGGGGAATAGACGATCAGGATCTGAAAGAAATCCTTGGCTATGACCTGGGCGTCGCCGTCACCGGGACTGAGACCATCGGGACGACCGTCATCATCACCGAAGGCTTCGGCGACATCGCCATGGCGAGCCGGACGTTTGAGCTGCTCCAACAGCACACGGGGAAAGATGTCTCCGTCAACGGGGCGACGCAAATCCGCGCCGGCGTGATGCGGCCGGAAATTGTCATCTGCCTGGAAAAGGGCGCCGCGACGGGTGCGGACGTCACAGCCGCCGCGGTGGCCGGGACGCTCGACCTGGGGACGCCGGTGCGGATGATTCGGGAACCCTATTTTGGCTGGCTGGGAACGGTGTCCGGATTGCCGCACGAGTTGCAGTCGCTGGAATCAGGATCGAAAGCCCGCGTTGTGGAAGTGAAACTCGCCGACGGCCGGCGGTTGATAGTCCCCAGGGCGAATGTGGAGTTGATCGCCGGATAATAGCAAGCTGTCACGGACAGACGTCTTTATCCCCCGGCAGATCGTCGGGGGTGATTGAGGCCGCAGATGAAAATGTCGCAGTTCTTAGCGGTGGCGGCGATGATCGCGGGGATGTTATCGACCTCCGTGAGCGCAGCGCCGCCACGGCCGCCGGCGGAACTTCGCGTCGCCGATGTGCCGAATGATGCTGGGACGGCGCTGAAGCTGACCTGGCAACTTTCGCCGGACGACAAGCCGGGGGCCGATACGGCCCTGGCCGTCAGTTACAAGTTGGAGCGCACGGAAGAAGAGGTCGAGCGGCCGGGGCTTTATGTCCGATGGCTCAGGTCATGGCGAAAGCGGTTCGGCCCCGCACGGCCCGACAAGGCGTCCGCCACGCTGGCAACGGTTCCGGCTGGAGCATCGGTCTATCTCGATCAGAATTGCGAGCCGGGGCGGCAGTACGTCTACACGTTGTCCGCCATGCTGACTGAAGAGAATTCCGAATCCATCCAGTCGGAACCCATTGTGCCGGTCGTCTCCTGGTTTGATCGAACGAAGACGTTTCTCTTCGTCGCCTCGTTGATTCTCAGCGGCGGATTGATCATTTCCACGGAACTGGCCCGCCGCGGCAAGCCGGTTTACATCCGGCCGATCGCCGGGCTGATGGCCATCGAGGAAGCCGTCGGCCGCGCGACGGAGATGGGCCGGCCGATGATCTTTGTGCCGGGCATCATGGACCTCAATGAAATCCAGACGGTGGCCGGCGTAACGGTGCTGTCGCACGTGGCGCACACAGCCGCGCAATACGACATGCAGTTGGATGTGCCGACGTCGCGGTCGCTGGTCATGACGGCGGCCCGCGACGCCGTGCAGGCCGGGTGCCTGACTGCCGGGCGTTCCGAGGCGTACGATCCGGAAAAAATCTATTACGTCACCGACGACCAATTCAGTTACGTCGCGCATGTCTGCGGCCGGATGTTAAGGGAAAAACCAGCAGCGTGTTTTTACATCGGCCAGTTTTTCGCAGAGTCGCTGCTTTTGGCCGAAACGGGCAATTCGGTGGGAGCGATTCAGATCGCCGGCACGGCCGAGGCGTCGCAGATGCCGTTCTTCGTCGCCGCTTGCGATTACGCGCTGATCGGCGAGGAGATGTTCGCCGCCTCGGCATACTTGTCGCGGGAACCGGAACAATTGGGTATGCTTCGGGGGCAGGACCTGGCGAAGCTGCTGGCCGGCGCGATGATCCTGGGCGGATGCTGGTACTACACGAATCTGATCGTCTGGCAGCAGTTATTTTCGATGATGCTGCGATGATTTAAAAATACATGCGAACTCGCAAGCGACCGTGCAGGTCGCTTGCGAGTTCGCAGCGCATCAGGATCAATTACAGATCATGAGCCTCGAACAAATTGGTGCGCTGCTGCTGGCGACGGGCCTCGTGTGCCTGGCGGTCGCCGCGGTCTGGGTCTGGGTGATCGCCTGGCGAGTTCACTGGAAATGGGGCCTGGGGATCACGCTGTTCGCCCCGGCAGTCCTGCTGTTCATTCCCCGCAACTATGCCCGCGTGCGAACGCCGGTCTGGTTGATGCTTCTGGCCGCGGTGCTGATTGTTGTGCCGTTTGGCGTCAATGCCGTGGTTCAGCGCGTCGATCTTGGTCCGCGCGAGAAATTGGTCGACGGCGAAGTTCACATCACGCTCACTGGGTGGGATCAGAAGGATTATTCCCTCCTCCGCGGGAAGCCGAACGTCGTTGTGCTGCAGATGGCCAATGCCGACGTCACTGATGAGACGCTGGCGCACCTGCGGAATCTGAAACGGCTGAAGGAGGTCGATCTGAATGATACTCGAATTACAGATCAGGGCTTGGCGATCCTGAAAGAGCTGCCCGGCCTGGCCACGCTGCGCTTGCGGGCGACGAAAATCACGGACGCCGGGTTTCAGGCCCATCTTCAGGAGAAGGAATCTCTCATGGAATTGGACGTCCGCGAGACGGAAATCGCCTCGAAAACCATGCGACAATGGAAGAATGCCCGCGAGGGGCGCAAATACTTGAAGTGACAGCAGGCCAACGGAATTGAGGAGCAGACGATGCCCTTGCAACTGATTGAAGACGGCGGCGGCGATCCGCGGAATGCCCGGTTTCTGGCGACGGCGGCGGACCTGGCCTACCTGCCGGAAGACCGCGGCCGGGCCGAGTTCGCGGCTCAGCTCGGATTGAAGGGAAAGTTGATCAGCGTCGACAACACGCAGGCGTACCTGGCGACGAACGACGACCACATCGTCCTGGCGTTTCGCGGCACGGAATCGCCGGACACGCTGGAAGGCCTGAAAGACTGGCTGCTGACCGATGCCGTCAATCTGTTGATCGTTCCCAGCGGCCGATTGGGGACCGACCTGGCCGCCGCGGGTGTCGGCGCCAGGTTTCACCAGGGCTTCGTGGATGCGCTCGCCGAAATCTGGCCGACGCTGTCGTCCACTGTGGCTGCCGAGGTGAAGAAGAGCGACCGGCCGGTGTGGATCACGGGGCACAGCCTGGGAGGAGCTCTGGCGCTTTTCGCCGGCTGGATGATGCACCGCCAGTTCCTCAACGTGCATCAGATTTCGACGTTTGGCGCGCCGATGATCGGCAACAAGGACGCCTGCACGGCGTTTGACCGGGAGTTCAAGGGGAAGATTTTTCGGTACGTCAACACGACCGATCCGGTGCCGAAGCTGCCGACGGTCAGCCTGATCGCCAACAGTTACGGCCACGTCGAGCAGGAAATTCTGATGGGCGGAACGTCAGGCGATCTGTTTCAGGGGTTTCTCAGCCAGTCCGCAAAAGGGCTGCTCAACGCCACGCTGATCGACGACATCTGGAAGCAGATCACGGGACTGGTCAGCGCGCACCTGATGCCCAGCTATCATGGGCTGTTGAAGAATCTGTAAATTGTAGATCCTGTGAAATCTGCGAACCCGCAAGCGATCATCGGTGATCGCTTGCGGGTTCGCACGTCCTAATTCGCGCTACACGTCGGCCAACTGGCTGTGTGCGTCGAACGTCATTTCCCGGGGCGGTTCCAGCGATTTCAAATCGCCGCGGCCGGCGAGCAGAGGCAGATACGCCTCGCTGACGATCACTTCGCCCAGGTGCAGCGTGTCGGAAATCTGGATCACCTTCGCCTGCGGCGGTTCCGTCAAACCGATCGTCTGCAGCGCCGCGAGGATCGATTCCCGGTCGTTCGGAAACGTGAGCGGGATCATGCCGCCCATTGGGTGATTGCCGGTGATGCAGTTGATCGCCGTGATCTTGTGATTGACCATCGCCACGGCTTTTTCGGTGGTGAATTCCGAAAGCCCGATCCCGCAGGCGTTGCCATGCGTTTCTTCCGTCAGCCCGCGAACCAGGATGCGCTTGCAGCGGACGGGGTCCTTCTCGGTGGGCGCATGGTCGTTATATTTTCGGCCGACGACGTTGGTGTCCATCCCCGTGCCGGAGATGTTTTTTCCGATGCGGTCGACAATCAGCAGGTCGCAATCGGCAAACGGCAGCCGGGGCAGCCATTCGATCGCCTTCTTCAGCAGTTGCGATTCCCTGGCGAGGAACTTATCCGGCGGCACGGCTTCGATGAGAGCCGTTTCATCGCTCGCATTTTCGACAATCGCCAGCCCGGCGACGACCCGGCACTTGGAAATCACCTTCTCTGCCACGGCCATGATGATGTCCATAAACGCATAATCAGCGATGGCTCGATGATAGATTTTCGCTCCGGAGTGTTTGCCCAGGCCGATCAACATCATCTTGTGCAACCCCGATTCCACATCGCCGACGAACCCCGTATGCGGCTTGACTCGGCCGACCACCAGCACGTGGTCGGCCAGAGAGGCGTGCTTGTCGAAATGAACGGGAATGCCCTGGGGCGTAGTGTCGACGATGATCGTCTCCATCGATGCCCGGATTTCACAGCCCATCGATTCCGGGGTGATCCCGTATCCGGCGAGAATCCCGCATTGCCCTTCCACCGTGCCGCCGCCGTGGCTGCCCATCGCCGGGACGATGAACGGCACGCCTTTCAGACTTTTGACGTGGTCGACCGTCGCCTTGATGATCCGGGCGATGTTGGCAATCCCGCGGCTGCCCGCCGTGATGGCCACCGTCTGCCCGGGGCGGATTTTCTCGCCGAGCGGCAATTTGCTTAACTGCCGGCCGACTTCGCCGGCCACGTCGTCGAGTTTTGGCGAAGTAAAAGTCTGTTGCAGACGAAAGACGCGGGGTAAAGTCGACATGTGCGGCACCTTGAGAGTCAAAACGATACATGAACTCGTCTTGAGTTTACCACAAAGGGTTTTCGGTGTCTTGAATCACGGACTCAGCCTCTCCGCCAACTCTCGTGCGGCCCAGCCGGGTTCCTCGGCGGAACAGATGGCACCGCTGACGGCGATGCGGGTCGCCCCGGCGTGCATTACGTCCGGCAGATTCTCGGCCGTGATGCCGCCGATTGCGAACCACGGCAGTTCGATCTCCGCGGCGACTTGTCGGACGAACTCCAGGCCGGGGAAAGCATCGAATTTCTTCGTCGCACTGGGAAAGCACGGGCCGACGCCGAGGTAATCAGCTCCGTCGAGCACGGCTTGTCGCACCTGCTCGAGGGAATGCGTTGAGACGCCGACAAGTTTGTCCGGGCCAAGGATTTTTCGCGCGGCCGCGATGGGGAGATCATCCTGGCCGACGTGTACGCCGTCGGCGTTCGTCAGCGCAGCGAGATCGGGGCGGTCATTCACGATCAATAAGGCGTTGAAATCATTCGTCCAGGTGCGGACCAGCCGGGCGATGGTCAGGAATTCGCAGTCCGGCAGAGATTTCTCGCGAAGCTGGATCATCCGCACCCCGGCTTGCAGCGCACCGAGGACGGCCGGCCCAAGCCCGTGATGACAGAGGTTATGAGTGGCAAGAAGGCAGACTCGATGGTCGGCCAGGCGTAAGCGGGCGCTGTGGGTCGCGTGAATGGATTTTTCAATGGTGTAAACGCGGTAGCGCAATTGTTCAATGCGTGCGGACAGTTCGGGATCGACGATCTTGCTGTATTCTTCCAGGCTGCGGAGCGCTTCTTCGAGCCGTTTCAAGCTCGCCGTCGCCACATCGGCGGGGGATGTGCGGCAGTATTCGCTGGCCGTGCGAATCTCGGTGCCCACGTCTTGTTGCGTATCGCGTGCCGTCAGGAGCGCCGCGAGGGGCAAGTGCCGCAGGCTGGCGGCCAATTCATGCCGGCATTCTTTCAACTGCTGCGACAGGAAGCCATCGTTCCAGGCCCATCGAACGAAATCCTCGACGACGCGAAGGCCTTCGCGAGCCCGGTTGGCCGCGGCGTCAAGAATTCGATAGGTGTCGAAGAGGTCCAACGAAGTCGGATCACGCCAGGGGGCTTGCAGTTCGGCTGTCGTGAGCGGCAAATCCGTGCCGTCGCGGGGCGGTGGACAGCGCTTCTGCGAAGCGTCGCTCATGTCGTCGAGGACTTTGAATTGCGCCAGCCAGGTCGAAACATCCGACGGAACGCGGCAAATGCCGACGAGCAAATGCTCGGTTCCCAATTCCGCGTCGGTGCCTGCCTGAAACGCCTGGGCGCGGGCTTCAATGAAGACGGCTTCCAGCAGGTCATGCGGGGGCAATGGTTCCGCACGCGGTTCCATCGCCTCGCCCCCCTCCGGCACGTCACCCCAAGTCTGCTCAAAGCCAACCCGTGAAACCCCGGCCTGGAGCAATCGCTCGGCGGCTCGATTCTCCTCGCAGAGCAACCCCCACAACAGGTGTTCGACAGTGACGGTCTCGGCCAAACGGCGAGCTGCCAGATCGTGCGCCGCCTCCCAGACGCGCTGCGCCCCTGCAGTCCAAGCGGCAATGTCGGAATGGGGAGAGGTCATTTCGGGGCCGTTTGACGTTGAACACGATTCGACAGCCCCGACCATCAGGAAGGGGTTTTCCAAAGACCCGTTGCTGACGCTTCGGGCTGTTAGCAGGTCTATGCCAAGTTTTCCGTGAATTCCACCCGAAAGCAATCCCCAGCTTGCCTCGCGAGACGATGCTCCCTAGAATTCGCAATCTGGCGGCCGCGGGAGGGGATGTCCCTTCCGCAACCCGAATCGTGGCAAGCAGTAGAGAACAGCGGCGGGCGGGCAGGCCGTGCGGGTTCTCGGGGGTTCGCCCCTCGGGAGAGAACCGGGTATGATGAGAACGCCCGTTTTGGTACGACATTTGTTGAGGTTATGATGTAGTCTTTGGCAGGTCAGTCTGGCAGACTCGCGGCGACCGGCAGGAGGCCGGGGCCTTTTCCCACAGGACGAGATGGAGAAAGACGATGTACGAACGGTTTACCGATCGAGCCCGAAAAGTCATGCAGCTCGCCAATCAAGAGGCGCAGCGATTCAATCACGAATACATCGGCACCGAGCATATTCTGCTGGGGCTGGTCAAGGAAGGTTCCGGCGTCGCCGCCAACGTGCTGAAGAATCTGGACGTCGACCTCCGCAAAATCCGGCTGGAAGTCGAGAAGATCGTCCAGTCGGGGCCGGACATGGTCACGATGGGCAAATTGCCGCAGACGCCCCGGGCCAAGAAAGTCATCGAATACGCCATGGAAGAGGCCCGCAACCTCAACCATAATTACGTCGGCACCGAGCACCTGCTGCTCGGGCTGATCCGTGAGCAGGAAGGAGTGGCCGCCCAGGTGCTGATGAACCTCGGCCTCAAGCTGGAAGATGTCCGTGAAGAAGTGCTCAATCTTCTCGGTCACGGAGCCGAAGGGGCCGAAGCCACGCCGGAGCGGAGCGGCGGCGGTTCCACCGGCACGTCCGGAAAATCGAGCAGCAAGAGTAAAACGCCGGCCCTCGACAGCTTCGGCCGCGACCTGACCGAACTCGCGAGGCAAGGGAAACTCGATCCCGTCATCGGCCGTGAAAACGAAATCGAACGCGTGATTCAGATTCTCTGCCGCCGACAGAAAAATAACCCGGTCCTCCTGGGAGAAGCGGGCGTCGGCAAGACGGCCATCGTTGAAGGCTTTGCCCAGATGGTGGTCGACGGGGCCGTGCCGGAATTGCTGCGCGACCGCCGGATCGTGGTGCTCGACCTGGCGATGATGGTTGCCGGGACGAAATACCGAGGCCAGTTCGAGGAACGCATCAAGGCCGTGATGAATGAAGTCAAACGGGCCAAGAACACGATTCTGTTCATCGACGAATTGCACACGCTGGTCGGCGCCGGCGGGGCGGAGGGGGCCATCGACGCCAGTAACGTGTTGAAGCCGGCCCTCAGCCGCGGCGAATTGCAGTGCATCGGCGCGACCACTTTGGACGAATACCGCAAGTATATCGAGAAGGATAAGGCCCTCGAACGCCGATTCCAGATGGTGATGGTGGAGCCGCCGTCCTCGGACCAGGCGGTCGAAATTCTGAAAGGCCTCCGCGACCGGTATGAACAACATCACCGCGTGCAGATCACGGACGACGCCATCGGCCAGGCCGTCGAACTCTCGAATCGATACATCACGTCCCGCTGCCTGCCGGACAAGGCGATCGACGTGATCGACGAAGCCGGGGCCCGGGTGCGGCTGAAATCGATGGTCCGTCCGCCCGACTTGAAGGACATCGAAGAAGAAATCGAGAAGCTGAACCAGCAGAAGGAAGAGGCCGTCGCCAACCAGGACTTCGAGAAGGCGGCGTCGCTCCGGGATTCCGCTGACAAGCTGAAAAAGAAGAAGGACCAGTTGAATCGCGACTGGCGGGAGAAGGCGAAAGAGACCGACGGCGTCGTCGATGCCGACGTCATCTCCGAAGTCGTCTCCAAGATGACCGGCATTCCGCTCACGCGGCTCTCGAGCGAGGACGCCGTGAGGCTGTTGAGAATCGAAGACGAGCTCCACAAGAAGGTCGTCAGCCAGGAAGAGGCGATCAAGCAGGTGGCGAAAGCCGTCCGGCAGAGCCGCTCGGGACTCAAAGATCCGAAGCGGCCGACCGGCGTGTTCCTCTTTGCCGGGCCGACCGGCGTGGGGAAGACGCTGACGGCGAAGGCGCTGGCCGAATTCATGTTCGGCGACGAAGACGCGCTGATCCAGATCGACATGAGCGAGTACATGGAGAAGCACAACGTCAGCCGGCTGATCGGTGCGCCTCCGGGATATGTCGGTTATGAAGAAGGGGGCCAGTTGACGGAGAAAATCCGCCGCCGGCCGTATGCCGTGGTGCTGCTCGACGAAATCGAGAAAGCCCATCCCGACGTGTTCAACATGCTCTTGCAGATCATGGAAGAAGGCCACCTGACCGACAGCTTCGGCCGGAAAGTCGACTTCAAGAACACGATTTTGATCATGACGACCAATGCTGGGGCGGAAGTGATTCAGTCGGGCGGGTTCGGGTTCCGCACGAAGGACCCGGACGCGAGCTATGACCGAATGAAAGAAGACTTGATGCACGCCATCGAGCGGGAATTCAAGCCGGAGTTCATCGGCCGGCTCGACGAAGTGGTCGTGTTCCGCCAGCTCAACGAAGAGCACCTCAAGCAGATCGTGGAAATCGAACTGGCGAAGGTGCGCGAACGGCTGTCGGAGAAGGGCCTCAAGCTCATCCTCACCGAACCCGCGAAGAAGTTCATCATCGAAAAGGCCGGCACAATGGAATACGGCGCTCGGCCGCTCCGCCGCGCGGTGCAGAATTTCGTGGTCGACCCTTTGTCCGAGGAAGTCCTCAAGGGATCATTCCAAGGCTTCAACACGATCACGGTCGGGGTGAAAGAAGTCGGCGACACCAAGCGGCTCGACTTTGAGCCGTCGCATGTCGAAGCCGAGGGCGAAGTCCTCATCGCCGCCGGTGCGGAACCGGCCGCAACGGCGTGAGCCGCGGTCGAGGTGTCTGTGAAATTCAGAAGCCCAGGGATTGCGATCCCTGGGCTTGTTTTTTGTCATAGCGTTAGAATGGCGGCATGGCAGATCCACTCGACGAAATCGAGAAACTTGAGAAACAGCGATTCCGATTTCGCTGCATTAATGTCGCTTGGCTGGTCTTCATCTTCTGGCCGCTCTTTTTTATGTGGCTGCCTTGGTTGCCGACGGGCCTTTCCAATCTGCGGGCCGTTCTCCAGTACGTGAGAAGCCTCATCCCATAGGTAATACCAATCCCAACAATTAACAGCACGTCAAGATTTCACCAAAGCCCGGCGTTGGCAATGCCGGGACCTATTGGGGGAGCCGCTGTTATTTTCTGGGATTCGTATATGGCCAGGCAAGATTTGGCGGGCCGGTGCGTACCCGAGACCGAGCACTCCCTACCCTCCCCATCTCCGTTCATTCGCGGTAAGCTGGGCACGTCGGGAAAGACGATTTACGCTGATTCACCCTGTGGAAAACACTCGATGGCCGGTTTTGATCATAGTCCCGCGCAGTCGTCTGAGCCGGATGACCCAGCGGTCTCGGCTCGTAACGCCCGATATGGGCTTGTCTTGTTCACGATTTATTTCGCGTTCTACGCTGTGTATGTGGCGGTGAACGCATTCTGGCCAGATGTCATGTCGCGGAATGTGGCGGGCGTGTCGTTGGCTGTGAGTTACGGACTCGGACTCATCATTGCGGCGATTGTGCTGGCGCTCGTTTATTCATGGCTGTGTCACGGGCGGGCGAAGCCGCAAGCGAAGGAGTTGGCCCGGTGATTTACGCTCCTTCTTTGCTGGCAGTCGCCGTGTTTCTGGCGTTTGTCGGCGTGACGCTGGGCCTCAGTTTTTACTTCGGCGCCAAGGCGAAGTCCGCGGCCGGGTACTTCGCCGCCGGCGGCCAGATTCACTGGTTCGTCAATGGCGTCGCGTTTGCGGGGGATTACCTCTCCGCGGCGTCGTTTCTCGGCATCTGCGGAATGATCGCCCGGTTTGGCTACGACGGATTCCTGTACTCGATCGGCTTTCTCGCCGGCTGGGTCGTTGCGCTGTTTGTGATTGCCGAGCCAATGAAACGGCTCGGGAAGTACACGTTCGCCGACGCGCTCAATTCCAAGTTTCAGTCGCGGGGCATCACGTTTTCGGCCGGGATCAGCGCGCTGATCGTCAGCGTGTTCTATTTGATTCCGCAGATGGTCGGCGCGGGGTCGCTCATCACGCCGCTCCTGGGGCTGCCGCATTGGGCGGGCGTGGTGATCGTCGGCGCGGTCGTCACGATGATTGTCGTCACCGCCGGAATGGTCAGCACGACGTACGTCCAGTTCATCAAAGGCTCGCTGCTGGTGCTGTTCAGCGGAATTTTGACGTTCCTGATCCTGCAGCGCGGCTTGCAGGTCGACACGAGCCCGGAAGCCTCCGCCACGCAGACGGTGTTCATTCCGAAGGACGGCGAACACAAGGGAAAGAAACTCATCAACGGAACGCTGCAAGGCTCAAAACCGGGAGAACATGATTTTCGCCCGGTCGGGCATGTGAGCCGCTTGCCGAACGATCAGACGAGCACCGGGCCGTTGAGCCCGTGGGGATATTTACAGACGCTGCAAGCCAGCGAGGTGGTTCTCTGGTCCGAAAAGACGACGCAGGAAACGGATCCCCCGGGCAAGCAGATCGTGTATACCGCCGTGCCGACGAAGGGGGCGGAGATTCTCATCCCCGGTCGGCATCCGATGTTCAAGGGGATTCGCGGCAACGATCTCTGGTCGAAGCTGAATTTCATCTCGCTGATGCTGGCGCTTTTTTGCGGCACGGCGTCGCTGCCGCATGTGCTGATCCGCTATTACACGGTGAAGAACCAGGCCGCCGCGCGGCAAAGCACGGTGGTGGGGATCGCCACGATCGGCGTGTTCTATGTGTTGACGATGTTCCTCGGCCTGGGGGCGATGACCAGCGGCACGATCGATCTCACCGACAGCAACATGGCCGCTCCTTTGCTGGCAAAGAACTTTGGCGATTTGTTGTTTGCCGTGATCTCGGCGATTGCCTTCACCACGGTACTCGGCACGGTGAGCGGACTGATCGTCGCGGCAAGCGGGGCGATTGTGCACGACCTGATCACCAGCGTCGGCAGGGTGCAGCTCAACGATCACGAAAAAGTCCGCGTGGGAAAAATCGCGGCGGCCGTCGTCGGCGTGGTGGCGATTGTGCTGGGAATTTTGTTCGAAGGCTTCAACGCCAGCTTCCTGGTCGGTTGGGCGTTCAGCGTGGCGGCCTCGGCGAATTTGCCGGCGCTGGTGATGATTCTTTTCTGGCCGCGGACCACGAAGCAAGGCGTGACGGCAGCCATTCTCGTCGGGATGATCTCGTCGCTGACGTGGATCTTTATGAGTGCGGAGACGTTCGAGAAGGTGTATCAGTATCCTGCCGCGCGTGCGGCTGAACTGGCGATCGTGCCGTTTAATCAACCGGGCCTGGTTACGATTCCGCTCGGGTTTCTGACGCTGATTGTCGTCTCGCTGTTGACGAAGCCGCAGGAGTAACCAGCCCTCAGCGCAAGCAAGGGGCGCATCACGAAAATTCCTTGCTTGCGCCGCGGGCTGGTTTCCCGGATGAATTCATGAATCCACTTGAAGCCTTGCTGACGGCCCTGATTCTGCTGATGGCCGTGCTGTATTCGTCCGTTGGCCATGCGGGGTCGTCGGGGTACCAGGCAGCGATGGCGCTCTGCGGGACCGATCCGTCGATCATGAAGACGGCGGCGCAGGGACTCAACGTGCTGGTGGCGCTGATCACCACGGTGAACTTCGTCCGGGCTGGTCATTTCCGGTGGTCGCTCTGGTGGCCGTTCGCCGTCGCCTCGGTGCCGGCGGCGTTTTTCGCCGCCAAGATCGCGTTGCCGGCCATCGCGTTCAAGCCCCTGGTGGGAGCAACGCTGCTGGTCGCAGCTGCGCGTTTTGCCTTTCCGCTGGGAAGTGATTCGCCCCGCGACCGGCTTCCTGGCCTGGCAACGTCGCTGCGCTATTTGGTTCAGATGATCCTGGGCACCGGGGTCGGCGTACTTTCCGGGTTGACGGGAACCGGAGGCGGAATTTTCCTCACCCCGTTGCTTTTGGTTCTTGGATGGGCCACCCCGAAGGAGGCGGCCGGGGTCACGGCCCCGTTCATTCTTGTCACGTCGAGTTCCGCCTTGATTGGGCAGATGATTGCTGGGAAGACATTGCCGATGCAACTCGCCTGGTGGATGCCGGCCGCGGTGATCGGCGGGGTCATCGGGTCGACGTGGGGCAGCCGGCATCTTGGCGGGACGACGTTGAAACGGCTTCTGGCGATCGTGCTGGCGATCGCCGGAGTGAAGCTGATGTTCAATGTGTGAGCCCTGCAGTCCCGGCCGATGCCATCGGCGGGCTTTGAGCGGCGATTCGATTACGGCGGGCCGATCTGAGCGGCGCGGGCTTCGATGTCAACGATCCGGGCGGACGGTCGGGTCAGGTCGACAATCACCGGCCGGGGCGTTTGTTCCTGTGCCGTATTGCCGGCGGCATCGCGGGCGACGACTCGGAAATAAACTTGAGCCGGAGTGCCGGGGGCGACGGTCCACACGTATTCGCCTGCGTCCGCGCGCCAGGCGCTGATCGTTTCCCAGGGGCCGTTCGGGCTGACGGCATAGAAGATGGCGACCGGCAAGTCGGACGGGTAGGCGTCCGAAATCTTCCACCGCAACTGCAGCTTGTTGACTTGCGAACCCGTCCCCTGGCGGACCGGCAGCAGTTCCAGCGTCGGCGGCGTCTGGTCGACCGCCACCACGATGGATGGAGCCTCGCCGGGAGCCGGCGGCTCATTCGACAGCCCTACGCCACTGCGCGCCCGGACGGCAAAGCCGTATTCTCCGTCCTGCGGCACTTCCACATCGAACGGGCTTTGGTGATCGGGGTCGTCGCCGTACTTGAACCACTTGCGTCCCTGGTCCTGGGTGATATACATTTCGACGCCGCCCAGTCCCGACGGGCCGACGTCATCGATCTGGTAGCCGATCTGAAATTTCCTTGTCTTGACGACGCGCTGCCGTCCCGACTGCCGAGTGACGGGCGTCGCGGGCGTCTCTACGGATTCCGTTACATCCGACCAGCGATCCTGGGCGATCTCCGGGCGCTCGGCCGCTTCCTCCGCCACGAAATGGGTCGGTTGCGAGATCACGGCCGGGCGGCGTTCGATGACCGAGGGGGGCGTATTCCGGTCGATGATCTGCGCCGCCAGCGGCGTCTGCTCCGGCGAAGCGACCGGCACGAACTGGTCGGTAATCGGTCCCTGCTCGGGGGCGATGATCGGCGCCTCGGCAATCGGCTGGCGCAGATCGGGTTTGCTCGGCGCGGCGTTGCCGTTGGCTGCCGGCTCGACGCGCGCTTGAATTTCAAGCCGACCTTCATTACCCGCCTGGTCGGCGATGGAACCTCGGACGCCGACGATGCCTCCCCCCGGCACCGACCAGGAGGTCTGGCCGGTCCCGCGCGGAGCGACGCTGACCGCCTGCCAGGCATCCACTCCGGGCTGCGTGTAATCCAGCCTGAGCGTGCCGGGGTCGAGATTGCGATCCGTGGCCTTCCAGTGGAGTTCGACGCGGCCGGGCCCGGTTTGCCGCAGTTCCAAAACCAGCTCCGGCGATTTCGTGTCGACGACGACAACGAGGCCGGTTTCGTAGGTGTCTCCCGGCGGGTGCAATTGATTCCGGGCGTCGAGCGTTTTCACGGCAAAGCGGTATTCCCCATCGCCAGGCGCCTGGTATTCAAACTTACCCGACTGCACGCTGATCGTTTGCGTCAGTTCCCAGGTCGAGCCGGCATCCGCGGAAACATACAGCCGCAGTTCGCGGGCGTTCATCCGTTCCAGGGCCGCGGCGTCGAACCGGAAGGGAATGCGGAACCGCGTCTTGTTCGTCACCACGGGTTTGGCCGGGGCGGGCGCAGCCCATGCGGCGGCACCACTGGCGCAAGACCAGGCGACAAGACTCAAGAGTGCCAAACGAAACGCCATACGAGGCTTCCCCTCCGTGGGATCGCGTCGCCGGCAACCGTGCGGCAGTCAGGACTGAACTTTCGTTCCGTCCGGTCATCCAGCGCACGTTCCCGGCGGAACGCCTTACTTCTCCCCTATCGGCGGAATCAACCGGGCAACTTCATCCGAAAAGACCGATTCGCCGGCTCACGTCGAGTTTATCGGGGGCGACTTTTATCGCCTAACCGCTTGCGATTCGCGGTCTCTCGATTCACGATTCGCTGAATCGCATAAAAATCTTCACTCTTCGATGGTCCGCGAATCGTAAACGACCATTGAGAACTATTTCCCGGCGCGGATTTTCGCCAGCAGGTCGACGTACTGTTTCGCAAGGTCACGGATGCGTCCGAATTGGCCTTGCTCCAGCGCGTCTTTCTCGACGAGCGAACTTCCCAGGCCGACGGCGCACGCCCCGGCTTGAATGAAGTTCGGCAAGGTTTGCAGGTTGACGCCGCCGGTCGGCATCAGCCGCACTTGCGGAAGCGGCCCTTTGATGGCCTTCAGATACGCCGGGCCGCCAATCTCCGCCGGGAAAACCTTTACGATATCCGCCCCGGCTTCCCAGGCGGTGAGAATCTCCGTCGGCGTGTAGGCGCCGGTCATCATCAGTTTGTCATACCGATGGCACATGCGAATCACGTCGAGATTCACGGTCGGCGACACGAGAAACTCGGCTCCGGCCAAAAGTGCCGCCCGTGCCGATTCTGGATCGAGCACCGTTCCGGCGCCGAGCAGTATTTTCTTGCCGAGCTGTTTCCTGACGGCGGAGATCACGTCCAGGACACCGGGCACCGTGAACGTCACCTCGATGACATCGATGCCGCCGTCGTAGAGCGCCTCGGCAACCTGCACGAGTTGCTCGCCCGACGTCGCCCGGATGATGGCGACCAGCCCGCAATTCAGCACGCGATCCAAATCTTCGTGTCGGCTCATGATGCTTTCTTGATAGGGTGGGCCGAGTCATCGAGGCCCACCAATTGTCTTACGCAAAGACGATGGGCCTCGCGAAGCGCTCGCCCCACCCTGCAATTCATCCCTGGGCGGAAAATTTCTCGACGTATTCCAAGACCCATTGATTGATCAGTTCGCGGAAGCCGTCGAGGTCGACTTCGGCCAGGAACTGGAAATGATTCCGGCTGATGACCTCTTTATTGCGAATCGTGCCGCGGACCTGCATTTCCAGAATCCGCGTCGATGTAAAGGGCCGGATGAGCATTTCCATGCGGCTGTAGCGTTTGGCCAGTGGCCGCCCCGCGCCTCCTTCGATATCGTCCCGGCTGACCTTGGCCCCCCAGCCGTCGGCCGACATCACCGCCTGAAAATCGAAGCCGGGAAAAGCGTCGGCAACGCGTCTGAGACACTGTTCGATATGCTCAGCCAGCTCCAATCGGCAGCGCGAATGGAGCGACTTGCATTCCTCTTCCGACAGGACCGCCTGCAGACGCTGCTGCGTTGCCGACGCTTTCGACTGTTGTCCGCGTTGAATGGCCTTTTGCAGCCGTCCGTCAAAATCCATCGGAGCGTTCCGTAGTGGGCGAGGGAGTTCCCCGGTAGGAGATGCCGCTTCAATTGTATGAACCGAACGACGCTCTGACCATTGTACCGTTCTGGAAGATTGTAAATCGTGCAAGCCCGCGCACGGCTTCCGGTGTTGTATTCCGACAGCGGCTCCGGAAAGAAATCGATTTTCAACATCGTCCCGAGTTCAGAGATCGTCGCCGTGGTTTGAGCGCCTGGCGAGTCGACAAGAGCGTTGATTCAGCCCGGCTGCGACACACTCGGTCATGGACAAGGGGAGTTAAGAAGGATCCGCAGAGAATGGAAAATCGATTGTCGACCGACACCAATGCCGCGCTGGCAAACGATTGGCGCGCAAAATGCTAATCTTCGCAGCGGAAGTCTTAGACGCCTTGTCAGAGTGTTCTGTGCGGCGGATAATACCGAAAGAGACTGCGTGTCAGCAGCCCTTGCCGTTCCTTTCAGCCGTTTGCCGCAACATGGACCCCTCGCAAGTCCCCAAGATGGACGTGATCAACCGGTTGCTTCCCGGTTGGGAAGCGGGGCTGTGTCTGCTGGTGTTGATCGGCATGATTTGCTGGCTCGTTTTTCGTGTTCGCGCCTATTGGCGCGACGATGCCGAACGTGACGCAGGTCTTCACGAAATGCTCGCACGTTTCCGGGAATCTCATCGGGAGGGTGTCCTGACTGCGGAAGAATACCGATTGATCAAGAGCCGGCTGGTGCGAGGCGCCTCGCCGGTAACCGAGATGGAGCGCCGCGAATCGGCCGACCAGTCGTCCGATTCGGTGAAGGGATTCGCCGCCTCGCCTGCCGCACCCGCGGTGGACGGGGAGCACAGCACCCATGATTGACACGCCGCGCTGACAAGCGCGGAGCGATTTCCTTCAATTAATTACTCACGAACTCCGATCGGCTGCGTGGAAGGATAACGAATGCCCACTGGTCGCGACTTTCTCCCCCCGGGTAAACGAGGCACAACCGGCAAAAAGAACGCCAACTGTTCTTTCTGTCGCAAGAGCTATCGGGATGTCGGCCCGCTCGTGGAGGGACCGGATGAAGTTTACATTTGCGGCGAGTGCATCGAGCTGTGCCAGTCGATCCTGGATCAGGAACGCCGGCGCCGCGGAGCCCCCGCCAAGCTCTTCAGCCGCGTTCCGACGCCCCGCGAAATCGTCGAATACCTCAACACCTACGTGATCGGTCAGGAACGGACGAAGAAGATTCTCGCCGTCGCGGTCCATAATCACTACAAGCGGCTGATGTCCCACGAAGACGTGGAACAGGAAGTCGAAATTGAAAAGTCGAACATTCTCCTGATCGGGCCGACCGGCTCCGGCAAAACACTGCTGGCCAGAACCTTGGCCAAGCTATTGCAGGTGCCGTTCGCGATCGCCGACGCCACCACGCTGACCGAGGCCGGCTACGTCGGCGAAGACGTCGAGAACCTGCTGCTGAAGCTGCTGCACGCG
>CAYMAO010000021.1:0-98988 GCA_964388415.1 uncultured Planctomycetaceae bacterium | reverse complement strand
ACGCCAGCATCCTACCCATCCCCCGCAGATCGCGCCAGTGAAAATTGCCACACCCATCGGCATCAAAGGGATAGAATTTGTGAGAGGTCGACCGTCGCCCCTTGTTGAGGAACTCTTGTCATGTCATCGGAAACCGTGTCTTCGCGCGAACTCGCCACTTTAGCGGGAGGCTGCTTCTGGTGCCTGGAAGCGGTATTTGAGCAGGTGCAAGGCGTCGTGCGGGTCGTCTCGGGTTACGCCAACGGTCAGATTTTGAACCCGACGTACCAGCAGGTCTGTGAAGGAACCACGGGCCACGCAGAGGTTGTGCAGGTGACGTTCGACCCGGCAGTGATCGGCTACTCCGAGCTGCTGGAGATTTTTTTCGCGATCCATGATCCGACGACGCTGAATCGCCAGGGGGCCGACGCTGGAACTCAGTACCGTTCCGCCATCTTCACACACGACGACCGCCAATTGGCCGCGGCGCAAGCCAAAATCGCGGAGCTGAACGCCGCGGGGATCTGGGATCGGCCGCTCGTCACGCAGGTGGAACCACTGCGGCAGTTCTATGCCGGAGAAGATTATCACCAGGGCTACTACCGCGGCCATCCACAGCAGCCGTACTGTCAGGCAGTGATCTCGCCGAAGGTGGCGAAATTCCGGAGTAAGTTCGCGGGGAAGCTGCGCGGCTGACCGGGCCGCGCCCTTCGCTGTCAGCGGTTGAACAGAAACGCCGGGCTGTTGATCAGGGCCCACATCAGGTCTTGCGCGCCGTCGGACAAACCGAACTCGCCGAGATATTTCACCCCCTGATTGAGTTCCGTATCGTTCGGCAAGCGGTTGATCGTGGCAAGATAAAGTTCTTCAACCAGTTTTTTCGCATCGGCCTTTTCCTGCACCAGCCGGGCGATGAGCCCTTGCGGATGGATGATGGCGTCGGAAATAGTCGGGCCGTTGATCAGCGTCAAAGTCTGAGCCAGGCTGACCTCCGAAGACCGTTCACATTCACAGGGCGATTCGCGCGGAGCGCGGCCGAACATGTCCAGGAACGGGTTCTGCACGGAGGAATCCGGCAGTTGCGACGCGCGGAAGCCGGCCGGCACGCCGGGCAGATTCTGCGGGGCGCCGGTCGCCACCATGATGGCGTCCAGCAGCGCCTCGGCACCGAGCCGGCGCGGCTGGGCGTGCGAATACTGCACGTCGTCGTCTTCATTGAACGTGTTGGGCTCGAACGTCCGCTGGTACGCGTGAGAAGAGACAATCGTGCGGATCAGGTGTTTCGTGTCGAACTTGTGATCGATGAAATCGGCCGTGAGGGCGTTGAGCAAGTCGAGATTCGTCGCCGGGTTGCTCAGGCGAATATCGTCCACGGGGTCGATGATCCCTTTGCCGAAGAAGTAGCTCCAATACCGGTTGGCCAGGCTCTTGGCAAAATACGGGTTCTCTGCGGAGGTCAGCCATTTCGCCAGTTGCATTCGCGGCACATCGGATGCGGAGTCAGCGCCTGCGACGGTGAACGGGAATTTCGCCGGGGCCGGCTGGCCGGTGCCGCCGTGAATGACGGCCTGCGGCGCCCGCAAGTCGTAAATGACTTCTTCTTCCGTGGTCGGGCCGCCGCGCCGGCCGACGCCGCCGAAGTAGGCCGAAAGCTGGAAGTAATTCGTCTGCGTCCAGCGTTCAAACGGGTGGTCGTGGCACTGCGCGCAGACAAACCTCGTCCCGAGGAACACCTGGGTCATGTTCTCCATGACTTCGCGGGGTTCGCGGGCGATGCGGTAGTAATTGGCGGCCGGGTTTTCCAGCGTGCTGCCGGATGCCGTCATCAGGTCGAAGACGAATTCGTTGTAGGGCTTGTTCTCGGCGACGGCCTTTCGGATCCAGTTGCTGAAGGCCCAGACGCCTTTCTCATTGATGAATTTTCGGTTCGAGAGAAGCAAGTCGCTCCACTTGTGGGACCATTGGTCGACATAGCCGGGTGAATCGAGGAGTTCTTCGATCTTCGCCGTGCGCTTCGCCTGCGAGTCGCGGGGATCGATGAGGAAGGCCCGGGTCTCGGCGGAACTGGGCGGCAGTCCGGTGAGATCTAGCGAGAGCCGGCGGAGGAACTCGGCGTCGGTGCACAAGCCGGACGGCAGAATCTTCAGCCGCTTCAGCTTGTTGTTGATCTGCGTATCGACGAAGTTGAACTCGGGAGAGTTGTTCCAGGCGTACCCTTCGCGGACGCCAAGAACCGTCACCGATGTGTTGACGAAGGCCCCCTCGTATTTGACGAGGACGGCCGCCTCGCCGCGGCGGACGGCCTTCACCAGTCCGGCGGCGCTGACAGTGTTGACTTCAAAGTTGCTGGTTTCAAAGATCGCCTCGCGGCTGACGTCGCGGTTGGTGCCGTCGGCGAAATAGGCGATCACCTGCAATTGCTGCGTCTGCCCGATGCGGTCGAGCAAAGGATTCGCCGGGCGGATTTCCAGGCGTTCGGGCCGGGCCGTTTCGCTCCACTGGCAGCCTTCGGCGATCCACTCCTTGATCGCGGCATACGCGCGGGACTCTTCGTCGAAGAGGAAGCCCCCTTCATGCGGCACACCTTGCGTCGGCTTGAGCAGCATCAGGCTGTCAGCCGGATTGGCCCGGTTGAACCGCCGGCCAGAGACGTCATCCACCAGGGCCCGGTAATCGTAACTGGGATCATAACCCCGGAGCGACAGCTTAAACCCTTTTTTTCCCTGCTGGCCGCCGTGACACGTCCCTTGGCTGCACCCGGTCTTGCTGAGAAACGGCTCGACGTCGCGGATGAAGTCCATCGACTTCGGGGAGACGTCGGTGACCTGCACCGGTACACGAAGTTCCTGCCCGCGCGCCTGGATCAGCACGGCCGCCGTCCCCACCGAAACGGGTTTGACGAAACCATCCTCTTCGAGGGCGATTGCGGCCCCTTCCGCGGTCTTCTTCGCTTCGCCGGTGAGATCCACGACGTCACCCTGCGCTGTGACCCCCTGAACGATGAGGCCGCGGCCGTCCCGAACGTGGCTCAGCGTGAGTTTGTCCGGAATTGCCTGGAGCTTGACGACTGCCGGTTCGTCAGCCAGCGCTGAACGACAGAGGCAACTGGCACCGACGATCAAGGCGAATCCGAGTCGCATGAAAGAGTTCCTTGAACAGTGGAAGCCGGCTGGACCGGCTCAGCGCAAGCGTTATTTGAATCGTGAATCCATTATTTTCCGGCGACGGTCGGGGTGATCGTCACGGGAAGAAATTCCTTGACCAAGGCGCCGGTGGCGGCGTCGAACAAGCGGACCGAACCGTCCATCCCGCCGGTCGCGACGTGCTGGCCATCGGGGCGGAACGCCACGGCGTAGACACCGGCTTTGTGACCGACGAGTTCATGTAACAGTTTTCCGTCATCGGTCTGGTAGATGCGGGCCGAACCGCTCGTTGCATTGCTGGCCCCGACAACGAACTGGCTGCCGTCGGCGTTAAAACTCACGCTGACAATCCGGCCGCGCAGCGCTTGATATCCACGGACTTTGTTAAAATCGTCGCCGATCACCCGGGCCTGCGTGCGGAAGATCTTATAGAGCTTCGGTTCGCCGTCCGACCCGCCGATCAGCACCTGCTCTTCCTTCGGATGCCTGAGCACCGCCATCAGGCCCCCTTTGAGGGCGCCCGGCGTGATGCTGGTGATGTTGTCGATGAACTGCGACGTCTTAATCTCCGTGAGCTTCATCGACATGTCGCGGCTCACGCTGATCAGGTGATCGTTCTTGAGAGAAAACGTCGTATCGAACACGAGGTCGGAGTGGGCGTCCATCTGCGACACGGACTTCAAGTCGGACGCCTGAAACACGCGGGCCTTGTTGTCAAAGCTGCCGAATGCGATCTGCTGGCTGTCGCCGCTGATCGAGACGCCGAACAGAGTATCGAAGGAAATCGTCGCGGACCGCAACAGCTCGCGTTTCGCAGGGTCCCAGACTTGCAGCTCGCCAAACAGCGCCGGGGCTCCGCCGGTCGCGGCGAGAAACTGGCCGTTCGGGGCGAAGCGGACCGCCGTGATTTTCGGAGCCCGGCCGACCAGCCGGCCGATCAAGCCGCTGCCATCGGCCTTGTGCAGCAGAATTTCATGATAGCCGGTCACGGCAAGCTGCTGACTGTCCGGCGAATACGACAGCGACGTGATCACGGGCGGTGCATGGTAAACCGGCGGGTTCGCCGGCGAGATGTCATCGCGGGCAGACGCCGGGGAATCGTCTTTCGCCCCTTGAGCGATCCAGTTCTCGATCAGGGCGACCTGTTCTTTTTTGAGGGGATCGCCATTGAGGGGCATCTGCGGTTTTTCGCCGGAGATGTAACTCAGGACCAGGCTGTCATCGGGCTTGCCGGCGGCAAACCCCGGGCCGTTTTCACCCCCGGCGAGAAACTCGGCGTGGCTGGTGAGCAGCAGCTTCCCGCCCGCCTTGGCCGGCTGATGGCAGCCCGAGCAATGTCGTTGCAGGATCGGCCGGACCTGGCGGTAATAACTGACCGGTTTTTCCGTATCCTGTGCTGCGGCTTCGACAACCGTCAATCCGGCGACGAACAGCATCGCGACGCAACGAATGACACCCGGCATGGCAGGCTCGCATAGAGAGAGTGCAGGCAGGGACGGCGACAGCAACCGCC
This sequence comes from uncultured Planctomycetaceae bacterium, assembly GCA_964388415.1. Classification (GTDB taxonomy): domain Bacteria; phylum Planctomycetota; class Planctomycetia; order Planctomycetales; family Planctomycetaceae; genus CAZDGB01. The sequence goes on along the minus strand of CAYMAO010000021.1, from coordinate 94,353 downwards.
GCCGTTCGGATTTCCAGACCCGTTTAGAATAGCAGCCCGGCGACGCCGTCGTAAAGCGGCAAGCGGAAAATCGGCCGGCTGGATGGTCTTTCGTCGGCATAGGGAGCGCGGTAGCCTGAAGACGAATCGATTTCCCCGTTCGAGGTTTGCCGCCGTGCCGGGTTCGCCGCCGGATCAATCGCCTGAACAGTGCCCAAAGAAAGCCTCGGCGCCGGAGGGGCACGGTTCGTTTCTCTGGCTGCGGCGGACCGATCAGATTTTTCTCGGCGGGCTGTTGTGCGTGCTGACGGTACTGCTGGGCGTCCATTGGGCACGGCTGAACGGCTGGGGAACGCGGGGCGAACCGGTCACCGTGTTGACCGCCGAGGGCTACCTCTACACGCTGGACATCAACCAGGCGACGTGGGTGGAATGGGCGCAGCTCGACGGAATCGGCGAAACGCTGGCCCGAAGGATCGTGCAGGATCGGATCGATCACGGTCCCTTCACAGGCGTCGATGACGTCTCCCGCGTGAAGGGGATCGGCTCGAAGACGATGAACCGCATCCGGCCCCATCTGCGGAATCGGAATGTGTTCACGGCAGAGACGAACGGAACGGCGGGGGTCGAACGCATTCCGTAGGGCGCTGCGAATTCGCAAACGTGGGTGGATGATGTCTGATTTGGTAGAGCTGCGGCCGGCGATCGAAGCGAAATCCGCGCCGCCGGCGGGGATGACGGACATTCCGGGCGGGTGGACCGAGCGAACGTGGGATCTCGCCGGCCGGAATTTTCGCGTGAGCTTGCCCGCCCTGCCGGATGCGTTTCTCGACGACCCGGCCGTGCACGCTGCGCACGAGCGGACGGAATACATGCCTTACTGGGCGTACCTGTGGCCTTCGGCCCTGCATCTGTCCCGGCTGATTCGCAAGGCCGAGTGGCCGGCCGATGCGGAGATTCTGGAGCTCGGCGCGGGGATCGGGCTGGTCGGCCTGGCGGCGTTGTCGCGGGGGAACCCGGTCACGTTCAGCGATTACGAACCGCAGGCCGTGCAACTGGCGCTGCACAACGCGCGGCAAAACGGCCTGGCCGACCGGGCCGCGGGCCTGGTCCTCGATTGGCGACAACCGCTGCCGAAACAATTTCCGGTGATCATCGGCTGCGAAGTCATCTATGAAGACCGCAATCACGAGCCGATCCTGAACTTGCTGCAAACGATGCTGGCTCCGGACGGAATCGCGTGGTTCGGCGACGGCGGCCGCTGGCGGGCCGAACGGTTTTCCCGGCTGCTGCCCGACTACGGTTTCGAATATCATCTGCGCGATGAAACCGGCGCGGCGATTTCTTCCCCGCGAGCCGGGAAGTTCCAGTTGTTCGTCGTGCGACGAAAGAACGTTTCTTAGCGACGCTTCGCAGAAGCGTTGTGTACAGTCCATCTTGCAGGAAACCGATGAGCGATGACCGTACCGAAACTGACCATCCGCCCGGCGACGATCGACGACTGGGCGACCATCCAGGACTTCAACGCCCGGCTGGCCCTTGAGAGCGAAGGCAAATCGCTCAAACCCAAGGTCACCGAACCAGGCGTCAAAACGCTTCTGGGCGATGAACGCCACGGGCGATATTTTCTGGCGGAAATCGCCGGCGAGCCGGTCGGTCAGATCATGCACACCCGCGAATGGAGCGACTGGCGGAACGGCGACTTCTGGTGGCTGCAAAGCGTCTACGTGCGGCCCGAATTTCGCCGGCAGGGCATCTTCCGCCGGCTGATGCAGCACGTCGTCGACCTGGCGAAATCGACGCCGGGCATTGTCGGCCTCAGGCTCTACATGGCTGACGACAACCTGGACGCCCGGCGGACTTATGAATCGTGCGGCTTCCAGTACGATCATTACGTCGTGCTGGAACAATTGCTGTCGGACGAGCACATCCTGCCGCGGAAGCCGGGATAGGGCCGGTCGGTGATTCGCAAAACGGCAAGCGAAACGGCACACGGACCGATCTTCTCAAAAACGCCCAGACTCATTATTCTTCCGCCCCGCGCGGAGCATGAGATTTGGGTATGTCGGCACGACAAACATCATTGACGATTCGCCGCTGGATGTTTCCGGCCGCGCTGCTCGTCTGCGCCGGTTGCCAGATGCTGGCGATGACCGACCTCGCCCCCCCTGCGGAAACCCCCGAGGTCGAGACGGCCGAACTGGAACAACTCCTGGCCGCCGGCCAGTGGGAAGTTGACCGGGAGTGGTCCGTGCTCGAACTGACGGCCGGCCGGCTGACCGAGGAATCGCTGCCGTTCCGCTGGCACTGGGCCGTTCCAGCAACCGCTTTGTCGGCGAATTCTCACTTGGCCGAACTGCACCAAAACTTTCCCGGGCTGTCGGTCGCTGCACCCTCAGCGGCTTGTCCACCCGAACTGGCCGTGCTCAGCGGCCGGTCGACGGAGACCGGATGGTCGGCTGCGATACTGTGTTCGCGAAACTCGTTGGACCTGAAAGACTCGGCGCCGCTGCACGATCATGCCGTCTCTCTTCTTCGTGCAGCCAACACCGGACTGTCACAGCTTCCCGCATCTCTGCTGGCTGCGGCCGCGGAGACCTGGTGCCGGGAATTGTCCCGGCTCCCCGGCGATGCCGACGTCAACTTCGCCTCGGCGGGCCGGCTCTTGGAACAAGACCGTCTCGCCGAGGACATCCGGGCGGAATTGTTTCGCGGGATCGCCCGGAAGATTGCGCCGCGGCAGATTCCCGGCTTGAACGAAGTGATGGTCCGCCACGAGTCGGCTCGGATCGCGTCGCCCCTGCATCTCGCCGCCGTCGAGGCCTGCGTGCTTCATGCCTGGCATCGCCGGAGTGAAGCGCCGGAGGCCCCCTATGAAGCGGACCGCTGGCCCGACGGTTTGCTCGCCTGCCGGTTCTCCGAAGACGTGACGCTGCGAAAACTTTACGGCCGGTGGGCCGCGCTCGCCGGGCATCCCGAAGCGCTCGCCGTGCTGAAATCCCAGAGGCTGGACAGCGATCTCGGCGTGCGGGAAGCGGCCGTCATCAGTCTGGGATTCTTGGACGATGGCCCGGCTCATGAGGAATTGCTCGCCGTAATGGCCAAGGGGACCGACCCCGAACGCGTCGCCGCGATTGTCTGCCTGGCCCGTGCAGGAACGGACGTGGTGCTGCGTTTTGTCCGCGATGATTCGCCGAAGGTCCGGGCGGCCATCGCCGGGGAACTGGGCCGCGTGCCGTCGAAGACCGCGGCCATCACGCTGGCCGACTTGTTGCAGGATCGCAGCCCGGAAGTGCAGCTCGCCGCGCTGGAGGCCTGCCGTCAACCGGCCTGGCAAGACGCGGGGCGCATCCCTCTGTTGCTGCAGGCGTTAAGGGTTGGCGTGCTGCGAACGCGGATGACGGCCCTGTCGCAGCTGCGCCAGGAATGGGGCCAGGAACCGGAGTTCCCCGTCGATGGGACCGCCGAAGTACGCGAGCTGGCCGTCCGCAAGCTCGCGCAGGAACACGACGTCTCGGCTGAAGTTTTTACGGCATATCTCCCGGAGGACAAACCGGTCCGAGCCGACAGCCCTCCGGCAACTCGACTGGAGGACGTTCGCCGGCTGTTGCAGGAATTTCTCTATCCGCCGGCCGACCGCGCAGAAGAACGGGGCTCGCTCGAAAAAATTGCGTCGCTGGAGGCGACAGCGGTTCCCGTCATCGAACAGGAACTGAACCGTGCCTCGGGACCGCGCGCCGAACAGATTTATCGAGACGTCTTGCCCAAATTGCATCCGGCCTATGTGGCCCTGACTGCCCTGGAACAGCCGGATGCCGCGGTGCGGCGACAGGCGGCCCGGGACCTGCATGATCTGGCCGAACAAGGGACGCTCTCGCCGAATCTGTTGCGACGGCTGTCGCAACGGATGGCGTCGGAACAGGATCGCCGGGTCTGGCAGGATATTCTGGCGGCAATTCTTCCCGATGCGCTGCCGGAGGCCGCCCACATCGCCCTGGTCGCGCTGAATTCTCCCTGGCCCGATATCCGCCTGTTGGGCTGCGACTATTTCGAGCGGCATCCGCAGCCCGAATACGCGGCGTGGCTGCTCCCCAGGCTGCAGGACGCCGATCATGCGATTCGGCTGCGATCGATTCGCCTGCTGGCCCGGTGCGGCAATCCCATCGCGCTCGACGGGTACTCTCAGGACGCCGACGCGAACGGGCTGCGACAGTTCCTGGCCGACCCCGATCAGCAACTCCGCTGGGAAGCCGTCGTGGCCATGAGCCGCCTTGGCGATGTGCAGGCGACCCAGGAATTGATCCGCCAGGCGTATGATTCGCAACCCAGGCAACGGGAACTGGCCGTGCAGACGATGGGCCAAACCGGGCAAGCCAAGTTTCTCGAACCGCTCTTGCGCCGGTCCTGGACCGAGACCGACCGCGGCGTACAGCGCGCTCTCTTAAAGGCCCTGGACGAACTGGCGCCTGCCGACGACCGACCCGGACTTGCCGCCGAGTCGTCCATCAGCGATAAGATCAGAGAGTGGGCGCGCTGGTGGGAGCAAAGGCAACGCAATCCGGCGGCGGCCTCCTCCCTGCCGGTTCTTCCGGCCGGATCGCCCCGCGGATCAGTTCCTTAACACGGATGGATCGTACCGATGAGCACTTCAAACGGCGGCAAAGCGGGTGAGAACTCAGGCGACGATTTTCGCCTGGAATGGCATGGGAACACCATCGTCATCACCCCGGCCAGCAACGTGGAATCGATGAACTGGGAACTCATCGAACAGGCAGCCGACATCGTCATGGCCCCCTTGAAAAAGCAGGAGTCGCCGATGGTCGTTGTCGATCTGAGCGAAGTCAACTATTTCGGCTCGGTCTTCCTGGCCTTGCTGCTGCGGTGTCATACGGCGGTGAAAAGCCGCGGCGGGGAACTCGTCCTCTGCGGCTGCAGCACGATGGCCCGCGAGCTGCTGAAAATCACGGCCCTCGACACGCTCTGGGCGATTTACGATACGAAAGACGAAGCGCTCGATGCGGTCGACGGATGAGGGAGGAATTGGTCATTGGCTGTTGGTTCATGGCTATCGGTCAATGATCAATAGCCAACAGCCAATGATCAATCGTTCCGATCATTGAGAAAGGACACTTCATGGCGGACAGCGGGCCGACGTCCCCTCCATTGATGCCCGGCGACGGCGGCTCCTACGAAGCCGCCGTCCGGCAACAGTTGGCGGATGAGTTGAAGGCGACGGCCGACAAGCTGCTGCGCGACCAAGCGTCGGTCGGCGATATGAAACTGTTGACGCGTGCCTTGAAGGAGCTGCGTTACGCGTTCAAAGTCTTTACGCCGTATCGCCGCCGCAGAAAAGTGACGGTGTTCGGCTCGGCCCGCACGCCAGCCGATCACCCCGATTTCGCCGAGTCGGTGGCGTTCGGGCGAAAAATCGCCGCGGCCGGATGGATGGTCGTGACAGGCGCCGGCAGCGGCATCATGGAGGGGGCACATGTCGGCGCCGGGCTCGAAATGTCGATGGGCGTCAACATCATGCTTCCGTTCGAGCAGGAAGCGAATCCCGTCATCGCGAAAGATGAAAAGCTCGTCACGTTCCGCTACTTCTTCACGCGAAAGCTGATGTTCGTCAAAGAAGTCCATGCGATTGCCCTCTTTCCCGGCGGTTTCGGCACGCTCGACGAACTGTTTGAAACACTGACGCTGGTGCAGACCGGCAAACGCGATCTCCTGCCGATCGTCTGCGTCGACACGCCCGGCAGCTCTTACTGGGAAGACTGGGAACAGTTCATCCGCCGGCAACTGCTCGACCGGAAGCTGATTTCGCCCGACGACATGTCCCTCTTCCGCATCGTGAACTCCGTGGACGACGCAGTCCAGGAAATCACCGGGTTTTATTCCGTTTACCACAGTTCCCGGTATATCCGCGACCGGCTGGTGCTGCGCCTGGAACGCGAACCGACGGACGAACTGCTTGCCGAACTGAATCGGGATTTCGCCGACATCGTCGAGTCCGGGAAGATCGAACGGGTGGAGACGCATCCGCATGAAAGCGATGACGAGCACACCCGGCATCTTCCCCGTTTGGCGCTGCACTTCAACCGCCGCGACGCCGGCCGGCTCAGGATGATGATCGACGTGATCAATCAGCGGCTTGTTTCGCCGCTCACGCAGTGAGCGCGCATTGCGTCAATGGCGAAATCGACGTGAGGACATCGACCATGCCGGACGAGCCGTTGGCGCACCTGGTCATCGGCTGCGGTTACCTGGGGGCGAGAGTGGCCTCGCGCTGGTTCTCAAGCGGGCGCTCCGTGATTGCCGTCACGCGTTCAGAGCAGCGGTCGGAACAGTTGCGCCGCGCGGGTTGGACGCCCTATCTCGCTGACATCTGCCAACCGGAGACCTTGCGCCAGCTTCCAGTAGTCGATTCAGTCCTGTTCGCCGTGGGTTATGACCGCACTTCCGGCAAGACGCAGGAAGAAATTTTCGTCGACGGACTTCGCAACGTGCTGCAACAGGTCGGTCCGAGATGTCGCCGATTCCTCTATGTCTCCAGCACCAGCGTGTATGGCCAGAACGACGGCCACTGGGTCGATGAGTCGTCGCCGTGCGAACCGGTCCTACCGGGCGGGAAGTGTTGCCTCGCGGCGGAAAATCTTGTTCGACAAGTTTTCGCGGACCATCGAGCCGTCCGTTTGCGCTTGGCCGGCATTTACGGTCCTGGACGTTTGCTGTCGCGCGTTTCAGATTTGCAGGCGGGCAAGCCGTTGCCCGGCCGGCCGGATGCCTGGTTGAATTTGATTCACGTCGAGGACGCTGTCGCAGCCGTGCTCGCCGCCAGCGATGCGGCAGCGCCGGCCGACGTGTATGTCGTCGCCGATGATCGGCCCGTGCAGCGGGGCGACTATTACGCCGAGTTGGCACGCCTGGTCGGCGCCCCGGCGCCGCGGTTCGATGACAGTCAGGAGCGCAGCCGCGGTTCCGGCGGACTCAACAAGCGGTGCTCGAATCGTCGATCACGGACCGATCTGGGCGTGGAGTTACGGTATCCGACGATCGAAACTGGTCTGCCGGCGGCACTGGAGAGCGGCACCTGACGCGATCACCGACTGACCGATTCCGCGTCTTCCGCGGCCATCGATCCCGGACGGGCGTTCTGCAGGGTGGTCATCGCCTCGACGAGTTGCGACAAAAGATGTTGCAGCGAAGCCCCGGCCGGGATCGAAATTGTCCGCCCCGTCCGCTGAACCGTCGGAATTTCCGGAATCCCGGCACGATTCATGAGAACCACGACGACGGTTTCGTGTCCGATCTCAGGCTGGGACGCATCGTCCATCCGGATCCAATGCTGTCGCTGACCGTTCTGCTCCGAGACGAAGTGATCTGCCTGGGAACGGTGCTGCCGGGCCTGCGTCTCGGCGATCACCACACGACGGGTGCGGCCGTCCGGGTTCACGACGAGGTACGTTCCCGGGGTAACGTGGCGCGGGGGCTGCACGTCGCGGGTCGGCGCCCAGGCTGTCGTGGTCGGTCGGTCGGAGACGTGCTTCCACCGGTGCAGGGTGGTCTCGCGAACGCCGGAGGCCAAGGGCGTTCGTTGCCTCCGGGCTGCCGCCACCGTGGGGGAATTCGGATCACGATCGGACGACCAGGCTGCGGCAAACAGCCCGGTCATGAGAATCAGCAATGTCATCCGTCCGGCCATGATCAAACGAATCCATCAGAAGCCATCGTCGATTGACAGTCCCGTTTGTTATCGGCTGCGAATGAGTTGGGGCTGAATAAAATGCGGTGGATGTGGTGACTGAGATGGTTGTAACGGTTCAATGAGCAGGCATCTCTGCCAGGGAATTGGCTGAACGCTCATCACGAGAACTCACAGCAGGGACATCAGGATGCGACGGGGTTCAGCGGCCTTATCTGATGACTTTAAAGCAGGTTACGACTGGGTTTGACGTTGCGATTTCACGAAGATTTCCGGGCGGAGGCATTCGGATTGCTTCAATGCCTCGGCCGAGAATGATTGGTGTTTGATCGGAAGGGCGTGTATCTTGGTTCCATTCGCATCCAGCAGGCCGGGCGACGAAGCGTCGACGATTGCTAACTGGCGTGTTTTCCCAGGCAAGATGTTCCGCTCCATGTCCACCATGAAGGCTGACACCACCGAGGTCCGTCCCGTTGTCGGGGCGGTGCAGGGGACGGTGCGTCCGCCGGGTTCCAAGAGCCTGACGAACCGGGCGCTGATTATCGCCGCGCTCGCCGAAGGCAATTCCGAGCTGGTCGGCGTGCTCGACAGCGTCGATACGCGGGTGATGATGGAAAGCCTTGAACGGCTGGGGATTTTCGTAGAGCACAACTTTGAACAGTGCGTCATCAAGACGAAGGGGTGCGGCGGCGTGCCGCCGGCGTCTGCCGCGGAATTGTGGCTGGAAAACAGCGGGACCAGCATTCGATTTCTCACCGCGTTTTGCGCGCTGGGACAGGGAGCCTACCGCCTGGACGGGAACTCGCGGATGCGGCAGCGGCCGATCGGCGATTTGCTCAAGGCCGTGCGGCAGTTGGGAGCCGACGCCCAGTGCGAGTTGGGGACCGATTGCCCGCCCGTGACGATCCGATCGCAAGGGTTGGCCGGCGGGACCGCCATGATCGACGCCCATCTCTCCAGCCAGTATCTCAGTGCGCTGCTGATGGCGGCGCCTTGCGCCCGGGGACCAGTGGAGATCCGGCTTTCCGGGGAACTCGTCTCTGAACCGTACATCGACATGACGCTGGGCGTCATGGCCCGTTTCGGCGTCACGGTTGACACGAGCCTTCCCGGCGTCTTTCGCACGACGCCGCAGCGCTACCGCGGAACGGTCTACGAAATCGAACCCGACGCCTCGGCCGCGAGTTATTTTTTTGCGGCTGCGGCGATCACCGGCGGGGAAGTGACCGTCAGCGGGCTGTCGGAATATGCGCTGCAGGGCGACCTGCGGTTTCTGGATGTGCTCGAACAGATGGGGTGCCGCGTCGGTTGGAAGGCTCATGGAGTCACCGTCTGCGGGGGACCGCTGCTCGGCGTCGATGTCGACATGAACGCCATCAGCGACACGGTGCAGACGCTGGCCGCCGTGGCGCCGTTCGCAACCGGGCCAACCAACATCCGCAATGTGGCCCATATTCGTCATAAAGAAACCGACCGAATTGCCGCCGTCACCACGGAATTGCGCCGGCTCGGGGTCAGGGTCGAAGAGCGTGAGGACGGCCTGACGATTCATCCCGGACCGCTCAAGCCTGCGATCATCGAGACCTATGATGATCACCGAATGGCGATGAGCTTCGCCCTGGTCGGGTTGAAGCAGCCCGGCGTGCAGATCGCGCATCCGGAATGCACGGCGAAGACCTACCCGGAATTCTTCTCCGACCTGGACCGCCTCTGTGCCCCCTTCCGATGACCGGCCCCGCCGTCCCCCGCCCGGAGGGACCGTCCGTCTTGACGTTCCAGCGAGCCGAGGGGCTTCCGACGCCGACGACGATGCTGAGCTGCCCGGCGACCACGCAGCTCTCATTCCGCTGTCGGCGCCGACGCTCGCCATCGGCAACGCCCGCACGGCCGCATTCCAAACGTTGATGACGTTCCGCGAGCAGAACGCGCGTCTCATCGATGTCTGGAAGCGGGTACTTGGTTCCGCCGTGCTTAGTCCGCTGGAGCGCGGGCTGTCGCGCGAATTGGCATTTGGCGTCTTCCGCCGGGAAATCACGCTGAATGTCCTGCTGCAAAAACTGGTCAAACGGCCGGTCGCCGAGATCGAACCGCCGCTCGTCGCCATTCTGCAACTGGGGCTGTATCAACTGCTGTTCTCGGATCAAATTCCACCCCACGCTGCAGTGCACGAGACCGTCGAGCTGGCGAAGCAATCCGGCCGGTTGCGTTGGGCGGGTTTCGTGAACGGCGTCTTGCGCGCGGCATCGCGTTTGCGGACCGAAGAGTTCACGGACAGCGCGTCCGCCCGCGCGCTGCCCGTCGCCGAACTCGATCACCGTTTGCGGTTTCGCCTGCTGTCCGAACCCGTCTTTCCCGATCCAGCCGTCGATTTTCCCGGCTATTTCTGGCGGGCATACGGATTTCCGGAGTGGATGGCGCAGCGCTGGGCCGCCCGCTGGACGCCGGACGTGCTGCATCGCCTGGGGCACTGGCAGCGCGGCGCGCCGGCGTTGTTTGTGCGCGTCAATCTTCTGAGGACATCCCGGGCCGAATTGTTGCAGCAATTTCAGTCCGCCGGGCTCCAGGCGGTTGAAGTAGAATTGCCGGAAGCGCTCTGCGTGACGTCCGGCGGCCGCATCGAGACCTGGCCCGGTTATGACGCGGGCCTGTTTTCCGTGCAGGATCTCTCGGCGATGCACGCCGCGCGGCGTCTGGCCCCGACGCCCGGCAGCCGGGTGCTTGATCTTTGCGCGGCGCCCGGCGGGAAGACATGCCATCTCGCGGAACAGATGGGCGACACGGGCGAAGTTCTCGCGGTGGATGTCTCGCAACCACGGGTGGAGCGGATCGTCGAAAACGCCCGGCGGCTGGGGCTGAAATCGGTGCACGCGCTGCTTGCAGCGGAGGACGGCCATGACCTGCCGCGCGGTCCGTTTGATTTCATTCTCGCGGACGTCCCTTGCTCCAACACGGGCGTGATCGGCCGCCGGCCTGAAGTGGTGCAGCATCTGGAGCTCGACGCCATTCTCGAACGGGCCCGTTTGCAGGTCGAACTGTTGCACCGCGCCGCCGACCGCCTGAAACCCGGCGGCCGGTTGCTGTATTCGACGTGCAGCATCGAAGCCGAAGAGGATGAACAGGTCATCGCGGACTTCCTGCAACACCGCCCGGAATACCGACTGATCGAAACCGAGCTGCTGCTCCCCGGCAGCCCCGCCGATGGCGGGTACCAGGCGCTGCTCGAGCGGACTGCCTGACGGAGGAACTGGCCTGTCTTACCCCGCGGCCGGGCCCGTCGTATAATCCGCTCATGCTGCGACTTGAACTTCCCGTGATGCAGAATTGGAGTTGCCACAACTGTGGCGGGTGCTGCCGGCAGCATGAGATCGAGATCACGGACGAAGAACACCGCAGAATTCTTTCTCAACAGTGGACCGCGGCCGACGGAATTCCGGCCGGTCAGCCGGTTGTGGAGCGAATATCCGGGTGGTTCGGAAAGCCGCGCCATCGGCTGGCCCATCAGGCCGACGGGGCGTGCGTATTCCTCGACGATCAGGGGTTGTGCCGGATTCATGCAAAGTTCGGCGAAGCCGCGAAACCGTTGCCGTGCCGCATCTATCCCTACACGTTTCATCCGGCCGGCAAACGTGCGGCAGTGAGCCTGCGATTCAGTTGCCCGTCGGTCGTGGCGAACCTGGGCCGGCCCGTGACGCAGCAGGTCCAAGAGTTGCAGCAGATTGCGCAGCTTGTGGTGCCGGCCGGGGCCTTGCAATCGCCGCCGCCGAACGTGTCGCGGCGTCAGCACGTCCAGTGGCCCGATTTTCGCCGGTTCGTCGATGCGTTAGATGGATCGCTGTCCGACGGTTCCGTTCCGCTGCCCGTCCGGCTGGCCCGGGTGTTGATGTGGAACTCGCTTGTCGCCGAAGCGAAGTTCGAAAAACTGTCGGGTTCGCGTCTGGGCGAGTTTTTGACGTTGATTCAAGAGGCTGCGGCCAGTGAAATTCCTGGCTTGCCTGAGACCATCGAAGAACCGACGAAATTCGGCCAGTCGGCGTTTCGCAGCCTCGCCGCCGTGTATTCCCGCAAAGACACGGCGGCCTCGGCTCAGTCCGGCTGGCGCGGCCGCTGGAAATTGCTCAAAGCGATCTTCGGATTTCTTCGCGGCGCCGGCAATGTCCCCGTGCTGCAAGAGGGCTTTCGCGAAGTCCCGTTTGCCGCGCTCGAACAGCCGTTCGGCCGGCCTTCGGCGGAGATAGACGAACTGATGAGCCGCTATTTCCAGGTGAAAATTCGTGGACTCCATTTCTGCGGCCGCGGATTTTACGGCCTGTCATTCGCCGAGGGCGTGCCGTTCCTCGTGCTGATGTGGCCGATCACGCTGTGGCTGGCGCGCTGGCTCGCCGCGGGAGACCAGCGGACGAGGCTCACGTGTGAGGATGTGTCGAAAGCGCTCGCCGTCGCCGATCACAACCAGGGTTTCTCGCCGCTGCTCGGCCAGAGGAATTCGCTGAGACGGCTTCATTTGTTGCAGTCGACCGGCGATTTGCAGAGGCAATGTTTCTGGTATGCGCAGTAGGCCGATGGGGATGCAGCGCCCTCATGGGAACCGCGAAGACGCTGAGAAATCTTCTGGAATGCCTGCATTCCCAGCGAGCCGAAGCCAGTTGGCTCATCGAGGCCCTTCCCCTCCACGGGAGAGGGAGAAAAACCGAAATCCGCGACGACACTCACGGGTCGATCGTTACGAATCCGTGTTTGACTCGCCCGTGGTCGGCTCGCTAAGATGACCCGGTTGGATTTTTCGAGGTGCCTGATGTCCGCGTTCTGGTTCCCAATGCAAGTTGCCGGTCCCGCATCCTACGGAGCGGGGATCGTGGTCATTTTGATTCAACGGAGCTTCTAGCGGCCTCGGGGATTTACTGTCACCATGTTACCCTCAGGCCGCCCCTGGGGGTTTTTTGTTGTCCGTGCATGAAGCCCAGGGGTTGCAACCCCTGGGCTTCCAGGAAACTCACATGCGCCGCATCGACATCTACGACACCACGCTCCGCGACGGCAGCCAGGGCGAAGGGGTCAATTTCTCCCTCCAGGACAAGCTGCTCATCACGCAGAAGCTGGACGCCGTCGGCATCGACTTCATCGAAGGGGGATATCCTCTCTCCAACCCGAAAGATGCCGAGTATTTTCAACGCATCCGCGATCTCCCGCTGGATCACGCAAAAATCGCGGCGTTCGGCATGACGCGCCGCAAGGGCTGCGCGGCGGAAGACGACATCGGCATGGTGGCCCTCCGCGACGCCAAGACGCCGGTCTGCACGCTGGTGGGCAAGACCTGGGACTTGCAGGTGCTGGAAGTGCTCCGCGTTGATGAAGCCGAAAACCTGGCGATGATCCGCGATTCGGTCGCCTATCTGAAGGCGGAAGGCCGGACGGTCTTTTATGATGCCGAGCACTGCTTCGATGGCTTCCGCGCCAATCCCGAGTTCGCGTTGAGAACTCTGAAAGCCGCCGAGGAAGCCGGGGCGAGCCTCATCGTCCTCTGCGATACGAACGGCGGCCGGATGCCGGAAGAGGTGGCCGCGGTCGTGGATGCCGTGCGCAGGGAACTCCGCATTCCGGTTGGCATTCACTGTCACAACGATTGCGAAGTCGCTGTTGCCAATTCGCTGATCGCCGTCGATCACGGGGCTATTCAGGTGCAAGGGACGATCAATGGCATCGGAGAGCGCTGCGGCAATGTCGACCTGATCTGCGTGATGGCCAACCTGTCGCTCAAGAAGAATTATGGGGTGCTGCGCGACGAGGGCCTGAAGCATCTGACCGAGCTGTCGCGTTACGTGCATGAAGTCGCCAACATGAATTTCCGGTCGAATCAGCCGTTCGTGGGAATGAGCGCGTTCGCCCACAAAGGCGGGATGCACGTCCACGCCGTCAGCCGAATTTCCGCCAGCTACGAACACATCCCACCGGAAAGCGTCGGCAACGAACGTCGGTTTTTGGTGAGCGAATTGTCCGGCCGGTCGAACATCATCGCCAAGACGGATAAACATCGCCTGAGCCATGACCAGGCGTTGATGACGAAAATCCTGAACCGCGTGCAGGACCTGGAGAACGAAGGCTACCAGTTCGAGGCAGCCGAGGCGTCGTTCGATCTGCTGGTTCGCAAGGAAGCCGGCCTGTACGAACCGGCGTTCGAACTGCTGAAATACCGGATCAATGTGGAGACCGAGGAACGCGGACCGGAAACCGAGGCCACGGTGAAACTCGTCGTGCAAGACCGGCTGCAGCATGTCGTGGCGGACGGCGACGGCCCGGTGAACGCGCTCGACACGGCGCTGCGCAAATCGCTGTTGGCCGCCTATCCCCGCTTGCAGGAAATGCAGCTGGTGGACTACAAGGTCCGCGTGATCAACTCCCGCGAAGGAACCGCCGCGAAAGTCCGCGTGATCATCGAAAGCCGGGACGAACTCGACGTCTGGAGCACCGTCGGCGTGAGTGAAAACATCATCGAAGCCAGTTGGCTGGCGCTCGTCGACAGCGTGGAATACAAGCTGTATAAGGACAGGGAATCGGCTTCGAAAGTGAATTAATCCCAACTTCGACTTCTTTGATAAACATTGCATGCCCATCGACCTCCCCAAGCAATACGATCCCCAATCTGCCCAGGCGAAATGGTTTTCGTTCTGGGAATCACACGGTTACTTCCACGCCGATCCCGACCCGGCGAAGAAACCGCACGTCATCATGATCCCGCTGCCCAACGTGACCGGGGCGCTCCACATGGGGCATGCGCTCAACGGCACGCTGCAAGATCTGCTCACGCGATGGAAGCGGATGCAGGGGTTCGAGGCGCTGTGGATGCCCGGCACCGATCACGCAGGTATCGCCACGCAGGCCGTGGTCGAACGCCGGATGCTCGAAGAGGAAGGCAAGACCCGCCACGACGTGGGTCGCGAAGAGTTGGTCAAGCGCATCTGGAAATGGAAAGAAGAATACGAAGCCCGCATCCTTGGCCAGCTCAAACAACTCGGCGCGAGCTGCGACTGGCGGCGGGTGCGGTTCACGCTGGATGATGTCTGCTCGAAAGCCGTCCGGCGAACATTCTTCAAAATGTTCAAGGACGGTCTCATCTATCGCGGCCAAAGACTCGTCAACTGGGATTGTTTTCTCCAGACCGCGGTTGCCGATGATGAAGTGACGACGGAAGACGTCGCCGGAAAGTTCTGGACGTTCAACTATCCGGTGGTCGATGACACCGGCAAACCCACCGGTGAGCGCATTTCCTTCTCCACCACACGGCCCGAAACGATGCTCGGCGACACGGCGGTCTGCGTCCATCCGACCGATGAACGCTACACTCGGCTCGTCGGCAAGAACGTGCAGATTCCACTCAACGGCCGGTTGATTCCGATCATCGCCGACGCACTGCTGGCAGATAAAGTGTTGGGCACCGGCTGCGTGAAGGTGACGCCGGCCCATGACCCGAACGATTACGCGTGCGGTCTGAGGAACAAGCTGCCGTTGATCAACATCCTCAACCCCGATGGCAAGCTCAATGAGAACGCTGGCGAGTGGCAGGGCCAGGACCGGACGAAGGCCCGCGACGGCATCGTGGCGAAAATGGAAGTCCTCGGCCATTTCGAGAAAGTGGACGACCGCCAGATCCCGATGAAGTTCAGCGACCGGAGCAAAACGCCGATCGAGCCGTACCTGTCGGACCAGTGGTTCGTGAAGATGACCGACCACGCCGACGGCCGACCGGGCCTCGCTCAAACCGCGATGGACGCCGTGACCGACGGCCGCGTGAAGTTCTTTCCGGAGCGGTACCAGTCGAGTTATCTGGATTGGCTCGGCGAGAAGCGGGATTGGTGTATCTCACGGCAGTTGTGGTGGGGGCATCGGATACCGGTGTGGCGAACAGAATTTCAAGGCGGATTTGAACCAGAGTTTTCAGCTTTTCTTACTAAGTTGGAACTTTGGAAGTCAGAGGGTCGGATTTCCGAGTTTGGACGTCCACGATCTGAGCAAGTAGGGATTGATCCGCAAGAATCCTTCCCAGGTCACTTCATTTGTATACGTGACGCTGCAGATGATGAAGTAATCGGGAAGGAACTCGAACAGTTTCAATATGCTCAAGACCCTGACGTTCTCGACACCTGGTTCTCCTCCGCCTTGTGGCCGCATGCGACGCTTGGTTGGCCGGATTTGGAGCATGATCCGCCGATGACGTCGCGCGCTGAAGAAGCCCAGGGGTTGCAACCCCTGGGCTTCCCCTCGACTCGCAACGCTGTCCTCGACTACTTCTACCCCGGTTCGGTCCTCGTCACGTCGCGGGACATCATCACGCTGTGGGTCGCGCGGATGGTCCTCACCGGGTTGTACAACATGGGCGACGTGCCGTTTCATCACGTGCACGTTCATCCGAAAATTCTCGACGGTTTCGGGCAGGGGATGTCGAAGTCGAAAGGGAACGGCGTCGATCCGCTCGAACTCATCGAACGCTACGGCTGCGACGGCATGCGGTTCACGATCGCGTCGTTCGCCGGGGAAACTCAAGATGTGCGGCTGCCGGTCGGGTATGAATGCCCGCATTGCCAGGCCGTGATTCCGCAGACGCAGGCCCATCTGAAGTTCAAGCCGGGCAAGCCGAAGATCAAATGCCCGAAGTGCAAAGCCGAGTCGCAATACGCTTGTCCGCATTACGTGCCGGATGCCGGCGAACCGGTGGCCCGCGTCGTGATCGAACGCTTCGAATACGGCCGCAACTTCTGCAACAAGCTGTGGAACGCGGCCCGGTTTGCGATGCTGAACCTTGAAGGCTACACGCCGGGCGAAGTCCGCGAGGACCAGTTGGCCCTGGAGGATCGCTGGATTCTGAGCCGGCTGGCCACCGTGACGGACGAAGTGACGGGATTGCTCGGAAGATATCAATTCGATGCGGCAACGCGCAGTTTGCGCGAATTCGTGTGGAACGAGTTCTGCGACTGGTATCTGGAGTTGATCAAGCCGCGGCTGCGCGAAGAAGAAGGAAGCCCAGGGGTTGCAACCCCTGGGCCTCAGCGCGCGACGTGTCAGCGCGTCCTGGTGATGGTGCTGGATACGATCCTGAGATTGCTGCATCCGTTCACGCCGTTCATCACGGAGGAGTTGTGGCAGCGGTTGAACGAGATTGCCCCGGTGCGTCTGGAAGCCCAGGGGTTGCAACCCCTGGGCGTCACGTGCGCTGCGGATGCGTGCATCATCGCTCCGTGGCCGACGGGGATGGAATCGTTCAACCAGCCGGCGCTCGAACGCCGCTTTCAGCGGCTGCAAGAGACGATCATCGCCGTCAGGAATGTGCGGGGCGTGTACAATATCAGCACGCAGGTTTCGGTGGACGTCCACATCAGATGCGACGGCGAAACCGCAAGCGATTTGGAGGCCGTCAAAGAACAATTCGAGAGCCTGGCGAAGGCGAAACTCATGGCGATCGGGCCGGACGTCGCGCGGCCGAATGCCGCGGCGAGTTTTTCGCTGGGTGCCGCCGACGGGTACATCCCGTTGGCCGGGTTGATCGATCTGTCCGAGGAACAGGCCCGGCAAATGAAGGAGGCGGAAAAACTGCGAGGGTTCATCGCCGGGTCGGAGAAGAAGCTCTCCAACGCGAGTTTCACGGACCGCGCTCCGCCGGAAGTCGTGCAGGAAGTCCGTGATACGCTGGCCCAGCAACTGAAGCAACTAGCGAGCGTGGAGGAAATCATTCGGCAATTGGACGCGGCGTAAGATTCGCGGATTTCGGGTTGTGGTCCCGTTGACGCCGGCGGCGGGCCCTGACGTGCGGGGAATCATGCTTGCCGGGGAAATCGCGTTAAATTACACTACGTGATCGGCTTGCGGCGACGGGCGGCGCGGCCAAATCCAGGGGACGTTTCTTGCGCGCCATCATCAGTGACATTCACGCAAATCTCGAGGCGCTTGAGGCTGTTCTCGCCGACATCCGCCAGCAGGGCATTACGGAAATCTATTGCCTGGGCGATATCATCGGGTATGGACCGAACCCGTGCGAGTGCATCGACCGGGTGATGTCGTGCCAGATGTGCCTGTTGGGGAATCATGACCAGGCGGCATTGTTCGATCCCGAAGGCTTCAACGCCAGCGCCGAACGGGCCGTCTTCTGGACACGGAAGATGCTGGAGAACGGCAAAGGCCCGGACGCAGAGAAACGCTGGGATTTTCTCGGCGAGTTGCCGCGGATGTTTCGCGAGCCGAATCTGCTTTACGTGCACGGTTCGGCCCGGAACCCATTGAACGAATACGTGTTCCCGGAAGACATTTACAACCAGCGCAAAATGGAGCGGATTTTCTCGCTGGTCGAGAAGTACTGCTTCCAGGGGCATACGCATATTCCCGGCGTTTTTACGGAAAGTCTGAATTTCCTTGCTCCGGAAGAGATCGATTTCCGTTACGAACTGGGGCCGCAAAAGGTGCTGATCAACGTCGGCTCGGTCGGCCAGCCTCGCAACAGCGACCGGCGTTCGTCCTACGTGATTCTGGACGGCAACACGCTTCAGTTCCGCCGCGTCGAATATGATTACGAAACCACCCGCCGGAAGATTTACGAAAATCCGGACCTCGACAACTTCTTAGGCGACCGTCTGGTAGATGGTCGGTAACGCGACGCCATGGAACAACGGCGGTTCCTGCTCTTTGTCTCCTTGTCTCTATTGATCTGGCTGGGGTGGATTAACTTCGTCGTGCCGAAGTTTTTCCCTGCGCCGCCCAAACCTGCAAAGCCGGGGGCCGTGTCCGCGCGGGACAGCACCGACGCGCCGCCCGTCAGCGCCCTGGCCCCGGCCAACGTTGTCGCCGCGGTGGTCGCGGCGCCGGAGCGGGCCGGCGTGCCCAGGCATCCGCTGCAAACCGTCGTACTGGGTTCGCTGGACCCGAAGTCCGACTATTTCATGCAGGTGGAATTGACGACGCTCGGCGCGGCGATTCGCACCATCGAACTCAACGATCCCCGCTATCCGGAATTCGGCCACCGGGGCAAGCCGTTGAAAGTCGTCGGCAGCGACCCTGCGGTCGACCGCCGCACTTTCGAGACGGCGATTCCGGAACTCGACCGGCAATTGCCGGACGGCGGAAATCGGCTGCTGAACTGGGACGTCGTCCCGGAGACAAAGTCCGACTCCGTGGCGGAATTCCGTTTGGTCTCGCCGGACGGGCTCTTGGAAGCTGTGAAGCGTTACGAACTCAAGAAGCCGCCACGGGATCAGCTCGAATCGCCGAAAGCCCGCGACCGGCTGTTCGAAGGCTATGAAGTCCTGCTGACGGTCAGCCTGCAAAACCGTTCGCCCCAGGAGATGAGCGTCGATTATACGCTGCAAGGACCGGTCAGTTTGCCGTTGGAAGACGCTGACAACTCGGCCAAGTTTCGCGACCTTCGGATGGGATTCCTGGAGAAAGACGGCCGGATCGACCGCCGGCAAATGACGGCGTCGGACGTCTTCGACAAAGACAAGGCCGGCAAGCAGGAACTCACGAAGCGGCCGTTGAAGTACATCGGCGTCGATGTGAAATACTTCGCCGCGCTGGTGCAGCCAGTCGGCGATCAACAGCAATCACCGACGGTGGTCTCGTCGCAGGCGCAGCTCATCCGTCCTGCCCTCGAAAAGCAATTCAGCGACATCAGCGTGGTGCTGAATTCCGCAATGACGCTGAACGCCTCGGGCACGGCGGACGACCGGGCGACCCATTCGTACCTTCTGTTCGCCGGGCCGAAGCGCCAGGAGCTTCTGGCCGGCGTTTCGGCGGATTCGATTGTCGACTTCGGCTACGTGAACGTGATCGCCCAGGCCATGCTGTGGATGCTGAATACGTTTCACTGGCTGGGAGCCAGCTACGGCGTGGCCATTATTTTGCTGACGGTCGTGGTCCGCGGCATGATGTTCCCGGTGTCGAGGCACCAGGCGCACAACATGCAGCGGATGAAAGACCTGCAGCCGAAAATCAAGGAGCTGCAGCAGAAATACGCCGGCAACAAGGAAGAAATCGCCCGAGCCCAGATGGAGCTGTTCCGCAAGCACAACTACAACCCGTTGTCCGGGTGTTTGCCTTTGCTGTTGCAGTTGCCGATCTTCATCGGCCTGTATACGGCACTGAGCGGGTCGGTCGATTTGCGGATGGCGCCGTTTCTGTGGTTTGAGAATCTCGCCGCGCCGGACGCGCTCTTTCCGCTCGGGTTCAAGATGCCGTTCTTCGGATGGACCGACTTCAACCTGCTGCCGATCATTTCGACGGGGCTGATGTTCTTCCAGCAGAAGATGATGATGCCGCCGCCGGCCGATGAAGAGCAGGCGATGCAGCAGAAGATGATGAACTACATGATGATTTTCATGGGGGCGATGTTCTACAAGGTGCCTGCCGGGCTGTGCATCTATTTCATCGCCAGCAGCGCGTGGGGCATGATAGAACGGTTCCTGCTGAATAAGCTTCAAAAAAATACGGCCCCGAACGCGGCCCCCTCAACCGCGGTCGCTGAAGCATCGCCAGCAACGGGCGAGAAGCCGGCAAACGCCGCCTCCCGAGTGGGCGACCTGTGGAAGCGTCTGCAATCCGCCGCGGATAAAGACGTCTCCATCACCCGCACCATCGGGGAGACGAATCCGGGCCGCAATGGGAAGAAAAAGAAGCGGTGAGTTCGCGACGCTTCGAAGAAGAATTCCCGCCGACGCCGTCGGCGGGCTTTGGTCAGGCGATCAGAGCCGCAACTCTGGCAGATTCTCGTTCATCCACGCGCGGACTTTCTTGACGACAAAGCGCGCCGTCAGCGGCTGATGAATGCCGGTCATCGAGAGGATCCTTGTGCCGGCGCAAATTCCGGCGGCTTTGGAAATCTGGTGGCTCCCCTGCACGCGGGGATTGGCGCCGGCAACACGCGGATTCCCCATTCGGGACGGCATCTCGCTCGAGTCGATCAGCCTTACGGCCGTGACGTCCGGCGTGTTCATCGTCCAGGTCTTGCCGAATGGGCCGACATGCAGCCGGATCTTGACGAACTCGCGGTCGATCCAGGTCGTAAGCCGGCCCCAGAACGCCAGCAGCGCAATCGACAGCGGGATCAATCCGCCAATCAAAAACGGGATCATAAACAAGAGTTCGACCCAGTCGAAGACGCCGACGGGATCCCTGGCATTCACGGCGAAGAGTTTCACGACCATCGAGCCGCCGGTGAACGAGTACCAGACGGCGGCAAATCCGCCGGTGAACAGACCGATCAACCATCTTGCCGCAGCAGACTCGGTCGCTGCCAGCCGTAATCCCAGCCGCTCCGAGGACTCTTCCAGGAGGGTGACGACGCCCGGAAGTTCGTCCGGCAATTCCGCGCTGTCCAACGGATCGACGGCAACGGTCGCCTGTTCATGCTGGCAGCCGGGACAGATCACGAGGCCGTCCTTCGTCCGAAAGGCGTCGGTCGGAATTTCGGCCCCGCAGGCTTCGCAGACCGTTTCCTCCGGGGCCGTCACCCGCGAAACAGCGAGCAACTTCGGCTGCAGCAGGACGTTGACTGCGTCGACGCACCAGTCTTTTTCGTTCTGCGCCAGCGATGTGCCGAAGTGGATCGGGTTGCCTCCGACGCCGGTCACCGTCACGCGATACACGGGAACGTCATTCTGCGCGTAGGCTTCGGTGAGCTGCGCTTTGGAGGCTTCATCGAGTATCAATTCGATCTGCCGCTGCCGGCCGAGAAACATTTTCCTGAGGACGGCGCGGTCCGGTTCAATGAGCAGAAAACTTCGTTCATACCGCATCTTCAGCCAGGCGTAGATCAGCCCCAGGCCAATGGCCCAGAACAGACCGACAAATAAGAAGATGATCCAGGGTTCCTGTACCTTGTCGGCTTTGCCAAACGCCAGAACCATGACCGTGGTGAAGAACGCCATGAACCCATTCCACAGGATCGCGAAACAACCCAGGCCGCCGGACTGCTTTCCAGGCGGAATATCCAGGACGAGCCGTCGCGAGGCCGCCTCATGCAGCCGGATGACGCCGCCGGTCGGTTGAGGCGGGTAGAGGGCCGTGTCGGGGGTGTTGGCGTCCATGGGTTTTTTCTCTTCAGAGACTGCGAACCCGCGAGCGTCGCTTGCGAGTTCGCGACGACTTTCCATTTCGCAATGCCCCCGTCACCACCGGCCGCGGATTTGCTGCAGCGCCGAGAAATTCTGAATCGCCAGCATCAGGAACAGGATACCGGCGAATTGATCTCCGCGGCTGAGAAAATACCAGGCCATCAGTCCGCCGACGACCAGGCTGACCCTGAGCGTCAGCACTTCAAAGTTGCGCAGGCCCGTCCAATCCAGGAACGACCGGCAGATCTGACCGCCGTCCAAGGGCAACACCGGCGCGAGATTCACCAGCCCCCAGCCCAGGTTGATAAAGATCAGTTGACCGATTGCGTACTCGACATATCGGTCCTCAAACCAAGCCGTGTGGCCGAAGAAAATGAGGCTTAGGAAGATCAGTCCGAACAGTGCAAACCCCGCCGCCGGCCCGGCGATGGAGACGGCGATCGACCGCCACGGGGTGTGGTTGTGATAACGCTGCGAAAACGCCAGGCCGCCGAAGTGGTAGAGCAAAATCTCCGACGGCCAGCCGAACGCTTCGGCGACCAGGGCATGGCCGAGTTCGTGAATGAGAATCGACACGAACAGGCACATCACCCAGATGAACGTGAGCCGGAGATCGTCGGGATGCCAGCCCCCCAGGACGCCGACGATCCAGAACCCCGGATGCACGCGGACGGGAATGCGGCCCAGCGAGAACTGGAGATCAAAAGGCGTCGGTTCGATGCCGAACATGGAGGGTCCGAAGCGGGATGAGCGGTTAGGGATCAGGGGTTAGAGATGAAATGCAAGAGGGTGATCGGGGCCGCGTCGGACGATTGTCCGTGATCCCTGATCTCTAACCCCTAGCCTCTCATCCCTCCCGGACTTTAACCGGAACAAGGGAACAGGACAACCGGGGTTCGGGCGATGTCCCGATTGACCTGTGCGGGGGAACCGTTAGGATGATGCCATGACTCGTGGGTCGCACAAGAAACAGACGGGCCGCTCTGAAATACGGGCGTCTCGATGCCTCGGGGTTACCCCGCGGTCGCCGAATTGGACCCCATTCGTGTTGTGAATTGCGGTACGGTAGGGCACTCTACCGTAACGCAATTCGCTACGGGATCAGTTGTGCGACCCACGAGCCCGTTTGACAAGATTACCCTGAGCGGGGGGCGTGAGCCCCCTGGTTCGACATGGAGCAAGGGGCTCACGCTCCCCGCTCAGGGTTGATTCAAATAGTTTATTACCGCGATTCCCGTCACCGTTCCCCTTCGCAGTTCCCAGTCATCAGGTCGATTGCATGGCGCTCTGGGACTGGCTGTTTCGCTGGATCGGCTGGTCGGGCACCCCCTCCGGTCCAGCGAAGACACGTGACGACGAGCGGCCGACATCTCAGCCCCCGGAACGCTCGAGACACCGTCCCCGGTTGACGCCCAGCCGGCGCAGTGCGAAGGAACGCGTGTTGCGGCGTGTGCCGGTGTCTGAAGTCATGGGCGAGCCTCCGTATCGCCTGGCCCGCTTCGGCTCTCAGACCGGCCGATTCCTGGATCTCACGCAGGATCACGACTCCGCCGCCCTGATCGAGCGCGGCCTGCCCGATGCGAAGACGCCGGACGACATTGCGGCGTGGCTGAAGGTGAAACTCGCGCGGCTGGCGTGGCTCGTGCATCATTTCTCGGCCGGCCGTGCCGACAGCCCGCAGAAATCGCACTACCATTATCACTGGATCGCCAAGTCGAAAGGGGGCTGGCGGCTGATCGAAGCCCCAAAGCAATCGCTCAAGGCCGCTCAGCAACGGATCCTCGCGGAAGTCCTCGAAAAGATTCCGCTGCACGATGCAGCCCACGGGTTCTGCAAGGGCCGGTCGATCGTCACCAACGCCGCGCCCCATGCCGGGCAGTTCGTCGTCCTCAAATGGGACTTGCAGAATTTCTATCCGTCCGTGGGGTTTTCGCGGGTGGTGGCGATCTACCGCTCGCTCGGGTATTGCCGGGAGGCCGCCATCTGGCTGGCCCGGTTGACGACCACGGCGTTGCCGGGGAACGCGCCGTTTCCGCCTGGCGACGCCTCGGCCATGTCTCCGTACCTGCGTCGTCACCTGCCGCAAGGCGCGCCGACCTCGCCGGCGCTGGCCAATCTTTCGGCGTATCGACTGGATGTCCGCCTTGCCGGGCTGGCGAAAGCGTTTCACGCCCAATACACGCGGTACGCCGACGACTTGACCTTCTCCGGCGACGAACGCTTCTCCCATTGCCTCAAAGTTTTCATTCCGCTGGTCCAGCAGATCTGCCGGCAAGAGCGGTTCCAGCCGCATCCGCGCAAGCGGAAAATCTTAAGGGCTCATCAGCGGCAAACGGTGACGGGCGTCGTCGTCAATGAGAAGCCGAACATCTCTCGGAAAGACTTTGACGCCTTGAAAGCCCTGCTGACGAACTGCGTCCGGCTGGGGCCTTCCACGCAGAACTTGAATCAGCACGACAATTTCTCGGCCCACTTGCAGGGCCGCATCGCCCATGTCACGCAACTTAACCGCCGCCGCGGCGAATTCCTGCTGAAACTTTATCGCAGGATCGACTGGAAAAAATAGACGCCGTGAAGTCCGTGAAATCGGCTATCATGCCGATTCTCCATTCTCGCTCCTTCCCACGGATTCGCATGTCCGGTCAGCCGCTGACGCTCTCTGACGACGACTTCGCGAACGACGCGCCGCCGGGGTATCGTTCGCAGAAGGATAAAGAGAAATATCTCCCGCTGATGGCGACGCTGCTCGGCGGCACGTTTGTGCTGCAGATGATCCTGCCGGCCGTGATCTCGCTGATCCTGATGCCCGTCATGATGTTTCGCACGACGTCGCAGGGGATGCCTCAGTACACGAAGCTGGCCGCCTGGCAGGAGACCCTGTGGTATCCGACAGTGGAAGGCCCGGGCGGCGGCTGCAAACTTTCGGCGCTCGACTATGCCGGGAAACCGCTCGACCGGCCGGCGATTGAACTCGACATGCAGCCCGAATGGCTGCTTGGCGATGGGGAAAAACTCTGGGCCGTCTCGAAGAACGAAGTCGCCGAGGTCTTCGCCGACGGTTCCCGCCCGGTGGTCATGCACCCGACGCGGTTTTTGCGCGATGCCTCGAAGCCTTTTCTTTACGAAGGAAAACTGGCGATTGTGGATCGGGATGACGGAGGGCCGTTCACGCTCTTTGTGTTGGAGAACGGCGAATGGAACCTTGCCGCGACGCTGGATGTGCCCTCGTTCGACCGCTCCAGCGGAGGCGTGGAAGTCGTTGCGGAAGACAACGCCCCGGCGGATGCATTGATTCCCGAGACCGCCGGCCAATCGTCCGCGCCCGTCGCGCCGCCGCCGGTATCCCCCGTGGGAACAACTCCGTGGCCGGGCCTGCCAAAAACAACTGAATCGCAGATTCAGGTCGTGGAGGCGAACGGGATGGAACACGTTATCCTCGCTGAGAACAGCATGTTCGAACATTTCACGCACCTGCATCATCACGCCGGGCTGCCGGAGAATCCCGAGGATGCCGCGCTGCCTGCTCCGGTCGATTGGACGGAACTGGATACAAAGGCTTGGGCCTTTACCGCCACAACTGTCGGAGAGTCCCCGGCGGTGCTTGTGGCACGGAACAGCGGCAAAGGCGGGGGCGAATTGGAACTGTATCGGCTGGTCGACCGCGATTGGCAACGGACCGCGTTCCTGGACTACGCGCTCCCCGGGATGTCAGCAGAACTGGCGACCTGCGTCACTCCCGATGGCGGCCGCACGTTTGCCGTCGTCGAAAGCATGGGAGGCCTGACGCAAGACCTGTTGGAGCTGACGCCGGACAAGATTTCCAAGGTCGCTTCGCTGCAGAGCTTCCTGGGCATCGCCAATCCGTTTTCGGAGAACTATTTCTGGCTTCAACTGTTGATCCAACTGCCGTCGCAACTCCTGATGGTCGTCATGATTCTCGCTTCCACGTGGCTGATGCACCGGCATCGCGATCCGAACTACTTCAAGGGGCGCGTGCCGGTCGAATACGCGTCGATTCTCCTGAGGTGCGCCGCCATCTTCATTGATCTGGTGATCATCATGGGACCCGTTTACGCGGGTTGGTATATTTGGTATCGGCAGAGCGACCTGACGTTTGCCAAATTCGTGGGGTGGCTGGAATCGGACATCCCTGCACTGAAGGCCTTTTTCTGGGATTTGCTTCCCTGGCTGATCGCCACGGTCAGTTGGTTCTTCCTCTGGGAAATCGCCAAATGGCTGATGATTTCCCTTTACGGGTGTACCATCGGCAAATTCCTCTGCGGCGTCCGTGTCACGCGGACCAATCTGCAGCCGCCGGGGCTCTTGCGCGGTCTCATCCGGAATCTCTTGAGCTGGATCGAATTGCCGATGTTCAACGGCATCATCGGTTTCGCCCTGGTGGCATTTCTGCAGAACCGACAGCGCCTGGCAGACCTGGTCGCGGGGACCGTCGTCGTGAAGGCGGGCAGCCTGAAAGCAGCGAGAACCGTCATTGCAGTGAACGAAAACGCGATGTGAGCGGGGACGCGCGTCCTTTGGGCGAGCCTGAACAGATTCGCGAATCACCCCAGACGGCCCAGTCTCTGCTGATTGAAAAAACTCGGTCTTCCACCAAAGTGCCGTCTGCGATTAGTATTCCGTCGAATTCCGCACTTCCAGCGAGTCGCTCGGCATGTTCAATATATTTCAACGGCGTGACCCGTGGGGCAACAGCCCGTCGATGTGGATCGTCGCACTGATGGTGTTTCTCGTCCCATTCGGCTGGTGGTCGCTCAAGCAGATCCACCTCGAAAACGACGTGGAACATTGGCTGCCGTCCGACAATCCGCAATTGAAAATCCTGGAAGAAGCCCAGAAGCTGTTCCCGACGGACGACTGGATCTTCGTGAGTTGGGACGGCAGTTCGCTGGGCGATCCCCGCGTCGCCAACCTGGCCCTGCGCTGCGAGGGCGTGACCGACATCTACGGCATCAAAAGGGAAGGCCTGAAGGAAGTTTCCGGCGTCATCGAACCGCGCGAGCTGCTGTCGCTGATCCAGCAAGGCGAGGTTGAGCCGCAGGAAGCCGTCAGGCGGCTGCACGGGGTGGTGCTCGGCGCCGGGCCGTTGAAAGTCCGGCTGACGGAGGCCGGCCGGCAGCGGTTCCGCAAGACAAAAGCCGAGCTGAGCCAGGCGATGCGGCAAACGTTTGGCGTGAAACTGGAAGTGCTCGGACCGATGGCCGACGTTGCGGCGCACACCGAGATTCCTCAGTCGGCAGACGAGGGAGAAGAGCCGCCTCCGCCCGCACCGGCGGCCGTGATGTCGCCGGACGGGAACATCGTCACGCGCGAATCGCTGGAGCATGATCTGCAAATCGTCTGGAACGGCATCGCACCCGGGAACGCCCGGACAATGGACATCGTCGCCTGGCTCAAGGATTTCCGGTGGCGGGAGGATCCGCACCAAAGCGCAAACGTCCCGGTCATTGAAGACTGCTTCTTCGTGCTGGGTTCGCCGGTGGCATTAATCGTCAGCCTGTCGGACGCCGGCATGGCGGACAAGGCGCAGACATTGCAGGCTATCCGCGACACGGCGGGAAAAGCCGGCATCCCGGCGAAAACCCTGCACTTGGGGGGATCGGCGGTCGCCGGGCACCTGCTCAATCAGAAAGTGGCGGAGGCGGCGTGGAATCCTGCCGCGCCGTTGCGAGAGCTCCATCACCGATCGGTGATCCTGCTGTCGGCCTTGGTGGGAGCCGCGCTGTCGTTTCTGATGGTCCGCAGCATCCGCCTCGCGGCGCTGATCCTGATCGTCTCGATTTACGCCACGTATCTTTCGCTGGCGCTGGTCCCGGCGACGGGGGGCAGCTTGAACATGGTGCTCGCCGTGATGCCGACGCTGCTGCTCGTCATCACGCTGTCCGGCGCGATCCATGTTGCCAACTACTGGAAATACGCGGCGGCGGAAAATCCGGGCACGGCGATCGCGGAAACGTGCCGGACCGCGCTGGGGCCCTGCACGATGGCCAGCGTGACGACGGCCATCGGGCTGGTTTCGCTGTGCACCAGTTCGCTGACACCGGTGCGCGACTTCGGCGTGTACGGCGCGGTCGGGACGTTGATTTCGCTGCTGGCCATTCTCTACGGCTTGCCGGCGCTACTGGAATTGTGGCCCGGCCGCCGCCCTGAACGCGAAGAACTCGATCATCGCGGCTGGCGGGAATTCGGCAGGCTGCTGACCGTGCAGCCGACCCGGCAGGCCGTGGTCTTTCTGGGAATCTGCGCGGCGTGCAGCGCGGGATTGCAATTCTTCCGGACGGAAACCAAGGTCATCCGGTATTTTTCGGACTCGTCCGGCATCGTCGCCGATTACCGATTTCTGGAGAACCAGGTGGCCGGCATCGTCCCGGTTCAGGTGCTGGTCCGCTTTGACGAATCGGCCCAGGGCCAGGCGAATTTTCTCCAGCGGATGGAACTGGTCCGCGACGTCGAAGAAAAGCTGCGCAGCCATCCGGAGATCAGCGGCTGCCTGTCGCTGGCCGATTTTCAGCCCGTCACCGAGAAGTTGCCGGCCGATGCCGGCGTGCTCACCGCCAGCCGGTTCCATAAGCGGGCCCATGTGATGCAGGAACGGATTCGCGATGGAGAAATCGCCGGGGCGTCCAGCTTCGTGGTGCAAATTCCTGCCGAGGCGGAGGCCGGGAACTCCGCGCTGCTGGGGACGCCCGGAGAAGAAATCTGGCGGATCACGGCTCAAGTCTTCGTGATGTCGGACGCCGAGTATGGAACGATTCTGGCCGATCTCGACCGGCTCACACGGGAGGTTCTGCGTTACCAGCCGGGCTCGCAGCACGTCGTCACCGGGGCCGTGCCGCTGTTCCTCCAGACGCAGCAGGCCGTGCTCGACAGCCTGATTCAAAGCTTCGGCCTGGCGTTTGTGCTGGTGCTGGCCATCTTCGTCGTCTTCCTGCGAAACTTGTGGGCCGGGTTGGTGGCGATGATTCCCAACATCATACCCGTCACGGTAGTCTTTGGTCTGTTGGGGTGGTGCGGCCAGCGCGTCGACATCGGCGTGATGATCACCGCCTCGATTGCGCTGGGCATTGCCGTGGACGGCACGCTGCACTTTCTCACCTGGTTTCGCCAAAGCATCACCGATGGCCTGAGCCGGCAAGCGGCAATTGTGCAGGCGCTGGTCCATTGCGGTCCGGCGATGTGGCAAACCAGCGCCGCCGTGGCGATCGGCCTTCTGATGTTGTTGCCTGCGGAACTGCTGTTGATCAGCCGGTTCGGATGGCTGATGGCGGCGATGGTCGCCGTCGCCCTGCTGGGAGACGTCGTCCTATTGCCGCAACTGCTGGCCGGTCCGATGGGGAAGCTGTTCGAGCCCCCGCCGCGCGGACTGCGCCGTACGGAATCCACGGAGGCCTCCGCGGCGCCGCATCTGCACCCGCCGGACCTGGCGCCCCACCTGCGTATTCAGCCGCGCTGAACCAAAGCCCTGTGTCGGCGACGCCGGGACAGTCCAGGGCATCACATCATCTCGACAGCGTCGTCATTGCCTGCCGGTTCGGCCTTGAGCCGTTCATACAATTGCATGGACCGCGTCAAGTGCCGGTGCAGGGCTTCGCGGGCCGCATTCAAGTCTTGATTCATCAGCGCTGTCGCAATTTCGATGTGTTCCGTGAACGTGGTCGACACGACGGCCATCGGGACATCGTAGGGAATGCCGGTCAACATACACATGCGGATCAACGGGTCCAGAGCCTGCACCAGGATGGGGCTGTCGCAAGCATCCAGCAGCGTACGATGGAATTGGTAGTCGATCCGCCGCCGCTGATCTTCGCTCAAATCCAGCCCTTCGCGAATCACCTGCTCGCTGTCGGCGATCAGCCGCTCCAACTGCTCGCGGGTCAAGTGCCCCATCGCCCGGCCGAGTGCCTCGCTCTCCAGCAGCAATCGGATCTGGAAGGCGTCTGCCACGTCTTTCGCATTGAGATGCACGACCTGCCAGCCGCGGCGCGGCAAGCGAGACAACAGCCCGTCCCGGCAAAGCCAGTCGAGCGCCTGCCGCAAAGTCCCCAGGCTGACTCCGATCGACTTCGCCATCTCCTGGCCGTTGACGTTCGTTCCTTCCCGGAGTTTCCCCTCGAAGATCGCGTCGAACACGGCCCAGTAGGCTTGTTCCGTCTGATTGGCGTACGCAAACACCGGCTCCCGTTGCGGACTGCGCTTCTTCGGCAGCGACTCCACGATCGGCCGGCCGGCATCATTCAGACGGACGCAGCCGTCCTCCACCAGCCGGATGATGGCTTTGCGAACCGACGACCGGCTGACATCCAGTTTCGCCGCGATCTCCGCCGCCTTGAGATGCGTGCCGATCTCCAGTTGATGACTTTTCAACTGCTCGCAAAGGTAGCGATAGATTTGATCTTCCAGCAAATCTCGCGACACGTCAGCAATCCCTGCAAGTGATCCTGCGAAGACAGTCCCAACCTGCATTCGGATCGGGATGAACCATTTTCGCGAGTCAGACGTCACGCGGCAAGCCGCCCAGGAGACCTGTGAAAAACTTCAAGGATTCACCTGTTCGGGACCGGCTTTTTCAAGAGTCGGATCGCGGTGCAGTTCGCTCCAGAGCGAGACGAACCACAATTGTGCTGCACGGCGCTGGCCAATGGCGGAAAAATGCCGCATCGTCTCCGGACCGCCCCGGTTGTCCCCGTCGAGCACGTCGGTGTCCGGGCCGGGACGAAAGCCGGGCGTCGACCATAACTCGTGTATCGCGCTTCGAATGTCTTCTTCCAACTCCGGCAAACGGTACACCGTCGGATGCAGCGTCGACTTCGCCGGTAACCAGGGGACTTCCCTCCCCCATTGCCGCATCGCCTCTTTCCTGAGGCCGATCAGCCGTTCCACATACGTCGCCCGCGGGGTTTTCTCGATCACGTCGGATTCCCCCTGCTGCCACAGCACGGCTCGAAAGCGGCCCGTCTTCTTCCCGGCGGCGATCATGTCGGCAAACAGCGGGCCATCGACGGCCCATTGCCGGGTCGACGTCCCGCCTACCGACGTATTCACGAAGCCGACCGGCACTTGCAACAGCGGCGCGAGGAGATCGCCCAGCGCCGGCCAAAGGGTTCCTTTCGGTCCGACGTGCGGCACGGGATCATCGCACACTTGCCAGGCGCCGTCGCGCCAGTTGAAGGCTGCTACCCGACGACCCGGTTCGGTCACCTTCAAATTTTCATCGTTGTATCCGCCGGCGTAAGACTGCCCCGCGATCAGAAACACCTCCCCGATGCCCACCGGCTCAACGGCCAGTTCGGCCGTAGTCTTATCGCCCGCGATGCGACGCAATTCCAGCCGATACCAGCCTCCCGCCGGAATACGCAGCACGGCCTGATGCCTGGCCGCCTGGCTCTCGACTTTGAGATTCGTCCAGTCGACCGGCTTTCCAAACGCCCCCTGCTGCGTCACCGTTCGGGCCTGCCACTGGCCGGCGTTCGGCGGCGGAGAGATCCACTCGATGGCGACATCCGCCCAGCCGCGGGAGTCGCCCTCGGTATCATTGACGGGAGCTGGCTTCGGATCGAACTCCTCCCGCTGAATGACCTGAAACGGCAGCGGCAACACGACCCTGGGCGTCTCGTCATTGACGCCGGTACCCACCATCAGGGCCGGCAACACTCCGGCAAGAATCCAACACGTGACAACACGGCTCAGCATGGGCGGATCCTGGACAATTTGTTCTGCTTAATACCATCACCCTCCCATCGTGCCGGCCGAATCGCCTCATCGCAAGCGACCGGCCTCTGTGTCATACTGGCTCCATGCCGACCTTCATCGATCTCGACGCGAACGCCACCACGCGGCCTCTGCCGGAAGTGATCGAGACCGTCGCGCGCTGTCTGCAGGATTGTCCCGGCAATCCCGGCAGTCGGCATGGACTTGGCCGCAAGGCGAGGCAGGTGCTCGAATCGAGCCGTGAAACTATCGCCGCGATTCTCGGCGCGCAGCCCGAGGAAGTCCTCTTCACCAGCGGCGGCACCGAAGCCAACAATCTCGCGATTCACGGCCTCGCGCGCGGGCCGGCTCGCACGATTCTGCTTTCGCCCGGCGAGCATCCGTCGAACCTCGAAGCGTGCCGCGCGCTGGCCCAGCGCGGCTGGTCGCTGACGATGCTGCCCGTGGATGCGTCTGGACGATTGATGAGCCTCGATTCCCCGACGGTGTCCTGGCCTGACATCGGCCTGGCAACCGTGATTCTCGCCCACAACGAGACCGGCGTGATTCAAGACGTTTCACCATTGGCGAAATTGTGCCGGGAACATGCCGTGCCGTTGCATCTGGACGGCGTGCAGGCCATCGGCAAGATCCCGGTGAATTTTCATGAACTCGGCGCGACGTCGCTCAGTCTCGGCGCGCACAAATTTCACGGCCCGCGCGGCATCGGCGCGCTGCTGATCCGGCGCGGCACCCGACTGACGCCCCTCTTGCACGGCGGACACCAGGAGCAGCAGCGCCGGCCGGGAACGGAACCCGTCGCCCTCATCGCCGGCATGGCGAAGGCCCTGGAATTATGGCAGCGCGATGAACCGCAGCGCACCCGGCATCTGGCAGCGCTGCGAGACCGGCTGCAAACGCGGCTGACGGAATTGGCCGCGCCGGTCATCATCCATGCGAGAGATGTGCCGCGGCTGCCGAACACGCTGAACATCGCGTTTCCCGGCCTCGATGGCGAAGCGCTGCTCGTCGCCCTCGACCTGGAAGGCGTCTGCTGTTCGCTCGGCAGCACCTGCGCCAGCGGCTCGATGGAACCCGCCCCGCTCCTCCTGGCCATGGGCGTCCCTGCGGAAATCGCCAAGGCATCGGTCCGGTTTTCGGTGAGTGTGCTCAACACGCGGGAAGAAATTGAAGATGCGGCGAAGCGCATTGCGAGGGTGGCGACTCGGCTTTGTAAATCGAATCTGGTCAAGGATGCCGTTGAATGAAACTAGAAACCTCTTGATATTATAATGCCATCCGCTCGGTCCGCTGACTTCAAGAGGAGTGAAAAGTCGATGTTGGCTGAAACAAATCGAACTGTGCCGTCGACCACCAGCACGTGTGCCCCGCCCTCGTGAGCCGATTGAAGCGGATTGTTATTTCCCATGTCGCCACAGACACCCGTGGTCTGGCAACGGGTCGACAGGTCGCCTCCTTCCGATTGTTTATAGTTTGGCGGATGGCGCACCGTCGTCACGTTGAAGAACCGATCGCCGCCGGTGCTGCCGCACCACATGCCTTGCGGCCAACTCGAGATGGCAATCGTCTGCTTGCTGATCGTCACATCGATGCAGAAATCGGATTGCTCACCGAAAAGGAACGTATTGGATGAACCATCCAATACGTCTTTGAACCCAAGATGCCCCCGATGATGCAACATGCCGCCAAACGATGCCCTCCCATTGAACGACTCCGAAGTGAATTTTTCCCGATAGGAACGCTCGTACTGACCCGACTCTGGGTACGGATACTGATCCTGATACGCCCCGGCAATTCCCACATACGACGACACCGCCAGCCCCTGGCTGGTCACGGCATACTTCGTTAGCGTCGTCGACGGACATCTCGCCATCGGCAGTTTCACTCCGCGCAGCAGCGGTCGTTGGCCGTCGAAGCCGCTGCTCGACACGGAAAAGTTCCACTGGTTGAAGAGTTTCGCTTCGCCCAGGTCCGGCAGAATCGGAACCCACCAGGAATACCCCCAGTCGTCCGCCGTCCCCTCCTCGTCATTCCCCGTGCTGCCGGTGCAGCCCATCGGAAAATAATTGAACTTGTCATGATAGTTGTGCATGGCCAATCCGATGGCCTTGAGATTGTTCTTGCACTGCGTCAGCCGTGCCTGTTCCCGCATTCGTTGGAACATGGGCAGCATCATCACGAGCAGCACGAGGCAGACCACCAGCACGATCAGCAGTTCCAGCAGGGTGAAACCCGAACGGCGCGGCGGAACCCGGGAGTGGATCGACATGCACGGTCTCCCATTCAGAAAAGCCGCCGCGAATCTTGTTTCATCATAGGAGTCGGCGCGGACAGGTTCAATTCCTTTTCGATCAGGCCGCCGGCCTTTCATGCGACTCTTCATAGTCACGTCGACCGGCGCACGAGATCAACGCCTTTGGTAAAATCAACGAAGGACAAGATTTTCTCGAAGAGCATTGACACCCATGACAACTCCCGCCGAACACCGTTTGGAACGCTATCAAGCCCAGGCGTCCGAACAGTCCGTGCAGAAAATTGACGGCAAGCTGCTGCGGATGAAACGCGGCCGCATCGCCAACTTGTGGGGCGATGTGCAATCGCTGTGGACGATGGTGCGCGATCCCGGCGCGGCGTGGTCCTCGAAAGCCGTTGCGATCGGGGCGCTCTTGTACCTGGTCAGTCCCTTTGACGCAGTTCCCGATTTTCTGCCGCTGCTTGGCCTGTCGGACGACGCCGGCGTGATCCTCGCCGCCGTCGCGTCGCTGTCCGTGGCGCTGGCCAAATACAAAAGCCGGCCGACGAACGCCGGAGCGGAGTCTTCCAGCCGAAATGCCTCGAAAAACTGATCGCAGCAGCCCAAACGGCGTGAACCGTGTCATCGTGGCTGGGTGTGAAATCCCGCGACCCAGGCATGAATTGCGGTTGAACCGATCAACTTTTGTCGATATATTAAATTGTGAGTGCGTGGATTCCTTTCGTGTCGAGAGAGCAACGTCATGCTGCGCTTTATCCAGAATGATCGAAGGCTCGGTCGCCGGGAAGTCTTGCGGCTGGGCGGCGGGCTGCTGGGGAGCGCGGCGCTGCCGGGGTTTCTCCCTCGGCTATGCGCCGGTGAAAAACCGTTGCCGTTGACGGGGAAGTCGGTCGTTTTTCTGTTCATGCACGGCGGACCGACGCAGATTGAAACGTTCGATCCCAAGATGACGGCCCCGATCGGCAATCGCAGCGCAACCGGAGAAATCGCCACGTCGATTCCGGGGGTCACGTTCGGCAGCACATTTCCGAAGCTGGCCTACCTCGCGGACAAGCTGGCCATCGTCCGATCGTTTGTCAGCGGCGACGGCAATCACGACATCAAGCCGATCTCCAGCCGAGACACCGGCGGGGCGAATCTCGGGGCGCTCTATGCCCGGGTCGCCGGGGCCAATCATCCGTCCACCGGGATGCCCCGCAATCTGTGCCTGTTTCCGCGTGCCGTCGATCCCAGCACTGGGCCGGAACAAGCCGGTTTCGGGAAGTTTGATTCCGCTGGATTTCTGGGCGGCGGGTTTTCGCCGTTCGTGCCAGGAGCCGGGGGCGACTTGCAGAAAAACCTGCAATTGAACATTCCGGTGCCCCGTCTGGATGACCGCCAGAACCTGTTGTCGACGCTGGACCGGGTGCGGTTCGAGCTGGATACGGCGGGCAAACTCAGCCAGTTGGATGACGTTCGCAAGCAGGCGTTCAACACGATTCTCGGCGGCGTTGCCGGGGCGTTTGATCTCTCGAAGGAAGACGCCTCCGTGATTGACCGGTACGACACGGCCCCATTGGTCCGGCCCGATCAAATCAACCGGAAATGGAACAACTACAATCATTACGTTGATAACGCCAAGTCGCTGGGCAAGCTGATGCTGCTGGCCCGCAGGCTGTGCGAGGCCGGGGCAGGATTCGTCACGGTGACGACGAATTTCGTGTGGGATATGCACGCCGATTCGAACAACGCCACGATTGAAGAAGGCATGCGTTACATGGCGCCGCCGTTTGATCACGCGGTGTCCACGTTCCTGGAAGATGTCGCCGCGCGCGGCCTGTCCGACAAGATTCTCTTGATCTGCTGCGGTGAAATGGGCCGCACGCCCCGGATCAACGCCAACGGCGGCCGCGATCACTGGGGCAACCTCGCTCCTTTGATTCTCTCCGGCGGCGGGATCAAGTCGGGCCAGGTGATTGGCCAGTCGTCCCGCGACGCTTCGGAAGCGGCGTCGAGCCCGGTCCGCAATTCGCACGTCATTGCCACGGCTTTGCAGACGCTGATGGACCCGAGCGAAGTCCGCTTGATGCGCGGGATCCCGAATGAAGTCATCCAGGCTTCCGGCGCCGACCCGATCCCCGGGTTGTTCTGATACATCGAAGTCGAGTGCTTCCTCGGCAAGAACATCGTCTGCGTTGAGACGATGGAGAATCGCTCTTGCAGCGCCGTTCTCTCTCCAGGATACTGGCGCTGAACAACCGAACTTCTGCCGGCCGAAGGAGGTGAGAATGTCTGCTGCATTGCTGGGACCGTTGGATGCTCCGCCGGACGACATGCTCTATGAAGTGTTCTACGGTCAGTATGTGGAGAAACCCGTGGGTGCCTACTCGACCTGGTTGGCATTTCAATTGGCGGCTTGGCTGGACACCTACTGCAAATCACAGAAATTAGGGCATGTCGTCACGGAAATGGTTTTCATCCTGGATGCCGCGCGCGATCTGCGTCGTCGACCGGATGTGGCATTTGTTTCCGCCGAGCGATGGCCGATGGGACAGCCGCCGTCGCCGGAAGGCGATTGGGCCGTGATACCCGACTTGGCGGTGGAAGTACTCAGCCCTCGGGAAGAGACCCGAAACTCCCTGAAGAAAGTGAATGAATATTTTCGCTATGGCGTCCGCGAAGTCTGGCTGGCGGCTCCTGAAGAGCGGATGGTGTATTCCTATGCCGATGCGAAAACAGCCCGCATCCTGCACGCCCCCGACGTGCTGACGACGCCCTTGATCCCCGGTTGGAAAACCGAGGTCGGAACCTGGCTGCCGGTGATCGCTGCGCCGCCCGTGCCGGAGTAATCATCGGTTTCGGCCGCGCTGCAGGAGATACATCGCCGCCGACCACAACCCCGCGAACTTGTAGGTCGGGTCGATGTACTTCTCGATCACATAGAACGCAAAGTAATACAGCCGGGCGAACGACCAGATGGCGAGCGCCAGGAGCAGCCCGAGTTTCCCGTCCGGGTGTTCTACAAGAATGATCCCGACGGCGCTGATCCCGATGATCAGAAAGAGTCCCGCTTTGACAAACATCCAGCGCGGGTCGGCGAGATCGCGGTTGAGTTCGGGGAACATGGGCGATCCTCCGGAGAATGGGTAGACCGCGATTGCCAATCGCGGCTTTATTTGATCAGCGTTTGCAGAAACTCCCGCAGTTTAGGCGAGGCGACCTGCCCCGTCTTCGTGAATCGCAGCCGGATGGCGTCTTCACCCGTGCGGTGCGGGACGATGCCCGGGTCGACGCCCAGGTCGGCGATTTGTCCCAGCGCGATCTTTCCCGACGGGGCGTAGAGTTCCAGGTCCAGACCCTCGGGCCGCTTGGTGATCAGCGTGGCGAGCTTCTTTGCGCCGGCGTGATAGTTCACCAGAACTTTCTGCGTCCAGTCGACCTTCGCCTCGGGCCAGACTTCATCCAAGAGCGCCGCCAGCGCTTCGATGACCGACGCTTCCCAGGCGACGCGGCCTTTGAGAAACCCCTTCCGCAGCAAGTGCCATTTGCGGCCGAGTTTTTTCCACGGCATCAGTTCATCGAGATCGAGTTTTTCTGGCTTGGTCCGTTCGAGAAAAGAGTCCTTCGCCTGTTTCAGAAACGCTTCAAACGCTGGCGATTCGATGTCCGCCGGCTGAACCAGCGAAATAACGACATCCTGCCAGGGAGGCTGGGCGTTCTTCACGCGGACTCGTGCCGCCCGGCCGTACACCGGAATTTCGTCCATGTCGTCAATGTTTTTCAGCTTCAGCGCAGCGGCGAGATCTTCTTCGACAAAGCAATTCCGGGCCACGCGGAAATTCAATGTCAGCAGCCATTCATCGGCCGTCCGGGCATGAAGGAACCAGCCGGCCGATTTGTTCGGGCCGATCACCTCGACGACGCTGCGGTCGCTCCAGTTCACTGGGCCGAATTCGTCGTCCGACGTCAGTTCATCGATAATCTCCGCCAGCATCCGGCCATCCCAGCGGCACGGCTTGCCGTTGTGGGCGACGCGGTCTTTCGTGTGCCAGCGCCGGCCGTTTTTCTCCCAGGGCATCTGCGCGTTCTTGCCGACCTGCGACAGATCCAGATCGCCGGCCTGTTTTCGACGGACGGTCGCCGGGTCGAAGGTTTCCCGTTCGCCGTAGGTGCCGGATTTCAAAACGTCGACCAGAGCCAACGCGGTGAGGGATGTATGCGGACGGGAAGGAGCCGCGCACGGAGTAAGCGGACCGCTTACTTTGTGCGCGGCTCTGACGTTCGCAACCAGGTCCTCCGGCGTTCCTTCGGCGACGATCCAGCCTCCTTCGCTGCCGGCGTGAGGGCCGAGGTCGATGATCCAGTCGGCCGTCTTGATCACATCGAGATTGTGCTCGATCACGACGACGGTGTTGCCGGCGTCGACCAGGCTGTTCAGGATTTTCAGCAGCTTTCGGATGTCGTCGAAATGCAGGCCCGTCGTCGGTTCATCCAGGAGGTATAGCGTCCGTCCCGATTGCGGCCGGGCCAGTTCCGCGGCAAGCTTCACCC
Organism: uncultured Planctomycetaceae bacterium; assembly: GCA_964388415.1. Taxonomy (GTDB): domain Bacteria; phylum Planctomycetota; class Planctomycetia; order Planctomycetales; family Planctomycetaceae; genus CAZDGB01. The sequence continues at coordinate 56,078 of CAYMAO010000021.1, read as the reverse complement.
GCTGGGCCTCGCCGCCGGAGAGCGTCGGGGCCGATTGCCCGAGCGAAAGATAATCCAGGCCGATGGCACACAAGATGGCGAGCGGGGCGCGAATCTTCGGAAGATTCTCGAATAGTTCCAGCGCGTCGCCGATCGACATCTCAAGGACATCCGCGATCGATTTGTCCTTGTAGGTGACACTGAGAGTTTCGGAGTTGTAGCGTTTTCCGTGACAGACTTCGCATTCCACCCAGACGTCGGGCAGGAAGTGCATTTCGATTCTTTTCTGCCCATTCCCTTCGCACGCTTCGCAACGTCCGCCGGACCGGTTGAAACTGAATCGGGCCGACCGATAGCCGCGGACTTTCGCCTCCGGCAACCGGGCGTAAAGTTCACGGATTTCCTCGAAGACGCCGGTGTAAGTCGCCGGGTTCGAGGCGGGCGTATTGCCGAGCGGTTGCTGGTCGACAACGATCAGCTTGCTCAAGTGTTCGACGCCGAGGAGTTCATCATACGGCCCAGGCTGTTCGCTGGAGCGGCTGAACCTGCGGGCGACGGCCTTGGCGAGGGTGTCCTGGATGAGTGAACTTTTGCCGGACCCGGAAACGCCGGTGACGGCCGTCAAGGTTTTCAAAGGAATGCGGACATCGACATTGCGGAGGTTGTTGAGCCGGGCGCCACGGAGTTCGAGAAACGTGTTTTCGGAGCGGGGAGCGTCAACCCCTTGTTTGCGGCCGATACTTGTCATCGACGTCGAACCAGGGGGCTGATGCCCCCCGCTCGGGGTTTGAGAACAAACGCGCCGTTCCTTGGGGATCACGATCTGCTCGCGGCCGGAGAGATACTTGCCGGTGAGAGACTTATCGCCCTTGAGGATTTCGCGCGGCGTGCCTTCCGCGGTGATCGTGCCGCCGAAACGGCCGGCGCCGGGTCCGAAGTCGTACAGCCGATCCGCCGCGCTAATGACCTCTCGATCATGTTCCACCATGACAATCGTGTTGCCGAGGTCGCGAAGTTTTCGCAGGGCATCCAGCAGTCTATGGTTGTCGCTGGGATGCAGGCCGATGGTCGGTTCGTCCAGCACGTACAAGATTCCCGTCAGTCCCCGGCCGATCTGCCCAGCGAGCCGGATGCGCTGCGATTCGCCTCCGGAGAGCGTCGGCAGCGGCCGATCGAGCGTGAGATAATGCAGGCCGACGTCGACCAGGAATGACAACCGGCTGGTCGCTTCCGTCAACAGATCGCCGGCGATTTTCTTCTGCCGTTTATCGAACGAGAGCTTCTGCAAGAACGACAGCGAATCTTGAAGCGGCAAGTCGCAGAGTTGCTTCAATGTTTTTCCGGCGAGACGCACCGCCGCGGCGTCTTCCCGCAGCCTGCTGCCGGCGCACGTCTGGCAGGGGACTTCGCCGACGAGGTCGAACAGCCGCTGCCGATAGACGTAAGAGACCCGGGAGGCCTCTTCGATGGCGGGGTAGAGGCCCTTGTATTGGAAGCGGAAAAGGGTATTTCCCGAGCGGGGGGCGTCAGCCCCTTGTTTCCGGCGGCCCTTTGCCTTCGACGTCGAACCTGGGGACTCACGTCCCCCGCTCGGGTCGATCACGGCAATCCACCGCTCGCCGGTGCCGTAGAGCACCATCTGCTGCTGTTGCGGTTCAAGCTGCGAGAACGACACATCCAATGGCAAGTCGCATTCGACGGAGATCGCCTCGAGCATCTGGCGGAAGATCGGCCGGGTGTTCGGATCCGGCCAGGCGGCGACGGCTCCGTCACCGAGCGTGCGCGTCGGATCGGCGATCAGCGCGGCGAGATTCGTTCCCTGCTGCACGCCGAGGCCTTCGCACGATTCGCACCAGCCAAGCGGGCTGTTGAACGAGAAGTTCTGCGGGGAGAGTTCCTCGAGGCTGCGGCCGCATTGCTCGCAGGCGCGGAACAGGCTGAACGGCTGAACCTTCCATTTCGTCTCGGGCCGGTCTTCATCAACAATTGCTGTGCGAATCGTCCCCTGGCCGAGATCGAAGGCCAGCTCCACCGAGTCGGCCAGGCGCGCACGGCCGTTCGGCGCGATGGTCACGCGGTCGACGACAATCTCGACGTTGTGTTTGCGGCGGCGGTCAATCTCCGGAACGTCTTCGAGCGTGTGCGTCGTGCCATCGATGCGAACCCGGCGAAAGCCCTGCTCTTTGAGCTTGTCCCACAGTTTTTCGTAGTGCTGGCCGACGGCAACTTCCTGCGGAGCAAGAATCAAGAGCCGCGTCTCGGCAGGCAATTTCTGCAGTTGATCCAGCACGTCGTCCGTCGTTTGCGCCTGAACGGGGATCTGGCAGTCGGGGCAATGCTGCGTTCCCAGACGGGCGTACAGAATCCGCAGATAATCGTAAATCTCCGTCACGGTGCCAACGGTGGACCGCGGCGTATGCCCGACAGACTTCTGCTCGATGGCGATCGCCGGCTGCAGGCCGTGGATGTGTTCGACCTTCGGCTTCGGCATCTGGCCAAGAAATTGCCGGGCGTAACTCGACAGCGATTCGACGTACCGGCGCTGCCCCTCGGCGTAGAGCGTGTCCATCGCCAGCGAACTTTTGCCGGAGCCCGAGGGCCCGCAGAAGACGGACATCTGCTCGCGCGGGATTTGCAGGTCGAGATTCCGCAAGTTGTGCTGTGCCGCGCCGCGGATGACGATATTCTCGTCCGCCCCGTGGTGGGCGGTGAGTTTCGTGCATGCCTGCCAGCGGGCAGACCCCGAGCGGGGGGCGTAAGCCCCTTGGTTCCGGCGGCCCTTCTTCAACGACGTTGCCACAGGGGGCTTACGCCCCCCGCTCGGGGGTAGATAAGGTACCAGCGCCGCGCCGGTGTGTGACTCCGCACAACGGGCGACGTCTTCCGGCGTTCCTTCCACGACGATGCGGCCGCCGCCGGCACCCCCTTCCGGGCCGAGATCGATCACCCAGTCCGCCGTTTTGATCACGTCGAGATTGTGCTCGACGACGATGACCGTGTTCCCGGCGTCGACGAATCCGTGCAGCACGCGCAAGAGATGTTCGACATCGACGAAGTGCAGCCCCGTCGTCGGCTCATCGAGGATATACACCGTCTTGCCGGTCGAGCGCTTGCCGAGTTCCTTCGCCAGCTTCACCCGTTGCGCTTCGCCGCCGGACAGCGTGGGCGACGGCTGGCCGAGCTTCATGTAATCCAGGCCGACGTCGTGCAGCGTCTGCACCAGTTGCTTGATCTTCGGCAAGTTCTCGAAATGGTCGACCGCCTGCTGCACGTCCATGTCCAGCACGTCGGCGATGCTTTTCCCTTTGAAATGGACGTCCAGCGTTTCCTTGTTGAACCGCCGGCCCTGGCAGACAGGGCACGTCACCCAGATGTCGGCCAGAAAATCCATCTCCAGCTTTGTCGCCCCGTGGCCCTCGCACGCTTCGCAGCGGCCCCCTTCCACGTTGAAACTGAACCGGCCCGGCTTGAAGCCGCGGACTTTCGATTCCGGCAGCTTCGTGTAGAGATCGCGGATCAGATCGAACAGTTTGACATAGGTCGCCGGGTTCGACCGGGGCGTTCGGCCAATGGGCGATTGATCGATGTCGATGGCCTTGTCGACATGCTCCAGGCCGAGGATTTTTTTGTGCGCCCCCGGCGTGCCGACCCCGCCGTTGATGTCGCGATTCAGGGCCTCCCACAGGATGTCGTTGACGAGCGAACTCTTGCCCGACCCGCTCACGCCCGTGACGGCGATAAACGTTCCGAGCGGAAAATGGACCGTCACGTCTTTGAGATTGTGATGCGTCGCCCCGACGATGGTGATCGCCGCTTCTGAGCGGGGGGTGTCAGCCCTTTGATTCCGCGCACTATGTTTCTTCGACGTCGAACCAAGGGGCTGACGCCCCCTGCTCAGAAGATCTTGTTCACGCCGCTTCGGGATTTCGATGGTCCGGCGGCCAGAAAGAAAAGCGCCGGTAACGCTTTCGTCGCACTTCTGAATTTGCGCGACTGTTCCGGACGCAACGACCTTGCCGCCGCGGACGCCGGGGCCGGGGCCGAAGTCGACGACGTGGTCGGCCGCGCGCATGGTGTCTTCGTCATGTTCAACGACGATGACCGTGTTGCCCTGGTCGCGCAAGTCCTGGAGGCTGCCGAGCAGCATGACGTTGTCGCGCGGATGCAGGCCGATGGAGGGTTCGTCGAGAATGTAGACGACGCCGACGAGGCCGCAGCCGATCTGCCCGGCGAGTCGGATGCGCTGCGATTCACCGCCGGAGAGGGTGGGAGCCGTTCTGTCGAGCGTGAGATAGTCCAAACCGCAGCGGAGCAGAAATCCCAGCCGTCCGCGGATTTCCTTCAGGACTTCGTCGGCGATGAAGCGTTCGGTGTCGTTGAGATCGAGTTGATCAAAGAAGTCGAACGCCTCGGCCGTGCTGAGGGCGCAGACTTCGGGGAGTGAGAGGGAAGATGGGGAGGCGTGAGAGTGCGGGGGTGCGGGGGTGGAAGAACTAAATTCCTCTGGCTTTCCGCTTTTCGCCTTCCGCTTTTCGCCAGTCTTCTGCTGGCTCTCGACTCTCGACTCTGGACTTTGGACTCTCGCCGTCAGCCGATAGCTGCACGCCTGCTGGCTCAAGCGCGAGCCGTGGCAGGCCTGGCAAACTTGGACTTCCATATACTTTTCGAGCTGCTTGCGGCGCATCGGGTTATTCGTCTTGCGGTAGTCAGCAAGCATCTCGGCGATGAAACCGGGGTACTTCCCGCCATGTTTCCACAATCCGCCACGATGCCGGAACGCGAACGTGATGTTGCGATCGCCGAGTCCGTAAAGAAACATCCGCCGGGCCTCGTCGGGGAGTTTTTCCCAGGACGTTTTGAGGACCGATGCTTCAGGGAGTTTGAGATCGGTCTCGATGGCCCGCGCGACGCCGTCGTAGATATGCCGCCGCCAGCGGCCGCTCTTGCCCAGTTTCCCGAGCAGGGCGATGGCCCCTTTTGCAATGGACAGCGACGGATCGGGAATCAGCCGTTCGAGGACGAAATCATGCCTTTGTCCCAGACCGTTGCAGTCGGCGCACATGCCGAGCGGACTGTTGAAGCTGAACAGTTGCGGCGACGGCGGTTCATAGCTGATCCCGCAATGAATGCAGGCGTAGTCACTGGAGTAGAGTTGGTCGAGGGTTGAGGGTTGAGGGTTGAGGGCCGGAGCAGATTCATCCTTGGAAATCGCGTCGCTGATCGCTTGCCGCTTCGCGGACTCTTCGCGCGTGATGATCAACTTTCCGTCCGCAAGATTCAGCGCCTGCTCGACCGCTTCGGCAACGCGGTTCCGGGGTGTCTTCCCGCCGACGAGCCGGTCGACGACGACATCGATGGTATGCTTCATCTGCTTGTCGAGATGCAGGTCGTCGTCGAGCTGAACCATCCGGCCGTCGACGCGCGCCCTTAGAAAGCCCTGCTTCAGCAGGTCGTCAAACAGGTCCTTGAACTCGCCCTTCTGACGCTGCACCAAAGGGGCGAGCACCATGTACCGCGCGGCGTCGGGAATCCTGAGAACGCTGTCGACGATCTGGTCGCGTGTCTGCGCGGTGATGGGCCGGCCGCACTGATAGCAAGCCGGCCGGGCGACGCGGGCATACAGCACCCGGAGGTAATCGTAGATTTCCGTGATCGTGCCGACGGTGCTCCGCGGATTCTTTCCGGCCGCCTTTTGCTGGATCGAGATCGACGGCGCCAACCCGGTGATGGCGTCGACGTCGGGCTTGGGCATCTGGCCGAGAAACTGCCGCGCGTAGCTCGACAGCGACTCGACGTACCTGCGCTGGCCCTCAGCGTAAAGCGTATCAAACGCCAGGGAACTTTTGCCTGAACCGCTGACCCCCGTCATCACGATGAGCTTGTTGCGGGGGAGCGTCAGGTCGACATTCTGCAGGTTATGCTCGCGAGCGCCGCGGATGATAATATCGCCGGCCGACATCGTGGTGCTGCTCTTCCGTGAAGCCCGGGGACAGCCGTCCCTGGGAAGTTTTTCGGAGTTGAAACTTGTTCAGGCGAGTATAAGCAGGCCGTGGCGAACGGCAACTGTACGGCGGTGCGGAAACGGCGCGTCCGCAAGGCGAACCTTACTGTTCAACCGCGCCGGAGCCGAGCTGCGGCGGGCGATTGCGCAAGCAGGCGGCGACGATTCGGATCTGGTCGTACGTGGCGCCGCCGTCCAGCGATTCGAAGACCGGCTTGTGGCGCGTCTCGCCCAGTTTGCGGAACGTCTCTTCAATGAGCGCCGCCGTCGCTTCATCCACCCACGGCATCGGATCGATCCGATGCGTCTCTTCAATGAACTCCGCCAGGTACTGATTCGTCGTCGACACGGCCCGAGAGATCTGCGCGGCGACGTCCTCCACGAGCCGGCCCTGTGCGAACAGTTCGAAACCGCGCGTCCGGGCCAAGGAGGAATTCGATTCCTTTTTCGCCGCGGAGCCGGCCCTGGTCGCCGGTGCGGCAACATCCGCGGGGACCTCGTTCGCACGGCAATACTCGGCGATCGCGGCGATAAACGCTGGGCCGTAATCGGCGGCCTTGCGGTCACCCACGCCATACATCTGGCGGAAGGCCGAAGCCGTGGTGGGTCGCCGGCGGGCCAGTTCACGGAGCGAATCATCGCCAAAAACGACATACGGTGGGACGTTCTTTTCCGTCGCCAGCGCCCGGCGCAATTGCCTGAGCGCTTCAAACAGGCCGGCATCGACGCCGTCCCACGAATCGTCGGCCAGCCGCGAAGTGCGGGCCGTCCGCGATTTTTTCTTCGGCGGCTGCAACAGCCTGGGGACGGCATCGCCCTTAAGGACCTCCCAACCGGCCGGCGTCACGCGCAGTTGCAAGTACTCGCCGTAGCGTTCCAGGCAACCTTGCGAAGCAAGCTGTTCGATCCACATTCGCACGGCCGTCGTGCCGTGTTCAGCCAGCAATTTGTACGTGCTGAGCTGATCGTGCCGGTTTTCGAGAATCCGCTGCTCTTTCGAGCCGCACAACACCTGGGCGACATAATTCGCCCCGAACATCTCCTTGACGCGAACCACGCAGGACAGAATTTTCTGGGCGACGATCTTGGCATCCGGCGTGAGATCGAGATCGGCCAGGCACACATCGCACGCGGCGCAGTCTTCACCCGGCAGCGACTGGCCGAAATACTCGACCAGGGCACGATGCCGGCAAATTGTTCCCTGGCAATAACGGTCCATTTCTCGCAGCGTCTGCCGGGCCTGTTCCTGCGATTCCAGGGGCAATTCGTCCACCGTCTTCCGCCAGAAGACGAAGTCCTTTGCCCCGTAGAACAGGCAGCATTCAGCGTCGAGACCGTCTCGTCCCGCGCGGCCACTTTCCTGCTGGTAATGTTCCAGCGATTTCGGCGCCCCGGCATGAATCACAAAACGCACATTGGACTTGTCGATTCCCATGCCGAACGCCACCGTCGCCACGACGATGTCGATCTCTTCTCGCTGAAACTGATCCTGGGCCGACGTCCGCAGGGCCTCGGACAACCCGGCGTGATAACAAACCGCGCGGTGGCCGTGACTACGGAGCATCTCGGCCAGGCTTTCGGTTTCTTTGCGGGAAATGCAATAGATGATCCCCGATTGTTTCGGATGCCGCTCGAGAACTTCCGTCACCTGCTCGTACAAGTCGGTCCGAAGCTGCACCCGGTAGAGCAGGTTCGGCCGGTCAAACGTGCCGACGTGAAACTGCGGATCGGCGAGTTGCAGTTGCTCGGCGATGTCCGCACGAACGGCTTCCGTCGCTGTCGCCGTGTAGGCATGAACGGCGACCCCGTCGAACCGTTCCTTCAACGTCGACAGCATCCGGTATTCCGGACGGAAATCGTGGCCCCATTGGCTGATGCAATGAGCTTCGTCGACGGCGAAAAACGAGACGCGGCTGCTTTCCAGAAAGGAGAGCATTTTTTCCGTGCACAGCCGCTCCGGCGAGACATACAGCAGCTTCAGCCGGCCAGAGCGGATTTCCTCGGCGACCCGCAATCGTTCGGCCGGCGAATGCGTGCTGTTCACGCTGGCCGCGGCGATGCCGTTCGCCAGCAGCGCGTCCACCTGGTCTTTCATCAAGGAGATCAAGGGCGAGACGACCACGGCGACGCCGTCTTTCGCCAAGGCCGGCGCCTGATAGCAAAGCGACTTTCCGCCGCCCGTGGGGAGAACGACGACGGAATCGCGGCCGTCGAGCACGGCGTCCATCGCCTCGGCTTGCAGCGGCCGAAACGAGGCATAACCCCAGTGCTGCTGGAGAATCGGCAACAGATCGGCAACGGCGGGCATTTCGGACGACGCAGCAAGGGCCAGGGATTTCGAGTGGCATTGTTGACTGCGGCGAACGCTGTTGCAAGGCCGCGCCCGAACCTGACGCACGTACGGTCCGGCGCTGATAAGTTGTCCGCATTCGTCCCGGGATGACGGCTCGGCCGATCGTCGCGGTCGGGAAAACTGCGACTGAGGCGGCATCCGATTTTTCCCTCAATCACCCTAATTCCGAGGTCGGAATTGCGATTTCCCGCGGATACCCTGTAAAATATCGTGAGTCGGCGTGTGGCTTCCTACCTTGCTGGGCCCCTGGGATCTATGAAACATCTGTTACTGACCGGCGCCACCGGTTTACTGGGAAATTATCTATTGCGAGATTTGCTCATCGCCGGCACGCCCGTGGCGGTCTTGGCGCGCAGCACTCGCAAGATGACGGCCCGTCAGCGCGTGGAAGGACAGCTCTCCGCCTGGGAGAAATCGCTTGGCGTTTCGCTCCCCCGCCCGGTTGTTCTGGAAGGCGACATCAGCCAGCCGGATCTCGGCCTGGATGGACATAGCATTCGCTGGGTGACGGAGTATTGTTCGGGCATCATCCATAACGCCGCCAGCCTGCAGTTCCATGCCACGAGCGCCGAGGGAGAACCCTGGGCATCGAATGTCGGCGGCGCCCGGCACATGCTCGACTTCTGTCGCGCGACGCGCATCCGGCAGTTGCATCACGTCTCCACCGCCTACGTCGCCGGGATGCGGACCGGTCGGGTGCTGGAGTCCGAAGTGGACCTTGGCCAGCAGCTTTCCAACGATTACGAACAAAGCAAGCTCGACGCCGAAAAACTCGTCCGCGCCGCCGACTTCCTGGACGACGTCACCGTGTTCCGTCCGGGGATCATCATCGGCGATTCCGAAACCGGCTTCACGAGCACCTATCACGGCTTTTATGCGGCGCTGCAACTGGTGCACACAATTCTCAGCTCGCAGTCTCCGAATGAAACGGGCCGTATCGGGGGCCAGAATGTCCGGCTGGCGCTCGATGGCAATGAAACGAAATATCTCGTCCCGGTCGACTGGGTTTCCGCCGTAATGGCCCATGTGATCCAGTCGCCGCAATGGCACGGCCGCACCTACCACCTGGTGCCGCAGCATCCGGTGACCACGCGCCTGATTCGCGACGTGCTGGAGGAATCGGCCCGGTTCTACGGTACGTCGTTCAATGGAACGGGCCGGCACCCCGACGACCTGACCGAACTGGAATCGCTGTTTTACGAGCACATCCGCGTCTACAACTCGTACTGGAAAATGGATCCCGAGTTCGACCGGACGAACGTGCTGGCCGCCGCGCCGCACTTGGTCTGTCCGCATGTCGACCGCCGCATGTTGACCCGGTTGTCGCGGATTGCCATCGATGCCGGCTTTCCCACTCCCGCCAAGAAACCTCTGGACCTGGACTTCGATTCCGAGGAATTCCTGCAGCCGTTGATCGAACAGGGACGGCAAATCTCCCCGACGGACGATGCCTCGCAGCGCCTGCTGGGCCTGGACGTGCGCGGCCCCGGCGGCGGACAATGGCAACTGATCGTGAGCGACCGGCATGTGCTCGGCGCGGAATGCGGCGTGCATGACCAGGCCCATGCGGTTTGCCGGTTGGACGTCCAAACGTTTGCGGCCCTGGTGCAAGGCCGGATGTCGTGGCTGGACGCCATGGATTCCGGTGCGGCGATTATCGAGGGCAATGGCCGTTCGATCGCGGAATACGGCGCGCTGCTCGACCAGGTGCTCAGCCTGCCGGTCGGTTGACGGCGACCCGTCCGGCGTTGCGTGCCAGGCGGTATCGCGGCCGCGCGCCGAACCAAGTGGCGAGGCACCAACGAGGGAGCGTGAGACACCATGCGGATCGGCATCTTCGGCGGGACGTTCGATCCCGTGCACCTGGGCCATCTGGTCCTGGCGGAACAGTGCCGGGAGCAATGCCTGCTCGACGAAGTCTGGTTTGTGCCCGCCGGAGTTCCGCCCCATAAGACTGCCGCGGAGATTTCGCCGGCGAAGCAGCGGCTCGAAATGCTGCAATTCGCGATCGCCGGGCACGAAAACTTTCGAATCCAGCAAGTCGAGCTCGAGCGGTCCGGGCCGTCTTTCACCGTCGAGACTTTGCAGCGGTTCCACGACGAAGCCCCGGATCGGGAATTGTTTCTGCTGCTCGGGGCCGACTCCGTCCACGACTTGCCGACCTGGCGCGAACCCGGGCGCATTCTCCAGCTTTCGACAATCGCCGCCGTCAATCGCGGGGATCGCCCGGCGTGCGATCTGACGGCGACGGCAAGGCACTTCGGAGACGACGCCTCGCAGAGATTTCAGATCGTGCAGATGCCGGGGCTGGACATCTCCTCGCGAGACATTCGGCAGCGCGTCCACTCAGGCCGCAGCATCCGGTATCTCGTGCCGCGCGCCGTTGAAGTCTACATCGCCCAGCAACAGTTGTATCGAAGCCCCCATTGATATCAGGACGTCAGCACGCATGGAATTCTCGCAACGCGAAATCGGCCGGACGGGAATCTTCGTCACGCCCCTGGCGATGGGATGCTGGCCGATTGCCGGGATCACCAGTATCGATGTGCACGCGAACCAGAGCGAAGCCACGCTGACCGCGGCGTTCGACGCCGGGATCAACTTCTTAGACACGGCGTACTGCTACGGGTATGAGGGCGAAAGCGAACGGATGATCGCCCAAACGCTTGGCCCGAAGCGGAAGGACGTCGTCCTCGCCACCAAAGGGGGCATCGTCTGGGTGCCGGACAAGAAGCAAATCCGCGACGGCCGGCCGGAGAGCATTCGCCGTCACTGCGAGGAAAGTCTCCGGCGGCTTCAAACGGATCGCGTCGAACTCTATTATCTCCATGCCCCCGATCCGCAGATTCCTATTGCCGAATCTGCCGGGGCCTTTCGCGAGCTGTTGTCCGAGGGGAAAATCCGCGCGGCAGGTCTATCCAACGCGACGACAGAGCAGTTACAGGCGTTTCACGCCGTCTGCCCGTTGTCGGCCTTCCAGCCGCATTACAACATGTTGCAACGGGAGGTCGAGCTGTCGCAACTGCCGTGGTGCGTGCGGAATGATGTTTCCGTGATGGTCTACTGGCCGCTGATGAAGGGCCTCCTGGCCGGAAAACTGAACAGGGATCATTCGTTCGATCCGAAGGACGGCCGGCAGAAGTACCCGATGTTTCAGGGAGACGAATGGCACAAGAACCAGGATTTTCTGGATCAATTGCGGCCGATCGCGCAAGACATCGGGGCGAGCGTCGCCCAGGTCGTGTTGAATTGGACGATTCAGCGGCCGGGCATCTCCGTTGCCTTGTGCGGCGCGAAACGGCCGGAACAAATCCGCGACAACGCCCACGCCATGACGTGGAAGCTGACCCCGCACCAGATTGCCCGCATCGACGCCGCAATCGCCGAACGGGGAGAAATCATTTCCCGCGGAGCCGTGTGAAGGAACGCGGCAAGAATCGCCTCGGAGTTCGCCGATCTTCAGGCAGCGGAAGCTGTCGCTCGAATCGGATTTGATTTCCGAAGACCCTCTCCGTCATCGATCGCTGGCTCACTCCCCTGGGGCGTTTTCATGCACGACACCACGCGCTACATCATGGTCGGCGGCTTTCTGGGCGCCGGGAAAACAACCACGCTGGCCCGCCTGGCGGGGCATTATCGGCAGCAGGGACTCAACGTCGGAATCGTCACCAATGATCAAGCCAGTGATCTGGTCGATACGCACCTGCTCCGTGGCCTGGGGTTTGCCGTCGAAGAGGTTTCCGGATCGTGTTTTTGTTGTAACTTTCACGGCTTGATGAACGAGATCGAACGTCTGGGGCAGGCTGGCGCGCCGGACGTTATCCTCGCCGAACCGGTCGGCAGTTGCACGGATCTCGTGGCGACCGTGCTGCGGCCGATCGCGCAGCGCTGGCCGGGTCGGTTCTCCATCGCCCCGTATGCCGTGCTTCTGAAGCCAGCGCAAGGCCGGGAGATTCTGTCGGGAATTTCCGGGGGCGGGTTTTCCGATTCTGCGGCGTACATCGTACGGAAGCAGTTGGAGGAAGCGGATGCCATTGTGATCAATCGCGTCGACGTGTTGCCGCCCGAGGAAGTCGACGCCCTGGAACGGCTCGTCCGGCAAGAATTTCCGCAGACGCCGATCTTGAGATTCTCGGCCCACACGGGCGCCGGGATGGAGCGGCTGGCGGAGTTTCTCGATCAGCCGGGCGGCTTCGGCCGGAAGCTGATGGACGTGGATTACGACGTGTATGCCGCCGGGGAAGCGGAACTCGGATGGTTGAACGGCCGGTGGACGATCACTTCGGAATCGCCGTGCCCTTTGGATGAGCTGCTGCTCGATCTCGTCGTCCAATTGCAGGCCGCGTTGCGGATTCGCCGTCAGGAACCGGCCCATCTGAAAGTCATCGGCCAGGCGGACGGCTGCTTTGGCGTGGCAAATCTGATCGCCAGCACGGCGGATGCGGAATTGTCGCTGCCGTCGCGGTGTTCGACCCGGCGGTTCGAGTTGATCGTCAACGCCCGGGTGGCTTGCGATCCGGTGGAGTTGGAAACGCATGTCCGCGAGGCGGTGCTTGCGGTCTGCCAATCGCGCCGTGCTCAGGCGATTGACCTGGAAACGAAGCGGTTCCGTCCCGACCGCCCGACGCCCACGTTTCGGATGGCGAACGCGTTGGAAACGACCGGAAACTGAAACCCAGCTGCTCAAGGCCTAACCCGGGCTTTGTGCGGCCAGCCAGCTCTGAAACATCAGTACGTTCCACAGCGCGTAGTGCCAGTTGACCCGGCCGGACTGATGCTCGGTCCATTTGCGGCGTACGGCGGCCGGGTCGAGATAGCCGTCGTGATGGAGATGCTGTTCGCTCAGCAATTCTTCGGCCCAATCGCGCAGCGGTCCGCGCAGCCAATGGTCGATGGGGACGCCAAAGCCCGCTTTGGGACGCTCGAACAAGTGCGTCGGCACGTAGCGCGACAGCAGCGAGCGCAGAATTCGCTTCCCTTTTTTTCCCGTCGTCTTGAACTCGTGCGGCAGACTCCAGGCAAATTCCACCACGCGGTGATCAATGATCGGCACGCGGGCCTCCAGCGCCACGAACATGCTGGCCCGGTCGACTTTCGTCAGAATGTCGTCCGGCAAGTACGTGCAGGCATCCAGAAACATCCACCGCTCCTCCGGGCGGCGGAACTTCGGCCACGTTTCGGGCGACTCGATGACGTGCGGCGGAAGCGGCATATTCAAGTTCAGAAACGGCTCATCGTGCCAGTGCCCGAGACAGCGGATGTAACGGGCTTCCGGGCCGTCATCGTTGAGAACTCTGGCCCCGCCGCGAAACACTTTTCGCACGATGCCCGCCGGAGCCGCGCCGGCCATCCGGCTCAACATCCTGCCGCCGAACTTCCTCACGCGGCCAGGAAGAACTTTGTGCAGCGAGGCGTAATCGAATGCGTTAAAATACCGGTTGTATCCGCAAAAGAGTTCATCGCCACCGTCGCCCGAGAGCGAAACCGTCACATGTTTTCGGGCGAGGGCCGAGACGAGAAACGTCGGAATCTGCGAAGAATCTGCGAACGGCTCGTCGTACATCGACGGGAGATTCGGTATCACGTCGAGGGCTTCCTTCGGCGTGACGTAGTGCTCCGTGTGTTCCGTGCCGAGATGTTTCGCGACGCCCTTCGCATACGCCGCTTCGTTGTATTCCTGCTCGGTGAAACCAATGGTAAACGTTTTCACCGGCCGGCTGCTCTGCTTCTGCATCAGCGCGACGACGGTCGACGAATCGATGCCGCCGGAAAGGAATGCGCCCAAGGGAACATCGGCGATCATCCGCAAACGAATCGCGTCGCTCAGCAGATGTTCCAGGCGATCCACGGCTTCGTTGAACGTTCCTTCAAACGGCTGACGGACGCCCCGTTCGGCGACGTCCCGTAAACTCCAGAACGGCTGCGGCTCCGGTTCGCGCGGACCGGAGGCCGTCAACGTGAGGATCGTTCCCGGCGGCAATTTGCGGATGTTGCGATAGATCGAATACGGCGCCGGGACGTAACCGTATCGCATCAACAACGCCAGCGCGCCCCGGTCGATGTCGGCCGGGAACGCCGGGTGGGCCCGCAAGGCCTTCAATTCCGAGCCGAAGAGAAACGTCTCGCCGCACCAGCCGTAGTACAGCGGTTTAATGCCCATACGGTCGCGGACCAGCGACAGCGTCCTCTCCTGGCGATCCCACACGGCGATCGCGAACATGCCGATCGATTGTTCGATGGTGCGCTGAAGTCCCCATGCGGAGATTCCTGCGAGAAGCGTTTCGGTGTCGGAGTGCCCGCGAAACGCAGGCGACTGGGATTCTAAGCTCTTTCGCAGTGCAGCATGATTATAGACTTCGCCGTTGAAAACGATCTGATACCGGCCGCACGGCGACGACATCGGCTGATGACCGAGCGGCGAGAGGTCGATGATCGACAGCCGCGTGTGTCCCAGCCCCAGTCCCTGGTCCGGATCGAGCCAATCGCCGCGATCATCGGGTCCGCGATGATGGAGCGTGCCGGTCATCCCGCGCAAGGCGGCCAATTGCACTTCGCCGGTCAACCGACGCGACCGATCCCAAAACCCCGTCAATCCGCACATGGCGGTTTGGTTCCTTGCAAAGGTCTATCAATGCTGGATCACAGCGAGGTTTTGATAACCCATCGGACGTTCAAAGCAGGATGTTCGCCTAAAACAGCTCAAAAGAACACAGAAAAGAAATTCTGCAGGAGGGCTGCCTGTTTGCGAATCCACATCGCGCAAGAATTCACTTTTGCGACATTTTGTGCGTTATGGATGCGCCGCGGGATCCTGTCCGTATTGTGATAGAGCTTCCATGATACCGCAACGGAAGATTCAGCGGCTCGCCGCAGAGGGAACCGGACCGGGCACACTTCATTATTCCCCGTTCTTCGTGCATACTTTGACGATGATTCGGCCGTCGTTTTGAAGGACTCTCCATTCATGCTCGTCAGTTGGAATTGGTTGAAACAGTACGTCCCTCTGGACATGTCCGTCGAGACGCTCACCGACCGATTAACCATGTCGGGGCTGAATCTCGAAGCGGTGACATCCGTCGGCGACGACACCGTCATCGATCTCGAAGTCACCAGCAATCGGCCCGATTGCCTCGGTCATCTCGGCGTCGCCCGTGAAATTTCCGTGCTGTTCGATTTGCCCCTGACGATCCCCGCGGCCCAGCCGAAAACCGCGGCCGAGAAAACGGCCGCCGTGACGTCGGTGACGATCGAATGCCCCGAGGTCTGCTCGCAGTACATCGCCCGGGCGATTCGCGGCGTGAAAGTCGGCCCGAGTCCGGCGTGGCTGCAACAACGGCTCTCCGCGCTCGGCGAACGGCCCGTCAACAACATCGTGGATATCACGAATTACGTGCTGTTGGAATGCAGCCAGCCGCTTCATGCGTTTGATTTCGCGATGCTGCAAGGAAAAAAAGTCCTCGTCCGCCGGGCGAAGTCCGGCGAGAAGCTCAAGGCCATCGATCAGAAGATTTACGATCTTTCGCCGGAGATGTGCGTCATCGCCGATGCGGGTCGGCCGGTCGCCATCGCCGGGGTGATGGGAGGGTTCGAGACCGAAATCAGCGGGACGACCAGGGACGTGTTGATCGAAGCGGCCGCATTTGCACCGCTGTCGATCCGTGCCACGGCGCGGAAACTGGCGCTGCACAGTCCGTCGTCGCACCGGTTTGAACGGGCCTTGGACCCGCACGGCCCGGAGTGGGCCAGCCGGCGCTGCTGCGAACTGATCCTGGAAATTGCCGGCGGACAACTGCTGGCCGAGCCGATCCACGCCGGCGATATTCCGACTGCAAAACGGCAACCCGTGACCCTGAGATTCGCACAGATTCTTCGGCTGCTCGGCATCGACGTTGAACCATCGACGGCCATAAAGATTCTGCATTCGCTCGGCCTGGAAATCGTCGCTTCGTCGGCAGAGAGTTGCACGGTTCTTCCTCCGTCGTTCCGCCGGGACCTGGAACGGGAGATCGACCTCATCGAAGAAGTCGCCCGCATTCATGGATACGACAAGATTCCTGAAGACGTCGCGGTGCCGCTTCGGGCGAGTGCGAGATCGCATCGGGACCGGGTGCTGGAACGGGTGCGGAACACGCTCGTCGGGGCCGGGTATTACGAGGCGATCACGCCGGCGTTCGTCGGCGTGACAGACCTCCAGCGATTCCGGCCGCGCGGAGACGTCCCGCCGTTGTGCGTGGACCATTCTACGCGCAAGCAGGAAAATGTCCTCCGTCAAAGCCTGATCCCCAGCCTTTTGGGAGTGCGCCGTCACAACGAACGGCACGGCAACTTTCAGACGCAGTCGTTCGAGATTGCCAAGGTCTATCTGCGTGCCAAGCCGTCCCGGCCGGAAGCCGAAGTCGAACCGTGGACGATCGGCCTCGTCACGGGCGCTTCGTATCTGGAATTGAAAGGCCTAGTCGAGCGCCTGGCCGAAGCAATCTGCCCGTCGGCGTCCCTCACCGTGCAGCCATCCGCTTGTGAAGGATTTACGCCGGGCCGCGGTGCTGAAATCTTGCTCAACGGCCAACGGTGGGGCTGGCTTGGCGAGGCGGACAATTTGGTGACGACGGCGTTTGACCTTTCGGGCTCGGTTTGCGTCGCGGAGCTCGGGCTGGACTTGCTGGAAGCGTTTGCGGAATTGACGCCGAAGGTTCATCCGCTGCCCCAGTTTCAGGGGGTGACGCGCGACTTGAACTTCGTGCTGGACGAAACGCTGGAATGGTCGCGGCTGGCCGGCGCGGTCAGCGAATCCGCCGGGCCGCTGTTGGAATCGGTCGCGTTCGGCGGGCAGTACCGCGGCAAGCAGATTCCGGAGTACAAGAAGTCGTACGTTGTCTCCCTGACGTTTCGCGCCGCGGACCGGACGCTGACCGGCGAGGAAGTCGATGTCGCCGTCGAACGCGTGATTCAGGCCTGCGGCGAGCAGTTGCGCGCGGAGTTGCGCGCGTAATTGTCCGCGAAGCGCAAGCGATCGTCGAGTGTCGCTTGCGCTTCGCGGGCCATCAGCGTTGCATTACTTTATTCGCTCCGGCCACCCGTCATACATCGTCACGAACGGCCAAGCCTGCGCCGGCAGCCCCTCCTTGACCGGGTTATTCTCGACATACCGGATTCTTCCGCGAATCTCTTCCGGCGTCCCGAGAAACACCTTCCACCCGCCGTCGATCCAGACCGGGTGCTCAAGCGGCAGGAACTCCTCGCGAAAGAGCGCCAGGCGGCTGTCCTTTTAGAGTTCGCCGATCATCGTCTCCGCATCATCGCGATGCGCCCGGATCACCAGGTGGCAATGGTCGGGAAGAATCGCGCAGGCATAGCAGGTGTAATGCCGTTTCAGGACCGTTTCACCGAACGCTGCTGCAATCACGGCAACCATCGGTGCAGTCAACTGAATTCGCGGATGTTCAAGCAGTTCCTCGGCACGTTCGTAACACGCTTTGACATCGTTCCGCTTCGGTTGCACGGCTTTTCGGCCGAAGTGCACGGCGCCCAGTTCGCGCAATTCCTCCTTCGCGATGGCCAACGAACCGCTGCCGCGCGGGTCGTTGGGGAGCCAGTGGCCGTATCCGGTCCAGATCAGATGGTGCGCGAGAACGCGGCCGCGCATGATTGAAATCCTCTTTGCGCGTCGAAACGTCCGCGAAGCGCAAGCGACCTTCGACACTCGCTTGCGCTTCGCGGATTAAAAACTCGTCACAAATACTCGTTCACGATATTTTCGAGTAGCTCCTGTCTCCCGGACTGATTCGGCGCGATCTGGCCTTTCTTGATCACGTAGTCCGACAGCGAATCGAACGTCGCTTTTCCGGATTCGATCTCCGCGCCGATGCCGGTGTCGAAACTGCCGTATCGCTGTTTGACGAAGTTGGAGAGCGCGCCGTCTTTGCGGATCGCCGCGGCGATTTTTGCTCCGCGGGCGAATGTATCCATCGCGCCGATGTGGGCATAGAACAAGTCGATCGGCTCAAAACTTTCCCTCCGAACTTTGGCGTCGAAGTTCACGCCGCCGGGCGCCAGGCCGTTCTGGCCGAGAATCACCAACATGCACTGCGCGGCGAGATAAATGTCGGTCGGGAACTGGTCGGTGTCCCAGCCGAGCAGCAAATCGCCCGTGTTCGCGTCGATGCTGCCAAGCTTCCCCTGCATCGAGGCATAGGCCAGTTCGTGCATCATCGTATGGCCGGCGAGCGTCGCGTGATTCGTCTCGATGTTCAGCTTCACGTGGTCCCAAAGGTCATACGCGCGGAGGAAATTGCAGCACGCCGCGGCGTCGAAATCGTATTGATGCTTCGTCGGCTCCTTGGGCTTCGGCTCGAACAGGAACTGGCCCTTGAAGCCGATTTTCTTCGCGTAATCGACGGCCATGTGCATGAACCGGGCGAGGTGGTCCACCTCGCGTTTCATGTCGGTGTTGTACAGATTCATGTACCCTTCGCGGCCGCCCCAGAAAACGTAGTTCACGCCGCCGAGTTCGTGCGTGACTTCCATCACCTTCTTCACCTGGCCCGCGGCGTAGGCGAAGACGTCGGCATTGCAGGTCGTTGCGGCGCCGTGCATGTAACGCGGATGCGAGAACAGGTTCGCCGTCCCCCAGAGCAGCTTGACGCCCGTCTTTTCCTGCTGCTCTTTCAACACCTTGGCGACGGCATCGAGATTCTTGTTCGACTCGGCAAGCGTGGCCCCTTCCGGCGCGACGTCGCGGTCATGGAAGCAATAGTACGGCGCGCCAAGCTTTTCGATGAATTCAAACGCCACTTCCACGCGTCGCTTGGCGTTGTCGACGGAATCGGACCCGTCGTCCCACGGGCGGGACATCGTCCCGGCGCCGAAGGGATCGCTGCCTGTCCCGCGGAAGGTGTGCCAGTACGCCACCGCGAAGCGGAACAGGTTCCGCATCGACTGGCCTTCGACGACTTCCTCGGGATTGTAATGCTTGAACGCCAACGGGTTTTTTGACTTCGGGCCTTCATACGGAATCTTCGGGATTTCAGGGAAGTAGGCCATGATTTCTTTCCGCTCGGGTGATGCACATCGAGTGAGATAATTCGACACACTACAACAATACACGCCTGAAATTGCGGTGTCATCTTCCGTGAATGAAATTCACGGCGGCTGGCGGGGTCGAATCCTGAATGGAATCAGGAAAAGGTCGCTTGCTCTGGATTGCTTCCGGGAGCTTTGTTAGCGTGACAGGACGGTGGTGCATGGCATGGGGCCAATGCGGCTCCCGAGAGACTCTCGGCCAGGAACGCAGCGCCAAATCGACCGATATCAGGAGTGCAGCAGACCATGCGATGGGAAGGCGGCAAACAAAGCGAGAACCTGGAAGACCGCCGGCGGTCGGGGCGACGCACGATGGCGGTCGGCGGGGCAGGAATGTTACTGATTCTCATCGTCGGCGCTCTGATGGGGATCGATCCGAAGAAGATGCAGCAACTGATCGGAAACGCGCCCATTGCCGGCGGCGGTGGAGGCGGTCAAGTTGCGGAGCGGGAACTGACGCCCGAAGAGGTGCGCAGCGGGGAATTTGTCGCCACCATCCTCGCGTACACCGAAGAAGTCTGGGGCGAACAATTCCGTCGCGCGGGCGAGACCTACGATCCGCCTAAGATGGTCTTGTTCTCCGACGCCGTCGAGACGGGCTGCGGGAATGCTCCGTCGGCGGTCGGACCGTTCTATTGCCCGGCCGACCGAACCGTTTATCTCGACCCGACGTTCTTTGAGGAACTCGAAGTCAAACTCGGGGGATCGGCGGCCGAATTCTCACAGGCCTACGTCATCGCCCACGAGATCGGGCATCATGTGCAGAAACTGCTGGGTTACAGCGACATCGTCGATCAAAAACGCCGGACAACGTCCAAAGAAGAGTTCAATACCTGGTCGGTGCGGTTGGAACTTCAGGCCGACTTTCTGGCCGGCGTCTGGGCGCATTACGGTCAGGAAAAGTTTCGTTTTATCGAGAACGGCGACATTGAAGCCGCGATGAAGTCGGCGCAGGCCATTGGCGACGACCGGCTGCAGAGAAATTCCCGCGGGTTCACCTCCCCGGAAAGTTACACGCACGGCACCTCGGAGCAACGCACCAAATGGTTCCGCCTCGGCCTCAAGACCGGTGACCTGACTAAGATCAAGGTGCTCTTCGAGTTGCCTTACGAGGATTTGTGAACCCCGCGGTCGGCAACCAAGGCTTGGAATTTATACGTCCAGGTCTTTGACGTCCAGTGCGTGTTTCTCGATGAATTCCCGCCGCGGCTCCACCTGGTCCCCCATCAGGACGCGGAACATTTCGTCGGCGGCAACGGCGTCTTCCATCGTCACTTGCAGCAGCGTCCGGTACTCGGGATTCATGCTGGTGGCCCAGAGTTCCTCGGCGTCCATTTCGCCGAGGCCTTTGAACCGCGTGACTTTCATCCCCTTTTCGCCGAGCGCCCGCAGTTGCGACAAAAGTTCGCGCAGGCTCGTCATGCGGACGATGTGATCGTCCTGCAGAATCTTGAACGGATAAACTGTTTCGCCGTCTTTCGCGCCGGGAGGATACAGGTCGGCCAGTTTGATGCCGAACCCGCGCAGGTCGTTGAGAATGATGTTGATGCTGCGGATTTCGTGCAGGTCGACGACGTGCAGCGTCTCCTCATGCGGGAGCGGACCTTTGCCGTTCTTTTCGGTTCCATTTTTTTCCGGACCGGGCTTTTCCGCTCCGGACGGTTCGGAAGCGACGCTCAGTTCATGGCCGAGCCGTTTTTCCTCCGCGGCGACGAAGGCGTCACGGTCTTCCTTGTTGTGGAACCAGTCTTCGCGGCGGCCGAGAAAGACGCGGTATTGCGGCAGCGTGCCGTCCGTTTCGTGCACGCGCCGGGCCAACAGCCTGAGCGTGAGGCCGCGACGTTCGAGCATTTCAAGCGGTTCATCCAGACGCTGCATCATGTTGACGATGCGGCGGAGATGATCGCCCGCGAACTCGGTGCCGTCCATGCAGACGACCTTGCTGCCGTTGAGGCCGAGTTCGATGAGTTCGCGCATCATGGCGTCGTGGGTCTGCACGTAGCGGGTTTTGGAACGCTGCGTGACCTTGTAGAGCGGCGGCTGGGCGATGTAGATGCAGCCGTGCTCGACGAGGGCCCGCATGTGGCGGAAGATGAACGTGAGCAGCAGCGTGCGGATGTGGCTGCCATCGATGTCGGCGTCGGTCATCAGGATGATTTTTCCGTAGCGGCGCTTGGTGACGTCTTCCAGTTCGGCCATCGGGGGAATGCCGATCGCCTTGAAGATGTTCGAGATTTCCAGATTGTCGAGTATCTTGACGAGTTGGGCTTTTTCGACGTTTAGAATTTTCCCGCGCAACGGGAGAATGGCCTGCGTGTTGGAATCGCGGCCGCTGTCGGCCGACCCGCCGGCAGAATCGCCTTCGACGAGATAGAGTTCGGTGATGTCGAGTTCGCGGCTGCGGCAATCGCGGAGTTTTTCGGGGAGACCTCCCGAAGTGAGCGCTCCTTTGCGGCGGACCATCTCGCGGGATTTGCGGGCCGCTTCGCGGGCTTCAGCGGCCATCGCCCCTTTTTGGGCGATTTTCTTGGCGACCGACGGGCTTTCCTCGAAAAACTTCGTCAGGCCGTCGAACACGATCGACGTGACAATCCCTTCGACCTCGGCATTGCTGAGCTTCGTTTTCGTCTGGCCTTCAAAGTGGGGGTTCGGCACGCGGACGGCGATGACCGACACCAGGCCTTCGCGGAAGTCGTCGCCGATGGCTTCAACATCCTTAAAGATGTTTTCGCGTTTGCCGTAGGTGTTCACAGCCCGGGTGAGGGCGCCGCGGAAGCCGCTGAGGTGCGTGCCCCCTTCCATGTTGTAAATGTTGTTGGCGAACGCACGGACATTTTCGGAGAAGCCGTCGTTATGCTGCACCGTGACGGAGACCTGCACACCGTCCTGTTCGCCGGCAATGGAGATGATATCACCATACAGCGGCGTTTCGGTGCGATTGAGATATTTGACGAAATCGGTCAGGCCGTCCGGATGATGAAATTCCTCGGACTGGCCGGTCCGTTCGTCGGTGAGGCGGATGCGGATGCCGGCATTGAGAAATGACAGTTCCAAGAGCCGTTTCGCCAGGACGTCGTACTGGAATTTGGTATCGGGGAAGATGGTCGCATCGGGTTTGAACGTGATCTTCGTTCCTGTAGTGTCGCTCTTGCCAAGCTTCTTCAACTCCGATGTTTTCCTCCCTTCTTCGAAGTCCATCGTCCAGACATGACCCTGGCGGCGAACTTCGGCTTCGAGCCATTCGCTGAGGGCATTGACGGCCGTGATGCCGACCCCGTGCAGCCCGCCGGTGCCGGTCTTGTAGCCTCCTTGCCGATTGAATTTTCCGCCGGCGTGGATTTCGGTCAGAACGACTTCGAGAGCCGAGCGATTTTCCTGATCTTCCATCGCTCCGACCGGAATGCCGCGGCCGTCGTCGATGATCGAAACGCTGCCGTCGGCGTTGATCTTGACGTTGATCCACTGGGCATGTCCGGCGACGGCCTCGTCGACAGAATTATCGACGACTTCAAAGACGAGATGATGCAGCCCGCGTGAACCGCGGTCGCCGATGTACATATCGGGCCGCATCCGAATCCCCTCGATGCCCTTGAGGTGCTGGATGTTTTTTTCGCTGTAGTCGTCGGCGGCGGCATCACCTGGCGAACTGGTTTCCGGCTGTTCGGTCAAGAAATCGTCCTTTGTCCATGGTCAGTTGCAAAATTGGCGTCAAGTATTCGTCGTCAGGCGTACGAACTGGGCATCATGATCTGCCGTCTGTTGATGTCCCCCGTAGAGGGAGAGGGGTGAAAATTGCCATCGATCACGCCAAACCGGCGAGCCGGAATTTCAGCCCCTTGATTTTCAATTGCGGAAACTCCTGTTGCAGACGCTGGAGCAATTCGGCGGCGTGAAATCCCGTGAGTTCGCTGAGAAGCGGGCCATTGTCGACTTCGATCGTCATCTGGCCGCGAGAGACCCGCGCGACTTTTGTTCGTGCTGCCCAGTCGGCATGGGCGACGGCGTTCCACGCGGCGTGATAACGCCGATGCTCCTCGACGCGGGCATAACCCCGCAGTGCGATCAATTCCGTCAACGCGGCGGATAACGGCGATGGCTCGGTGAATTCGCTCATGCATCACGCGACAACGGCATGATCACGTAGGTGTAACGGTCTTCCGCGGCGAGCACCGCGGCACTTTCATGATCGATGATCCGAAATTGAGTCAGGCTGGCCGGGTCCAGCACCCGGAGAAAATCGGCGACGTACCGGGGGTCGAACGTGATCGTCAAGTCCGGCCCGTCATAAGCGATCGGCAACTCGATCTTGGATTGCCCCACGTCGGCCGCCTTGCTGCTCAGCCGTAATGTCCCGGCGGCGAACGTGAAATCGACGCCGCGGCTTTCTTCATTCGTCACGATCTGCGCCTGTCGGACGGCGGAATAAAACGGACCGACCGGCAGATCGATCTGCGTGTTGTAGCTCGCCGGGATGACCTTGCGGTAATCGGGAAACCGGCCCTGAACGAGCTGCGTCGAGATGACCGTCTTGCCGCATCGCAGCACCACGTCGTTCGAGTGGACCGCCAAGTGGATCTCTTCGACGCCTTCGGCAAGGCTTTTCTCGATCAACTGCATTCCTTTCGCAGGAATGATCGGCTGCAAGCCTTCCGCGGGCGCCGCGCCTTGAATCTTCGCTGCGATGTGCATGACGGCAAGGCGCCGGCTGTCGGTGGCCGCCAGCGTCGCCCGTTCCGGGGTCAGTTCGATCAACACTCCGCCCAAGGCGTAGCGGGTGCTTTCGGGATCGGTGGCAAAGATCGTCCGGCGGATCGCTTGCCGGAATTCGCTTGTCGGCAGGATGAAATACTCGTCGTCCTCGAAATCGGCGACGGGGGGGAAATCGGCCGGGTCTTCCGCCGACAACCGGAATTCGCTGAAGCTGCTGCGAATCCAGATGGCGTCGGACGTGACTTCGATCGTCACGAGGTCATCGTTGAGTTCACGAAGAATCTGCGCGACGCGGGCCGTCGGCAACAGCGCTTCGCCGCGAGACGTGCATTCGACGTCGGGAATCTGGCAGCGGAGCGAACACTCGCTGTCCGTCCCGACCAGGATCGCTCCATTCGGACCGACTTCCAGTTTGACGTTTTTGAGAATATCCTTCGTTGTGCGGCTGGGCACCGCCGCGCCGACCGTTTGAAACGCGGCCGTCAACGGCCCGCGATGGCATGTGAACTGCATGAGAAAACCCGCGCTTTCCGTCCCGTGGAACAGTGGAATCCGGCGTGATTTTTGCGGCCGGAATGTCATCCATTTGTATCAGGAAATTGTACCGAAATCGGATCGATTTCGCACGGCTCTCGACCGTGGATTTCGATGATTTTTGGGATGTGTCCGCGTTGAGAAACGGAGCCGCTTTCTGAGAAGGAATTGATTCAGGAGTACCAGCAGTAGAGGCGACAGAAATTGTGGAAAACAGTTAGAATCATGCGATGCATCATTTGTGATGATAATGTGTTACGTCGATTATCCTGATGGACTCGCTTGTGGAAAACCAGTCAGAAGTCTGTGGAGAAACTGTGGATGCAGGCTGTCGATTGCCGATGCGTATCGGTTTTGTCGAACGAAGCCATCCGGGCAGAGCGGATAACGGGCCAGTCAACCAGGCGTCGAGAGCCGGTTACCCACATTCGGCTGACATTTGGCGACACAGTTTTGCACGCAACTGTTGGATCTGTTGCCGCAGCGACGGAGCCTCTGGCAACAGTTGCTGCAGACGGGAACAACTGCGAACAACCGCCGTGTGCGAACGGCAGCCGAAGTGGCGGCTGATTGTCGTCAACGGATAGCCGGTGAATTCGCGCGCCAGCGACATGGCCACGCCGCGGGGGATTTTCAAACTTTGCATCCGCGAGCCGGAACACAGTTCGCCAATCGGGATCTGGAAGCCGTCTGCCACCAGTTCCGCCACCAGTTCCAGTGATACAGTTTCCGAGTTCGTGCGCACGGGCGTGCGCGTTTCCTGCGCGACGATTTGCCTCAGTTGACCGGCTGTCGTGATCAGCGGATTGGAGGCAGGGAAAGGCGTGGCTGTCGAAATCAGCCCTTGTGCGGACCAATGCTGCACCAACCGTTGCTGGCTGACGCCGCTCAAGGGGCGAATGCCGGCCAGCAGCCCGCCTTGCAGGCGATTCGCCAGGCGCGGCGACAGGTTTTCGATCTGTGACGGCAGGCAGTCCGTCGTGACGATCACCGGGGTCCGCACCTCCCGGGCTTGATCCAGTAGCGACGCCAATCGATCGCCATCACCCGAGGGATCGCCCAGTTGCTGCAAGTGTTTGCAAACGAGGACATCCAGGTTTCCCGCGACGATCAGCGGTTGTCCCTGTTCTGACAATTCGGCGATCCGCTGGGACCATTCGCCGGCGTCAGCGACGACAATTTTTCGCCGGCTAGCGCCCGGCGCGTGACGCAGAGCCTGCCGCAGCAGAGCCGACTTCCCAGCACCAGGGTCGCCGTAGATCGTCGTTGCAAGACAAGCGTGCGGCGCGGAGGATGATGGCCGATTCAAACGGGCAAGCGCCCAGCCGGCAAACTCCTGTTCGGGCAGAGGAAGCAGGTGTTCCGCGGGCGCCAGCCAGTCCCGCGTGCGTTTCAGCCACGCATCCAGCATGGAAGTCGACCCCGACGATTCGGAGACAACCCTTCCTTGGCGGGACGATCTTCCCTGAGCGGCCGCTGATCAGACGATGGTCAACGGGTGCCGCATCATAGCGAAGTCAGCGCGCGATTGCGAAGTCACAAAATTCGCGATGTTTTTCTATTCCCGAATCTCGACGACCGAACCGGAAACGAGGAAATCATAGACCTCGATGATGTCCGCGTCACGGAGCCGGATGCAGCCGCGGGAGGCGGCTTTGCCGATGGAATCGGGGTCGATGGTGCCATGGATGCCGTAGCTGTCGCCCAGGTCGACCCAGCGTTCACCGAGCGGATTTTTCGGGTCGTCGCCTTCGAGGACCTTGCCGTCGGGGTCGGTGTACTGCGGGTTTTCCAGCTTGCCGAGTACGGGAAACTTTCCGATGGGCGACGATCCGTCTTTGCCGATGCCGACCTGGTAGCGTTTCACATAGTAGCCTTGCAGATGCACGGTCAACGAGAAATCGTGTAAGTTGACGATGGCGGCAAACGGGCCTTTGAGGACTTTCAGCTTCTGTCCCTCGCGAATCCGCTTCGGGTCGGTCTTGTTGAGTTTCGCGAGATACTCCCATGACAGATGGTATTTCCCGGCGACTTTTCGCAACTGGTCGCCGGTTTGAATCACGTACGGCTCGATGAAGTGCGGCTGCGGCGAAAAGAAAATTTTCTTCGCGGTGTCGTCGAGCCGGGCCTGCAAGTCGTCATCCGGGCCGGATGCATTCCAATACAGCTTGGACAGCAATTTGTGCGCAGCGAGGAGTTCACCGGCCGCCAGCTTTTCGTCGATCTCGGCAAAGCGATCCACGACAGGCAATTTCTCGGCTGGCTCGTCGAACGCCCGGGGGGATTCGCGCTGTTGCGGCGCGTCATCGTCTTCCGTCTGATAGTTGGCCGGCCTCACTGCGCGCAGCGGAATGTCGGAAAGTAACGAAGTCGGCCGTTTCGCCTGCGGTTTCGCCGCGCGAACAAGCGGCGGATGGTCCTCTGCCGACTCTTGATTCGACGAACTTTTCTGGTTGACGCCTTCCTCGACCGGCGGTTCCGAATGATCGGCGACCCAGGCCGGTACCGCTGAGCTGCTGGATTCGGCGAGCGGACCGTCGTCGGCGACAGAGCCGGTCTCATCGGCGGCGGTCTGGTCGGCTTCGTCCAGGGTGCCGGCCGCCGGGGCGGCATAATCCAGCGGAATCCAGCCAAGTTTCCACCCGGCGCCCAACCCCATGCCGATGCAAAAGATCAGTCCCGCGAACAGCGGCATTTTCAGCGAACCCGAGCGGAGCGACATCCGTGTCCCTCTCCCTGTTGATCATGAGGCCCGTAGAATCATGAAACCATCCGGGACAAGCCGTCCAGGAATTCCGGCCGGACTTTATCAGAAGGCCAGGAGCGCGGCCAGACGAAATTCTCGGAGAGGTTTTCGCGGGTGTGGTCTCTGGCGGAACGGAGATCTGCTCGAGGTGGCCCATGATGAATTGGCAGGCAATGGCCTGGTCATCGGCAGCAACTGCCAACTCGACGTGGACTGCAATTCGATCAGGGATACCAAGGCTATCCGGGACCAGCCGGGCCGCAGGGGTATCAAGCTTACAAGGGCTATCAGGGACCGCAGGCATTCCTGCTTCGATCGGGAATCGGCCGTGGAGAGAACGGTTCCGGGCAACTCTTTGAATTGGCCTGAACGATGATTAGAGTAAACGCTCTTCAGTTCTCCTGAACCCCGCTTCGAGTTGCCAGCATGAAACGATTACTCGTACTCACCAGCCTCTTGATCTCCTCCGTGGCGTCTGCAGCCGACAAAAACGATCAAGCCCAGACGCCTGATTTCACCAAGGGCGATGTGATCCCCAAAAACGCGCAGCACGATTGGAACCTCGGTGCGACCGGGCTGCGCGGGTGGATGTATTGCGACAAACTGGTGACGAGTGTCGCGCGGCAGATTTTTATCACAAAGGTTGAGGCGAACTCGCCGGCCGAGGGTGTCATCGCGGTGGGTGATTCGCTCCTGGGGGTCGGCGGCAAGGCATTTTCCGTCGATCCACGCACGGAGCTTGGGCAGGCGCTGACTGCGGCGGAAACGGAGGCCGGCGGCGGCAAGCTGACGCTGACGCGGTGGCGCGCGGGGAAGACGGAGGAGGTCGTGTTGACGCTGCCGGTGCTCGGGAGTTACTCGCCCACGGCTCCATTTGATTGCCCGAAGTCGCAGCGCATTCTTGAGCAAGGATGCAAAACGCTCGCGGCGCGAATGGCGGTACCGAACTATGGCAAGAGCATCGATCCGATCCCGCGCGCGTTGAACGCGCTGGGCTTGCTCGCAGCCGGAGTTGCAGCCCATCGGCCGCTCCTCAAGCAGGAAGCACACTGGGCGGCCGACTTCACCACCGATGGCTACAAGACCTGGCATTATGGCTATGTGATGATTTTCCTGGCTGAATACATCACGGCCACGGGCGATGTGTCCGTGCTGCCGGGACTGCGCCGGCTCGCGGTGGAGTCCGCCGAAGGTCAGAGCGCAGTCGGTTCATGGGGTCACACCTTCGCGAAGCCGGATGGACGCCTCCGCGGGTATGGCATGATGAACTCGCCGGGGGTGCCGCTGACCATCGGGCTGGTGTTGGCTCGTGAGGCGGGCGTGAGTGATCCGGCGATTGATCTCGCCATTGAACGGAGCGCCCGCTTGCTGCGGTTTTACATCGGCAAAGGAGCGGTCCCGTATGGCGATCATCATCCGTGGATCGAGAACCACGAGGACAACGGCAAGTGCGGCATGGCCTCGGTCTTGTTCCATCTCCTCGGCGAGCCGCAGGGGACCGAGTTCTTCGCCCGCATGAGCCTCGCGTCTCATGGCTCCGAACGCGACACGGGTCACACGGGCAATTTCTTCAACATGGTGTGGGCGATGCCCGGCGTCGCGCACTCCGGCCCTCACGCGACGGGCGCGTGGATGCAGGAGTTTGGAGCGTGGTACTTCGACTTCGCGCGGCGCTGGGACGGCAGCTTCATGCATCAAGGTCCGCCGGAACCGGGCAACGACAGCTATGCGGGCTGGGATTGCACGGGGGCTTATCTGCTGGCCTATGCGATGCCGCTGAAGAAACTTTATCTCACCGGCAAGAAGTCGGGCGCGGTCCCGCAACTCGATGCGGCGGCGGCCAAAGCCGTCGTCTCGGACGGTCGTGGATGGGACAACAAAGACCGCCACAGCTTCTACGATGCGTTGAGCGACGAGCAATTGCTCGAGCGTCTGCGCAACTGGTCGCCGATCGTTCGCGAGCGTGCCGCGATGGCATGGGGTCGGCGAAAGACAGCATCCCCGGAACCCTTGATCGAGATGCTCGCCTCTCCGAGTCTTGAAGCACGCTGCGGCGCCTGCCAGGGGTTGATTTTCCTTCGTGGACGCGCGGCCCCTGCCGTCGATGCCCTGCAGCAGACGCTGCATGATCCTGACCTGTGGCTCCGCATCAAAGCCGCCGAGGCACTCGCAGCTATCGGAACGCAGGCCATGAAATCGGTGCCACGATTGCTCGAAATGCTGGCCCAAGTGGACGCGAAGAATGACCCGCGCGGGATGCAGCAGCGGTATCTCACGTTTGCCTTGTTTGATCGCGGAGGCATGCTCGGTCGCTCGCTGGACGGCGTCGATCGTCCCGCGCTGTACCAGGCGGTGCGGGCCGGGCTGAAGAATCAGGACGGCCGCGCTCGAGGCAGCTTCGGCTCCGTGTATCGCAATCTTTCGCTCGTCGAGATCCAACCGCTGCTGCCCGCCATCCATGAGGCCATCGTCCAGCCCGCGCCCAGCGGCGAGATGTTCGCCGACGAAATTCGCGTCGAAGGGCTGCGCGTTTTGGCGCAGCATCGCATCGAGGAAGGCATGAACGCGCTGGTGAAGTACACGCGCGACCAGAATCCGTGGAACAGCCAGACGCGCACGTCGGAGATCATGAAAATACTCGTCACCTACGGCAGCCACGCCAAAGCGATCATCCCCGAGCTGGAACAGATCGCCCATTACTTCGAGAAGGAAGAAAAAGATTTTCCCAAGAACCTCGGGCTTCAGAAAGCAAATTCGGTTCGTGATACCATCAAGGCCATCAAATCCAGCAAGGACTCGCCGACACTCATTCCGTTGAAGTAAAGCGGAGGACATGCATCGCCGGCTGGAAGAAGCGAGGTAGTTTTTCGCCAATGAAGTACATCCTCGCATTCCTCATCTCGCTGTTATCGGCGGTGCCTGCCTCGAAGCTCGCTGCGAACGAAGTGATCGTCTATCCGCCAGTACCGGGGCTGGCCGCGTCGGAGCATTACAAGGTGCGTGTTCGCTTGACGCACGCCGGCAGCGTGTGGCGAAGTCCCTTTGCGTGGGAGACCGTTTGCAAGACGATCGACAAGAAAACCGACGGCTATTTCGACACGCTCGCGGGCTGGACTCACACCTACGTCAACTTCGAAACCGACGGCGCGGTCGAGGTCGAGATCGCTCGTGGGAACGGGCAGCCGATTCGCTCGGCGGCGGTGCATCCGCAACGCAAGGCGTCGACGTGTTCGGTCCAGAACGGCAAGGCGTATGTCAGGTTCGATAAGCCGTGTCTCGTGGCGGTTGATATCGACGGGCAGATGGACTTGCAAGACACGGGCAAGGGCTACAAAGGGCCGCCGCTCCACACGATCTCGCTCTTTGCGAACCCGCTGCTCGAAGGGAGACCGAAGCCGGATGATCCCGGCGTGTTGACCGTGAAGCCGGGCGAGATTCCGCCATCGGACGGATCGTGGACCACGCTCTATTTCCTGCCGGGAGTGCATGACGTCGGGCTGGCTTTCCCGCTGCGAGCGAGTCGCAACTATTACATTCCCGGAGACGCGATTGTTTACGGCACGTTCTCGAATCGAAAATGGGCCGACGCGCATCACGTTCGCATCTTTGGACTCGGCACATTGTCCGGAGCGCGGCTGAAGCATCCTGAATTCATCAAGCCGGCGATCTCCGAGAAGGACCACGGGCGCTATCGCCCCATCGAGATCGTCGGCACGACCGACACGCGCGTTGAAGGGATCACCATCGCGGACTCGGCGACGCACTCGCTCATGCTGATCAACCCGTATCAGGCCGGGCATCCCAACGAAGTGAAGTGGACCAAGATTTTTACCTGGCGAGTGAATGGCGACGGCATCAACCCCTTCGGCAACACGCTGATCGAAGACTGCTTCTTACGCACTCAGGACGATTCGCTGTATGTGAACGGTCTTGGCATTCGTCGCTGCGTGTTGTGGAACGACGCCAACGGTTCGTCATTCGTCCTGAGTTCTCTGTCCAAGCTGGCCGGCCGCGCGATGATTGTCGAGGAGTGCGACGTCATCTACTCGCGAGCCCAATGGCATCACTGGACTGGTGGTCGAGTCTTCAACATGCGCGGCGAAAGCGAAGGCGCCGGCGGGGCCGGAGTCGTCTTCCGCAACATCAACATCGAAGACCCGCGTCCGACCCTGCAACAATTCTTCCTCTGCATGACCGTGCCGCAGCCCTATTCCAAGGACGGCAACCAGGGAGCCGCCGGCGAGCTGTCGGGCATCCTCTTTCAGAACATTTCCATCGCCGCGCCGAGTGTTCTAAACGAACCGCAACTCCTCTGGGGCCAGACCGACGCCCGCATTCGCAACCTCACCTTTGACAACCTCGCCGTCGCCGGAAAACCCGTGCGCGACCAAGCGTTCTTCAAAATCAACGAGTTCGTAGACGGGCTCATATTTGTGAGCCGGCCGCGCTAGAATCGGGCCTTTGAACGCAACGTCGCCTCGCACCGGCCCGGCGCGCGTGTCTGATTAGCATGAAGCCGCGACCTGCAGACTCCTTGATCATTGTGCAACTCGATTCCTGCTCCGACGACACAGCGTCATTGCAGTGACCATCATGTTTTTCATTCGGATTCCGAATCGGGATCTCAAAAACCATAACATGGCAGATCAGTCTTCAAGATCGTGGATCGTGTTATGAATGGTTCCTCGCACCGGTGTGCCGCTCGCGGAACGCAGTGAATAGGCGATCTCCATGCACCAGGCTGGTGCGAGATCGGCGACATCCAGCGAGAGTGTTTTGGCATCGGAAGACAGCGAGACACTCCGTACGGTGAGAGTTTTCTCATCGAAATGTTTGGAGCCGTAATTGGCCGACCGCTTCAGGGACCACGTTTTGACTGTGACTTGCTTGCGATCGAGCTGTTCCTGGTCGAGCGGTTCCGTGAAGGTCAGTTTTAATCCTGATTTCGTGGCGTTCAATCCGACCGGGAGATGCATCGCCTGCCCCGTTCCCCGGAGGCGATACAGCCCCCCCGGCTGGGTCGCATTGCCGGCCCAGGCGAACATGCCGCACAAATACAACTGCTGATCGAGTGGATGAAATCGGCCGCGCATCACGCCGGTGGGGAATGTCGGAATCGGCAATTCAATCATCCCGCCTTGCATTCGGCCATGGACTTTTTCGTGCAGGACCAGGAACACCTTGCCGCAGCCATACGAAAGGTTCAGTAATGCCCCGTTCAACGGCCCCCAACGGTCGCTGTCGACCCACATCAGTTCGGCCGGCGAGCGGTCGAAGGCATTGGTGATCCAGCACAACGGCGGTTCCATCGCCTCGTCCGAAGAATCGGTCACTTCGTGATAACCCAGCATGTTCCCGTAGAACTTGGGTTTTCCGCCGGGGTCGACCGTGACCCAGTTGATGCGGTTTTTTGGATTCCAGAATCCTTCCTGATCGGTCACAACGAAGGAACCGTCCGGATTCAGGCAGACGCCGTTCGCCGCGCGGAACCCCGTGGCGAGAATATCGGTTCGTTCGCCGTCCGGGCTGACGCGCAGCAGCGTTCCATGATGCGGCACCACGGCGGCTTTGCCGTGACACCCCGACTTGGCGTAATAGAAATTCCCGTCGGCGTCGGTTTGCAGCCCCATCGCGAATTCATGAAAGTGCTCGGTGACCTGGTGGTCATTGTTGAGACACTGATAAAAATCGATCTCTCCATCGCCATTCAAATCATGCAGGACCGCAAGTTGATCGCGACATGTCACGTGAATTCTCTCACGGACGATTTTGAGCCCGAGCGGTTGAAACAGTCCTGTCGCGATCCGCTGCCAGCGCAGGATCGGGTTCGATTGTTTATTCTCTGGCGGCACTTCTTCCACCAGCCAGACATCGCCATCCCAGGTGCAGACGGCGATGCGGCCGTCGGAAAAGAAATCGAGCCCCGTGAATCGTGTCTGTGCAAGCCAGGGATTCAATTCCGGCGCCGTCAAAATGTCGATGGCAAACGGCCCCTGATCCGTGCCTTGCTGCACGGGCGTCTCCAATTTCTGCGGCCAGCGGGCCGGGCCGCCTTGCGTCAGCTCATGCAGATCGCGGGCCGCATCGGGGATCGTGATGTCGGCCAGGCGCTCGGCATCCTGCAAGGCGTCCGACGGTCGGACAGACGAAACATCCGAGGGAAGCCAGACTGTGAATCGCAGCGGCTCCTTTCCCGCTGGAATCTTCAGTCGCAACCGGCCTGCGCTGCTGGTCCATTCGACTGGAGTCTTGTTGGGCGCGAATCCCGCAACCACTGGGCCGCCGGGAGCACTCACCGGCGCCATGCCGCGGCGCACTTCACCGTCGAAATGCCGGGGGGTGGCATCGGTGACCTTCGTGCCCGCGAGATCGGCGAGCCGCCATTGGGCGATCAGCGATTTGTCATCGGGACTCGGTTGTACGAACTCTTTTAATCCGTCGGTCAGGCGACGCTGATAAAACCGGACTTCGGAGATCTCCCCCTGGAAAAATGTCGCCGGCCGGGGGAAATCAGGGGATGTGAAACCGATCCGCACGACGCTCTTGGGCAGCGCCGCTTTCGCGGACAGCGCCCCTTCGCCATCCGGCTGGCCGTCAACGTACAAACGAAGGCGTCGTTCCGCGCGTTGCCAGGTGGCCGCGACGACGTGCCATTTTCCATCGGTGATTTTCGTTTTTCCCGTGATCGCACCGACCCAGCCGATGTCGAAACAAACACGTCCGTCGCGCACGAAAAACGTCTGGCCATCAGGAATCCATTTCGGACCCGGCTGGCACAGCGACCAGATCGTGCCGTCGGCTTTCGTCTTCACTCGGGCGTGGATCGTGAAATCCTTGGCAGTCAGGTCGAATTGGTCGCCCGGCGGAATTTCCACGTAAGTATTGCCGTCAAATTCGAGCGGCGGCTCGCGAGAATCCCCGGTCTCAGCCACCGGCGGTGCGAAGCGGACTGCCGACTGATCCGCCTTGCCGAGGATGACTGGCTTAGCATCCGGGGACGGATGCTCGGCGACTTGCAGCACAAGATCCCGCTCACGCGGTCCGAGATGAAACGTCCGCAGAAACAACGCGGGACGGCTTGGCCCGTCGGAAGGCAGTAGTCGCGGTGATTCGAGAATTTCTGTAGTGCCGACCGAATAGGAAAGTACGACCTGCAGGCCATGATGATAATGGCCATGATATCTGGCCCACGCGCGCGGCAACGGGCCATATCGCTGGCCGTCTCGGCCGAGGACTCGTTGATCGTCGACGAAATCGCCATTGGCAGGATCAGCCCACCCTGGTCCGGTGGAATTGGCAAAGGCCGTCTGTCCAACGATCCGCGGATGAACGCCGTGTGCGCCGTTGAACTGGATTCCCTGCCAGTCCATGAAATTATCGTTTGTGTTCCCTGTGCCATTCCAGGCGGCTGCGGCCCTGAGCGTATCGGTGTCAAAGACCATCCAATGTCGCCCGCGCGAGACGCCTCCCGCGCCGGAATCGAGGCGAACCGCAATTGCCTTGTACGCGATATTGCGCTCCTGCCCCGGTATTTCATAAGTGTGTGCCAGGCTGGGCCCGTAATCCATGGCGGACCACGGCACGATGGTGCTCGGTTCCGGACCGCGCGTGTTGCCCTTGGGCAATTTCGCCAGATACGCATCATCAACGGCGGCATATTGCGTTGGATTCAAAGGCTTGAGATAGGCCTCGCGGATATAGTGAATTGTGTCGTACTTCTGAATTGGCACCATCCACGTTTGCGGCGCCATCAATCCGAACCCGTGCGTCATCGTCCGATATATTGACAACGGATCGCTGCCATTCTTGAATTTCCCTTCGGCGAACCGGAGCGACGTCGGCAACGAACCCGGCTTGTCGACCGTCCCGTGACAGTTGGCGCACACCCGTTGATAGATGCCTTCGCCGCGCTTCAGTGAATCGTCGTTCCACTCCGAGATCAGCCCGGCATGGTCAATCTGCTGCTCATACGCCGGTAAGGTGAACGTCAACAACGCCGGCGGAGGCTGCAGCTGCGCGGCACGCAGCGCGCCGCCATCGCGGATCTCGATCAGGTAACGAATTAGATCGAAAAACTGCTGACGGCTGTTCAGCAGGTTGATCTGTCCTGCCGGCATGATCGACAATTCGTTACCGACGTACTCGTCGATTTCCGCTTTCGGCACGATGAGTTTTTCCCCGCCGCGCGCCACGTCCCTGATCACAACCTGATCGTCGGTTTTTTCCACGAAGATGCCGACGATCGTTTTTCCGGCGACAGTGGTCACCGTCACAGATTCATAACCAGGGCGGATATTCTTGGACGGCTCGAGTACCGCCTCCACCAAATTGGCATCGGGCGTCCGCTCATTGATAGTCGCCAGGTCGGGACCAAGCAATGACGGCTGCGGGGCGCCGACGGAATGGCATTTCGCACAAGCCATGTAAGGCTGAAAGAAGAGGATGGCGCCGCGGGCGGCGTCTCCCTCGCGTTTCGCGAGAACCGCTAATTCCCTCGACGGAATTTTCCGCAATTCTTCTTCGAGCGTCTGTGTCTCCGCCGACATCGATAGCGGGACCAGCAACATCCACGCAACTGCCCAGAGTCCACGCGCCAGAACGGGCTTTGTTCTCGAAATCACCATCTTCTTCCTTCGCAAAAATCGTGGAATGCGATGGATCATGAATCTACCGATTTTTCCCAGATAACAGGATACCCGAGTCACAATGGCGAACAGCGGCGTGGAAGGCAACCTGAATCCGAGGCATTTACCACGCGATTTTTCGTCCGTGTCAAAGTTGTTGCCCGGATGTGCCGGAGGCAGCAATGATTGATGATCATCCTCTGGCAACAGCATAGCCGCGCTGGGCCGCTTTTTTCAGTGATGTTCCACGTTCCCAGTTCCCATCTCGCACGGGAAAGAGTTGTTTTCACTTTAGCCAGTTGATCCGCGTATGACTTCTTTGGACAACGCCCGGGGAATGGCTGCCTCCGGAGCCCGCAGTAAGATCAGACGCCACTGGAGAATATCCCTCTTGCCGTTTGAGTTTCGGATAATTCGACGTCTCCAGCAACTCAGGCCTTCGACGCAATCGGTGTATCTGCCCGCTGTCATAAATGTCGATGCGGAAGCCTCCTCGATCGGATACCCGATAGAATCCATGGCAATATCAGGCGATTGCACGATTTTCGGATTCAGACTGTATCCGATTTCCGCGGCAGCTTTTTGCAGCGCCCTCTTGCCGGCAATCTGTTCTGACAGGTCCATGGTAATTCCCGTCTGCGGGTCGGTGGTCAGGCGCTCGCCGCTCTCACGACTGACGGCCTTGATTTCCACTCGAGCCCTTTCACTGCCAGAAGTCGGACGTAGTGTGACTTCGGAAACGGAAATCGCAGGGCCATCGTATGCCGAGCTTCCGAGAACAGCGATCTTGCAGGCGCCGTCTGCAAAATGTTTTGATGTGCGACGTAGATAGACCGCATCTGATACAGATTCCGCCAAGTGAAACCGCGGCCGAATCGGGCTGTTGATGAACATTCCACGCGGCACCATGCCGGTGTGAGTGACCCACACGGAATCGTAGATCCCGAGTCCCGTGGCGAGAGCCGCCCGGGAAGGCAGTGCCGTTTTCCGAACAAGCTTTCCGTCCTTGAGACTGGAAAAGTCGAATTTGGACAAGGGATACGTCGCGTATTCGCAGATCGCCACGGCCTGATCCGGTTCTCCTGGAATCGGTGTGATCAGAAACACGGGACCAAGGCTTGATCCACCCCTCAACGACGCGGAAGCGCCCCCTGCGCTTCCGGTGCGGCCTTCAACTGATCGTGCAAATCCTATTCGACGGCCGCATCTGATAAATCCATCCGGAAATCCCGCTCCTTGGCCTGACCTGACCCCCGAAGTCTCAGCACCGCGGTCAGCCCGGCATGGGCTTCAATTAGTCGATCGAATCGTTCTGACACACGATGCAACACAGATTCAAAGCCCCACAGGACGAAGTGCGCAGGATTGGGGTGTGTTCTCAATGCTCGCGAGGAATCCGGCAAGTCGCTGCACCATGTCATTCTCGATGATCTTGAGCTGGGAATCCTTGGCTTCTTCAAAAATGAGCCAGACGTGCTGATCCCAGCCGAGGCCCTTGAGTGGAATTCATCCATGGTGGATACCGCAGGATTTGGCCGCCTGGGACGCCCCGGATTCAACACGTTGCATTGACTGGTGTTGATGGAACGGTGCATAGTGCAGCACTGGAAATGATGCTGCGACATCATCCGAATCTACCTTCTTCATCGGCAACTCGGGGCTAGACCGCATGACGATCAAACGTCAATGTTGGGTGTTCGCCTGGCTGGCTTGGTTCGCCCCGTGGCCGGCGGCGGCTGCGGACGTTGATTACCTGCGCGAGATCAAGCCGGTTTTGGCCCGCCATTGTTACCGCTGTCACGGGCCGTTGAAACAGTCATCCGGACTGCGGCTCGATACCGTGGCGCTGATGCTCCGCGGGGGAGAAAATGGTCCGGCCCTCGTCGTCCGCGACAGCAATGAAAGTCGCCTGGTCCAGGCGATCCAGGGGCTTGAAGGCCGGAAAATGCCTCCGGAAGGGGACGCCTTGAGCGCCGCGGAGGTCGCCAGGCTGGCCGCATGGATTGATGGCGGAGCAGTGGCCCCGGAGGAAACGGCCGTCGATCCGGCAAAACATTGGGCCTTTCAACGTCCGGTGCGGCCGCCGCTGCCAGTCTCCCCTGGTCCTGAGGGGATGCGTCATCCGATCGATGCGTTCCTGTCCGTGGAGCGCGCCGCGAGGAAACTGAATCCGCAGCCTCTCGCCGCCAAAGCGGTCCTGCTTCGGCGAGTGTCGCTGGATCTCATCGGTTTGCCGCCGACACGCGAAGAGTATCAACAGTTTCTGGCCGATGAATCGCCTGATGCGTATGAACGGCTGGTCGAGCGGTTGCTGGCCAGTCCGCAGTATGGCGAACGATGGGGCCGGCACTGGCTTGATGTCTGGCGATACAGCGACTGGTATGGATTTCAGCAGGAAGTCCGCTTCAGCCACCAGCACCTCTGGCGCTGGCGGGACTGGGTGGTCGATTCGCTCAACGCCGATCTCGGATACGACCGAATGATCGTCAATATGTTGGCGGCGGATGAACAACATCCGTTCCACGTTGACGATTTGCCCGCGACGGGGTTTCTCGTCCGCAACCGAAACACCGATAGCCGCGAATCGTGGGTCTCTGATGCGGTCGAACACACCGCGAAAGCCTTTTTGGGGCTGACACTGGCGTGCGCCCGCTGTCACGACCATATGACCGACCCGATTCCGCAGACCGACTACTATCGCTTCCGGGCCATCTTTGAGCCGCATGAGGCGCGGATTGACGAACTCCCGGGCATCGGCGGTGTCGCCCGGGTGATCGAACCGAATCTCAACGTTCCGACCTATTTGTTCGTGCGCGGCAACGACCGCGATCCGGATCAATCGTCGTCCATCCCTCCAGGCATCCCCGCGATCATCGGGGGAACATGGCACGAACCGATCCCACGGGAATTATCCCCGCTGTCCCGAGTCCCCGGTTTGCGAGTGGACGTGCAGGAGGCGACGCGGAAACATCATGCAGCCCAGGTCGCGGCCGCAAAGGCAGAATTTGAACAGGTGCAGCGCACGGTTCAGCGATTGGCGGCTCCGGAAACCACGACCGCCGCTACCGAGGATGTTACGCAGCGCATCACTCCGATACGCGATGAAAAATTCCTGACCGACCTCGATCTGAAGGTCTGGAAACTCGGACCGGGAACCTGGCAGGTGAAGGCAGGCCGGCTGCGGCAGGAAGTCTCGGGCGGATCCGATGCGAAGTGGATTCGGACCAGGGCGCCGCATCCTCGGAATCTGGCGGTGGAATTGAACTTCAAGATCGTCGAGGGCGTACGCTATCGTTCCGTGGGCATGCGCTTTGATGCCGGCGAAACACACGGTCACGGCGTGTATGTCACGGCGAACGAAGCGGCTCCCGCGCTGGCATTTTATGTCGATTCCGGCGGGAATCGGCTGTATCTCGACAAGCTGCGAAAACCGCAACCGCTCTCATTACAACAGGAGATCTCGCTCAGGGTCGAGGTGCGCGATCAGTTAGTCAACGTGTTTGTGAACGGCCAGTTAGCGCAGGTTTATCGTCTGGCAGAGGAACGCCGTGATGGCTGGCTGGAAATCCAGACCACGGATGCGGTCGTTGAAATCTCTCGGATTCGGCTCTCGGCGTTGAACGACACCGCAATCTTGCAAGAGTCGGCCCCTTGCGGCACGTTGCCAGACCCGGCGACACCGGAAGGACGAGGTCAACTGCAGCAGCGGGCGGGCCATGCGCTCACGCTTGCAACGCGCCAACTTGCTGCAAGACAGGCTGAACAGCACGCCTATCTGGCGACGGAAGCCGCCGAGCGATGGAAATTTCTCAAGCCGCTTCCCCCAGACTCCGCAGCCGATGTGAAGGCTAGCTATCAGGCCCAACTCCAGAGCCTTTCCGCCGAGGCGATAACGGCGCAGCGCACGGCCGGCGCCGCCACGGCGCAGTTCGAACTTGCCACGGTAGAGGACGCGCTGGTTCGCATGCAGCACTGTTCCGATCCAGCGAAAGACGCTGCGGCCCTGATGGAGGCCGAGAAAAAAGTGACGCAGGCCAGAGATAGACTTGCCGCGGCGGAGAAAGCCGCAAACCAGCCGGAGTCCGTGGCCTATGTCGGGTTCTCCGCTGTCGCCGGCAATACGACGGGACGACGAACGGCGTTAGCGGCGTGGATTGCCGCAGAGCAGAATCCCTTGACTGCACGTGTCGCCGTCAATCACATCTGGCTGCGTCATTTCGGACAACCGCTGGTTGCAACGGTCTTTGACTTCGGTCTCTCGGGTCAGCCGCCGACTCACCCGGAACTCCTCGAATGGCTTGCCGTCGAGTTTATGCAGCCTTCGTTTCACTTGCGCTCGACGTCCAACGGCTCCCAGTGGGAATCGATGGACGGTTCTGCTCCCCCGTGGTCGATGAAGCATCTGCATCGACTGATCGTCACCTCCATGGCATATCGCTGCCGGTCGGATGGGGATGCCGAGGCGGCACAGCTCGATCCCGGCAATCATTTCTACTGGCGATTTCTCCCGCGCCGCCTGGAAGCCGAAGCAGTGCGAGACAGCGTGCTGGCAGTGTGCGGA
This sequence comes from uncultured Planctomycetaceae bacterium, assembly GCA_964388415.1. Classification (GTDB taxonomy): domain Bacteria; phylum Planctomycetota; class Planctomycetia; order Planctomycetales; family Planctomycetaceae; genus CAZDGB01. Next base: position 15,491 of record CAYMAO010000021.1, on the reverse strand, counting down.
CAACTCGACCCGACGCGCGGCGGCCCCGAACTTCCCGAAACCGAGGGGTTGCGAACTCCACGCCGCAGTCTTTACTTTCGGACCAATCCCGACCGGCAGATGGAATTTCTGAGCGCTTTCGATGCCGCATCCCCGGTGGAATGTTATCAGCGAAACACGAGCGTGGTCCCGCAGCAATCGTTGGCCCTTGCCAACAGCGAGTTGACGTTAATCAACTCCCGGCGTCTTGCGGGACGATTGATCAAGACCCAGCCGGAAGCCCGATCGTTTGTTACCGCGGCCTTCGAGCACATTCTCTCCCGAACGCCTTCGGCTTCAGAAACTGCACTTTCGATGGACTATTTGCGTCGTCAAGAAGATCGTGCGCGGCAAAACACTGCGGCGATCGATGCATTGTCTGACGAACAGGAGTCGGCCGAGGGACCGGCACGTGATCCCGTACTTCGAGCTCGGGAACTGCTGGTGCATGCGTTATTGAATCACTCCGATTTCGTCACGATCCGCTGAGTTTTCCGAAGGGATCTCCATGATGCGCCGCCGGATCGCCTCTGAGCCTGTTTCGCGCCGGGACTTCCTGGCTGATACCGGAATGGGCTTTTCCGGACTCGCTTTGGGGGCGATCCTGCATCAGGACGGAATCCGCAAAGTCTCCGCCGCTGATCCTGTATCTATTCCAGACGGAATGCCCCACCATCCCCCGCGGGCGAATTCGGTGATCTGGATATTCCTGGCGGGCGGACTCAGCCACATGGAGAGTTTCGACGTCAAGCCAAAATTGAATGAGTACGCCGGCAAAACATTCGACGAAACGCCGTACAAGGAACTGCTCGAACCGGAGCGGATGAATCAGAAGTTGATGGGGACCGGACTCATCCCGCCGCGCAAGCAGATCATGGGGCTGCAGACCGGCTATCGCGCGTATGGTGAGAGCGGTCTGGTTGTCAGCGACTGGTTCCCCCATATCGGTCAATGCGCAGACGACCTCGCCGTCGTACGTTCGCTGTGGACAATTCACCCCAACCACGGCACCCAGTTGACATGGCACACCGGCCGTCATCCTCGCGACGGCGGACTGCCGACCATCGGGTCCTGGGTCTCGTACGGCTTGAGTTCCGGGAACCAGAACCTGCCGGAATTTATCGTGATGGGAGAATCGGTCGGCGGGTGTTGCGGCGGCGAATACGCCCATGGGGGCGGGTATCTTGGCCCCCGACATTCCGGCGTCAAGCTCGACCTCAGCCGGCCCGACGCATTGAACTTCGTCAGGCCCGCGGGCGGTGGTTTTCTGCCCGACGAACAGGCGGAAGAATTCGCATTCATCGATCGTTTGAACCGCGCCTCCGCCGCAGACCACCCGTACGACCAGGAGTTGGCCGCGCGAATCCAGTCGTACGAACTCGCGTTCCGCATGCAGCACGCTGTACCAGAGGCCGTGAATCTGGCGGCGGAGACGGCGGACACGCAACGCTTATACGGCCTCGATCAGCCCCAGACCCGGGAGTTCGGCGGACGCTGCCTGACGGCACGTCGGCTGGTCGAGCGCGGCGTCCGCTTTGTGCAGTTGTATCACGGAGCAGGCGGTGCCGGAAAATGGGACGCCCATTCGGACATCAAGCCGGGATATGACCGGCTGGCCCCGCAAGTCGACCGCCCGATTGCCGGGTTGCTGCGCGATCTGAAACAAAGCGGCCTGTTGGACACCACGCTGGTGGTCCTGGGGACCGAATTCGGCCGCACGCCGGGAGCCCAGGAGACTGGCCGCGACCACCATCCGCAGGGCTTCTGCGCCTGGCTGGCCGGCGGCGGCATCAAAGGGGGCGTGACGCACGGCGCCACGGATGAGCTTGGGTTTTACGCCGTCGAACATCCGCACTACGTCACTGACATTCATGCGACTGTCCTGCATCAACTCGGTCTCGATTCCCGACGCTTGGAAATCCCAGGCCGTAAACGTCTGACTATCGACCACGGACACGTTATTCATGAAATACTGGACGCGTGAAACAAATCATTGCTGTGCGGTACGAAACAAATCGCCCGGCAACACTCCGGTTCAAAGGGCGCGGGGTCGCCTGAATCAACGCGTGTTAACGTGCATGGAGAACCGAGGAACGAAAAACCCCCTTGTTTCCAAGGGGTTCAGCCCGAAGGCAAAGGGGGGAACCCAACCCTCTTCGGAATTCCAGCAGAGACATGAAAACCGGAGACAAGCCCGTTTTCAATTCCGAAACCCTCAGGGTTATGAATCCGAGACAGGCAAGAGTTGGTGATCGGCCGGGCATTCGACCCCACTGCGGGGTGCAAATCGAGCGCCACCTGCTAATCACCACTCGAGCTACGGTGGCCGTGTCGCTCCACGAGATCGGCATCAAATCTTTGAATTCGAAGAAAGGGACATCATGATTACCGTGACGACGCAGTTGTCGGTCCGACGTGAGCGATCCAGGCGAAAACGATTGTCCGAGAAGCCAGCGGTCAGAGAATGCATTCCTAAAGCCCACGTCCCGCGCATCTCGCGGCTGATGGCGTTGGCGATCAAGTTTCAGGGGATGCTCAGAGACGGTGTCGTGCGGGATCAGACCGAACTGGCCTGGCTCGCCCGTGTCACGCTGCCGCGGATGACGCTGATTCTGAATCTGAACTTTCTTGAGCCGCACATTCAGGCGGAGTTTCTGTTTCTGGATGGCAATACGGCAGTATTGGAGAAGACATTGAGGCCCATTGTGGTGGAGCCGAAGTGAGATGTGCAACGGCAGATGTGGCGCGAGGTTCAGGCTTCGACGTGAGGCCCGCAGCCCCTAGTTGCAGAACGAATTGGTGTGTTGAGTTGTGCGAATTTGGCAACGTGCATTCGCCCCTTCGGGATGATACATCGATGCGCGCAAAGACGATGCCGCGAGAGATCATTTCGCGGTTGACATCGGCGTCCCAATTTCTGTGCAGCCTTGCCAGCTCAAGTTGGCAATGTCAGGCGATACGCTGACCCGCCCAGTCGATTGAAGAATCTCCATTCCATGACCGTCTTTTCTGATGGATGGAGTCATTCTTGTGTTTCGGTCGTACACTGTACAGAATGGCTTCCTCGGAATTTTGTCCCTGCCGAGGTTTTGAAAGAGTCCTGCCCATCTCCTGCGGAGCTCTTCTCATGCCGCTCTACCGACATGGCGATCTGCTGGTGGAAAACATCGAGGAGATTCCCAACGAAGTACGGCCGCTGCAGCACCTGGTCTTGGCCGAAGGCGAACTGACGGGGCACTCCCACCGCATCGCGGAGCAAGGGGCGGCCCAACTGTATCAATCTTTCACCGGGATGTATTTGCGCATCACGGAGAAGATTGGCACGCTGATCCATCAGGAACACGGACCGATTCAATTGCCGCGCGGCGCTTACCGCGTCTGGCGTCAACGGGAGTACTCGCCGCGAGACATTCGTACTGTGCGCGATTGATGCTCCCGTCTCCGGAATCGAAGGACCCCGCGATCATGACCGCGCGCTCCGTTCCCGCCGATGTCGCGTATTCGCTCCTGGAATCATCCGATCCGCCGTCAGGGCTGACGGTAAACGGCGTGCTCGACTATTCGGAGAAATGCGAACGGAAATTGCCGCGCACTTTTCCCGACAGCCTTTCCGTGGACGTGCTGGATCTCAGCGGCCGCGATGTCACGACGCTTCCGCGTGGTTTGACGTGTTACGAATTGAACCTGTCGCGCACGCCGATGGAATCGCTGCCGGATGTTCCTGTTCATCAATATCTCGTCAACGCATCCACCGACGCGCGGATACTTGAAGGAAGCGCGTCAGGAATCCACGGCGACGCAGTCCGCGGCTTTGGAGTACGTCGACCGCCAGTTGCCGCCGTTGTTTGAGGCGCTGCGTCAGCGCGGACGCGACGGAACCGCTTATCTGATGTCGGATCACGGAACATTGTTCGGCGAGGAGGGCTGGACCGGCCATCGGATTGCCCATCCAGCCGTCTGGACAGTACCGTATGCGGTGTGCAATTGGAAAGGCATGGCATGACGCGCCTAACGGTGTATCGCTGGAGCGATTCATCTGGTGCCCAACCGATTTCGTGTAATCTAATTCTACCGTCCGCATCGGTTTGACCCGTGCGAATGGAAAGGTGCGTAAAATCGCATCTTGAATTCCAGGCCAGGTTCGAAGAGATCCTGAAGTGCCGTCCCGACGGATGAGCGCGGGCTTCAGTCGATCAGTGAGACATCGACGTCGACTTCCAGTTGCGGACTGCTGCCGCCGACATAGACGCCTTTTACGGGAGCGACGTCGGTGTAATCGCGGCCCCAGGCGATCGTGATGTGGTCGGCACAGACGAAGACATTGTTCGTCGGGTCGATATCAATCCAGCCAAGCGGTCCGCCATACACCGACAGCCAGGCATGAGAGGCATCGGCCCCGACCAGACGCGGCTTTCCCGGAGGAGGCGTTGTGCGCAGATAACCGCTGACATAACGTGCGGCAAATCCCAGCGAACGCAGGATCGAAATCATCAGGTGCGAGAAATCCTGGCAGACCCCCCGCTTCTGACGAAACACCTGCTCAACTGGAGTTGAGACCGTCGTCGCCGTGGAATCGAAGTGAAAATCGTCATGAAACTGCTGCGACAATGCAGACAACATCTCTCGCATGGGGCGCTGCGGCAGGCAGACGTCCCGGCCATACTCGGCGAATTCCACCGACGTGCGGCACCGTGGAGAATCAAACGTGAATTCAAACGCTTCCAGGTCCTCAGGCGTCCGATGAGACCTTAACGCCGCAAGCACCTCCTCCCAGGCGGGGCCCGCTTGAGATTCGTCCAGACGAGTCACGATTTCCACCTCGTCGACGGCGGAAATCCTCAAGACTTCGTAACCCTGGTTGAACAAGAACTGCGTGACCGTGTTGCCGAAATAGTCGGTCAACGTGGTCCGGGCCGAAGGTTCCGGGTGGATGTCGATGCGGTGGGACAGCACCGTTTGCGTCGCGGTGTTCCGCGGTGTCAGCCAGGCTTCGTTATGGCCGACGGAAACGGGTTCGACGCTGGCGTAGGCCGTGTTGTGTTCAATGCGGTACTTCATTGCGGCAACTCCGTGCCGGAGGTGATCTGGCGCGGAATGCCGGAATGCAGCAGATATTTTCGCGTCACAACTTGCGACAACATCCGCAACTGATGATCCAGATCCCCGAGCAGTTCCTGGATGTTGCCAGCCGTGCCTGGTTCCAACTGTTCGGAAGAGATCATCCGCACGGCATGCAAGGCCGTCATGATGCTGCGGCGTTCTTCGTTTCGCAGCAACGTCTGGCCGTCATCCGGCAAGGCATCCACGTGTTCCGACAACGCGATCAACTGGGCTGCGACGGAACGGGGACACGTTTCGTCCGTCAGACACAGATCCAGCACGGCGTTCTGCTGTAGGTTATCGAAATACCTCGCACGGTACGTCATGCGGCAATCGATCACTTCCAGCAGAGATTTCAGCACTGGCCGTTCGATGGTTGTGTTGACCGATAGTATGCTCCTCAGCAGATTCGACGTGTTGCGCGCCCGTTCGATCCGCCGGCCCATATCGAGCAACCGCCAGGCCGGGCCGCGGACCATGCCGTCATGGATGAGGCCGCTGACGGCGGCGAGATCTAGAATCACATGGTTAATCGCTTCCAGCACGTCGACCAATCCATCCCAGCCGTTCTCGGCGGAGGTGCGGAACGCTAGCGCCGTTTCGCGGACCTTCCGAAACGTGTCGGGCGACATCCACAGCCGCTCAAGAGACGCCAATCGATCGAGTTCCGAGATCGCTGCCGCGACGCCGCGCACTTCATCCAGGCTGGCCACCATGCGGGGCAATTCTTCCGGCAAATTCGGCAGTTGCATGGAAAACGATTCGATGACGAATCCCGCCTCGACCTGCCCCTGGTCTGCGAGTGCGCGAATCAATAATGGGAGTTCAGGGACATCAGTCAACGATTCGGCTGTCAACCGCTCGATGACCGCCCGCAACAGTCGGGAGAGAAAATCGGCGCGATCCAGCGATTGACCGAACCAGAACAAATCGTCCGCCACTCGGCTGGGAAACACCGCGCTGGTGCGACGCAATGTCACCGGCTTCTCGGAATCTGCCAGTAGTGAAAACGGCTTGACCTGATCGTTGGCGAGAATCCACAAATCCTTGCTGCCGTCTCCAGCGGAAATCGATAATTCCATTGGATCGGGCGTCGGGGCCACGCGAACCAGTCCACCGGGCATCACGGCGTAATCCGTCCCGTCTGCTGCCAGAAAAGTGCGGAACGCCGCATGCCCTGTGCGTATTTCCCCCTGACGAAACACAGGAACTGCCGAGCGGGAGATCAACTCTTGCGCCACATAGTGATGCGGCTGTGCGGCGATCTGATTGAGCAGTTTACGCTGGTCTTCAGCATTCAGCCGGCCAGCGAGGATCTCGTTTCCGCCGCTGGCTTGAAACGCCGGCTTGATCACCAGGTCCTGCAAGCGGCTGATGATGAAGCGGAACTGCTCCGGGTCGCCGCACCACCACGTGGCAATCGACGGCAGACGGAGGTCTTCACCGAGAACTCTCTGGCATAACTGCGGCAAAAACGCCATGAAAATCGGCGATTCGATGAGCCCGCTGCCCGGCACATTCGCGACGACAACTTTCCGCTCTCGAATAACTTTCAGCAGCCCAGGGATGCCATGCGGTTCACCACCGCCGAGTTCCAACGGATCAATGCCCCGCTCCACGCCGCGGGAGACGATCACGTCGATCGGCACCAGGCCGGCTATTGTCTTGAGAAAGACCCGGTCGCCTCGCACGGCAAGATCGGCCCCTTCCACCAGCGAATAACCGAGATACCGCGCCAGATACACGTCTTCAAAGTAATACGGATATTTCGCCCCCGGAGACAGCAGTACGATGCGGGGGTTCTCGGCAAGTTTTTGCCCCAGGTGTTTGAGCGTCTTCTGCAGCGTGAGAAAAAACGGTGCAAGCCGCTGGACCGCCGGGTCGTGCAGCGCCGGCGGAATCGCTCTCGACACGACGATCCGGTTTTCCAGCGCGAACGCCGTCCCCGCCGGGGCTTCGGCCCGATCGGCCATCACATGCCAAATTCCGTCCGGTCCGCGAGCCAGTTCCGCGGCGTAAATCGTCATCGACAGCGGTTGGTCGTGCAGTCCGACAAACGGCCGGAAGAACCCCGGATTGGCGAACAGAATTTCCGGCGGCAGCGTGCCGTCCCGGATCAGTTCTCTCCGGCCGTGGCAATCGCGGATGATCTCGTTCAGCAGTCGGGCTCTCTGACGCAAGCCTTGCGACAGCGTGTCCCATTCCTGGGCGCCGAGCACTACCGGCAGGAGATCGAGGCTCCACGGCCTTTGCGATTGGCCTCCATCCTGAAAGACGTTGAATGTGACGCCGTTCTCATTCAGCAGTTGTTCGGCTTGCGCGGAGCGCCGCGTCAATTCCTCGGCGGTGACTTGCTGAATGCGCGCAACGAAATCCTGCCATGCCGGGCGGACTTTCCCGGCGCTGTCGAACACTTCGCTGTAGACGCTGGGGGATGTCGTCGTGGGAACTTTCAGAAAGGGTTCCGACGCGGCAACGACAGACATCGAGGCTTGGCCCGTTCAACAGAGGTTTCCAAGGCCGAGCACTCAAGACCGGCCTCAGTCTGACCCGAAACGCAAATCGAGGGTGTAAGGTGTTTTCTGGCCTGCATGAAAATTGAAAAATTCCGGCCGTTCCTCGCGGAAGGCGATCTCGCCCCCCGTGTGTCCGTGCTCGATAAAACGGGCCGCCCGGCGGCACTCCGCCTCCAGGGCATTCACCGGAAACGTCGCCGGATTCAAGCCACCCGGGTGATCCACATGAAACCGGCAGCCGCCGATCGAGCGTCGCCGCCACGTATCCACAATATCAAAAGTCAGAGGGGTATGAACAGGGATATTCGGATGCAAACAACTCGGCGGCTGCCAGGCGCGGTACCGCACGCCGGCGATCAGACGCCCTTTTTCCGCCGTCGGCTGCAGCGGAACACGTCTCCCGTTACAGGCCACCGCATACCTTGGCGATGTCATCCCGGACAGTGAAACCTGCAACCGCTCCACGGACGAATCGACATACCGGGCTGTCCCCCCGCCGGCCGGCTCTTCGCCGAGCACATACCAGGGTTCGATGGCGGTCCGTAATTCCATCCGGATGCCCTGGTAAGTCACCTCGCCGATGTGCGGACACCGGAACTCCACATGCGAGGAGAACCAGTTGTCCTGAAACGCAAATCCTGCCTGACGCAGATCGGTCAGGACATCATACAGGTCGTCCTGCAACGGCCCCGGCAACAGCCAGCGGTCATGCAGTACGGTTTCCCAGCGGATCAGTTTTTCACGATACGGCTGCTCCCAGAACCAGGCGACCAGCGAGCGCACAAGCAACTGTTGCGCCAAACTCATCCTCGCATGAGGCGGCATCTCGAAGCCCCGCAGTTCGACCAGCCCTAACCGGCCATGGGCGTGATCCGGCGAATACAATTTGTCGATGCAGAACTCTGCCCGGTGCGTGTTGCCCGTCAGATCCACCAGCAGATGGCGGAAGATACGATCGACCAGCCACGGCGGGATGTACCCTTTTTCCGGAACCTGCTGGAACGCCAATTCCAGTTCGTACATCGCATCCCGGCGGCCTTCATCGATTCGCGGGGCCTGACTCGTCGGGCCGATAAACTGCCCGGAAAACAGATACGACAGCGATGGGTGATTATTCCAATAGCATAACAGACTGCGCAACACATCAGGACGCCTGAGAAACGGACTGTCAGCGGCCGTGGGTCCGCCAAGGACCAGATGATTGCCGCCGCAGGTCCCCGTGTGTTTGCCGTCGAGTTGAAACTTCTCGGTGCCAAGCCGCGTATGATGGGCAGCCTCATACACGCCCGTAGTGATGTCGCACAGTTCGTCCCAGCTTGCCGCGGGATGAATGTTGACTTCAATCACGCCGGGATCAGGCGTCACCTTGAGTATTTTGAGCCGGGGATCGTTCGGCGGCAGATAGCCTTCAATGATCACCGGTAACTGTTGCTCTTCGGCCACCGACTCCACGACGCCGACCAATTCCAGATAATCTTCCAGCCGCGATAACGGCGGCATGAACACATGCAGCACGCCATGTCGAGGTTCGACACACAACGCTGTGCCGATCACACCGAGCGGCTGCAGCGCCGGCGGCGTTTCCGCAGCGTGTTCGCGCGGGCGACTTTGTTGGTGAATCTCGGTCGCCGTGCGGGTGACATCACGGCCGAGGGAAATGTGCCCGCGCACAGACGCTTCCACAGCGGGTTCCTTGGGAGTGCGCCGCTGTTCGGCTCGACGGCGAAATTCCTCATATTCGGGTAATGGATGCCGTTCGGCAAACGGATCGATGGCGTAAAGCGTCCGCAGATCGCTGGGACCACCGACGGGGAGCGATTCGAGCGGCAACCGCAGCCCGATCGGCGAATCGCCGGGAATCAAATACAATCGTTCCGACCGGAACGGCCATGGACCGCTTGTCCAGCGCGGCTGCGCCTGCCACCACGCTTTGGTCAAAGGGAGTGCATAACCAACGGGCTGGCTCAGCCCCTTTTCCAGAATGGCCGCTAAGCGCCGGCGGTCTTCATCGGCATCGAGATCGAATTTGCGCGGATCAACGTCGACGGGGAGCTTGCGTTCCTGCACCATTGTGTGCCAGACGTCTTCATAAGCCGGCCGCATCCAGCCGCCGTCGACCTGCAGCCGGTCGGCAAGCGCAGTGAGAAATTCGCCGGCCTGCTGGAATTCCGCCTCGCCATTGTCTGTCGGATCGGCGAGCAATTCGGGATTCCGCCACAAGGGTTCGCCGTCCGAACGCCATAAGCAACTGTAAGCCCAGCGCGGCAGCGGCTCGCCGGGATACCATTTCCCCTGGCCGAAATGCAGCAAGCCGCCGGGAGCGAACCGCGACCGCAAGCGCTGCAACAATTTTCCGGAGAGTCGCTGCTTCGTCACGCCGACGGCGGCCGTGTTCCACTCGGCCCCCTCCATATCGTCGACGGAGACGAACGTCGGTTCGCCGCCCATCGTCAGCCGGACATCATGGCGTTTCAACCGCTCGTCGACGAGCAGTCCCAGGCCGTGAATCTCGTTCCATTCGTCATCGGTATAGGGCAGCGTGACCCGGGGATCTTCGTGTATCCGCTGCACCGACATTTCAAAGCGGAATTCGGTCTCGCATTTTTCCAATGGGCCGGAAATCGGCGCGGCGGTCGAGGGGGCCGGCGTCGCTGCCAAAGGCAAATGGCCTTCCCCTGTGAAGAGTCCCGACGTCGGATCGAGACCGACCCATCCTGCGCCCGGCAGATAGACTTCGCACCAGGCATGGAGATCGGTGAAATCCTGTTCCGGTCCCGAGGGTCCGTCCAGCGATTTCACATCGGACCGCAACTGAATCAGATAGCCCGAAACAAACCGCGCCGCCAAACCGAACCGCCGCAGCAGTTGGACTAACAGCCAGGCAGAGTCGCGGCACGAGCCGGAGCCTTTGGTCAGCGTTTCCTCGGCGGATTGTACGCCGGGTTCCATCCGGATGAGATACTTGATCTCCTGTGACAACCGCGTATTCAGCTCGACGAGAAACGTGATCGTCCGGCGTTTCTTGCGGCTGACCGATTCCAGATACGCTTCCAGCATCGGCCCGCTGCGCGCGCATTCCAGGAACGGCTGCAGATCCTTTGCGAGTTCGTGTTCGTAGGCAAACGGAAATTCCTCGGCGTAGTCCTCGACGAAGAAATCGAACGGGTTGATCGACGTCAGGTCCGCCGTGAGATCGACTTCCACGCGGAAATGGTCGGTCTGCTCGGGCAGGACGAGTCTGGCGAGAAAGTTGCCGAACGGGTCTTGCTGCCAGTTCAGAAAATGGTGCTCAGGAGAGATTTTCAGCGAATAACTGGGAACGGGCGTTCGACAATGCGGCGCCGGCCTCAGGCGGATGACCTGCGGGCCAACCGTGACCGAACGGTCGTAAAGATACTCCGTCACATGCCGCAGCGCCACGCGAATTGTCATCCTGCTCCCTGCTGTTGTTCCTGAGACATTACGCTGGGCCTGGGCTGGATTTCAAAGTAGCCGCGATAGATGGCGGCCCCGATCTCGTTCAGGCTCTGTTGAAAGTTATCGATGAACTGGTGCAATCCGAATTGGATGATGTCCTCGCTGCGGGCCAGTTGCAACAACCCCAGCATCCGGGAAAATAACTCCTCCGCGGGATCGAGATTCGTGCCGATGGGGCGGCCTGTGATAGCGTGCAGGGAAATCTCCGCCTGGGCGATGTTAAACCGGATGGAGCGAGGAAACGTCGCGTCCAGCAGGAGAAATTCCGCGATCAGCGGGGGGGAGATGCGGCCGTATCGCTTGCGATACATGTGCAGCGCGCTGGTCGATTCCAGGAGCGCCGTCCATTGCACGATGTCTAACGCCGACCCGACCTTGGACTGATCCGGCAAGAGCACGAAGTACTTGACATCGAGGATGCGCGAGGTCTTGTCGGCCCGTTCCAACAACCGGCCGATCTGTGCGAAATGCCAGGCTTCGTCGTGGGACATCGTGGAGTCCGTCACGCCAATGACTTCAGAACTCGACCGCCGGATGCGTTCCAGGAAGTCGGCCGGATTTTGCAGAATGGCCTCCGGCGATCGCTGGGCGTCGCGCACCCGCAGATAGAAGCGGTTGATTGCTTCCCAGATCGGCACGCTCAAGACTTCCCGAATGGAGCGGGCATTCTCTCGGGCATTCGACAGACATTTGAGAATCGAATTCGGATTTCGCTCGTCGAACAAAAGAAAGCCCAGCACGGCCTCCGCCGTGTATTCCCGGCCATAAAGTTCGTGGTACTGCTCGTCATCGCCGCTGGCGAAAATCAACGGCGACCATTGCGGACTGCCGCCGAGCGACAACGATTGACTCGCATCGACAAAACGAGCGACATTTTCCGCCCGCTCGATATACCGGCTGGTCCAATACACGGAATCCGCAACGCGGCGAAGCATGGAAGGTCTTGAATGGTTAGGGCTGGATCGCTGAAAGGTTCGAGAGAAAAGCAGAACGCGGACAGCGGACAGCCAGCGGGAACACAACCGATCGCATTTTGCTGGCTTTCTGCAATTCGCTCATGGAATCACTGTTTTCTCAACACCCAGGTGTCCTTGCTGCCGCCGCCCTGGGATGAATTGACAATCATGGATCCTTCCCTGAGCGCGACCCGCGTCAGACCGCCGGGCAACACGAATACATCGTCGCCATAGAGAATAAACGGCCGCAAATCGACATGCCGGGGAGACAGCTTGCGGTCAATCACCGTCGGCACAGTGGAGAGCGTCAGCATCGGCTGGGCGATGAAATTGCGGGGATTGACACGGATTTGAGCCGCACACAAATCTAATTCCGCGGCGCTGGCTTGCGGTCCCATCACGATGCCATAGCCGCCGGATTCATTGGTCGGCTTGATTACCAGTTCTGCCAGGTGCTCTAACACATAGTCGCGCTGATCTGGTTCCGAGCAGACATACGTCGGCACATTGGGCAGGATCGCGTCTTCGCTCAGATAATAGCGAATGATCTGCGGCACCCAGGCGTATACGGCCTTATCGTCGGCCACGCCAGTGCCAGGGGCATTGGCCAGCGTGACTCGCCCGGCTTTGTAAACGTCCATCAACCCCGGCACGCCGAGCGTGGAATCTTCGCGGAAACAGTGCGGGTCCAGAAAATCGTCGTCGATTCGCCGGTAGATGACGTCAACCCGTTGTGAACCGCGCGTGGTCAACATGCGGACATAACCGTCTTCCACGATCAAGTCCGACCCGCAGACGAGCTCGATTCCCATCTGCTGCGCGAGAAAGCAGTGCTCGAAGTAGGCGGAGTTATACATCCCCGGCGTCAGCAGCACGGCTGTTGGTTTGGCGACGTCTTGCGGTGCCGTCTGCTGCAGCGTGGCCAGCAGTCGTTCGCCGTAATCTTCCACCCGGGCGATGGACGACCCGAGAAACACCTCCGGCAAAACACGTTTCATCAACTCCCGGTTTTCGAGCACATAGGAAACGCCGGACGGACATCGCAGGTTATCCTCCAGCACATAGACGATACCGTCACTGTGTCGGATCAAGTCTGTACCAGTGACGTGCGTCCAGACGCCCTGCGGCGGCCGGAATCCCTGCAATTGGGGGCGGAAAGTTTTGGCTGAGAGAATCAAATCCCTTGGAACCACGCGATCCGTCAGGATTTTTTGTTGATTGTAGATGTCGTCCAGGAAGAGATTCAGCGCCCGAATCCGTTGTTTCAGCCCGGCTTCTATCCGAGTCCACTCATCCTCGGCAATCGGCCGGGGCACGACATCGAATGGCCAGACCTTTTCGGCGCCATCGGAATGACCGTAGACAGCGAACGTGATCCCTTTTTCCCGCAGGCGAACCTCTGCGGCCAGTTGCCGTTCGGAAAGATGTTGCGTCGAAAACTTCTCCAGGCGATTGGCCAGCAGTGGATGCCGAGAGACGTCACCATTCTGATATTCGTCGAAAGCAATGGGTGACAGGCTCACAGCGGACTCACGCTGAAACGAGAAAGCCACATGTTGGCGATCCAGTGTAGAAGGCATGGCGGGAACTCCTGACAACTCACATCAGACAGGATGAACGCATCATTGCCAAGTTGCGGGGCAAGAATCGGGCCAGGATTGTGGAACTTTTGCAGATTTCGTTAAAAGCAGAGAAATTGTGAAATCTCCGACTTTGGCCAGACCTTGGCGTGCGAGCCATTTCATCGATCTTGCTGCTTTTTATTGCACGGCGAGTCCCTCTGTGGCGGCGACAGTGCGGGAATGGGATCGTGGGTCACCGCGCCGTCGTCGGGCGAGTTGGAATGGGCCAGGAAGTCTCATGCCCAGAACTCACCGGTCGCGACGAGGAAGGCCAGCCACTTCGTAATTCTCACCAACACGCTCATGTAGTACCGGTCGATCTCGACGGTGACGGTCATCTCGACCATGTCGTGATTCACGCCCCGATGGAGTTGGGAGAAGCAGCCCAACGGGCGATTCGGACATTACGTCGCACTTGGACCAAAGGTGGAGTTGGCGACTTGCAAGTCGCGCTGGCTGGCAGCGGTGACTTACAGAGCGTTGCGCAACGCAAGTTAAGTTTCGGTCTGCGGTTTGTCCATGAGGGTGAGGTGGACCCCAGGAATCGGACAAAAAGTGTGCTGGGAGTTTGGTCTTTGAGCGGGCGACGAGGCCCCTTCAAGGCCTCGTCGTCGCCCGCGATCTTTCCAACTCTGGCATCGACTCCCCCACCCTCCCCCGCCGTGCGCTGAAAATCGCGTTGATGTTTCTTCCAGGCCGTCACCTGGCTCGTGTGCACGTCGAATTCCGACGCCAACTGGGCCGTTGTCTTGTCTCCCTTGAGCGCCGCCAGCGCCACCTTGGCCTTCACCGTCGGCCCGATCTCCCGCCGCTTCCTGCTCATCGCCACCCCTCCCTGTGCTAGACAGATACCGGAACTTTTTGGCCAATCCGCCGATCGAGGGGCTGCTGGTTTTGAAGGCGATCCGCACGTTTGAGTTCGCTGCGTAGCGCAGGGAGAAGGGCGCTGCACCGGGGCATGGAGCCAGGACATGACTACGACCGCGTCATCATCGCGGTCAGGGTCTGGGAACTCAGGAACAGGCGGTAAGGGCTGCCAGGTAACTCGGCAAAGTCCCAACGTTGGTAAAACGCCTTGGCCCGGTCATCGACGCAATCCAGAATGACCGCGATAAACGCAAAGGTCTGGCCAGCCTCGTGACAATCCCGCAACGCCTGAGCGAGCAGCAGATCGCCCAGCTTCTGGCCCTGATGAACCGTGCTCACACCGAGCCAAGCCAGGATCGCTACGGGCAGCGCTCGCCGTGGCAGCTTGCGTGCGAGGTCCGACGGCAGGTCCCCGAAATCGACCTGTCCGGTAGCCAGGGTATAGAAGCCCGCGATGTCGCCCTCTTGGTCCAGCAGAACCTTGGTCGCGGAGAGCCGCTTTTCCTGATTCTGGAATGCCTTGGTTCGCAACCAATCGTTGACGTCGCTTTGGCCGCAGTCAAACGCCGAACGCGGATGGCTGCGCTGAAGCGATTCGAGTGCGAAGCCCGCTGGAAACACCACTCCGCTCACTTCGCGCCCCGCATGATAGCCCCCAAACGCTTTTGGGCCGGAGTGAGTTTCGAGGGGGCATTCAGCGCCTGCCAAAAGGCCAACTGCTCGTCCGGACTGAGCAGAATCGTCTGATCGCGCGCGCTGGCCACTTCGCGGCGTGCCTGGGCCACGGTCACGGTTCGGACATAGTCGCTGACGCTGATCCTCCGCAACTCAGCGGCGGCGGTGAGAGCCTGTTTGCTTTCCGCATCGAGGCGGACCATCAGCGGGCTGGGTGTCGCGGTCGTTGTATCGCGTTTACTCATCGTGCGTCTCCATGA
>CAYMAO010000020.1:0-99094 GCA_964388415.1 uncultured Planctomycetaceae bacterium | reverse complement strand
TCATCAAACAAAGTGCCCCAAACACGGGCATGAAGACTACTTTGAAAAAAGGGGTGGCGATCGGATTCGCCTCGCGTGTTCGTGGAAACGAGGGCGTCCGCAGAGTATGCTAACAGCGTCTCCAAATAGCTCTCCGACGCCGGCCCGGCGTCTATCAAGGTCCTGCGGTCCATTCGTTGAGGAGCCTCACCATGTCGATGCCGTCCGCGCCTCTTCCTCGTCGTCAATTCTTGAAGACGTCTCTTGCCGCCACCGGCGCGGCCGCCCTGATGACGCCCATGATCATTCCCGGTTCGGCCCTGGGGCTGGACGACACGGTTGCTCCCAGCGAACGCGTGATTGTCGGGGGGATCGGCATCGGGAACCGTGGGTCGTACGACCTTGGCTGCTTCCTCGAACAGAAAGACGTTCAGTTCACCGCTGTCTGCGACGTCAAAGAAGCCCGCCGCGTTTCGACGAAGAAACGGGTCGACGGCCTCTATGGCGACGAAAAATGCGACATGGTGCGCGACTATCGCGAATTGCTCGACCGGAAAGAGATTGACGCGGTGCTCATCGCCACCGGGCCGAACTGGCACTGCACGATGGCGATGGCCGCGGCGAAAGCCGGCAAGGATATGTACTGTGAAAAGCCGTGCACGAAGAACATCGCCCAGAGCCTGATTCTGAAAGACACGATTCGCCGCACGGGCCGCGTCTTTCAGGCAGGGACTCAGCGCCGCAATCTGCCTCATTTCGCGTTTGCCTGCGAACTTGCCCGAACTGGAAAGCTCGGCAAACTGACGAAGGTGTATGCCCATCCCGCCGGAATGCAGGCCATGACCAGCGGCTGGCTGACTCCGGAAGAGATGCCCGATCAGAAGATTGTCGACTGGGATCTGTACCTCGGCCCGGCGGCGTGGCGGCCGTTCAACCCGAAGCATCTCGACGGCTTCAACTTTGAAAAGGGAGGCGGGATGGTAGGCGGCGGCGTGCTCGAATGGGGCTCGCACTGCGTCGATCTCTGCCAATGGGCCGTCGGCGATTGTCCCCCGCCGGTCGAATATAACCCGCCCAAAGACGGCGAACTGGTGGCCCGGTATGAGACCGGCGTCGAACTGATCTACCGGGAAAAAGGGTGGATTCCGCTCGGCTCGTGCCCCGTCCGGTTTGAAGGCGAAACTGGCTGGGTCGAAGCCGGCGACAGCGGCAAGATGGTGCTGAGTTCGCCCAGCCTGCTTGCGGGACGCAGCGTCGAAGAAATCGGCGGCTACCCGGCGACGTTTCATGTCCGCGATTTTCTGGACTGCGTGAAGTCGCGAGGCAAACCGAAAGGGAATGCCGACGCCGCCTGCAACGCCCACATCGCCTGCCACGCGGCGAATGTCTCGCTTTATCTGAATCGGCAAGTGAAATTCAGCAATGAGACGAATACGTTCCCTGACGACGAAGAGGCCAACCGTCTGCTCTCCGAAGCGCTTCGCGAACCGTACCGGCTGTAGGGAGCGCGCCGCCGCCGCCCATGATTGCGTTCCTTCTCCTCAAGCAGCTCCACCTTCATATTTCCGGATCGATACCATGCTTTCGACTCGATTCCCCTGTTGTTTGCTCGCTCTTCTCCTGGCTCTTTCCGCCGCGACCGTGCAGGCCGCTTCGGAAAAGGAAGCCGAACTGATCACGCTGCTGCAGTCCGACGCCCCGAAAGCCGAAAAGGCTCTCGCCTGCAAGAAATTGGCCGTGCACGGTTCCAGCGACTGCGTCCCCGAACTGGCGAAATTACTGGGTGACGAGCAAATGTCGTCCTGGGCGCGCATCGCCTTGGAAGCCATTCCCGGGTCGGCGGCCGATGAAGCGCTCCGCGAGGCGCTGAATTCTCTCGAAGGCCGCTTGCTCATCGGGGCGATCAATTCGCTCGGCGTAAGGCAAGACGCCGAGTCCATCGAGCCGCTCACCGCACGCCTGACGCATCCTGATGCCGACGTGGCCTCTGCCGCGGCGGTGGCGTTGGGGAAGATTGGCAGTTCCGAGGCGACAAAGGTTCTCCGCGGCGTGCTGGCCACAGTGCCGGACGGCGTTCGTTCGGCGGTCGCGGAAGGGTGCATCCTGTGTGCGGAACGCGCGTTGGCGGAAAATCGCGCTGTCGATGCCGTGGAAATCTATGACGAAGTCCGCGAGGCGGACGTCCCGAAGCCGCGGATTCAGGAAGCGACGCGGGGGGCCATTCTTGCCCGCGGTGAAGACGGAATTCCGCTGCTGGTCGAACAGCTCAATTCGCCCGACAAAGGCCTGTTTCAGATCGGCCTGAGCACGGCCCGGGAGTTTCCGGGCAGCAAGGTCGATGCGGTGTTGGCCGAGGAAATGGCCAAGGCCGTTCCGGTGCGAGCCGCGCTTCTGGTGCAGGCCATGGCCGACCGGCCGGAGACGGTCGTGCTGCCTGCGGTGATGACGGCGGCCGGCAAGGGCTCGAAGGAAGTCCGATTGGCGGCCATCGCCGCGCTCGGCCGGGTCGGGAATGCCACGTGCCTGTCGTCGCTGCTCGACATCGCCGTGGAAGACGACGAGGAGTTGCAGAAGTCGGCGAGGCAGGCGCTGGGTGATCTTCCCGGCGACGGCGTCAACCAGGAAATCGTGAAGCGTCTCGACCAGGCGAAAGGCAAGAGCTATCCGCTGCTGTTGGCGCTGGTGGGTCAGCGCCGGATCGACGCCGTCCCGCCGCTCTTGAAGGCAGTGGACCATGCCGACAAGTCGGTGCGTACAGCGGCCCTCGTCGCGTTGGGGAACACGATCCCGGCGGACAAACTTTCGGTGCTGATCACGCAGGCCGTCTCTCCGAAATTCGCGGAAGACTCGGAAGTGGCCGTGCTGGCGCTGAAGACGGCGTGCGTGCGTATGCCGGACCGGGAAGCATGCGCCGCCGAACTGGCCGCGGCCATGGACCGCGCCCCCAAAGCAGCAAAAGTGACGCTGCTGGACATCCTCGGCGCGGTCAGCGGGACGAAGGCGCTCGAGACAATTGCCTTGTCTGCGAAGAGTGCCGACCCCGCATTGCAAGACGCCAGCAGCGATCTGTTGGGCAAATGGATGACGATCGATGCCGCGCCCGTGCTGCTCGATCTGGCCAAGTCCACAAACAAGTACAAGGTTCGGGCGCAACGGGGCTATATTCGCATCGCCCGGCAATTCGTGATGGAAGACGCCGAACGCATGGAGATGTGCCGCACCGCCTACGAACTCCCGCTGCAGCCTGCCGAGCAGAAACTGATGCTGGAATTGTTCAAACAGCGTGCCCACCTGGAGACACTGAAGCTCGCCGTGAAAGCCACCAAAGACTACGGCGACCTGAAGGACGATGCCACGCAGGCCGTGGTAGCGATTGCACAAAAGCTCGGCGGCAAACAGGCCGAAGTCAGCGAACTTCTCGCCGAAGCCGGCCTCAGAAAGGTGAAGCTGGAAATCGTCAAAGCGGAGTACGGCGCCGGCACGACGCAGAAGGACGTCACCGCCATCGTGAAGAAGCACGCTGGTGATTTGCAGCTGATCGCCCTTCCCGGGGCGAATTTCAACGAAGCGTTCGGCGGCGACCCGGCGCCGGGGGCGGTGAAGCAGTTGAAGGTTCAGTATCGCATTGACGGCAAAGCGGGCGAAGTGACGTTCGCCGAGAGTTCCCTGGTGATTCTCCCCGTGCCGAAATAGCCCGCGAAAGCCGGCATCGAGTGTGTGGCGTTTCCCGTCGCGCAAAGCCCGGCGTCGGCGACGCCGGGATCAACTCGCCGCGCGGTCCATGATCGAGATGCCTCTTATGTCTCTGAAGATCTTCCTGCCGATCGGCGACGCCACCGAAATCATGGACACGATGTACCCGATCTTCCGCTTGCAGGAAGAAGGATACGAAGTCGTCGTGGCCGGGCCTGAAGCCAGGCACTATCACGGTGTAATGCACGAAATTCCGCCTGATGCGAACATCCCATGGGACATCACCCGCGAACAGCCGGCATACCACATTCGCGCGACAGCCGCCTTTCGAGACATCCGGCCGGAAGAGTTTTGCGCCGCGTTTTTCTCAGGAGGCCGTGCGCCGGAGTATCTCCGCTACGACCCGCACCTGCTGGCGATTACCCGGCATTTTTTCGAGGCCGGCAAGCCGGTCGCGATGCTTTGCCACGGCGTGGAGATTCCCGCAGCCGCCGGGTGCCTGGCCGGCCGGACGGCGACCACGGTTCCCAAGTGCGCGCTCGACATCACGCAGGTTGGCGGGAAATATGTCGATCAGCCCGTGGTGGTCGACGGCAACCTGGTGAGTTCGCGCGGCTGGCATGACAACGCGCACTTGATGCGCGAATTCCTGAAGCAGCTTGCCGCCGTGAGAGGGGCCGCTTGACCGGCCGGAACGCTATTCCTCTTTTTCGTCCCCCGTCAGTTGCAGGCGGCCGGGGCGTTCCTCGGACGAACCGTCCGGGGCGTTAAACGCGATGTGGCTTGGCAGCCGTTGCATGGGCTGCCCCTGGTAACGGGGGAGCGACCGGTTGAGTTCCTGCTTCAAGCTGCCGTTCTGATACGGCCCCATGCCCATCACGAACCAATTGTTGTCGTCGGACAGGGCCGACGAGACGCCGCCGCTGCCCAAAAGCTCGTTCGACTTGGCATCATACGCCACCAGGCCGATCTTCGCCACTGCCGACTGATTCGTCCGGGTCAGCAGCTTCACTTGCGGCAGAGTCAACATGCCGGGCAGCACGATTTCAGGAATACCCAGGTAGGCGTCGGCCATGTCCGTCCCGACACCGCCGCTGCGGAGTTCCAGCACCACGTCGGCGTCGTCGGGTTTTCCGACGATGTCCGCCCCGTTGTACATCGCCCGGTGACGGATGGAACTCACCACGTATCCTTTGTCAGTGCATTCCAGGTACTTCTCTTCCAGGAAAACTTTCTGACCGTTTAGGCCGGAAAAATCGATCTTGGCCAGCGCCTGGTCCACGGCGTCCGAGATGAGCAACTGCTCCCGGGCCGTGCGGGCCGTGTTGGATTGTTTCGTCGAAGTGCAGCCAGCCGCAAGTAAGAAGACAGCACACCAAACAGTCAGAAGACGCTGGGACATGACGTGTCCTCTTTGAGAAAAATCCGTCACTGGAAAACGACAGGCACACCACCGGCGCCTGTGGAAACTCGCGGTTTGTATCCGCGATCTTCCATTCTTGACAAGAGGAGATTTTCACCCGCCCGGCAGCGCGGCAGCCCCGACCGTGTGGGAGGGGTGTGCATCTCGATTCTGGGGAGATCCTGGTCGTCACTGGGATCGTCAAACCAATGCAAAATGCAAAGTTCAAAATGCAAACTGGGTTATGACAAGTGACAGTCAGCAATTTTTACAGCAACTGCCCCGCTCATTTTTCATTTTGCCTTGCATTCCGATCGAATCCTGCAGACCCACCTCTTTCCACCCAAAATCGAGAAGCACACCCTGGGAGGGGTTTGCCCCGGCCTCAGGTCGACGCGGCTTGTTCACGGTCGGCACGCATCTCGTCCATGAGCGGCCACAGGACGTCGACGTCGTCTTTGAACAGGTCGCCGATCAGGACGTCCGTGACGAAGCCCTTGAGATGCGGATGCTTCTTGATGAACCGGCCGAAGCTGAAGCCGTCGTAGAATTCGCAGACCAGCCGGCGCATGCGGTCCATCCCGGCGACGTACTCCGGCTCCCACTTGCCGAGCTGCGCTCCCGTCAAATCCCCCTTTGCGATCCCTTCGCAGACGGCGTCGGCCGCCATCTGCCCGGACTTCAGCGCCAACAGCACGCCCGATGAGTAAAGCGGATCGAGAAAACCGTATGCATCGCCGATGAGCACCCACCCATCGCCGGCGGCTCGCTTGGCTCGATAGGAATACTCCTTCTGTGCGCGGAAGATGTCGCACCGCTCGGCTTTTTCAATCCGCGGCTGCACACCAGGACACTTGGCAACTTCCTGAAAGTAGATCTGTTCAAAGTCGCTCGTGCCGCGATTGCGGAACAGGTACTCATGGGCGGCGACGACGCCAACGCTGACGATGTCGTCATGCAGCGGGATATACCAGAACCAGCCCTGTTTCCCCTGGACCTGAATGACGATGGTCGCCCCTTCGTCTCTGCCGAGATCGCGAAAGGCTCCCTTCCAATACGTCCATAAGGCGGCTTTCTTGAGGACCGGGTCCCACTCGCGAAGCTGGAATTTATCGATCAGCATCGCCTGCTGGCCGGTGGAATCGACAACCACTTTCGCGCCGACGTCGAGGATGCCGGAGTCGCCGTCCACGGACACTTTGACGCCTGTCGCCTGGTTGCCCGTCATGATCACGTCATGGACGCGGGCGCCTTCAAAGACCGCGACGCCGTGTTCGCGGGCGTTGTCCAGCATGAGATGATCGAACTCGCTGCGGCGGACCTGCCAGGTTTGCGAGGCATCTTGCGGTTTGTGATCCCAGAAATAGAACGGCTCGGAAAGCCGGCCTTTGTCGGTGACGAACTGCACGCTGTACTTCTTGATGAAGCGGCTGCCCTTCATTTTTGGGAGCATGTTCAAACGCTGGAGCACCCAGTAGGTTTCCGGGATCAGCGACTCGCCGATATGGAACCGCGGGAAGCGATCCCGTTCGAACAGCGCAACCGTTAGCCCTTGCTGGGCGATCAGCGTGGCGGCGGTCGTTCCCGACGGCCCGCCTCCCATGACAACGACATCGTATTGACCGGCCGGACGAGACATGGTGCGCTCCTGGAATTCGAGAATTCGTCTCCCATCCTTATATCTGTTCAAACAACTGTTGTCCAGACGGATTATCCGCCCCCGCGGGATTCGCCAGCGGCACCCTCAACATTTCTTCCTGTTGTCGCTGCTCGGGTTCGCCCGTAAGATGACCTGAAGACCGGAAGCTCGACCTTCGGAGAACGCGACGATCTCATGGCTGATCCCGATTATTATCAGGTCCTGGGTGTTGCACGCACCGCCGCCGCGGACGAAATCAAGAAGGCGTATCGCAAGCTGGCCCGCGAAAATCATCCGGATTTGAAGCCGGACGACCCCTCCGCGGCGGAACGTTTCAAGCAGGTCCAGGAAGCGTATTCCGTCCTCGGCGAAGAACAAAAACGCAAGCAGTACGATCAGTTCGGGACCACGTTTCCCGGCGGCGGCCCCAGTGGTGGCGGCAGCGGCCCGTTTCGTTACACCTGGAACACCGGCGGCGGCGAAGTCCCTTTCGACATCAACGACCTCTTCGGCGGCGGCGGCTTTGAAGACATACTCGGCGGACGTTCTTCGGGTCCGCGCACAGCCCGCCCCGGCCGCGATTCGCACGCCGATGTCCGCGTTCCGTTCCTCACGGCGGCGCTTGGCGGCTCTGTGGATGTCCGTATCGCGCGGGGCGGCCGAGTCGAAACCCTGGGCGTACGGGTTCCCGCCGGCGTCGATGACGGCAGCGTGATCCGCCTGGCCGGTCAGGGCGAACCCTCGCCGCGCGGAGGCCCCAGCGGCGATTTGCGCCTCACGGTTCATGTCGAGCCGCATGCCTACTTTCGCCGCGACGGAGATGACATTCTCGTCGACGTTCCCGTCACGCCGGCGGAGGCCGTGCTGGGGGCCAAGGTGGACGTGCCGACGCTTTCCGAAGGCAACATGGTCCTGACCATCCCGCCGGGTACGTCCTCGGGGATGAAGCTCCGGCTGCGCGGCAAGGGACTGACCGATTCGCGGTCCGGAGTCGTCGGCGATCAGTTCGTCGTGGTGAAAATCGTGGTCCCGCGCGAACCGGCCGAACAGGCCAAAACGCTCTATCAGCAACTGGCGAAACACGATGTCAATCCTCGCAGCGGACTCTGGTGAATGATGAGTGCGCACCAGCGATTGCCGTTTCTCCAGGCAGCAAAGTGTGTCCAGCGCAGCGCAGGACACGCCTTGCGGTCGATGGCGCTCGTCACTTGGATCGTCAGTAGGCTGCTGATGATCGCTTTCCTGCAGTCCGGCCGGGCATGGCCTGATGAACAAGCCGATTCACAACCGTCGCCGCCCGCTGTCGCCGCGGAACACGCTCCGCCGGATCAACGCCCCGGCGGAGAGGATCGCGAGGCCGACAAACAGCGCAAAGCGATGGCCGGCCTGATGGCCCTGTGCGGCATCCTCATCGGCGGATTGATGTTCGTCGCCGGGGTGATGATCTGGGGCGCTCGGCTGCGACGCATGGCCCGCCGCGAACTTCCTGCGCAGAAAACTCTCGATAAGGATCTCTGGTTCCTCAAACCGCCGAAATCCCCGCCGGAGTGAAAAATTCGTAGCGGCGGCTTCCAGCCGCCGCAGTATCACGTAGAGTCAGTTCAGCGTCTGGAAGCCGCCGTTACGGTGTGTAGACGTCATGCCCGCATCCTTCCGCTTCCTGAAATCGCAACATCTCCGCAGCGAGGCGGATTTCGAGCGGGTTTACGCCCGGAAATGCAAAGCCGCCGACGGCGTCCTGCTGCTCTTCGCCGACCGGAACAACCTGGGTTACACGCGGATCGGCCTCAGCGTCTCGAAAAAGCACGGCGGCGCCGTCATCCGCAACCGCCTCAAACGCCTCTTGCGCGAAGCGTTCCGCCTGTCCCAACACGACCTGCCAGCGGGATTGGATTTGATCGCGATCCCGCTGGATGGCGCGAAGGCGTCGCTGGATGCGTATCGGGCGTCGCTGGGGAAAATCTTGCAGCGGCTGGTGAAACGGTTGGTGAATTGACCGGAATAATCAGTCATTCTGCTGCAGTGGTGGTATTGGGATTAGTCTCGATTTATGAATGCACAGGCTTCGCCGTAGCGATTCCAAGCTGCACTGCTTCCAGTTGATCTGACGAAATCGTTTCAAGAGCATCGACTTCCGATTCGGATTCACCCATCCGCAATACTGGATCTTTCCAAGAATTTGGGTTCTTAGATAATAGGGTCCACGGAATTCTTTACCCTCACCCAAACTTTTTGTATCGCTCAGAATTCGCAGGAGTTCTCGCAAGTATTCGGCAGTGACATCCAGACGTCCATTTTTTCGAACCCTAATTCCGGTCGTCGAGACACGTCGTAATTCACCAAAGATGTCTTTCGACTTTTGAATCCGGAAACCGTGACTTCGTATGATCTCTCGAATGACGTCAGGAATGCCGCTGCCAGATAGATCGAACTTGGATGTAATCGTGATATCGTCCACAAAACGCGAATATGTCAATCCATGCTTTCGTGCTGCTCCCGCAATTCTTTCATCGGCAACCCGCAAAATTTGATTCGCCAAAATGGGACTGGTAATCAAACCAAGTGCGAGGTGATGGCGATACGTGCATAGTTTTGTGCAGAGCCGGGCTACGTCGGGGCTGCAGCCCAAGGAATCGCAAAACAGACGGTAAATCCTGCTGGAATGAATCGTGGGGTAAAAATTGGCGATATCCGTCTTGAAGATGAAATTGTTGCCGATATGCGGCGCGACATTCGTCTTGACGCTTCTTCCAGCCTCACCGCCGTGGCTGGAGTCTGACGGGAACAATTTAGGAAGCAACACTCGCTTATAGAGTCGCCCCTGTAATCGTCGAAGCGGGTTGCGAGCGCTGATGACGTTGCGTTGCTTTTGCGGTTTGTCAGGATCGATAAGTATAAATTCGCGGTAATGAACCTCGGGAACATCAAGAACTTCGTTCAAATCCGCAAGCGAAACTTGCAGCATCGCCGCAAGATGTATTGGCTGCCGAAGATTCAGCTTTAGCGGGTCGCAGTTTTTTTCCATTTGGCGACGTTCTGCTCAATTTCCTCGGCCCAAAGCTCGCCTAATTCCGCGGCAACGGCTTGCATTTTCTTGGGCAGCCGGCTGTAGTCCGTGCTTTCACACCAAGCCAGAACATGCAAATCTACGCCCCAAAGTTCCAGGTAGCGATCCTGCAGTTCCGTTGATGGCTCACTCTTGTCGTTCTCGATGTTACAGAGATGAACATTGGAAATTCCCAGCGCTTCCGCCGCTTCTTTCTGATTCAATCCGAGTTTTTCTCGGAGACGTCGAGCCGTATCACCTAAAGAAATCATGAGGTCTCACCTCGTTGAATTTGGTTTTGGGAACTCTAAGAACCACCGGAATCATTGAGAATTCGCCGAGCCAACGTCGTCAACCGCCTAGCAGTGATCACATCTGGCGGCTGAGCATAGATAGCTTCGGTAACCTGAGCTTTCAATGGTTCCAAAAGTTCCCGGATCGCAACATCAATTTCATCAGACAGTTCAAATTGATTCCAGAACTCGGATATCAACCTGAGTTCTTTCTTCAATCGCTCTGAATCCATCGGATGAAGCCCATTCGTCTGCATACTGCCTCCTTTCGAGTAGTTGCGAATTGCCTTGCGGCAAACAAAAACCACTGCGACTGGCCAGAGGCCGGTCGCACCACCGGAGCGGTGGCGACCCTCGAGACCGCAGATACGGGCTTTTCGGGCGACACGATGAAACTTGCTTCATCGCGCCGGTTCAGGCTTCCCGAAGGAAGCAAGGCGTTTCCGCCTGCGAAAGGAGATGGACTCCAAACGGCCATTAAACCGGGAGTTTAATTCGGGGTCAAGCGCGAATTAAGAAAAACGAGCGAAATCTCGCTACAACCCCAGCCGCCGCTCCAGATCGGCCCGCTCGCGCGGCGGGATGCGCAGGGCTTCCGTCGGCACCGGGAAACCCTGGCTGCGCAGGGAGTTGATCCGCAGCGCGACGGCGGCGCCGTACAGCAGGTTGTAGGCGACCGTCACCACCTGGCGGTTGGCCGGCTGCTGGAGGAACGTCCCTTTCGTCCATTCGTTGAACGCCCCCATCGCCGGGCCGCACCAGATTTGATAATCGAGTTTGCGGTCCGCGACGCCTTGGTTTGCCCACCTTGACGATTGGCCGAGATACCACCGGAAAATCAGCGACATCTTGTGCTTGGGGTCTTTCTCGCCCTTCGCAATCTGATTCGGATCGCGTGTCTGAAAGAACTGCACCGTCTGGTTCCAGACGTCGTCCAGCGTCGTCTTGAACATCGTCTTTTCGATGTTCGCGCGATCGGCCGGCGGAATGTCTTCGATGCTCTTGCAGTCGCGGTAAATCTCGTACAGCTTCGAGGCCCGCATGGGGAACATCGTGCCGCGCTTCAACACTTGCACTTTCACGCCCATCTCGAACATGTCGGCGGCGGGGCACATCGCGGTATCGGCCTGCTCGGCATCGGCCAGCATCTGCCGGACGACATCGCAGGTCCCCGATTCCACGCACGCCTGGTTCACCGAACCGACCAGCAAATAACCGGCCCCCATCGCACACCCGGCGGCGGCGGAACCGGGCGTTGAAATGCCCCCCGCGGCGCCGACGCGCAGATGCTGCTTGTACTGGTGCTGGGCCATCATCCGATCCCTGAGCGCCAGCATCGTCGGGATCAACGTGACGGCCGGGCGGTTGTCGGTATGGCCGCCGGAATCGGCTTCCGCGGTCAGATCCTGCGCGACGGGAATCTGCTCGGCCATTTTCGCTTGGTCCTGCGTCAGGTGGCCTTGATCCACCAGTTGCGTCAGGAATTTCGCCGGCGGCGGCGCGAAGAACTTCGACGCCACTTCCACGCGGGAGACCTTGGCGATCAGCCGATTCGGCGTGACGATCTCGCCGTTGGCCGCGCGATGAATGCCGTGCGTGCGAAAACGAATCACGTTCACCGTCAGATCGAGAAACGCCGACGCCTCGGCGAGTTTGACGCCGCGCTGGATGTAAAGTTCGACGATGCCGCGTTCCATCGACGGATCGTGCGGGCTGTGAATCAGGTTGAAGCCGTAGGGCAGACCGGGGATGTTTTTCTGGATGCGGGTGATGGCTTCTTCGACGCGGGGCAGCATCAGGCCGGCGGCGCCGAAGAACCCGAGCATGCCGTGGCGGCCCAATTCCTCCACGATGTCTGCGGAGCCGATGCCGGCCGCCATGCCGCCGGAAACGTAAGGATATTTCAGTCCGTGATCCGCGCAGAAGGTGGGATCGCCGAGGAGTTCTGGCCGGAACGCGGGGACGACGCCGACGATCGGAAACGCGGACTTCTCCGCCGTCGCCGCGCCGATCGCGCCGCCGCGGCCGAGGGCCATGCCTTGCGGCGTTTTCAGGAGGTACAGCGGCTGAAAAATGTCTTCGATGGACTGCGTGACGGCCAAGGCCTCGCGGGCGACCGGCGTGCCATTGGAATTCCACCAGCCAAGCTGAGCATCGTGATGCGACATAATTCCACTCGTCATGAGGGAAGGCTGCATGACCAGCCCTGGCGCAAGCCCTGGGGTATTCTCGCTTCACCCCGGCTTGCGCTCAGGTCTGTGGTGAAGACGAATCAACAGCAGACGTCCACCGCGATTATATCGACAAGATTCGGTATCCAAAGCGGCGCGAATGGAGAATGTTCCAAGATACCGGATTCGACGCGCCATTCGACCGGTACACTGCGGGCTTTTGGTGAAATATCCGGGTGCCGGACGGCGGAATGAACCGAGATAGTCAGCGTGGTTGTCAATGAATGTGAATCTGCGCTGAACAGGAAGACCCTTTCGCAAGTAACGAAAAACCGGGTGAGGATTTCTCGATCCAGTCGATTTCCACGGTTATGAGGCGACAGGTCAGACAAATCTCGGTGTGCATGATGCTGCTGGGTTTCAGCGGCTGCGCTCTCCATACGCCCCACGAAGTCGTGCGGTGCTGGGCCGACTACAACACCGAGCGGCAAATCAATGCCCAGGTGGAAGTCTTCGACCATCTGCCGCCGAAAACAGCCCGTGTGAAACTCATGCGCTGGGGGTATAATCTCGGCCCGGAATGTCAGTTGGGTACCGGAACGATGGGCATCGGCACCGGCATCTGGGCCGAGCGGATCATGTTCTGGAACCGGGCCGATTCGGCCGACGAATTCACGACCGGCTCGATGGAGAGCATTTCGCCGCCGCTGCCGCCGGGTTCATTTCCTCCGCCGGCTTCGCCCAATTCGAATGCCCTGCCGCCGCTGCCTCCGGCTCCGCCCATGGAAACCCCGGGCAACCCGCCTGATCCGCTCAGGGGCAACATGACGACGGCACAACCGGCGCGGCAGATCGCCACCGTTGGTTTTCAAACCTCGGTCGAGCCGGCTGCACCGCAGACCGCGAATGCCGCCTGGATGTTCACGCCGCCGCGATCCCGGAAGCCGTGATCACTTCGGCTTCGGAATGCCCGGGGGCAACTTCGCCGGGTCGCTCGCGGGTGTGTTTTTCCGGGTCAACTGGTCAAGATATTGCTGCGTCACGTCTTCCGGCACGAGATCTTCCGGCGGGGTGAACTGGAACTCTGAAGCCTCGACGGCGGCATTCAGTTGCACATCCTGGAACTCCAGCCGTACCAATGGCCGATACGTCTCTTTCTCGGGGTTCTTTTTCAGATAGAGAAACCGCTGCGGAAACTGCGTCTCCGCGTTGAAATAGATTCTCAGCATCTCGGGGATATAGGTTGGCAAGGGCTGGTCTTTTTTCGGCTGCCATTTTTTGGTGAACTCCGGCTTCCATTTCCCTTGAACGATCACAAAGCCGACGTCTCCCTGGCTCTCTTCCCGAAGCTGGTCGAATTGCATTGTCCGCTGCAGCGAATTCATCAGCCCGGTGATCCCGCCCAGCCCCAGTTCGACATCCCAACTCGCCGACCCCGCGGCGGGCTGCTTGACATAGGCCGCGGCAATCTGCTTCAGGTTGCGGAACGTCACACGCCTGGTCTCGTCGATCTCGGTCTGGTTCCAAAGAATTTCACCATCGGAAACTTCCAGCAGCGAGCCCTCGACATCGCCCGTCAATTTCACGGCCAGTTCCAGCCGCAATTGGTTGTCTTTTCCGACATACCGGCCAGTTAATCGGAGGGGCTGGTCGTTGATGGTGACCTGTTCGACCAGTTTCGCCTGGATGGTCTGATGGGTCGTCAGCGTCTTAAGCGCTTTCTCAAAATAGACTTGCGCGGAAGGATCGGCTTCGGATACGGAATCCTCTTCCTTCACCGAGGCATCCGTTTGAGCCGTCAGAGCGACCGGAGAAAGCAGCGAGACGCACAGAATAAACAAGCTGCGAAAGACGTTTCGAATGAAATGATTTTGCCGCTCGTTAGGAAATTGACGGATTTGCCAAAGATACAAGGCTCATCCTTCCGAAAAGAGAGTTGAGGACGGGTTCCGACTTCAGGAATCTTCCGGACGGGCTCAGCCAGGTGAGAGCACTTGGGGCAGGCAGCCGGCCGGGCGAATGATTGTAGCGAACAACGCGGTTCCCAGTCGACGGGAAACGTCCTCGAAATTTCCGAATCAAATGATTTGTTCGGGGCCGACGGTCTCGGGCACGATGGAGTCTTGGGAGACGATTGGACGTCACCCAGCCATCCCGCCGGAGGACCCATCGTCACTTAGCGAGAGGGGTCGCGATGAAGTATTATTTTCTGGCGCTGGGTACCGCCGTCGTGGTGTGTGTCGGCTGTGCCATGGACGGTCACCAGCTCTCCCACAAAGGGGAATATCACGCCCCGCCAGCGCAGCAGATGCTGCACCCCGGGCCGATGGTGGACGGGCCCGGTCCGGGCGTCATCGGCATGACGGCCGGAATGGGGCCCGGACCGCAGATGCCCGCCGCCATCCAGACCACGCAGATCCGATTTGTCGGACCGGACGGGATGCACATCGGCTGGCAGGCGGCGCCGAACGCTTACGCCGAAAACCAGATGGTGGCCCCCGGCTCGTACAACTTCCGCCAGGGTGCCATGTACCGGCTGAAGATGACGAACATCCCGGGCCGCGAAGACCTGGCGCTGTACCCGACGCTGCAGGTCTACCCGTCACAGCCGAACACGGAAGCGTATCTCACGCACGTCAAGGTCCCTTTGCAGATCACGAATGAAGATCTCGACCAGATCGAAAGCAACAACTTCGTTACCAAGGTGATTTACCTGCCGGATGCCAAGTTCCAGGAACTGGCTATTGCCAACGTCGAGACGCTGGTTTCGACCCGGCTCGACCCCGGCATCGATCCGGTGCAGGAGGCCGACAAACGCGGGTCGATCATGGCCGTGCTGCGAATCGGCAACAAGGACGAAGAAATGCCGGCCGGTGCCGTGGGCGTGGCTGCCGGTGACGGCGACATCGATCAAGTGAATCATGCCCAGTTGGACGGCGAACAAGGGGCCTTTGTGCCTCCCATGCCGATCGGTCCGGCCGGCAACTATCAGCCGCCGATCCCGGGTTCGATCATGGTGGCCGGTTCGGGATACCCCGGGATGCCGGCCGGTTACCCGGTCGCCGGCGGAAACATGCCGGTCCACGGGATGCCGATCACCGGCACACCAATCGGACTGCCCGGACCGCCCCATCTGCCGTACGGCGGCAAGGCCGGGTTGAAGTCGCACACCGTATACAACAAGACCAAGATGGATCTGCCGGAACACTCGGGCCATGTGCGGATCGACGTGAGCCACGAACCAGGCTACAGCCTGCCGAAGCCGGTGGAATATATCGACTACAAAGAGAAGCACCCCGTCTTCTCGCCGGGAGAACTCTCCTACCCGGCGAACCAGGGGGGCGGATCGTACTACCCGTAATCGATGGTGCACAATCACGGCGGCGTGTGGGGCAAGGACCTTCCTGGGCAACACACGCCGCTTGTTTATTCGCAGAACGGGTCGAGGCTTAAAGGCCCGCCAATGGGATTTTGATCAAGCGAATCGGTGGGTCTCGAAGATTCGACCCACCCTACAGAATGCAGCGGATCGCCATCATGAACACCACGGTTCGCAAATTTCTGCTGGGACTGGGCTGCCTGCTGGCGATGGCCGGCGTGTTGCCGGCGCAGCAGACCAACGCAGTCAACGGACGTCAGTTTCCGCTGAATCAGTACGCCCCGCCGGGAACGGTCGCCGAGTGGGTGAATCAGGCCGGGCGCGCTTCGCCGCCGTATTTTCAGCCGGTCAAAGTGTTTCTTCCCACCGAAGGGAAGGTGACGTTTTACGATCACCGTCCCGAGCGGCCGATCGAACTGGCGGCCCCGGCTCAGGCCGCGCTGCTCGTCGGCAAGCTCTATCGGTTCAAGGTCGACAGTCTGCCGGAATTTCCCGGCATGGAGTTTTATCCATCGATCGAGCTGATTGACCGGCTGCATCCCCCGGCGGACAAAGTCGACGATTTTCCAGTCGAATTCGAACTTGCGTACGAAGAATTCGAGTGGGCCGCCGCCGGCCGGCTGGTGACAAAGGTCATCTATCTTGAACAGCCTCAGCGCGTCCCTTTGGTCCAATTGAACGAACCGCGGAAGACCTCGACGCTGCTGGCGGCCCAGAACGCTCTCGCCGAAGCCGACGATTTAGGCCGCCCGATGGCCATTGTCCGCCTGGGAGGCCGCACTCCGGACGGAAACGGCATGGACCCGCAATTTTTCGGCCCTGGCGGCCCGGTCAAAGTCTCGGCTCGTTCTGATGCCGCAACGGTGAAGCTCGGCCGAAAGACCGAATCGGTGACATCACGGTGACAGCCCTGCGTTCCGCCGCTCACGGAGTGAGCACTCGCTGAATGAGCGACGGAACCGCTTCAGACACGTAAATTTTCGCTTGATCCTCCTGTGCAGCGGGTTTCCGCATGAAAAGCAGCCCCTTCTTCCAAACGCCGCCCTGGCACTTCGCACTGCTCGCCGGCGCGGCGCTCTCCTGCTGTTCCTGCACGACGATGCAGTCGATGGCCCGCACCGAAGACTTCTCTGAAGAAATCCAGCGCGCCCGCCTCCAGCGCCCGGCACATTGGGCGAACATCTCATCAGAAGAAACTCCCGGCGTCATGCGCGTCGCAGCGAAGCCCCGGTCCGAGATTCAGCAAGTCTCCTACCAGGAAGGCTATTGTCCGCCCGAGCCGTACTGCCCGCCAGAACTGCGGACCCCGGTGGGCGGTCAGAACCCCTACGCCGTCGGGATGCCGCTGATCGAACTGGCCAACGTCCCGAACCCGGAACACTATGCCGACGAATACCTGTGCGACGGCGGCGACCGGGAATGGCCCGTGCATTACAACGAACATGAGCGGCTCGGTCTCGACACAGAAGACACCGTCGCCGAATATGTCGACCATCACGGCGTCGAGCGAATGAAGCCGTCCAATAAGGTCTGCGTCTACGCCCCCCGGTTCGCATCGGTGCGGACCATCAGCCAGCCGGAACTCGGCGAAGGTCTGCACAAATCGGTCGGCATGATTCACGCCGCCGTCGATGACGAACTGCAGACCCGGTTGACCAGCACGCAGAAGGTGAAGCGCGACGCCGTCGGCGGGCTGCGCGTTCGTTCCCGCGCCAGCGGCATCGAAACGGAAGAATCCGGCGCGGGCATGGTGCAAGACATCGCCCTGGTTCAGCACGACAAGATCAACAATCTTTTCCAGAGCATCAACTTCACGCATTTCATCCACGCCGATCATGCGACGGCGGCTCGGCTGAATTATGGACTGGGCGCGGCCCAGGTCTGGTCGCTGGAGAATTCGCCCGCGGCGACCGGGCAGATCGAAGTCCCGACCGAGGGGCTGTTTGAAGTCTCCGTGTTGACGATCACCGTCATCGACGACAAGCCCAACGACAATCCCGGCCAGTTGCAGATTGCGAAATTCGCCGACAAGAAAGACGCCAAGCCCGGCGACGTGATCACGTTCACCATCCGCTACTACAACGCCGGTCCCAGGGAAGTCCACTATGTCCGCATCGTGGATAATCTCACACCCCGGTTGGAGTACGTGGACGACAGCGCCCAGATGGTCCCTGAACGCGACGGCCGGCTTGCCGTGGAAGACAACGGCGAAGGGAGCCTGGTCCTGAAATTCGAACTGAACGAACCGCTCCAGGCGAAGACCGGCGGCACCGTCAGCTTCCAGGCCCGCGTCAGGTAGGCGCTTGGCCCATTCAATGCCCGGCGATGGCATCGCCGGGATCTCGCCGATGGCGGGCCGGATTGGTACCATCGCCGAGATGAAGCTCCTTCTTTTCAGCGACTTGCACCGCGATCAGTCTGCGGCGATTCGTCTCGTCGAACTCAGCCGGGAGGCTGATGTCGTCATTGGCGCCGGTGATTTTGCGACGGGGCGGCATGGGATTCACGACACGGTCGACATCCTCGCCGGTATCGCTAAGCCTGCGGTGCTCGTGCCGGGGAATTCCGAATCGTGCGAGGAACTCCGGGCCGCCTGTGCACGGTGGCCGTTGGCGAACGTGCTGCACGGCACGGGGATGCACATCGACGGCGTCCCGTTCTGGGGGCTTGGCGGTGCTGTTCCGGTGACGCCTTTCGGTGCATGGAGCTACGATTTCTCCGAAGCCGCCGCGACGGAGTTACTGCGCGATTGTCCGCCGGCCGGCGTGCTGGTGACGCATTCCCCGCCGAAAGGCTGCCTGGATGTGTCGTCGTCCGGGAAGTGCCTCGGCAGCACGGCCGTGCTGGCCGCGATCGCGCGCTGCCAGCCGCGGCTGGTCGTCTGCGGACACATCCACGACAGCAACGGCCAGGAAGCGCGCGTCGGCGCGACAACGGTCATCAACGCCGGGCCAGGCGGCATGATGTTCGAGCTGACGAGCCGCCAGGGAAATCGTTAAGGCTTGCCGATTTTCGGCTGAAAGATGGGCGACTTCGCCAGCTTCAGCCGGTTCAGCCAATACGATCCCAGCGTGCCCAGCGTGGCAAGACCGTACGTCACGCTGCGGCGGAAATTGATGCTGGAGGCCTCGTCGAAATACCGCACGGGGACGGGGATGTCGCCCAGCTTGAAGCCGAAAGCGACGGCCTGCGCGAGAAACTGGCTGTCGAACACGAAGTCGTTGGAATTGAGTTCGTATGGGACCGTCTCCAGCACGCTGCGGCGATACGCGCGGAAGCCCGAATGAAAGTCGCCCAGGTTCTGGCCGAGCGCCACGTTTTCAATGAACGTCAACATCCGGTTCGCGAAATACTTGTACTTCGGCATTCCGCCGGCGAGCGCCTCGGTGCGCGTGCGAATCCGGGACCCCATCACCATATCGCAGATGCCCAGCCGGATGATCTCCACCGCGACCGGGATCACGCGGCTGTCGTATTGATAGTCGGGATGGATCATCACGACGTAATCGGCCCCGGCGTCGAGGGCGTGGCGATAGCAGGTCTTCTGGTTGCCGCCGTACCCCGTGTTTTTTTCATGCCGGATGACGGTCAGCCCGAGCCGTTCGGCGATCTCGACGGTTTTGTCGCGGCTGCAGTCGTCGACGACGATGATTTGATCGACGGCGCCGGGCGGAATGTCGCCGACCGTCCGTTCGAGCGTGGCTTCGGCGTTATACGCCGGCATCACGGCGATGGTTTTCCCGCGAGGAACCGGCGGAATCGAGAAGGACGTCGCGTTCATGGAATCTCATCGGGTGCGTCTCCCCTGGGAAGGAGAACGGCTCGTCGGGCCGGGTCAAGCGGATACCAAAACACTTCGGCCGGACTACTTTACCAAGTCCGTCTGCCGTGTCACTCCCAGCGACTACGCAAATCGCAGCACGACCGTTGGGGAGGAATGCGCGAGAATCAGCCGGCCGCCGGAACGGTTTCCAGGACGGCCTCTTCACCCGGCGAGCAGACCTGGTTGCGGCCGTTCGACTTGGCCTGATATAGCGACAGGTCCGCGGCGGCGATCAGTTCCTGGGCCGTCCTGGCGTGAAGCGGGCACGTCGCCACGCCGATGCTGATGGTCGGACGCAGCGTCTCGCCGTTGTACTCGATGGAGTTCTGCTCGACGGCCAATCGGATGCCTTCAGCGATGCGGAGCGCGCCGGCGACGCCGACGCCGGGCAGCAGTGCCGCCAGTTCTTCTCCGCCGTACCGCGCCAGCATGGCCCGGTCGCTGTTTCGAATCCGGGACATCTGGTCGCGCAGCACCTGGGCCGTGGACCTGAGGACGTCATCGCCGGCCTGGTGGCCGTGCGTATCATTGATCGACTTAAAGCGGTCGAGGTCCATCAGCAGCAGGGCACATTCCACCTGGGCCCCGGAGCGGACTTGTTCCACTTCGAACTGGATCTGCTGATCGAAGCTGCGGCGATTCGCCAGTTCGGTCAGGCCGTCCCGTTTCGCCTGCCGCTCGATGGCGGCGTAGTTCAACGTCCGCTGCATGGCCTGCGACAGCGTATCCACGGACCATGCCAGCAGCGGCTTCTGCACGGACGTGAATTCCGAGGGCGTTCGCCGCGTCAGGCAGAGCTGGCCGATCGGGGTCCCGTTCTGAAGGACCGGCAGCGTGACTGCGGAACCGATCAGCGTCTGAATCTGAAGCTTCTGCAGCCGGGCCGCGTCAAAATACACGGCCTGCGGATACGCGGCGCCGTGTTCGGCCAGTTGATCTTCGTATTGCTGCCACGCCGTCGCGACGCCAGGCTGCAGTTGCAGCCCGCACCGAACGGCCGCCTTGGGCCCCGAACCCGGTTCGCGCGACGAAAGATAGAGCACGCCTCGTTCGGCCGACACCATCTGCGCCAGCCTGAGGATGAATTTTTCGAGCATCTTGATCGGCTGGTCGAACTTGCCGTCGGTGATCGACCGCAGTTCCAGCATCTCGCGGGTGCTTTGAAGCTGAAAACTCTGTTTTTCGAGCATGATCGTCTGGCGAAGATTGCCCGACATGCTCGACATCAGCCGCTGCGTCAACTCCAACTGCTGAGCCTGAGGCGCTGCGTGCGGCAAGAGCGACGTGGTGATCATCGCTGCAAACAAGTCCGGGCCTTCCCCGATTCCGACGACGGCAATCTGGCGAACCTTTTTTCGGTCGGACGGCGACAGGCTCGCGAACAACCGGCTGCGCTGCAAGGCAAGCTGCTCCAGCACGACCGACGGCTGAATCCGCAGAGATTCGATCAGTGCATCGTCGAGACACAGGGTACGGCATGAGTCCTCCGACAGGCCCCGCGTTTGTCGCAACGTATTCCCGTCGGATTGGATTTCCACGAACGCGGCAAAGCCGTCGGTCGAGTTCGGAACAAACCGGCGCAGCAACTGGTCGAGCGCCTTGGAGAAATCGGCTTGATTCAGGATGTCGCGGAGGATCTGATTTTCGAGCTTCGTGACGGCTTGATCGCGATTCACGGCCTTGAGTTCGGTTTCCAGCTCGGCCGCTTCACGGCGGATTTTCGCCATTTGAGCCTGATCGCGCTTGTACCTCACCAGCGAGTACCCGTACTGCAACAGGCACACGACGGCAAATGCGACCAGGAAGCCGCCGCCGACCGCACTGGCCGAGGCATCAAGAAGGGAAGTCAGGAGTTGGGGCATGGCGCTCATTCGACATTCGACAAAAACACGGGGTGCGGTCCCGGGGGCCGCCTCTTCAACTGTAGCTCATGGTTTTCCCTTGAGGCGGACAGTCCGCGGAATTCCCCGTGTGCATTCAGACAGTTTCGACTCGGAAGTGACACCCGAGATTCGTCGGAATTCTCCAGAGAATCGTTACCATCGGCTGGAAGATCGGCTCGATTTATGTCAGAACATCTGTTGTCGAACTGCCATTCGCACCCACTGTTTCGGAGTTGCCGTTATGTTGATCCACTGGAAGTCGTCTTCAACCTGCCGCTGTGGAGCCGTCTGGGCCTTTTGGGGAATTCTGACCGTGATCGGGGGAGGCTGCGCGCCGCAGAGCACCAGCCCGTCGCCGAAGCCCGCGGCAGCGTCCAATGCTCCCGCTGCCACGGTTGTGGACGGTAATTCCGTGCTGCCGCCGCAGTCCGAGCCCCCTGTCGTCAAAGATATCGCGCCGGGCGACGAGCCGGAGATGGCCGATTCGGACCCGGCTGACCCGGCCTCCACGGAGCCGGACGCCCCCGCGACGGATTCGCCGGAAGCCTCCACTCCCGAGGAATCCAGCACCGCCGACGCGCCGGACGACAAGGGGCTCGTTTTGTTCGACGGCAAGAGCCTGGACCATTGGAAGCGCAGCAACTTCGGCGGCGAAGGCGAGGTCGAAGTCGTCGATGGTGCCGTGATTCTCCAGCGCGGGGCCGACATGACCGGCATCCACTGGACCGGGGATCCGCTTCCGAACATCAACTATGAAGTCACGCTCGAAGCCCAGCGAATCGACGGCAGCGACTTCTTCTGCGGCATCGTCTTCCCGGTGAACGAAAGCTTCTGCAGTTTCGTCGCCGGCGGCTGGGGCGGCAGCGTCATCGGCCTGTCCAGCGTCGACGGCATCTATGCCGCCGAGAACGAGACCGGAACCTACGCCACCTTCAAAGACAAGACGTGGTACAAGTTCAAGTTGCGCGTGTCGGATTCGGCCATCACCGCCTGGATCGACGGGAAGCAAAAAGTCCACCTGAAGACCAAGGGCCGCAAACTCTCGCTGCATCCGGCCGTCGAACCGGCCAAACCGTTTGGCGTCTCGTGCTACGCGACCGTCGCCGGCGTCAAGAACATCCGCCTGCGCGAGCTGACAGAGGAAGAAATCGCCGAAGAGGCCAAGCCGGCGGAGGAGAAATAGCCGGCCGATCCGTTGGGTGTCAGGAAACGCCTCTCCATTGCGGCGGGCGTTTCTGCAGAAACGCCCCGATCCCTTCCTGGGCGTCGGGCTGGAGTGCGTTTTCCGTCATCACGTCGACGGCCCGGTCATATGCGGCGGCTTCGGTCAATTCCCGCTGAGCGTAGAAGGCCCGCTTGCCCTGGCGGATCGTTTCGCCGCTGCTGGCCTGGATGACGTCGATGTAGTCCTGGATCGCCGCGTCCAGTTGTTCGGCCGGCACGACCCGGTTGACCAGGCCGAGTTGATACGCCCGCTCGGCGGTGATCGGCCAGCCAGTGAGCAGCATTTCCAGCGCCGCTTTCGACGGGACGTTCCGCACGAGAGGGACCATGGGCGTCGTGCAGAACAGGCCGATCTTCACGCCGGGCGTCGCGAACTTCGCGTCGGCCGACGCCACGGCCAGATCACACGCTGCCACCAGTTGACATCCCGCCGCGGTCGCCAGCCCCTGCACGCGGGCGATCACCGGCTGCGGCACGTCGTGCAGCTTCTGCATCATGGCCGAGCAACTGGAGAACAGGTCGCGATATTCGGCTTCGCTGCGGCCCGTCATTTCGCCCAAGTCGTGGCCGGAACTGAAGACCGGTCCGGCGGCCCCCAGCACGATCACGCGGATCACCGGGTCGCCTCCTAACTGGTCCAGTGCCTTGGAAAGTTCCGTGATCAGGCTCTGCGACAGGGCGTTCCTTCGCTCAGGGCGGTTCAGCGTGATCCGGCCAACGCCGTGCTCTGCTTGAATCTGCAAGGCCGGGACAGCGGACGATGGGCTGGCATTCACGGTCGAGACTCCGCACGGCGCAGGCGAGCTTTTCCAGGATGCAGAGCGGGGCTGCGGATCGCCGTCGTCGCGCAGGCTAGGGGCCGTTGCCGCCCACATTCAGATTGAGCGGCTTATTTTCCGAGGAGGCCGGCGTCCCCTTCTTGTCGTCCACCCATTTTCCCAGGGACTGAATCAGTTCCGGAGCGACGCGATCTCCGTTGATGAGCGAAGTGATGACCGGCAAGAGCTGGTCGTAGGCTTCTTTGGCCGGCGCCGCCGCCTGGGGGTTGTTGAGCAGCCCGCCTTCGCGCTGCCGGGTTGCTTCCATATCCGTTTTGTTTTTCGCTTTGAACGCGAAGTACAGCGTCACCGCGCTGCGTTTCCAATGCGCCTGACCCGGATTCTTGGCATGTTCCT
The DNA here is from genome assembly GCA_964388415.1 of uncultured Planctomycetaceae bacterium. Taxonomy (GTDB): domain Bacteria; phylum Planctomycetota; class Planctomycetia; order Planctomycetales; family Planctomycetaceae; genus CAZDGB01. The sequence goes on along the minus strand of CAYMAO010000020.1, from coordinate 75,387 downwards.
GCGCGAGATCCAGTCCCACGGCAGCAAGATCGGCCGCGAGCTGCGGGAGATCGACCTGCGGCACGAGCGGATGCCGGCCCAGCGACCACGCCGCCTGCACGCGCACCCGCAGATCGCGCTGATTGCGATCTTTCAGCACCGAGTTCAGCACGTTGAACACGAACGGCTCCCGGTTGAGATCAAGCGGAACATCAATCGAGCCGAGCACCTCCGCCAAACGGGACTGGTACCAGTAATGCGTCTCGGTGCGCTTCAGCTCCGACACCACGGCGGTCGCGATATCCCGCTTCTGTTCCACGTTCGGGTTCCCCTGCCGCACAATGCGGATCAGGCTCAGCACCGAAACGATCTTCACGGCTTCCGGTTGTTCGGGATCGAGAATCACCCGGCACAAGGGCTTAGCCGCCGGGGGAAACGCCTCGCGGACAAACCCTTTCGCAGGGTCTTCTTCCATGAGATTCAATTCGCCGAGCAGAAGCGCGGCTTGCAGCCGCACGTAATAGTTGTTGTCAAACAGATGTTCGGTTTCATCGACAACCATCTGCAGGAGTTGCCTGCGAAATTCCCGCAGCGCCTCCACCTTCATCCCGGCGGTGGAGCCGGCTTGCCGCAGATCCTGGATCGTCAGGCGTTCTCGAATTTTCGGCAAGTCGCGGCGGTTCTTGGCGATGGTCAGCTCGTTCAGGCGATAGCGAATCCCGTTGCGGATGCCGGCCTGAACTTCCGCGCCTCGAATCTCGCCGTTGCGGGTCGGTTTGGAATATTTGGCGCTCAATTCCTTTTTGAACTGCTCGCGTTCTTCCGGCGTCAGGAGGTTTTTCTCTTCCAACATGCTCGCCGGCGGATCGCGCGGCGCCTGGTATCCCGGAGGAAGTCCGGCGGCAGATGGTGCAGTCCCGTTCGGGTCGGCTTGCGGGGGCGCGGCGCTCTTCCCGCGCGCGGGAGGCTGTGCCTGGGCAGTTCCGGCACCTGGCGCCGGACTGAAAACCAGCGCAGCCACGCACAGCCACAGGGAGCCGAAACACAGACGATTCGGCAGCCCCCGGCGATGAGAATCAAAGGCCACGGATTTATCCTTCAACGGCAATTCCGTGTAGCGGAAGGAAAATGACGCTCGGTGTCTGAGCCACATGCGCACGCTCAGCCTGTTTCACAAGGTACAGCCTGGAGAGGTCTTTCGCCACTCGTCCAAGGAATTTCCATTCGCGAATTCTCGACCTTTCGATCCGGCTGCCGATGCGCAGCCTTTTCGAAGTGTGCCGTGAATTGACGAAGGAACGCCCGATGACGGAATGGCTTCTCCCGTGAGATGGGTCGGAAGACGACGACGTGCGATCGCACACAGGGGCTGAACGACAGAGTGAAAAACAAATGATGACTGTACCCTATCAACTCGTCAGAAGAACTGTCAACAATGTTCCGAACGAACTGGCGTTCCCCATCCAGGATTTTTCCATAGAATGCCGTTCCTAGCGATCAGGGAAACGAGACCGGCGGGAAAATGCAGCTCGCTCTGTCGAGAGTCTGGACAAATCGACACAATACCTCGAAGCGGCGACCGGTTCGTCCAGAAGTTCCTCGATCGACGGACGCCATCATTCCGAGGATGACTCGCCCCGAAGCTTTCACCCCCAAATCCCATGCCCCCATCATGACCATTCTTTACGGCGACCCGTTGTTCCTCGAGCACGAAACCGGCCGGCATCCCGAACGGCCGGAGCGGCTGCGCGCCATTTGGAAACACCTCGACCAGTCGGGACTTTCCGGACGGTGCCGCCGAGGCGAAACGCGCCTGGCAACCGGCGAGGAACTCACTCGGCTGCATGATCCCGAATATGTCGACCAGGTGCGACTTTTCTGCCAAGAACGGCCGGGCCGCATCGAATCCGACACGGTCGTCAGCCGGCGCTCGTATGACGTCGCATTGCTCGCCGTGGGGACCGTGCTCGCCGCGACAGACGCCGTGATGCAGGGCGACGATCAGTCGGCATTCTGCCTGGTCCGGCCGCCCGGCCATCATGCGCTGCCCGGTTCCGCCATGGGGTTTTGCCTGTTCAATTCCATCGCCTTGGCGGCCGAACATGCGCTCAAGTCGTTCCGGCTGAATCGCGTGCTGATCGTCGATTGGGACGTGCATCACGGCAACGGCACGCAAGACGTCTTCTACGACCGGGACGACGCCTGGTTCTTCTCCGCCCATCGCGCGCCGTTTTATCCCGGGAGCGGCGCGGCGGACGAAACCGGCACGGGCAAAGGGTTGGGGGCAACGTTCAACCTGCCCGTGAAATTCGGCACGCCGCGAAAAGAGTACCTGGAACGGTTCGGCACGATGCTCAACGACGCCGCCCGGCAGTGCAAGCCGGATTTGATCCTGCTGAGCGCCGGGTTCGACGCACACGAGAAAGACCCGATCGGCTCGCTGGGCCTGGAGACCGAGGATTTTGTCACGTTGACGGCGCTGGTGCAGCAGGCGGCGAAGACGCATTGCCGCGGGCGACTGGTCAGCGTGCTTGAGGGAGGCTACGACGTCGACGCACTGGCGGCGTCCGTCGGCGTGCATTTAGAAACAATGCTTGATTCGTAGGGTTTTCCGAGAGCTTTGACGAGGCGAACCGGAATTGGGGGGTTGGACCGAAATGGTTCGCCTCGAAGCTCGGCAAACCCTACACAAAAAGAAACCCAGGCATCGCGATGCCTGGGTTTCTTGCGAGATTCACCAAAGCCCGGCGTCGGCGACGCCGGGACTCTTCAAGCCGCATTAGTACGACGTCGAATTCAACAGAACCTGGCCATAGCGTCTGCCGTCCGGTGACAGCAGGCGGGCATAGACGGAGATATCGATAATCTCGTTGACGGACTTCGTACTGCCGTCGCAGAACACAAAGCCGACCGAGCCCGGGTGAAAGGAACTCGGCCGGGGCATGTTGGTGGAATTCAACAGCGGCTGGCTATTGATGTGGGAGGACTTGTACTGGGCGGCTGTCGAGTCGAGGAACAAGCCTACGTTCATGGACGAGGCGGTCACATTCAACGGAACCGAGGCCGTTGCGCCAGGCAGCGGCGGCCCCGGAGACGTTGACGTGGGTTCGACGGCCATACTGACGGACATCGTGTCGGGATCGGCCGAAGACCAGTCGTTCGAGCTGACGTTTTCCGTAAACATCACGGTCGCCGTGATGCCGTCCGCCTGACCCAGGGAATCCAGCGTGACCTTGGGTTCGGACGGCGTGTTGTTATACCAGAACACGCCCGTCGCCACGGCGATGGCTGCATCCAGGTTCATATCGGCTTGCGTTGCCGAGCCTACAGCGACACCGTCGTGACCCAGGTACTTACCATCCTGGTTGTAATCCACGCGGAAGAGATCATGCTGACCGGACGCCAAAGTGGAAACCGTACTTGTGGCCTGAACGGTTTGCGCTCCCCACAGGTTCTTGTTGATATACCCGGCATTCGCCGCGTAGGAGAGGCCCAGGTTTCGATTGAAGTTGTTGATGTCTTCCGGGCACACCAAGGCCGCGATGCGGATTTGATCTTCCGCTTTCAGCGTGGCGACGTTGGTCGTGCCGACTTCATCCGACGCCTGCCGAATGCTGTTGAACACGGCGGACTGATCCATTAACGGGAACAGGGAGAACGCCCAATTGTGGTAGTACGTCAGCGCCTCCGTCGGCGCACCATTCTTGGCGACTTGCAGCGTATTCCACAACTGCGGCAGCTGGCCGTTGCTGGTCGACGCGAAGTTCTGCGCCGCCACGGCGAGGTTGTGCATATTGTTCAGGCATTGAGCGCGGCGGGCGGCGCGGCGGGCGTTCTGCACGGCCGGGGCGATCAGCGACATCAGCACGGCGATGATCGAGATCACCACCAGTAGTTCGATCAAGGTGAAACCGCGGCGGCGGTTTCGGTCAGTCGCGAGGCGAAGTCGAGTCATGAAACGGTCTCCTGGAGAAAAAAACGGGTCGGGACAACGAACGGGGGTCGTACAACGTAATTTGGGTTCCGCAACGGCCGAACGGCAGGTGAGGAGGAGGGATTGCGTCGCAGCCGACCCATTCGTCCGCCGACGCCTTCCCAGGCGATTACTTCAACTTCAGGCCCGCGAGATCACTCTGGCAACGAGATGTGGTTTCATGTCGCCATATGCTGCTCCTTATTATGACAAATTTCCAAGGCTTGTCTCCTCTATTTTGTGATTTTTTCGCAAATTTCCTGGCCGCATCGCGAGCTTGCCGGAACACTCAAGCCGGCAAACCCCTGCATTTTTTCCTCAATTCAACCGCAAACGGTATTTGACCAAGGCCTGGTAATTCGAAAAACTGCCGGTGTTGGTCGCGGTATCGAATATGTAGGCGTCTTCGGGCTGCGACCGGTCGATCACGAAAAAACCGCGGTAATTGAACGCCGGGTTCCCGTTGGTGTCGTTGAGCGGGCCGCCGATGCGCACGTTTTGCGACCCGGCCGAATCGTCGGCCTGGAACGGCTGCACGGAGACATAGACCATGAAGACATGGCTGCGATTCGTCGTATTGTTGAAGATCTTCGACAGCAGCCGATGCCGCATTTCGGATTCCACCGTGGTGCCGGACGTCCCGGCGTGATCCGCGTTCGTGCCGACTTCCCAGAGATGCCTGGGGTCGGCCGCGGCGGAGTTCAAATCGAACGGCAGCTTGCGAAACATGGTCGATTCGAGAGCGTCGTTCGGACTTTGCCGGGTCGCCGACTGCACGAAGCCCAGCGTGCCCAGGCCGCGGAACGGGCTGGAATCGGCCAGTCCGGGCAGGAACAGGCCGGTGACGTTGTCGGGCACCTTGTTGACGGCTAACGGGCCGGTAGGCACCAGGCGGCCGTCGCGAGACTTCAGGAACTGCACCCACCAGTCGCGGCGATTGGCGGGCATGTTGACGTCGGTATCGGTCGGGTCGTTGCCATACAACGTCGGGCGAACGGTCTGCATCCCGGCGAAGGTGAGCACGTCGGTGTCGTCCAAGAGGCCGGCGAAGTTATCCGAAAATCGCAGCAGGTTGAGATTCATTTTCCCTGGCTGGCGGATCAGGCTTAACGGGCTGCCAAGCTGCCGGTGCATTCGCGTCGGCACTTCAAAGAACTCGAACATCCGGTACCAGCGGTTGTCCAAGGCGGGTTCTTTGGGGCTGTTGGTCCCGGTCTGATTTTCAATGAATTCCGCTTGCAGAATTTTCCCCGCGCCGGTGACGGCGGTCGGAATGGCGTTCTGTGCGGCAGGCATACTGGCCGTGCTGAACGCCGTTTGCATGTCGGTCGTTTGCACCAGCGGCGACCGGGACGTTTCCGACGTCCACCGCGTGACGTTGTTCGGGCCGTGGAGCGGGATGTGGAGTAACTCGACCGGCGACGCGAACGGCCGGTCGTAGGTCAACTGCCAATACTTGAATGACGGCGTCGGCGACGTGGAGTTTTCACGAGAGATGGAATTCGGACGGCAATTCGTGTACGGCATCGCGTCTTTGCCGGTCACGGTGCCGTTGCCGTCGGCCGCATTCGCCCGGGTGCGGTCCATCGGTTCGAGGCGTTCGCGGCTGAACATGGCCTGCAGCCTGGGATTGATCTGGGGCGCGGTGTCTCCCATCGCCAGTGTCAATTCGCGGAAATTGTCTTCGAGGTCGAACAGGTCGACCGGCACCCAGGGATTGTCGGTTTCTTCGGGCGCGTTTCCCAAAGTCGGCGCCGGGCGGTCCGGATACTGGCGGCGCTCGAGGGTAAACTTCGCCGAGAACAGCGAGATCCCAAGCGCGGGGCTCATGCTGGAATCGTCACCGAGAGTCGTTTCATTCAGGAACCCGCCGGGGATTTCGCCGGCCCCGCTGGTGATGTCGGTGCCGTCGGCTTTGGTGATCCGGAACTTGCCCGACGCGCGCTCGGTGTCGTTTAGCAAATCATAATCCAGCGCCGTGGTCGCAGGCGGCACGATCTGGGCATAGGGCTGGGTGAAGTCCGGCGTGCCGCTGTCGTATCCGATGGCGCACTGGAACCGGCTGTGATTGGGACTCACCGGCACGGCGACGTCCGATTGCCCGGCGCTGCCGATCGTCTTCAGACTGTCGGGATTGATCGACCCCGTCAGCAGCGTGACCCGGCGCTCCTGACCGGGGACCGGAGACCCCGCGGTCGGCGTGTATTCCGGCATCACGCGGACGCGATACTGACCGATCATGTCGACCGTATTGGCGGAGATGTTCCGCAGTTCGACGTAAGTGAAATAGCGGTGACCTGCCGCGTCGTCGTACTGAGTGGCCAGGTGGTTCATCATCGCCTTGTTGGAGCGAATGACCATTGCTTCGCTGAGCGTGAGTTCCTGGGCTTCCACGCCGTAGACCACGCCGCGGCCGTCGCTGTCTTCAGGATAACTGGCGTTGTAATTCGTCATGTCGGTCGTGGCATACGGGGTGAACCCGTCGTTGTCGTAGGCGTTGTCGTTCAGATTCCAGCCGTCGCCGAGGTTCTTGTCGTATTCGAATTTCGTCATGACGCGGTCCGGGTCCTGGGCGTCGACGATATTCACGGCAAACTGGGCCATTTCCCGGAGCTGCCGGCCGTTGTAGAGCCGGAAGCCCGAATTGTCGCCCGTGTAACCCTGCGCACCGACGGGGGCCGCATCCAGCGCGTTCTGGGTATCAAAATCGAGTCCGCCGCCGAGGGTGTAGAGCATCACATAAATATCGCGGGCCATCTGCTGGCGGTCCCGGCGGGCGTAATCCTCCTGCGTCAGGGAGCCGTTCACCACGGGTGAATTGCTCAGGTTGGGATCATGGGCCGTCAGGCTGCGTTGAATCAGATTTCCGGATGAATCGGTCGTCGTCAGGTGATTCAGGCTGAGCCGGAATTGATATTCGTTGCTGGGGTTCATGTTGCCGACCGTCATCTCCAGCAGCACGCGGACCGGCTGGCGGAACGGGTTGGCAGGAGCATTGGCAGCGAACCCAAACGTGGGGGGGAACGTGGTGCCGCCGGTGAATTCCCAAGTGCGATGATTGCCGGTGCCGGCGTATCCGTACTGACGGCGATCCCAACTGGCCGGGGTGAATCGCTGGGAGATCTGGCCGGCCCGGGCCGACGACGAGAAGTTAAACGGGGCCAGCTTTTCCAGCCGGGATGCCACGCCCGTATTGGTCTTATCTGTGGGGCTCAGGTGCAGCCCGGCCATTTCGTCATATGAGTAGATGCTGTCCGTCAAGCTGACCTTGGTCGGTTCGACGATCGTTTCCGAGTCTTCATCGAGCTGCGCGTTTCTCGGCGCGGCCTGGTTCGTCGCCGTGAACAGGGGATTCCCGTTGACATCGAGCATCCTTTGGCCGAGCAGCGAGTCGGGATGCCAGCCCGCTCCCGCGGAGAAGAGATTCGTCGTGTCCGACGAACCGGCCTGGTAAGTTCCCGTCGCGTTCGAGACGGTTGAGGTCGTTGCGCCCGGGTTGTCGTACCCCACATACTGCGAAAACGGCATCCGATTCAAGGGGATCGTCAGCCGGGTCTTCCCGTTGGTTGAGGGTTTCACGATCGTGCCGTCGCCGTTGAAGTCGAGCGGCTGGCCGTTCGGAACGGAGGCGAAAAACGAAATGGGCGCGGGGAAGTACATCGGCGACGCCGGAGTGTACGCTACGTACGGAGACGTGTATTGATAGCCCGGCGTTTGCGACGCCGGTTCCCAGGGGAGCACCGGAAATTGCCCCGGGGTGGTCGGGTTGGCGTTTGCCCAGACGCCCCCTTCGTAGATGTTCCAGTTATCGTCCGAGCCTGAAGTGATGTTGGGCGACGTCGCCAGGTTCGTCACTCCCGGCGCGGGCATCATCCCGGTCGGAGTCTGCGCGGCGCTCCCGTTGCTGAGGCCCTGATTGAATGCGGCGATCAGTGTCGTCCCCTGTTCGCCGTAGCGGCCGGGATAGACGTCGGTGAAACCCGTCGCCGACTGGAAATTCGCCGTCCCGGTCAGGATGCGGTACCATTCCATGTTGGACAGTTGGCCGTAATTCGTCGGCGGCCCGCCAAATTGATAGGTGTGCTGTTTGAGGGCGTTGTTCAAATCGGCGGCAGTGAGCGGAGAAGGAAAATCCGGGCCGAGATTCGGATCGCTGTTCATCGGGTATTGCGGGTTGACTTCCGACGGCGTCAGGCCCTGATTCGAGCTGGACAGGAACTTCGTCAGCGCCGGGATATTGCCGATCTGCGTCATCGACGCCAAGTCCAACCGGCTGCGATTGCCGTGCACGTTCAGATTGAACAGCGCATCGGCGTCATAGACGGTGAACGAAAACAACGGCACAAATCGACGGCCGGTGCTATCGGTCTGCACTGGGAAATGCAGGTCCAGCCAGACCCCTTCCTTGATCGTGTCGCCGTCGTTGTCGACGTCGAGCGTCGGCGTGACGGGATGATTCGGGTCATTGAATGAATGCCAGGACCAGACCCCTTGATGTCCTCCGTTCGGGCTGGCTGTTCCCGGCTCAAATGGAAACGTGCTGGTCAGCGTCGTCCCGCCGGTCGCCGTCGGAAACCGCGTGCTGCCGTTCGGATTCAGATGGTTGGGATGCGGGCGCATCACGCGGCCGGCAAGCGAGGCGTCGTTGAACCAGAAGTCGGTCGGAACGCCTCCGGCGGTGCGCAAGAGTTGCGGCCGATGAAACGACGGTATAATCACCTGCACGGTGTTGCCGGCGGTGTCAATGGCGACCCCTTTGTACGCCAAAAACAAGTTATTGATGTCCGGGTAGGTGTAATCCACGCCGGGATCGGGCCAACCCGTCAGGCTGCGGATGTTCGTGCCGCCGTTTGCCTGGGCGCCATCGACGAAATTCAACGGCTGCTGCGCCAAGCCGGTCGAATCGGCGACGCCATCCTGATCCGCATCGACGAATGGCTGTCCGGCATTCGATCCGAGGATCACCCCCGCGCTGTTGTAGGGGTGGATATCCAGTCCGAACATGTTCGGCAACATGGAGTGCCGGCGGCCAGCCAGAGCGCTGTGCGTCAGGTTGCTTCCCGGCCCGACGATCAGTTGCTGCAGGCTCCAGTTGAACAGCGTCTCCGGGTCGAGGTCCGACGTGTAGACCTTATGCCCGTCGGCATAGTAGGCGGCATTGCTCCGCTCCGCCGCCGCGAACGAGTAAAACAAAAACCCGATCAACGACAACAGCCCGAGCAGGACCATCACGATCAGCAGCGTCGAGCCGTCTCGGTCAAATTTCGAGCACTGGCTCCGCAAGTGCTTTTGCGTGCCTGTCACCGCAATGTTCCGAGCCGAGTGTGAGTTGCGTTGCATGTTACTTTCTCCCAAGTGCGACTTCTGCCGGGCCCGGCGGCGCCAGGGAACGGAAACTGGCCTATGGTGATGGAGTCCGGCTTGGCTGCCCTACCGGCCCTCAGCCCTCGACTCTTAGCCACTAGCCCCTCAACTAATCCAACAGCGACTGAATCAAAGTCACCTGCCGCATCTGGTCGCTGGTGGGGTCCAGATAACGAACGGTGATTTTCAAGGATTTCAAGCGTTTGATGTTTGGGATGGCCGTCCAGGTGAGTCCGTCGACGTCGGTGAACGAGTTGCCGACTTGCGGCGCCGCAGTCCAGTTCGGCTCCCCGGTCGACGTGCCGCCGCCCGACGGGCCAATGAGCCGATAGGCGATGTATTCCGTGGCGCCAGTGACCGGGACCACGATGTCGCCGACGACATACGCCGTGCCCGCGACATACAAGTGCCCTTTCGGCGTGGGCGAGGCCGCCGTGGGCGACGTCGGATAACCGTACTTGGGGACGAACGGCGGGGCGTCGTCGCTGGTGACGCCGCCGACTGCGTTCGCATTAAAGTTTGGGTGCCAGGTGTCGAACATCCGGTTCGTCGCGGTCGCCTGCGGTCCGTAGGTCGGCCGGCGATTGCGAAGCTGGTTGAAATCTCCTTCGCGTCCCGACGGTCCCGACCCGGCATTGCTCAGGTCGTGGCCGATGTCGACATAGTCGACGTACAATTCGTCCCACACTTTGACGTCGAACCCGTGGACGTTGGTCAACAGGATGTCTTCTCCGCGGCGAGAGTTCGTTGCATTGCCGCTGAACTGGGTGACCACCCCGGCCGCATTGAGCGTCAATTGCACGTCCTGATCCATCGGATTGCCGACCGTCGACGGACTTTGCGGGAACCGAAAATCGGGATGCGACGTTTCTTCCTGCGTGAAGCGCCCGATAAAATGGGTGTTCTTATTGCCGGCAGGGGGCGAACCAGCCGTCGCCGGCGTGCCAAAGACGAATTCCCTGGGATTGCCGACCGACGCATTACTGCCGCCGCCGGACGGGTTGATGTTGCTGGTATCCGGGTCGTGCCCGAACCGGTTCAAAGGGATCGCGGCGGGGTAAGCCCCGGCGGCCACATTATTCAACGGGCTGGCTGTGCCGCCGGCGCCCAGGAATTGTGCATATCCCAGCGTGGTGTCATACCGGGCGGAAAAATCAAAGTCTCTCCAGAAGGGCCCGGTCGCCGAATAAAAACCGTTCGCCGGGTTCAGCATGTCAGCGCCGAGGCCGGTCGTGCCGGTTCGCGGCTGCGCGTCGAAACTCCCGTCGACCGGTTGGCGAATCAACAGCACGCGACGATACAAATTTCCGTTGCGGACGAAATAGACGATCTCCGCGGACCGCGACGTCGCCGTCGCATTCGGAACCGCCTGACCGTCGTCAAACTCGGGCTGATTCGGATTGTTCGGAACGATCGGGCTGGCCAATTGCGCGGTCCGACCGTAATACGGCTCTTCGGCCGCGTTTTGCAGGAACACCGTGAAATGCAGCACGTCGTCGTCGGCGTTCGGGTTATTTTCGGAGATGCTGAGAAACCCTTCGCGGTTCGTGTTGCCGAACTGGTACACCGGCAAGGGTAAGTTCAGCGGATTGCCGTTGCCCGCGGGATCGGGTTCGTTCGGTAGGAACGCGATCACGCTGCCCATCGACCGGTTCTTGAGATCGTTCGTCAGCACAGTCTCTAACGTCCGGGCGCGCTGGTCGTTCTCCATCACGCCCCGCTGCGTTGACATCGTCCCGGTCGCAATCTGAAACACCTCGGCGAAGAGCAGCATCAAGAGCGCGACCAGCCCCAGCGCGACCAGCAACTCCACCAGCGTGAAGCCCGAGACCGGTACCGTCGCGTGTCGCGACGGTGCGATTTTTCGCCGCGAATGTTGATCAGGGAAAGTACGGGCAAACATGGCATTCTCCACCGGAGCACAGGGCCGGCTACGGAGCATTATTGGCGTTGAAGGAAACAGAACCGATCGGGTAGACCTCCACGATGCCCGGCAACGCCATCACGCGGGCCGGCGGAATCGTGACGCCGGCGTTATTCACCGGGGCGATCACCGACCGGTCGAGTGAAATCACCGGATTCGTCGGGTGTTCGACGATCTTGGCGATCCGGTACCAGTGCGCGTGCTGGGCGTCGAACAGGAAGCCCCCTTTCTTAAGGAACGGCTTTGTTCCCGCCGGGGCGCCCGATAAATTCAAGGTGCATTCCGTGCCGCTCCAGCTTTGAACCGTGAAAACCTGCTCCGCGGCGGCCGAAAAAGACCGCTTATGAAACACGACCACATCCACGTTCGCCGTCCCCTGTCCCGGACTGGCGACGCTCGGCGTCTTTCGAACCGTCAGCAGCCAGGAATACCGCGGGTCGTACGTCTCCAGCCGGAACCGGGAAAACGTCAGCGTGTCGGGGATGCCGTCGGCGTCCGTATCAATGGCAAACGGTGCGACCACGGGGATGGCGTCGGTCCAACTGATGGTGTTCGTCCCGACGTTAATCGTAAGTCCATTGAGTACGCTATCGCGGGTGATGCTTTGCCGGCCGTTCTGCGAGATCAGCACGACGCGCACCCGCACCGGGTTTGTGGCGGTGAGCGCGGCATTCGACGTCGCCAGGTCGATCCCCGGCGGAACGGTGATCGAAAGCCCGTCCGGCGTGGATGCCACATTCCCCTTGGCCGCGAGTTGCCAGGAGTCGGCGAGATAGCCGTATTTCTGGGCGTCGGCGACGGACAAGGCGCCGTTCGCCGCGAAGCCGTTGTACCGATTGATGGGAAACGTCGCCGGCGCCGCGCCGGCATCGTTGCCGAAGACCACGCGAACCGCGGCACTGAAACTGGTGTGGGTCTCTCCCACCGGATCGACAATGAACCGGCCTTCGTTGATGCCGTCGTTGGTATTGACCGGGTTATCAAGACCGCCCGAGCCGACCTGAAGTTCATGCTGGGCCAGGTTGCCGTTGGCGTTCGGGTCATGCACGAGCCGAGGGAACAAACCGATCAACTGCTCGACGTTCAGCCGGTGAATCGTGGCGTTGGTGAGTTGCGACGCCTGGATGGACCGCAGCACGGAGATGGGGAACAGCGTCGCCAGCGAGACGACGCCGATGCTCATCACCATCAGCGAGATCAGGATTTCGCTGAGCGTGGCGCCCGAAGGGTTGAGGGTTGAGGGTTGAGGGTTGAGGGCCGATCCAATTGCCCCTCGGCTCTTGACTCTTCTCATTGTTTAGCCACCTCCCCGGTTTCGGAGTACCGGAACGGGTCAGCGTCTTCGGTCGTTTGTGAAACATACACCGGGTGCACGGCCGTCATGCCGGTCTGCGGCGTCAGGCTCACGATCAGCCGTTCCTTCGCGGCACTGGTGCAGCCGTCCGATGATCTCCGGCAGGTCCAGGTCAGGTTGTTGTCTGTATAGGTATCGCCGACCGTGGTCGTCCAGGAGGGCTCGGTACCGCCCGAAGTCGGCGGAGGCCCCGAGATTGCCGTGCATTGGTAGACGAATCCGTTGCGCCCCGGGGGCGAGAACGCCAAGGAGGGCACCACCGCTTGGCCAAGACTGTAGCTGACCCCGGATTGCCAGAAGGACGAGGAAAGCGGCGCTCGCAGAAGCGAATCCTGCCGATCCGACAGTACGAACTCGACGATGCCCGTCCCGGAGAGCGGGCCGACCACGGTGCCTCGCGGCGAGAACATCAGGTCGATCCGGTTCGGCGTGTTGTTGAAAGACGCCAGACCCTTGGACAGCGTCAAATCCAGCACCACCCCGTTGCCCAACTGCTTGGGATCCTGATTGGCCATCGGTTGCGGAGGCAGGAGCAACTGATAGGCAGGAGCCGAACCGGACGGGACGGCGACGACGGCCGGGGTGGCATTCGTCACGCTGGCGACGGCGGAATAATCCGACGTGAGCAGCAACTCTTCCACGGTGGACGTCAACCGCGTCGTGCGAATTTGAAATTTGCGATTATTGATCAGCACGAACTGATAATCATAGATCAAGCCGGCCTGAAACCGCGTGTACCAGTTGGTGGCGTTGGGACCGGAGACGGTGCCGCGCATCAAGACCACGTCCGGGCCGTCGGCGATGTTATCGGAAGGCGGCGCGCTGGTGGAATTGTCTACGTCATCCAGCCGCCGGAGTTCATAGGCACCGCCGGAGATGGACGCATTCGCCGGATCGAGCTCGACGTACTGGATGCTGCTGACGAGAAAATAGTTCGGGTCCGTCGTGGTGCTGGATTCGCGAATAAACCGCACGCCGCACTGGTAGCCGGCCCCCTTGGTTTTCCCGCCATAGATGGCGCGGGTACGGGCGCCTTCGAGGTAGGACTGGACTTGCCGGGCCGCGCCGCGGACGCGGTCGCCGGAGATCGACATGTTCACGGCGGACAGCGTGATGGCGGCGACCAAGAGGATGATGCTGATCACGACCAGCAGTTCGACCAGCGTGAAGCCGGGCCGGTTTGATGGACGCCGTTGGTAGGGGTCTCGTTGACGCATGGTTAACGATTCCGATTGGTGATGTTGTCGGTGATCGCGTCGAACCCCGCCGTGGTCAGGATCGGCTGGGCGAGGTATCCGAAAGTCGCGGTCTCCGTCGGACCGTACAGACCGAAGGCCGCATTCGGATTCGCCTGCTTCTGGCCGTCCGGCCCGGACGAGACGATCAGGAAGTTGTGGTACGTCTGCGGCGTGTGATAAAGCGATTCGCTATACATGGAATTCGGCAAGCTGCCCAACAGCAATGTCGGATCATCCTGATCATTGGCGAGCGGATCCGGGGGCGCTGCAGCGGGCAGTCCTTTAATCAGGACACTGGCAAAAACTCGAATGACCGGCGATCCTACCCCTGGGGCATCCAACGTAGAGTCACCATCGCGATCTTCGCCGGTATCCAGCGCGCTGTTGCCATTAATGTCTTCTCCGCATCGTATCAGCCGCGTGGGCCAGCGATAGAACCGTAGCGGCCGGCCCCAGGCGTCGATGAATTCCTGCAGGCCGTCTTTGTCGGTGTCGGCGATCTCGGTCGACTTGAAGTCGCCGGGGTTCATCGTAGGGATGCCCAAACTTTTGCCTTGAGTCAGTATGTAATAGAGAACCGCGGAGCTTTCCGTTTCGGGATTGTGCGGCGTAACCGAGATGGGCGGCATATGGGCAGGGAGCCATGTATTGTTCAAGAAATCCGCGGCCGACTGCGTATTCGTGGAACTGACCTGGGGATCAAGGAAAAGTTTGAAATCCCTAAGTGCACCCTGGTAATTGGATGGATCAAAATTGGCGCTGTAGTCGACAATGGCTGCGTATTCGGCGAAGCTCTGCGGAAAATACAGCTTCATGCGATTCTTCAGCAGCAGAATAGACGTTTGATTCGCAGAAATACCGAGTGCCTGGGAATAAATTTGGGCATCGCTGGCCCATTGCGGCTGGCTTTTCAGCCGGTCGAGCGCTTCGAGCCGTTCCTGGACCTGGCCTGAGACTTTCTTGATCAGCGACGCGGTGGCGTCTTCGCGGGCCTTGACGCCGGCCCGGCCGATGGCGACGACGAGGACCGCGGCCAGCAGCGTGATGATGCCGATCACGACCATCAACTCCACCAGCGTGAAGCCGGGGCGAGCCGTCGAGTGGGAAGTTTTCCGCATGGCGCAGTTCCTGGGAACCGTCTCGAAAGAGAATTACGGGGCCAAGAGGCCGTTGCTGAAGTTGGTGATGTTGTCGCGCTCGGCATCGCGGGCAACGCCCATGTCGGTCCCCTTCTGATACGGCCCGCCGCCCCCCGTCGCGCCGGTACGGTACATTCGGTCGAACCCGGCCGAGATGATCTGAAAGCCGTTCGGGTTGTAGTACGGGCTAGTTGCCGACGTTCCGTTGCGATAGCCATCGGCCAGCGCCCCGCCAAGATCGGCGGTGTTGTAACCCTGGCCATCATAACTGCTGATATACAGAAAGGCTCTTGGCGTCCCTGAGATCGGGTCGTTGTAGCCGAAGAAGTTCGTATTGGTCGTCGACGGGACCAGTTTCTCCTGGTTGAACGTCAGGTACGTTTTACGATTCGTGCCAGTCCGGTCGAACGGATCGGCGGGATTCAACGAAAAGCCAATCGGAACCCAGACGTCGTCCGTGGCATCACGGGTGCTGTTGCCGTTCGTATCGTTCCATTGGACAACGCCGGCCAGGAAAAACACCAGGCATTCGCTGCCGTACAGGGTGAACGTGTCGGCCGTGTCGCCGTCGTCATTGATGTCGCGGTCCAACGTGAAATCGAACTGCGGCCAGATGCGGCCGATGAGTGCCCGGCTGGCGACGGTCGTCGTGCTGGTGCCGCTCCAGTCGGCGGCCGTTTCATACAGCGTGATCTGGCTCGGCGGCTCGACGCCGGCGTCCTGCTTGAAGCTCGTGATTGCGCCGGACAATTTGTTGATCTCCGACGTCACCTGGGTAACGACGGCGGCCCGGCGGCTGCTGAAGATCGCCGGTAGAAGGAGCGCGATCAGGATGCTGAGGATGGCGATCACCACCAGGAGTTCCACCAGCGTGAAGCCCGACCTGAAGGCCGGAACGGCGGAGCGTCTTACGAACGGCGTTCTCATGACAGACTTCCGTGGAGCGGAGTGAGAGGGAACAGGCGACTCAGGGGCCAAAGCCCGCCGACGGCGTCGGCGGGCTTTGAAAAACCACGATTACGACAAGTCGTTGAGCAGCTTGATCAACGGCATGAACAGCGCGATCACGATGAAACCGACGATGAGGCCCAGGATGACCACCATCAACGGTTCCAGCAAATTCACCAGGCCTTCGACCAGCACCGAGACCTCTTCATCAGTCACGTCGGCGACCTTATAGAGCATGTTGTCGAGCGCGCCGGTTTCCTCGCCGATCTCCACCATCGAGACGGTGATGTCGTCGACCTGCCGGGTCTCTTTCAACGGAATAAACATCGATTCGCCTTCGCGAATCGCTGAGATCACATGATCGAAGGCTTTCACGAACACGGCGTTCCCGGCCGTGTCGCGGGTGATAGCCAGGGCTTCGAGGATCGGCACGCCGGACGAGATGAGCGTCCCCAGGGTTCGCGTCGTTCGGGCAATGACCGATTTGCGGAGAATCATCCCCAGCACCGGGATTTTCAGCGCAGCCCAGTCGCACATGTACGCCCCCGTTTTGTTCTTCTTGATGATCTTGATCATCAGCCAGATGGCGACCGGGAAGGTAGGGCCGAGGTACCAGTAATTCACGACGGCATTACTGCAGTTGATCAGGACCTTGGTGATGGCGGGCAATTCGGTGCCGAAGTCGTCGAAGATCTTTTTGAACTTCGGAATGATCCAGTACATGATGAAGCCGACGATCAGCGTGGCGACGGTGATGACCGCGCACGGGTAGATCATGGCCCCCTGGACTTTGCGTTTGAGGCTCTGGGCGCGTTCCTTGAATTCGGCAAGACGCTGGAGGATGACTTCGAGCGCACCGCCCGCTTCGCCTGCTTTCACCATGTTGACGTAGAGGTTGTCGAACGCTTTCGGCTGTTTGGCCATGGCTTCGGACAGCGTGCTGCCCGATTCGATGTCTTCAATCACGTTCGCCACGCAGACCTTGAGCATGCCCCCTTTGGACTGCCCTTCCAGGACGCGCAGCGAGCGCAAAATTGGCAACCCGGCGTCTTGCAGTGTGGACAATTGCCGGGTGAAGACGCACAGTTTCTTCGCACTCACGCGGCCAAAGCCCATCCCGGGTTTTTTCTTCCGCCGCGTCGCCGTGGCTTTCGTGTCGGCCTTGGTTTTCTTCCCGCGGCCTTTTTCGGCGATCTTCGTGACGAAGTAGCCTTTTTCCTTGATCCGGGCGCTGGCTTCCTGTTCCGACGCGGCCTCGATGGTGTCTTTCACCTCCTGGCCGGTGTTGTCCATCGCCTCATACGTGAAAGTCGGCATGAGCAGTCTCCGATAAAAGGCCCGTGGTCAATCGTCAGGTTTCAGTCGTCAGTTTTCAGGTATTCGGCGTTAGGCGTTCGAAGAACACGGACTCCATGGTTTTCTAACGCCTAACGCCGAATACCTAACACCTACTCAATGTCTTCCATCACCGTTTCGCGGACGACTTCGTCGATCGTCGTCACGCCATCGAAGATCAGTTTCAACCCGGCTTCCCGGAGAGTGGTCATCCCCTGGCTGCGGGCGAAATTGCGAATATCGTCCACGCTGGCGTTCGACGTCACCAGGTCGCGGATGTCGTCCGTCACGTCCAGCAGTTCGTACAGACCCGTCCGGCCCTTATAGCCCGAGTTGTTGCACCGCTGGCAGCCGCGGCCGTAGAAAAAGCTGTATTGCCGGGCCGTTTCAATCGGCAGTTGCAGTTCCATCAGCAGTTCATCGCTGGGCTCGAATTCCGTCCGGCATTCCACGCAGATCTTGCGCACCAGCCGCTGCGCCAGAATCGCCTCGACGGTCGCCGTGATCAGGAACGGCTCGACCCCCATGTCGCGCAGCCGGGTGATCGCCGACGGCGCGTCGTTCGTGTGCAGCGTGCTGAAGACGAGGTGCCCGGTGAGCGCGCTTTGCACGGCGATTTCCGCCGTTTCGTAATCGCGGATTTCGCCGACGAGAATCGTGTCGGGGTCATGCCGGAGGATCGCGCGCAGCACGTTCGCGAACGTCACCTGGATGTCGGGATTGACGGGCACCTGGATGATCCCCTCGATGTCATACTCGATGGGGTCTTCCGTGGTGATGATTTTCGTCTCGACGTCATTCAGCTCGTTGAGGGCCGAATACAGCGTCGTGGTTTTTCCGCTGCCGGTCGGCCCCGTCACCAGCACGATTCCGTTCGGGCGCTTGATCGTTTCGCGGAAGCGGCCCAACGTCGTTGCGTCCATGCCGATCTTGTTGAGGTCCAACTGCACGACCGTCCGGTCCAGCACCCGCATGACGACCGATTCGCCGAACAGCGTCGGCAAGACGCTGACGCGCAGGTCCACCGAGTTTCCGCCCACGTTCAATTCGATGCGGCCGTCCTGCGGCAGGCGGCGCTCGGCGATGTCGAGTTCCGCCATGACCTTGATGCGGGTGATGATTGCGTTCGCCAGGTGCCGGGGGGGCGGCACCATCTCGTACAACATCCCGTCCGCCTTGACGCGGACTTTGAATTCGTCTTCGAACGGCTCGAAATGGACGTCGCTGGCCTGTTCCTTGATCGCCAGGAGCAGGATCATGTTGAGCAGCTTGCGGATCGGCGCGGCGTCCGCCAGTTCCGAATCGTCCGACAGGTTGAACCCGCGGTCGCGCGTCGTGTCCTCGCCCATCGAATCTTCGAGTTCGCCGATGACGTCTTCGATGCTGTCCTGTTTGTCGGCGTAATACTTGGCGATGGCCGCTTCGACGTCGCGCGTGTTCGAGACCGCGCCGCGCACCTCCAGGTTCAGGAAGTTCCGCAGGTCGTCCAGGGCGGGAACGTTCTGCGGATCGGCCATGGCGACCGTCAGCACGCCGTCGCGCAGCGCGATCGGCATCACCTTGTACAACTCCGCCATCGTCTGCTGGACGATTTCCAGCACCTTGGGCGGGATCGTCGTTTCCGGCAGGTTGACGACCGGCATGCCCCACTGCTCGGCCAGTGCTTCCGTCACCTGGTTGTCGGTGACCAGCCCCATCCGCACGGCGACCTGGCCGATGATCTCGCCGGGACTTTGCTTCTGCTCTTCGAGCACGTCCCAAAGCTGATCCTCGGTCAGATGACCGAGGTCGACCAGAATCTGTCCGAGCTTGCGCTGCGCCATGAGTTTTTCTTGGCCAATTGCGCCGCGTCTCCGCGGCAAACCGTTCTCAGGGGTTCAGAGAACTCCGTTTGCCTGGTCCGCGACTGCCTTGCAAAACCGATTCATTCATCGTCGCCGTCTTCATCGTCGTCTTCTTCCGACTCGTCGAGCAGGCCCTTCTTGGCCCGGGTGATGCGGGCCTTCAGTTCGCCGGGCTGATTCGACCGCATCACGCAGTCGTCCTCTTCACACAGGCCGTTCTTCCACAAGTTGAACAAGGCGTCGTCCAGCAGTTGCATGCCGAATTTCCGCCCGGTCTGAATGGCTGAGTTGATGCGGTACGTCTTCGCTTCGCGGATCAGGTTGGCGATGGCCGGCGTCACCACCAGCAGTTCATAGGCGGCCACCAGACCTTTCGGCTTCCGCGGCAGGAGCGCCTGCGACAGGATGCCGATGATCGCGACCGACAACTGCGTGCGGATCTGCTCCTGCTGGTTCGTCGGGAAGACGTCGATGATTCGATCCACCGTCCCTTGCGCGCCGGTGGTGTGCAGCGTGCCGAAGACGACGTGGCCCGTCTCCGCCGCGGTAATGGCCGCGGCGATCGTCGCCAGGTCGCGCATTTCCCCGACGAGGATGACATCGGGGTCCATCCGCAGTGCGCGGCGGAGGGCTTCGGGAAAATCGGGAACATCGACGCCGATCTCGCGCTGGTTCACCGTGCACTTCTTGTGCTGGTGATAGTATTCGATCGGGTCTTCCATTGTGATAATGTGGTGATCGATGGTGTCGTTCAGGAAGTTGATCATGCTCGCCAGGCTGGTCGTCTTGCCGGAACCGGTCGGTCCGGTGACGAGAAACAACCCGCGCGGCCTGAGAATCAAATCCCGGATCACCGGCGGCAGCCCCAACTGCTCGAACGAGAGAAATTCGTTCGGAATGCGGCGCAGCACCATGCCGACATGCCCGCGCTGCTTGAACACGGCGACGCGGAAACGGGCCTTGTCGCCGAATGCGAACCCGAAGTCCGTTCCGCCGACCTCCTGAAGCTCTTGTTGATTGCGTTCCGGCGTGATGCTTTTCATCAAGGCGACGGTGTCTTCCGGCAGCAACGTCTTCGTTTCCAGGCGCACCATGTGGCCGCTGGCCCGCACCACGGGGGGTTGTCCGGTTGAGATGTGCAGGTCGCTCACGCGTTCGCGAACGACGGTTTCCAGCAACTTGTCGATCTGCAGTGACGCCATGCTCTCACGCTTAGATGGGGGAACGCCAGGCAATGGCGTCACACCCGGAGTGCGAATCCAACACTTTGTCCCGACCGTGGTTGTGTTTCAACAGCGGACTGAAACGCCGAAAATTGACGGACGTATTTGATCCGATCCCAGAACAGGACCGTTACCTATAACGAACCGACCGCCAAATGTCATGTCAGACGGCCGGTGTTCATCGAAAATACAGATTTGACTCAAATTCGCAGATCGGACGAGGCAAAGAGAAGTGCCGGCCGTCTGCGACCAGGGGATTATTCGCCTGTCAAACCCCCAACTCAAGCAATCGACGAAATTTCGATCGGTTCGCCGTCAAATCCGCGCAACCGCTGCCGTGGGACCAGCCAGAAGAACAGGCAGATGAGAGTCCCGTTTCGATTGTCGGCGTTCGCCCGGTCGCGGGTGTCGGACAATCGGAATTTCCGACATCGCATCCCGAGTTTTTCGCCTCCGATAGAGCCAAGGCTGCCCTGAGAGCGAACGGACATCTGGGAAGGGGCGAGAGGCGGCTGGAGAACGGCTCGCCTTGAGAGATTCCAGGGGTTGGCGTCGCCGGATCAGTCGGTCCCCTTCATCAATTTGGAGACTTCCAGCAGGCTGGTTTTCCCGGCGAGCGCTTTATCTAAAGCGTCTTCAGATAAGGTTTTCATGCCGAACAGCCGGGCCTGCCGTCGCAAGTTTTGCGACGGTTCGCTGCGAAACGTCATTTCGCGTAGCGTGGAATTCATGGACATCAATTCGAACACGGCGACGCGTCCCCGATAGCCGGTATGCTGGCAGTGATTGCAGCCCCGCCCTCGGATGAATTTGCCGTCGGTTACCTGATCAGGTGTGAGTCCAAAGAACTCCAGTTCCGTCGGATCCGGATCGTATTCCTCTCGGCATTTTGCGCAAACTACGCGGACTAGCCGCTGGGCCATGATGGCCATGACGGACGAAGCGACCAGAAACGGCTCGACGCCCATGTCGATCAAACGCGTAATGGAACTGGGCGCATCGTTCGTATGAAGCGTACTGAAAACCAAGTGTCCAGTCAAAGAAGCTTGAATTGCCATGTCAGCCGTTTCCGTATCCCGGATTTCTCCGACCAGAATCACATTCGGCGCTTGCCGCAGCATCGACCGGATGATCCGCGCGAAGTCGAGGCCGATGTCGGACTTGACCTCGACCTGGTTGATCCCGGGGAGGTAGTACTCGACCGGATCTTCTGCTGTAATGATCTTCCGATCGGGCCGATTCAGTTCACCGAGGGCACTGTACAAAGTGGTTGTCTTCCCGCTGCCCGTTGGGCCGGTCACCAGGAAGATTCCATTGGGACGGCGGATAATGTTTTGGAAGCGGCGATAATTCTCTTCGCCGAACCCAAGATTCCGAATTCCGACTTTAATGTTGTCGCGGTCAAGGATTCGCAAAACCACTGCTTGGCCGTATTGAGTCGGGAGAATGCTGACCCGCAGATCGAAATCTTTCCCTCCCACGCGCGTCTTGATTCGGCCGTCCTGAGGCCGGCGTTTTTCGGAGATATCCATCCGGCCCATGATCTTGATACGCGAGATGAGCGCCCCCAGCAGCCGTTTCGGCGGGTTGTCGCGTTCCACCAAGACGCCATCGATTCGATAACGGACCCGGATGCGGTCTTCAAACGGCTCGACATGAATATCGCTGGCACGCATGTTCACTGCCTCATTCATGATCAAGTTGATGAGCTTGACCACCGGGGCGTTTTCTTCCTCTTCGAGGACTTTGGCGTTCGGAGCCTCCGTATCGGTGAAGTCGATCGCCGTTTCGGTGAATTCGGCGAGCATCGAGTCGACCGACTCCGTTTCGGTCTGGCCGTAATACCGGTTGATTGCGTTCTGAATCGCGTCTTTCGGGGCGACGACCGGATCGACCTCGCGATTCAGCACGAAACGCAGCTTGTCGAGCACTTCCAGGTTCAAGGCGTTCGCCATCGCGACGCGGATGCGGTCCTCGTTCAGTTCCAGCGGCAAGACCACGTTTTCACGGGCCACCGATTCTGGAATCAACGCGATGATCGAGTTCGGGATTTCCACCTGATCGAGATTGACGAACTCGAACCCGTACTGCGATGCCTGCAACCGGCCAAGCTCGGCTTCGTCGACATACCCCAGCCGCGACAGCGCCTCGTCGATCGAAATTCCCAGACTGCCGGACAGCCCCTCGGCCTCGGCAAGCTGATCCTTGCTGATGATGCCTTCCTTGACCAGCTTATTGATGTAATTCTCGGCCATTGGTGGAATGCCTTACTCGGGAACAGAACAACGCAAACCGCCCGGCCCCTCGTCAGGCCGGCGGAATTTGGCTTGATATCTTGTGAATTCGGCAGGTAATCCTGCCATGCCGCGGCACATCATGGCAGAGACATCTGACGGGCGGCACGACCTCCGCGACCTGGCACAACGGACTTGGAAACCGTGGCTTCAGCCAAGAAGGGCCTGCGGATTCTTATGACTGGAGAAGAGCAGAATGATTCCCCTGTGCATTCTGGAACGATCTCCACGGAGTGTCAAGCCGCGAGTTGAATGTTCGCCATCCGATAGGAGACGGCCGCCCCTCCATGCTTGCTGCTTCGCGGACGAATCGCCCTCTGCCGCGGTCTCGCGTAGAAAACTCCTTGTCTTTCCGACGGAAAGCCTCGTATGATACGGTTGCGGCTTGCGCCCCGCGATGCGGAGAACTTCCATGCGCCTGACTTCCATACGTCTGAGAAGACACACGATTTGCGCTGTGGCGGGGCTGATGCTCGGATCGCGCCCGGCAACCGCACAGCAGGTGACGGTTCAACAGCCGCTGGTTGGCGTATTTCAGGTAAATACGACCGTTTCGGTTCCCGACCGCGGTTCGGCGTTTTTGGGCGGCGTCCGTTCCGCCGCGAGCGGCCGCTCCGCGTTTGGCCCATTGCGTTCCGGTTCGTCGCTGGGACTGCAGCGCGACGCATCCACGGCAACGGCGCATGTCTACATCCACGACCTGCACGCGATGGATGAAGCCCTGCTGGCCTCTGCCGAGCCGTCGCGCAGCGCGCTGATCGATCCACGCGTCATCGAGAGATTGGAGCTGCGCGGCCGACCGGACCGCGAACTCCCCGGGCCGTCCGGCGGCGACGTGGATCTTGCGTTGCAAGCCGAACGCCTGGCCGAACAAGCGGAAGCCCGCGGCAAATTCGCCGTGGCGAAGCTGCATTGGCAACGCGCGGCACGGCATGGCTCGCAGCGCGCGGCCGCCCAATTGGCGGAACGGGACTCCGTGACCGTGAAGCGGCGCTAATCGGTCTCACGCGGCGTCGGACAGGGCGGCACCGGAGATCCGTTCTTTGCGAAACCGTTCGCCACGGGCATCATAAAAGTAGAGGTCGTTCCGGTCTCCTGCCCAGACGGCTCCCAAACGGACGGAGCGCGGCCCCTGCAGAAGAAATTGCCGCCCGCAGGCGATCCCCCGGCGGATCAGCGTCGATTCCTGCAGCGTAAATTGCTCCGGAATGAGATTTTCGTGCGCGCACAGCGTCTGAAGCACGTAATCTCGCAGGTCCGCCAGCGATTGAATCCCAACAGGTCCATCCGGCATGGACGCCTTTCACTGCGCAGGGGTGTCGTTCAACAGCAGTCGGACTGGGTTGTGGCAGCAGCAGAGATCGGCCATGGGTTGCATGGAACTTTCCCCGGCCAGCGCCTTGCAGATCGACCGTCATGCCTGCTGAGACTCCGGGATTCGGCGCGACCGATTCCATGCGGACGGAAGGATCGGACTGCGAACATTTTCGCGCGATCTCCCGAATTCCCTGATGTCATCACGAAGCCCGCCGACGGCGTTGGCGGGACCGTGTCGTTCAGGGAGGAACTTGTACCGGTTGTGCTGCCTGCGCTGGCGACATTTGTTATGCTGAATTACTTCCAACGGAAAAGAACAACTCACACCGCCAAGGAACCGACATGCCGACGATTTCCGAGCCGGAACTGTTGCGATTTGCGACCGAATTGCTGGAACGGGGCGGGATTGGGCCGTCGCAGGCGGCCATCGTCGCCGACAGCCTCGTCCAGGCCAACCTGCGCGGCCACGATTCTCACGGCGTGATGCGGATTCCGTTCTACGTCGCGAAAGTGAAAGACGGGTCCGTACATCCAGGGGCCGTGCTTCAATGCGAAAAGGAATCGCCCGCCGTGATTGTCGCCGATGGCGGCTGGGGGCTGGGACAGGTTCTCGTGCGCGACCTGATGCAGCGTCTGACGACCAAGGCTCTTGCCACGGGGATTGCCTGCGGGACGCTGAAGCGAGCGGCCCACATCGGGCGATTAGGCGAATACGCAGAGATCGCCGCTTCCCGAGGGATGGCATCCCTGATCTGTGCCAACACGCACGGCGCGGCTCAGCGCGTGGCGCCGGTCGGCGGCAAACGTCCGCGACTGGGCACGAATCCGCTGTGTATTGGAATGCCAGGCGGCGCGCAGGGTCCCTTCGTGTTTGATATCGGCACCAGCGCGACGGCGGAAGGCAAAGTCCGCGTGAAGAAAATCGCCGGGCAACCCGTTCCCGCCGGCTGGATTCTCGATCCTGACGGCAAGCCGACGACGGATCCGAATCAACTCTACGGCGACCCTCCCGGTTCCATCCTCCCGATGGGGGGCGACCAGGCCTACAAAGGGTTCGGCCTGGCCTTCATGGTGGAAATGCTCAGCGGCGGTCTTTCGGCTGGCGAATGTTCTAAGCCGAACGCCCCGCCGCCGGTCGGAAACTGTGCGATGTTTGTCGTGTTCAATCCGGAGTTCTTCGGCGGCGCGAAGCACCTGCTCACCGAAGTCGCAAAGCTGGAACACTATGTCCGCGATGTGCCGCTGGTCGACGGCGTCGAGTCGATCCAGCTCCCGGGTGATCCCGAACGCAAAACGATGACACAACGCAAGGCGGCAGGCATTCCGATCGACGACGGCAACTGGAAGGCGCTGGGAGAATTGGCCAATCAGCAGGGCGTGGCAATCCCTGCCGTGAAATAGCGGTCTTATTCCAGCGGAGACATCTCATGAGCGATTCCGTGCAGCAGGGTCCTGCCTCCGATCCCGTTGGAGATGTGCCCGATCTCCGGCTGTATCTCACCGAGGTCGACGACTGGGAGGCCCGCGTCAAGAACGACTCAGACAAGATTTATTGCTACCAGAAAAACCCCGGCGAGGAGTTCTTTCATCTCATTTTGCAGGGCGAACTGTACCTGGTCCACGGGACGGAAAAGTATTGCCTGCGCTGCGCTTTGCGGAACGGCATCGCGACCCAGGACCGCCTTTTCTGGCAGCACGGAGTCCGGAACAAAAAGTCCACGCTGATGTAGACCTCGTCCAATTAGCGACGCTTCGCAGAAGCGTCGTTCTCCTGCTTCAGCAGCCGCTCATAATCCTCCGGCGTGTCCAAATCCTGCGTCGCTTCGGGATGATCGCAGGGCCAGTCCAGCACACGGTCGGCGAATCGGTCCAGCAGCCAGTTGAGGCCGCGGTCCGCCGGGATATCGGCCAGCGCCCGCACTGTGCTCCAGCGGAACAACGTCGGATGACCTCGCCGGCCCAGGTAAGTCGGCACGAGAATCTCCGGCCGCTGGACATCCCAGACCGTCAGCAATTCCGCGAGCAGTGCCGGTGACAGGAGCGGATGATCCGCCGGGATGAGCAGCCAGCCGTCGTCGTCGGTCGGTTCATGTTGCGTGGCGATGTGCTGCAGGGCGAACTCCACCGAGGCGCGCATGTCGGGGGGATTCACCGCCGGGGACACGACCTGTCCGTGATGGATTTCGACTTCCTGCCGGAGGGCAAGATCGTCGGCGCGGACCACCACATAGGTGCCCGTAATGCTGGGGATCGAAAGCGTCTGGAGCACGGAACCAATGACCGTCGTTCCCCGATACGGTAATAACAATTTTGGCCGCCCCATGCGGACACTGTGTCCGGCTGCGGGAATGACGGCGAACAAACGGGGTGAATTCTTGGAGGGCACGCGGCTGGAATCCGCATTGCCGACATCAGACGTGTGAATGGATTCCAATCGATTCTCCCTGAAACTGTCAACCTGGCGTGATCTGGCGGAGTTTAACGACTTTGCCGAAGTTTCGGAGCGTATCAATTCTATCGGTTGGAGAGGATTTTCAACCGCTCTTAAGGCGTTATTTTGACAAGACTTGCGAAAATCGGTGCGAACGGTTTTTCCGTGCGGGAATGATTCATTCGGATGAACCCTTGCAACCGAATCTTTGTACTAATTCAAAGTCCGCGAGGCAGGGAGGCGGCTGGCACGGTCGGCCCCGAGCCAACGGTTCGGAACGATAGACGTTGATCCAGGGAGGGAGACGATGTCACGCTGGTTCATTCGCGCCGCCTCAATCACGATGTTCATCGCGGGTTCGGGGCTTCACTCTTTGTCGGCCCAGGAAGCCGCGCCAATGCAGTTGCCGTCGCCGGGGGCCAATCCGCTCTTGGCCGCGGCGCCGCAGACGCAGCCGGCGAGTTATCCGGTGGTCTCCGGCATGGGGGGGCAATACGCTCCGCAGCAAACGGGGTACGTCAAACTGAACGCCCCGATGTACCCGACGCCTCGGCCCAATATTCCGATCTGGACGGGCGGCTCGATGATCACCAACCAGGCGTTCGCCCCGCACGAGATGCTGTATCCGCACACCTACCGGTCGATGTACGGGCCGTTCTATCATCGCGTTCACGGCTGTTATGTCTGGACGCCGTTTGGAATGCGGACGCATGAAAAATGGGATTTGCTGGGGACCACGGTGCAGGTGAAGTACCGGTCGCACTGGCCGAAATTCGGCCCGTCCAAGCCGATGATCTCCACGTGGGGCGGCCCCTGGAAATAGCAACGGCCATGAGATGCCGGCGAAACACCGGCGGGTTCTAATGATCTTCGCCTGACTTATCCGCCACCTGGTGGCGCTCAAGGATCCGATCTATGAAATTATTGACCTCGAAACTTTGGCACTGGTGCGCGACGGGAGCGCTCTTGATCGGCTCGACCGTGACGGGTCTCCGGGCGGAAGACGCCGGCGTCATCCGCATTTCCAAGCCGAAAGCCGAAAGCTCGGCCGGGAATGTGGTTCAGACGTCGTTCTTCGATCTGACGGATGACGCGTCCGACGGAGTCGAAACGGTCTACGATGCTGTTTACGGTGCGACGAGCGAATCTCATGCGGACACGCGCGCCCATTTTGCGAGCTTCAGCGGCCAGACGACGGCCATGCCGGCCGCTTATCATGGCCATGCGGGTTGCTGCGACGCCTGCCAGTCGGCGGCCGCGTGCTGCGACTGCCCGACGTGCCAGTCGAAAAGATGCCGGGGCGGCCGGCGTTTCGGGTGCCGTCATGGTTCGGGAGGCTGTCCCTATTGCGGCGATGGCTGCCACTCGGGCCACGGGATGCTGTATTACTTCAAGAGTAAGTTCGGCTGCCTGACGCCGACAGGGAACGGCGGGGTCGGTTCGCCGCACATCGGCAAATATTCGCGGGTCTACCCGCAGGACGTGAATCATTTTGATCAGCGCGACGGCCAGCTTTGGGCGGCGCCGGGTTACGGCGCACCGATGGCCGTGCCGCTCGCTCCGACGGTCGGCCATGCCTACAACTACAGTTGGGGGATTCCCGCCAGCCGTTTGACGCCGATCTCCAATGTCGCCCCGCGCTACTAGGTCGATCGGAGAAAGTCTTTCCCACTCGTTGAGATTGCAAATCAAAGCCCGCCGTCGGTGACGGCGGGATCTTGCAGATAGAAGTTGCATTGATTTCCTGCACGATGTTCCGATCGCGGCGGCTCAAGGACGAGCGGATGAAGTCTTCCCAATGGCACTGGTCAATGATCGCCCTGCTCAGCGGATGGCTGAGCGGGGCCAGCGTGTCCGGGTCTGCACTCGATGCCGGCGAGAGGGCGCCCTATTGCAGCGACGACCTGGCGGAAGAGCCTTGTCCTCCGGTCCGGGACTCTCGCCTCGGCGGGCGAGTCGTTCCGACGGGTGACGCCATCGGTACGCCGCTGCATCATTTGAATTTCAGCGGCGACTGTTACGGCGAAAACTGGCGGACGCAAAACTGGTGGTGTTATCCGTCCCGTTCGGCCCGATTTCATCAGCGGACCCACAGTCACAGCCTGGGAATGGAACGCTGCTGGAACCAGTTGTTCGGGAAGTTGCCTCGCGGCTACATTCACGACACCTCGGGCCACCCGCTGAGGAGCTACTTCGTCACGCAGTCGAGCGAGCCGGAACTGGAGTATGTGCCCGGATCGGATACGCTGACGCCACCCAGGATGGTGATGGACTATGCCAACTATGCTTATCCGCCGGGCCGGAATATTGGCTCGGCGTGCGACTCGCGGAGCGAACCGGCCGGCCGATCCCGAGTGATCCCGGCGTCCGCTTCGCGCTGAGTGTTGAGAACCTGTCCGAATGGATTCGAGACCCGGAACAGGCCTGTCTCGGGCCTGCGCAGTTATAAGGATGTGACTATGATTCCTCAATTCGGGCGCCGGTTGACCCGCGCCGTGCTCGGCGGATTTCTGATCGGCTCCAGCCTGATCGGACTGGCTCAGGAAGACGCGGCCCCTGGCGTGGTGCGCATCACGGATGCCCGCCCCAAGGGCGTTCCCGCGCAAACGGTCGGTTTTCACGGCCACAATCTTCCGGGGCAATATGTCGAGATGGGCGGAACTTGTCCCTCGGGCGACTGCCCCTCTGGTTACGGCGGCTGTCCGCACTGCCAGGGCGGACACGGCTGGGGACATCATTGCCACGCCAAGCATGCGCATTTGAAGGCGCTCTTCTGCGAACATTACGGCAAGCACTCGGCCGACCATGGCTTCTCCATTCCCGGAAAAACGCCGATCTACCGCCGCGGCGTGCAGTACAACTCGTACTACCCGTCCGCCTGGTACGGCACGCCCGGCGGCGGATTGACCGGAGGTCAGGCGTACCCCATGGTCTACCAGCCGACCGACACCACGCAGCTCGGTTACTATTACCAGCACGTCCCATTCTGGATGCCGAATCCCAACGTCCTGCCGCAGCGGCCGATTCCGTCGCAATGGCACAACCTGGCGCCGGCCGCGAATGTCCCCTGGGCCGGACACGGCCACTTCGGTCTCCTCGGGCATGGCCATTTCCACGGCCATCACCACGGCCATTGGGGCGAAGCCGAGTATTGCCCGCCCGCTGCGAGCACCTGGGCGGAAAGTTCCGGCGTGATGTCGACGCCTGCCCCGGTCTATTCGCAACCGACGCTGCAGCCGACGCCGGGAACGACTTCACCCGCACCGGCGACGATCGATCCGCCGCCCGCGCCGACGCCAGATACTGCTCCGAAAAATGATTCCGCGCAAAACCTGCACATCCGCCGGGCCGCTTTGCAGCGGTAAACGGATTGCACAATGAAACCGGAAGCCCAGGGGTAGCAACCCCTGGGCTTCTTTCATTTCAATTGCGCTTCGAGTTCCGCGTACTGCCTGAGCAGTTCGTCGCCGCCCAATTTCGGGTACAGCAATTTCGTCACCTTGAGCAGCTTCCGCGCCTGGTCCTGGTCGCCGAGGCGCAGGCAGGCTTCAATCACCCGGCAACGCGCCTCCAGCCACTCGGCACTCCCTTGTTTGCGAGAGCGCTCCACGCGCTGCCAGCAGGCTCGGGCCAGCGTGCGGCTATTCAGTTCTTCTCTCGGACTCAACAACTGCCCGAGTTGCCGCGCCAGCGCAATGTCCTGAGGGCTGTCGTCCAATAGCCGCTGATACACGGCGACGGCTTTCGTCGGTTGTGACGTCGCAAAATAGGATTTCGCCAGCACAAGGTCGAGCCTTCTGCGCTGCTCGGCCGACAGTTCCTCTCGCCGCCGATTCAACGTCTCCGCCGAGGCCAGTTGCGTCTCCACCAGGCTGCGCTTCGCGGCCGGCGGCTCCTGAATTTCCATCTGGCTCAATTCCTCGACAATGGCCAGCAATTCCCCGGGCCCCGCCTGCTCCAATGTGCCGAGCAATTTCTCGGCAGCCTGGGGTCGGCCGAGTCCCGCCAGCACGATCAGCCGCAGCGGCCCCGAGCGACGGCCGAGTTCCGCGCGAATCCCGGAGTGTTCGGCATCGTCCGTCGCGGCTCGAAGCGCGTGATCCAGGCGGTCGAGCCAGCGTTCCGCTTCGGCAAAGCGTGCCGGCTCGATCAGCAGCAAAACCTTCACCGCGTGATACGCCAGCTCGGCGTTTTCGGCGCTCCATCCGGCTCCGTCTTCCGGCAGGCTCTTCAACCGAGGCGCGATCGCTTCCAGCGATTGCTGCTCCTGCATTGCATCGCGGCGTCCCGTTTCCCGTTGGTGAAGCAGCCGAGCGACCCAGCACCGCGCGACGGCCGATGCCGCGGATGCGAAGCGGGAATGTGCCGGTTTCACACGTTCATAAGCAGCAACGGCTTCGAGAACCTGGCCGCCGGTTTCCAGCAAACGGCCGCGAAGGTAGTCCACCTCGGAAACGGTCGTTGACTGCGGAAATCGCTGGATGTGCTCCGTCAATCCCTTGAGGTACGACGCCTGCCGCTCGGCCGTCGGCTCTTCGTCATACAACCGGCCCAGCGCGTACACGCCCAGCAGATGAATCTCCGGCGACTTCGGATGGGCGGGCGCAGCGGCAATTAGCTGCCGGCAGCGGAGAGTGACGTCGTCCCATCGTCCGGCTTTCGTGAGGATGGCGGCCAGCGTGTACCCGGCATTCAGCTCGACATCGCGCTGGCCGTCTTCATGAGCCAGGTCGATGGCGGATGAGTAAGCCGTGATGGCAGATTCCCATCGGCCGGCGAGATATTCGCCTTGCGCCTTGTTTAAGAGCGACGCCAGCCGTTGACCATATCGTTCGACCGATTCCGCGGAGGCCCAGACGGCTCGACAGCGCCGGCTCCAGGCGCCGCCGGCTTGATCATCGGTTTCCCGCAGCGCCGCCTGCGCCTGCTCATCCAGTTCCGCGACCAGCGACTTGGCGCCGCGGCGCGCGGCGACGCGCCGCAGCGCCGACAACGTCTGTACGTGCACGAGCCAGTATTCGCCCGGTAACCGCTCCCGGCCGACGCGCATCCGCAACAGTATCTCGGCGGCGCTGTCCGGCTGACTGATCAGCAGCAAGACCCGTGCGCGCTCCAGCGGGATGGCATCGGACAACGCTCCGCCTGAGGGCTTTTGCTCGCGCTCGAGCGTTTCCAACATCGCCTGGGCACGATCAAAGTCGTCTCGCAGCCGATTGCCGACCGCGATCCCGAACTTCGCCGGCGCGTGCCATTCCTCGCCCGCCGCGCTCAACAATTTCCGGAAGTGCTCGTCGGCGTCCAACACATCGGAATGACGCTCTTGCGAACCGGCAGGCGACAGCCGGGCTTTTGCCTGCAGCACGAATGCGGTCTTCAACCGCATTTGAGACAACAGCCGCCGAAGCTCGTGCGCCGTCAACCCGGAGACTGGCTTCTTCCGCCCGTCCAGGCTGCGAATTTTCTCCGTCAGGGCGCGGTCCAGTTCGGTCATCGCCCGCAGCGCGTCCGTCGCCGTCTGTTTCAGGGCCTCTCGAGGCGGATCTTCAAACGGAGACGCTTCGATGTCGTAAACCAATTGCTCGGCCCGCGCGGCCGGCGTCAGGGCGGCGTACGCTTCCAGCAGTATCCTTCGCGGAGAATCGCCGGCGACTGTCAGCTCTTCCGAGAGGACCGACGCGGCCCGCCGCCAAAGTTCAGACTGCTCGTCGTCGCTCGCAGACAAGGCGTGAGCCACCAGCGTCCGCGAAAGTTCGATCACGAAATCCAGCCGCCGCGCAGGCGTCAACAACGGATCCGCCAGCCGCGACTCCGCATGATTTTCCGCGAGGTGGAACAGGCCCCGCTGCCGCAATTGGTCGAAATAGCGTGCCGTGAGGGATTCGTCGTCCGTGACCTGGCCGCCGGCCCGGGGCATTCCGCCCAGGACGATCAAGCTGCACAAGATCAGCCGCCGCGTTCGCATCCCGTTATCATGGCCGACCCAGGCCGACGTGGGAAGCGGAGAATTGATCGCAAGTGCCCGGCCGCTCTGTCGGGACGAATGCCCTGGCCGGTTGACCCATTCCTCTGGCTGAAGTCTCTGGCCGGCGTCATACTAGATCATCCCCATTGCCCTTCAATCGCCTGAGGAAGCCGTTCGATGCGACGTCTGATCGGAAGGGTCGCCGCAGCGATTTTCGTTTGCAGCCTGACCCTGGGAATGGGGGGGGCTTCAGTACGTCTTGCCGCCGAAGAATCGGCTTGGGCGACGGAACCGACGGCCTGGACGATCCCCGCGGAATCTTCCGCAGGCGTTGTCAGTGCGATCGCGCTGGATGGCGAAGCGAAGCGGTTGGCCGTCGGGATGAGCACGGGCGAGGTTTTCATTCTTCAGGCCGACGATGGTTCGGTCGTGCGGAGTTGGCCTGCCCATGCGGAACGGATCAATGCCCTGGCGTTTTTGCCGGAAGGTCCGCGTCTCGTCACCGCAGGCGATGAGGGCACGATCAAAATCTGGAATCTGAACGACGGAACCGAAGCGGCGACGTTGACCGGCCCTATGCGTTGGGTGACATCGTTGGCCGTTTCTTCTGATGGCCGTTGGCTGGCGTCGGGGAGTTACGACCGGACTGTGCGGCTGTGGGACTTGCAGGCGAAACCGGTGATCTCGCGGGTTCTGTCCAAACATGACGCAGGCGTGAAGGGCGTCGCCATCACGACGGACGGACGCCGGTTGGTCTCCGCCGGCGCGGATCGGACGGCCATCGTCTGGAACTTAGAAACCAAGCAACCGTTGAGGACCATTGCGGCACATGCAGGAGCCGTGCGAGACGTCCGGTTTTCGCCCGACGGGTTGCAGTTCGCCACGGCAGGCGAAGACGGCACGGCACGGCTGTGGAACGCTGAGACCGGCGAACGGCTGAAAACTTTATCCGGCCATGCCGGGATGGTCTGGTCGCTGGCCTATTCACCGGACGGCAACGCGCTGGCGACAGGCGGACTGGATCAGACCGTGCGGCTATGGAATCCCGAATCCGGCAAACGCCTGGCGGTGTTGCGCGGGCCGAAGACCCCGGTGATTGGCCTGGCGTGGAATCGAAACGGCACTCACCTGTTTGTGGCCAGCCAGGAAACGACGGTGCGCAGATATCAAAGGCAACTCGCCGCGGAGACCAAGCCATGACCGCCTGGAATCCCCGGCCGATCGCCCGGTTTGCGTTTTCGCTTCTCGTGATTTTCGCGGCGAACCCGGGCTTCCCGGCGGATCAACCGGCCGGGACATCCAAGACGAAAGCGGTGCGACGGTTGTCGGCGCTGATTGACGAACGGCTGGAGGCAAGGCTCCGCGCGGAACACGTGGAACCGGCTGCGCTCGCCGACGATGCGGAATACTTCCGCCGCGTGTGGCTGCATCTAGCCGGGACGATTCCTCCGGTCTCCGAGGTGCGAAGGTTTCTTGCCGATGACGGGCCGAATAAACGGGGCCGGGTCGTCGATGAACTGTTATCGCGACCGACGTTCGTCCGGCACTTCACGACGTTTTGGCGGCGCGCCTGGCTTCCGGAAGCCGACACCGACGTCCAGGTGCAGGTCCGCGTCCCGGCTTTGGAGAACTGGCTCCGGCAGCAGTTGCAGGCGGAGCGGCGTTACGATGAACTGGTGCGCGACCTGTTGACGGCGCCGATTCCCAAGACGGCCGCCGCCGGAAGGCTGAACGAAACGGAGAACGGTCCGCTGGCGTTCTTCCTGGCCAAAGAAGCGAAGCCCGAAAATCTGGCAGCGGGCGTCTCACGGGCGTTTCTCGGGATTCGCCTCGATTGCGCACAATGCCACGATCATCCATTCGACCGTTGGAAGCGCGATCAGTTCTGGAGTTTTGCCGCCTTCTTCGCCGGCCTGGAACGGGGTGGCGCCGATCTGCCCTCGCAGCCCGGCTTGTTGCAGGAATATCCGGACCGCCATGATCTGCCGATCCCGGAGACCGGCCGGATTGTCAGCGCGGCGTATCTCGACGGCGCCGAACCGAAATGGAAGTCGCGCGGCAGCCGGCAATTGCTCGCCGACTGGATCACCGCGACGAAAAATCCGTATTTCGCCAAGGCCGCGGCGAACCGGCTGTGGGGCCACTTGTTTGGGATCGGCATCGTCGATCCGGTCGATGATTTCAGCCCGGCGAACGCGGCCAGCCATCCGGAATTGCTGGACGAACTTGCCCAGGCGTTCATCGCCCAGAATTACGACGTCAAATTCCTGCTGCGCGCGATCATCGGTTCTCAGGCGTATCAGCGCACCAGCCGTCAACCGCGCCCGGATGTCCCCTTGCAATTGCTGTCTCATATGCCGGTACAGGGCTTGTCTTCCGAACAGCTGGTGCGCAGCCTGGCCCGGATCACGGGGACCGACGTGTCGGCGATGACGCCCGATCCGCAATTTGCATTCGCGCCGCCGGATGAGCTGGCGTCGCTCTTCACGCGGCCGGGGGAATCTCCGACTCAGCGGCAAACGACCATTCTGCAGGCGCTCACGCTGATGAACGGTCGAACGACGGCGACGGCGGTCGATGTCGAACGCGGTTCGCTCCTCGCCGCGGTGGTCGACTTTCCGGGGCTCACGACGCCGGAACGGATCGAGACGCTGTACTTGGCGACATTGAGTCGAGCGCCCCGGGCCGAGGAATCGTCCCGCTTGACGCGGTACGTGGAGGACGCTGACGAACCGCGCGCCGCCTACGCCGATATTCTCTGGGCCCTATTGAATTGCGCCGAGTTCGGCTGCAACCACTGAAGTTCCCGGCACTGCCGCCGGAGAGCATGCCGCATTCCACCGGAACATGCCGCCGTGGAATCACTCCCCCAGCACCACGAACACGGCGAACTGAGGTTCGGTGACGGGGAATTCGAAGTCGCTCATGCCGACCGGGGCGGGCGGCGCATGAGGTTTCATCGGCACGCGGACCGGGTCGCCGTGGTATGTCCCCTGGATCACGGGCGGGCCGTAGAAGTCTTTGACGCTGACGAGGCGATATTTCTGGCCCGGCTTCAAAACACCTGTGAGACCCACCTCGACTTCCGGCAGCTTCTCCGGATTGAGGATCGCCAGATGGGCACGGCCCGGCTGATGGGCGTTGGGACGGACAGTGATGCGCAGTTTTGTCGGCGGGCCTTTGGTGAACGTGCTTTCGGAATCCAATCCGGTCGTTGTACGCCATTCCGCGAAACTCAGCCCGCGGCTCTTCCCGTCTTCGACCACCGACGTCTCGCCCCAGCGGCCGTCGGTCACGTAGTAATCGTTCTTGTTCCACTTCAATCCGGTCAGCAGCAGCTTCGCGGCCCCTTCCAAAGAGACAACCGTCGACGAAGCCGCCAGCGTGTTGTTCTGGATCGTCCCTCGGCGAAAATCGCGGACGACCAGCCCCTCGGCGTAATTTCCTGTGCAGACGACGTCTTCATTCGTCGTGCCCCACGGATATCCGAGCCGAATGGAGCCGGCGAAGACCACATTGTCGCGCACGGCGATTCGCTCGGCCGCCGATCCGCCGCCGACCATGATGCCCGGGGCACGGTCGTCCTTGCGGGACAGGCAGCCGTTTTCAAAAGCGATGTTGCCGTCGATTTCAATTCCCTTCAGCGACGCTTTCTCCGAACCGTAGACATGAATGCCGTAGGCGAACTGATGAAAGACGACATTGTCGACAATGCGCTTGGTCCCTTGGGCGTTCTGCGCATAGATGCCGTGGCCATGGCCGCGATCAGGGCCGCGCCAGCCGTTGTTGTAGATCAGGCAGCCGGAGATTTCGCCTCCTTCGCCTTCCGACCAGAATCCAAACCCGCTGCCACAGTCGTGTACAATCAGGTTCACCGCCGCGATCCGGTCGCCGCGGATGTCGACGTTGCCGCGGCGGATGTCGGCGGGCCAAGAACCCGGCAGCTTGGTCTCGCGCAGCGGATGGCTGCACGTCACTTCGAAATCCCGATAGACGGCGTCGGCCCCGAAGAACAGCAGCAGGCCATTGTCTCGGTCGTCGCGGGGTTGCGTGTCGATGATCACCCGCGCACCTCGTTCGCCGCGAACGACCACCGGCTGATCCGGCGTCCCGACGAGGCGCGAAACAAATCCGCCGCGATAGGTGCCGGCGTGCAGCCAGACCGTATCGCCAGGCTTCACCTTTTCCGCCGCGGCGAACGCTGTCGCCAAGTCCCACGGCTGCTCAGCCGATCCCGTGCCGCGAGACGACCCGGTCACGGCCACGTGATATTCCTCGCCGTTCAAAGGCAGCGCAACGGTCAAGAAACAACACGCCAGGACGGTCTCTCGAAATCTCGCGTTCATGATGCCGCTCTTCGGGAGTCGGAAGTCTTGCCCTGCACCGATGACATCCTATCACAGCACGCTTGCGGAGAGTCAAGTGGCGTGATTGGCTGCGATCCCGGCGTCGCCGACG
Organism: uncultured Planctomycetaceae bacterium; assembly: GCA_964388415.1. Classification (GTDB taxonomy): domain Bacteria; phylum Planctomycetota; class Planctomycetia; order Planctomycetales; family Planctomycetaceae; genus CAZDGB01. The sequence continues at coordinate 38,604 of CAYMAO010000020.1, read as the reverse complement.
CCGGGCTTTGGCGAAGGAATGCTGCGCGGTCACGTGCGCAGCAGAAAGCCCGGCATAAGCGAGCTTAAGCCGGGCTGAGAGCAAGGCGGCTCGCGACATTCCGCTACAGCGAGTCGATGAACGCAAGCAATGCCTCCTTTTGCTGCTGCGTCAACATCTGGAACCGCTGCTTGGCGAAGCGGCCCTGGCCGTCGTGCTGGTTGATAGCCCCGGCGTAATTCCCCTGCTTGATGCTGCCGTCATGCCAGAGGGCCGGGTTCAGTCGCACGCCCCAGAGAGGCGTGGTGCGCATCCAACTGCCGGGAATGGGCTGTCCGTTAGCGGAAGTTCCCTGGGGGATCTGGTCGCCGGAGGGTCCCATGTCGTGCAGGAGGAAGTCGGACCAGACTTGGAATTGCTGACGGTTCAGCGCCGCGACCGGATGGTCGCCCGTCATCCAGGCGGGGGTGTGGCAGTCGGCACATCCGATCGATTGAAACGCCTGGCCGCCCAGTTGCAGTTTCTGCTGGGCCGTCGGGTCGGTCGGCGGAGGCCGGCGCGGCGGCGGGGCGAGCAGGTCCATGAACGTGCCGAACTTCAATACGTCGGCGCCGTCATCGTTGAGGCCCGGCAAGGGGTTCCCGGCGAGGTTGGCCGGATTATTGAAGGCCGCCTCTTCCTGCGGGAAAAACGGGGTGGTGATGCCCATTTCGCGAAGATACGCCTCGGCGGCGAACGATGTCGAATTGGGATGCTGCGACTTCTGACCAACGCGGCCGACGCGGCGCTGTCCGGTGACAGCGTCCATCACCAGGTTCGCCACGCCGGCCGTCTGAGGCGTCTGCATCCGCTGGCGGTTCTGCTCGGCGAGAATCGTCTGATCCGGCACCGCGCCCATCAGGCCCAGGCCCTGCGTGGTCATGGCCCGGCGAAACCCGACGGGGACGTTGTTCGGCACGATTTCCGGCGTGAACCCAGGCAGCGCCTTCACCTGAATGACGGGACCGCCGACGGCAAGCTGCATCGGCCCCGCGGCGCCGACGATATTGCTGATCCGCGTGCTGCCTCCGCCGTTGGCATGACACTCGCCGCAACTGCGGCCGTTGAAGACCGGCCCGAGCCCATCGCCGGGTTCCTCCACTTCATTAAACACTTCCTTTCCCTCGAGAAAGGCGGCGATCTGTTCCTGCGTCAAGCCGGGGAGCGCCTCGGCAGGATTTCTGCGCGGCGCGGCAGGCGGCAGCTTTTTCGGAGGATTATTTGGCGGTGCTGCTTGCGGTCCGGCGGGCGGCGCGGCTTGCGGTCCGGCAGGAGGAGGAGGCGGTTTAGGACTGTTCTTCGGCGGCGCGGCCGAGATCAGGGAGGCCAACATCTGGAGCGAGAGACAACACGAAAGGACGGCACGCCATTGTCGAGCGAATGGGTTCATTGGGTTTCCTTCCTCTGCGGACATCTTCGGTGCGCATCGGACTGCCCGCCCAGCCTGCGCGAAAAAACGAGAGCGCCTCAGCCAGAACCAACGACGTGCCGTGGATCCTGCTGTTCAAAAGTCGTGAGCATCAAACGAATGGAATCGTCGGCGCGGAAATGATTCCTGGCAACGGACGAGTTTCCGCGACAGGTCTGTTTCGCCGACAATGTCAGGAATCGCGACTGGTCTCAGCCGATCCGGTTGTTTGGATCAGGCTGGCATTAGAACACCAGGCCAGCCGAAAAGTTTCGCGGATTCCGCGAAGTTTTTTGCACGGCGGCTTGGCAGCGCTGCCCGGGGTGGAACGGCCAGCAGCAAGGAGCCCCGAGCCCGGTCATTCCGGTTCCGGCAGCGGCATCGCCGGGATCTGGTCGAACGCCGGGGAATAGGCCGCGGGGGTCGCATCCGGCATCTGGTAATAACCGGCCGGCGGCGCCTGCTCCCAGACGAGCGGTTCCGTCGCGTCTTCCAGTTTGTCATTGTCGCGGGCGTAACTCCGGGCCCAGGCGCGCCGCAGCGATTCCTGTTGGGCTTGCGGCGTCCAATCGCCTTCCGCCAGATGAATGTTGTTGTCCTCCAGCAGCGTCCCCTTGCGCAGCCGCAAATCGGTGATTGCCTGGTTGTAACGCGTCAGGGACGTGTAATAGCCCGTCTCCGCCGCGGCGAAATTCGCCTGGGCACGCAGTAGCAGGTCCACGGGAATCCGACCCGCATCGTATTCCCGTTGGACGACTTGCATTTCCTGTTTCGCGGCCAGCCGACGGTCGGCATTCGTCTCGGCCATTTGATACGACGTGTCGATCAGCCCGAACGTGTTGCCGAGTTCATGGCTGATTTCCATTTCTTGAGCCGCCAGCACGGCGCGGGCCTTCATCAGCTTGAGTTCAACGTTTCGTTTTTGAGCGAGGGCCTGCCGTAAGCCGATCGGCAGCGAAAATTGAAGTCCGACATCCCAGGACGTTTGATTGCCGTCGGTCAAAGTGTCGTAGGCGCTTTGGTATCTCTGCGAGCGGTTTCCGTCCGGATTGTTGTCGCCGAAGAGATTGTCGCCGAAGCCGTTGAGCTGGTAGCCGCCGATGACGTCCAACCGGGGCCGCACGAGGTTGTCCGCCGCCTTGAGCTGCAATTCGAGGCTCTTGATCTGCCACTTCTGCCTGCGCAGTTCCACGCGGCGCGACAGCGAATCGAGCAGCGACCCTTGCCAGTCGGCGGCGAATTCCGCCGAGATCGGCTCGTCCGCCGGCTGGATGATCCGGCCGTCACTGACGGACAGTCCCATCAGCCGGCGGAGCAGCCCTTCGGCGGAGTACAAGGTGGCAACGGCATTTTCCACGCGGATCCGCGTGTTGAAATAGTTTTCGCGCGACTGAGCTTCGTCCAGCGCACTGCCTTTGAAAGCGCCGACGTCCAGCCGGCGCTTCGTCGTCTGCCAGAAAGAGTGCGCGGCTTCCTGGGCCTGTTTCTCTGCATCCAATGTGCGGTAGGCGAGGTACAGTTCCCAATACTGATCCTCGACGTCTTTGACCAGGTTGACGACGTTGAGCTCAAAATCGGCCAGCGTAATATCGGTATTGATCCGCGCGATCAAAACGCCCTGATCGATGACGCTCACGCCGGGGATCGCGCGGGGAAACCCACCGGCGATGCTGGTGAATTCCACGCCCGACCCGGCCAGCAGCGGCTGGCGGTAATCGACCCGGCTGGTGGCGCGGTAATACGACGGAAACAACTGAAACGGTTGATTCGTGGCGAGGTAGTTCCAGTTGTTCGAGACCTGGAACACGCCGCCGGTGGCGTTCATCTTCTGCAAGCTGCTCTGGAACAGGGCGTTCTCCGCCTGCAAGGCGCTGCCCCCCAGGAGGCCACCGCCGAGCAGCGCGTTGTTCTGAATCAGACGGTCTTTCCCGAGGCTTGCCGCCAGTTGGAATTGCGTGTCAAACGCCGCCAGAGCCGCTTCCGGACCGCGCTGAAAGAACCCGGCATTCGTTTCCTGGATCGCCGTGTCGTAGGTGGACGCCACGCGTTCGGGATTCGCCATCAACGGATTGACGGGCGACTTGAATCCCTGCCGCGAACGGATCACCCGGCTGTTGGAGATCGCCAGTTGAACGGCTTCCGACAAGGTCAGCCGCCAGAGATTTTCGCCCGACGACGGATCGCGAACGGTCGACGGCTTCTGCGAGAACAACGCGCCGTCGTTCGTCTCGGTCTCGATGTGGGGATACTCGATGGCGGTCGCGGATTGCTTGTAGTGCTGAAGTTCCGCTTCGCCGAAGTAATGAACGTTCTTTGCCCCTGTGCAGCCTGCGATACAGGACAGGCACCATGCCAGAATGGCCAACGCTCGCCCGGCCCCTTGCATTCCGCCACGCTCTTTCCCGCATGCCGCCTGTGTCGACGAAGACTCAAACCGGCGCATCGCCCCCGGTACATCCGATACAATCGGTAAACTCAATATCGGCGTTCAGGTCGGCCGGCTTGTGGCGAATTCCGGTTCTTCCGAGATTGCCGGCAGGATGAGTTTTGTAAATCACTGTTATAAAAGGACTTGTCACACATTTCCGTGCGCCGTCATGATGGAGATTCGCGTTGGAATTTCGTGGACTCGCGGTTCTTCACCCAGGCGAATCTCTCATGTTGACGTCTCTCAAGACTCCCGCCAGCCTGCGCGTGGCCCATTGGGTCGGGAAACGGCTGAAGTCGTTCGGCGTGCAGGGAGGCAATTTATCGGTCGACTGTCTCATGCAGTCCGCCCGGCGGCGCACCGGACTCACCGAATTCGGCACCGACCGCTTTCAGGCTCCATTGCAGAAGCTTGTCGACTCGTATCTCGCCGACCGTGATCTCTCCGTCCTGGGCCGGGCCATTGCCCGGGGCACGCTGGTCCATCTGCTGTCCAATCGATTGATGATCGCCCGAGACCTGCGCACGAATCCGGAAATCCGTCAGCAACCCGTCGAACGGCCGCTGTTCGTGTTAGGACTTCCCCGCACGGGAACGACGTTTCTTTACAATCTGCTCACGCAGGATGCTGCCGCACGGCCGCTCCTTTTCTGGGAAACGGCTACCCCCTCGCCGCCACCGACGCCGGAAACGCGCTCAACCGACCCGCGGATTGCCCGGGCGATGAAAACGGTGAACTCCTTGAATCGCATGATCCCGTCGCTGGCCTCGATTCACACCTTCGATGCGCGCGGCCCGGAAGAATGCCTGGGACTGTTGATGAATACGTTCCTCTGCCCGTTCTTTCGCGGCCGGATCGCGCCGTATTGGGACTGGCTGTTCGCCCGGCCCGATGCCGAAGTCGACGCCGCCTATGCCGAATACCAGTCGCAACTGCAACTCTTGCAGTGGAAAGTCCGTGGCGAACACTGGATCTTGAAATGCCCGGCCCATCTGTACGGACTGGGTTCGCTGCTAAAGACGTTTCCGGACGCGGCCGTCGTTCAATTGCATCGCGACCCGGCCCAGGTCGTTCCGTCGCTGTGCAGCCTCTCGTTTGCAATGGACTCACTCTACTATGCCGAGCGCGATCCGCAGGAAGTCGGCCGCCGGATGTTCAGTGTGTTAAGCCGGATGTTCGCCCGCGGCCGTGCCGGCCGGGAGCAGCATCCCGCGCACCGCGTGATGGATGTCCGCTATGAAGACCTGATCGCCGACCCGTACGCCGTGGTCCGCAGCGTGTATGACCGATTCGGGTACCGCTGGTCCGGCGCCGTCGAGACGCCGTTACGAGGTTACCTGGAACAAAATTCCCGCCAGGACCGGCCGAAACATCGCTACAGCCTGGACGATTTCGGTTTGACGCCATCGGACGTGTACGACCAACTTGGCGAATAACACCGTATTTCCGATCCCAATAATTCACAGCGCAACATGGTTTCCCCAAAGCCCGGCGTCGGCGACGCCGGGACCAGCCTCGTCAGCCAGCCTGCCGGCCCTGAAAATTCGACCGTGTCTGTTCGTGCAGCAGAAGTCGCGCCAGTGCGGCGCCGACCAGGTACACGATTCCGCCGGCCCACAGGACGTCGCTCGTGAAATGGCCCCCCTGGATGACCCGCGTCGACGCCATGCACAGCCCGTACACGACGCCGATCAGAAACAGGCATTGAGTCAGCTTCGGCCTCCGCCGGGAGACGAGAAATCCCGGCGTCATCAGGTAAAACGCAATGGCCGCATGTCCTGACGGAAACGATGAGTTCCCGTGCTGCAAAGGACCCGGCGAACCGACCGGGGAGAAATCATACTTCCCGCCGAACTCCCGCACCTGATGCGGCCGGGCGCGGCCCCAGTTCCCTTTGAATCCCAGGTTCACGATCAGCCCCGGCCCGATCGCCATCACCAGCACGAGAAACAAACCGGCCCGCGACAAGGACCAGGTGCGATCAAAAAACGGCCCGCACAGCAGCAACGCCACGCCTGCGCTGAAAAGCACGAACGGCGGATAGATGCCGATGCGATAGAAAAATGTGCACGGCGCCGAAAAGAACCACGGCCAGCGGTGCGCCTGGGCGTCATAAAACCAGCTCGAGATCGCCGGATCCAGCGGCGTGAAACGAAACAGCAGCGTCAGCGCGGTCAACACGAGCAGCGGCATCGCCACCGGCCAGTCGCGGCGAAACGTCCAGGGCGATTGCAGCACATCCTGACACGACCGTCGCCGCGCGGCGAACCAAGGCATCACGGCGGGCTCCCGAGGCTGTTGAACCAAGGGGACAGCCGATGCTCGATGAGTTTCAGTGACCAGGCTCATGTCCGGCACAATCCGTGTGTTCATGTTCGCAACGACCCGCTCACCAGCGCCGCCAGGCAGCCGCCGCAAATCACCGGCAGCCATGCCGCCAGGTCCGGCGCCAGCGCCTGGCTGCTGCCGAGATACTGGCAGACCTGCATCACGCCGAATATCACGCCATGCAGCACGGCGCACAACGCGGAATCCACCACGAGCCCCGGGCTTTCCTTGCGGACCATCAAGGGAATCGTGCACAGGACGGCGATCACGTTCAACAACGGCTGCACGCACCGCAGATGCAGGTGCAGCACCAGCCGCTGCGCCGAGACCACTCCGAACGCCGGGTTCTGAATGCGCTGCATCAACTCCGCGCTCGACAGCAGCGAATAACTGGACGTCCGCTTGTACAACTGGTCCGGAGTCAAGGCCGACGCCACGAAGGCCCCGTCGATCTCCGCTTCTTCTCGGAGAAGGTTCGCGCCGGGTGCGGTCAGTCGGAGGTCTTCAAAACGCGGCTCGATCTGAAACAGATACCAGCCGGTCGGCTTGCCGTTCCGGCCGCGGCGAAACACGGCCCGTTTCGCCTTGAGAATCGTCAATTCCTCGACGATGCCTGGCGCGGGGAGGACAAACTCGGCCTGTTCGATCGTCCGCTGCGCCGGGAGCAGCTTCTTCCCATCGATTGTGATTCGCGTGAAATGATCGTAGGCCGATTCCACCGACGGCCCCTGTGTGGACGACACGCCCCGGCCCTCCAGCGCCGCATTCGCGAACTGCGGGACAATCAGCTCCTGGTTGACCACCAGGAGCCCGCTCACCCCCATAGTGGCCACGATCAAGGGAGCCATCACGCGGCGCATGGAGACGCCGGCGGCCAGAAGCGGGTGGAGTTCCCCGCTGCGTTGAAAGAGAATCAGCACGACGACAACGCTGATGATCGTCAGCGCCGGCCCGCCGCGATCCAGAAACAGCACCGACTGATAGCCGTAGAACCATCCGATGCGGGCGACAAGACTCAGCCACCCCTGGCCTTCGTTCCGGTCGAGAAACTCGTCGAGATTCTCCAGAAGATCAATGACGATGACCAGCCCTAAGAGCGCGCTGAAACAGACGGCAAAGCAATGCCAGAAACTGCGCAGCAGGTAGCGGTCGAAAGTCAGCACGGAGCCGTCACGTCCTTGTGGCGAAACCCGGATCAACGGGGATTACACGCCAAAACTCGTGATCGGTCAAGAGGTTCTGGAAAACTCGCGAAAAATGACGGGAACGCGGCGACGCCGGGCAGGACGGATCGCACTTCACGACAGTCCGGCTGGATGTCATGGCATGGCAACGGGTTATGGCCGCGTCCGTTGAGAGCCCGTCAATCGTTTTCGGTTCGCAGATCCAGTAGTTCTCCGTCATCTTTGCGACCTTTGCACCTTCGCGCCTTTGCGCGAAGCACTTCGACTTTCACATCGTCTCCGTCAAGACGCTCAGGCAGTCGGTGACGAGGTCGCCGACGTTGATGTTTTCGGCCTGGCCGTCGTAATTGAGCAAGAGGCGGTGCTGCAGGACTTCCACGGCAAAGTGGCGGATGTCTTCAAAGGCGACGTGGGCGCGGCCTTCGGCCAGCGCGCGGACTCTGGCCGCGCGGATCAAGGCCTGTGCCGCGCGCGGGCTGGCCCCCCAGCGGACGAACTGCTTCACCCGGGGCGGGGAAAACTCCGAATCGGGATGCGACGCCAGCACCAGCCGGCAGGCGTAATCCCGGAGCGCGTCCGTGACCACGACTTTTTCCAGGATGGTCCGCAGGTACATGATCCGCTCGGAATCGAGCAGCTTCGGCAAGTCGACCGGCGTCTTCAAGATCGTGCGAGAGACCACTTCGTTCAACTCGGCACGATTCAAAAACGGCACGACGACTTTGAACATGAACCGGTCGAGCTGCGCTTCGGGCAGCGGGTATGTCCCTTCCTGCTCGATCGGGTTTTGCGTGGCGAGCACGAAGAACGGCTCTTTCAATTTGTAAATCGTGCCAGACGTCGTGACGGAGTGTTCTTGCATCGTTTCGAGCAGAGCCGATTGCGTTTTCGGAGACGCCCGGTTGATTTCATCGGCCAGCAGAAGCTGCGTGAAGATCGGCCCCTGGCGGAACTCGAACCGGTAGCGGCCGTGCTCGTCGCTCGACATGATGTTCGTGCCGATGATGTCGGCCGGCATCAGGTCGGGCGTGAATTGGATGCGGCGGAATTCAAGGTCGAGTACGCGCGACAAGGCTTTGACAAGTTCCGTCTTGCCCAGTCCGGGGACGCCTTCCAGCAGCACGTTGCCGCCGGAGAAAATGGCAACCAGCGCCGCTTCAACGACGCGCTGCTGGCCGACGATCAGCTTGCCGATCGTGCTGCGGGCCAGGTCGAAATCGGCCTGGAACTTACGGGCTTCTTCCTGGAGCATTTCGGGGGAGGACATGGGTGATCCTGTCTTTGGTCAATGGTTGTTGGTCAATGGTTGTTGGCTGTTGCAATGGACGATAGCCAATCGCCAACAATCAATGGCCAATTCTCACTTCTGTTCTTCATCGCGTTTCCGTTTCAATTGCAGCAGCCGTTCGGTCGTCGAGGTCGGCTGATTGGAGTCCGGCATGGCGGTCGGCGGCGGCTTCGGACTGATCACGGGCGGTGCGATGGTCGCGGGTCGCTTCGCGGCCGTTGCCGGCTTCGAGAGCGGCAGCGGCCGGTCTTCTCGTCGCGATTGCAGTTCCGTCGAGACGGCTTTTTTCCGTTCCAGCAGCGCGCCCATCGTCGCCGTTGCCGGGCCTTTTCTGCGGTCCAGGACGAACAGCGACTTGATGGCCGCCCAATCGATCTGCACGCGCCGGAGGCCGACGTCGATCGGCACCAGGATCGCCAGCGCGATGAGGAACCAGTCGAAGATCGGCTTGGTGCTCCGCTTCACCGAGCGGCCTCGCTCATAGATCCGGGCGTCCTCGGGTTTGGAGGGAAGAATTTCGCCGCTCGTGCGTTCGGCGATTTCGTTGAGCACGGCCTGATTCGACCGGAAGCGCAGGTACTCCGGCGAGTAAGGCACGACGAAGCCGCCGAAGACGTCATCGGACCGTTCGCCCCCTTTGCCGTTGACGGCGACATGGTACCGTCCGTGCCCCCACAAAGGGAGATTGGCCTGGTACCGCCGCGGGGCGACTTGCTTCAGGGTGACGGCTTCCCCCTTGTTGCCCGGCCCCATCACGCGGGCCTGCATTTCGAGGAACGCCTCTTCAGGGTGGAAGTCTTCGACGATGAGCACGCCGTCGCCGCCGTTGGTGTAGGTCGCCAGCCGGAGCGAACCGTCTTTGCGGATGCGGGACACGTCGGTCAGCAACTGCTTGATGAATGCCTGGTATTTGTCCCAGTCGTACCAGAAGGCGCCCCAGTTGGGCGACAAGTCGGACGTGAACGCCGCCGTCTTGCCGAGGCCGTATTGCCAGACGGCGAGCAAAGGATCGACTTGCGACGGGTCTTCCTTGTCGGGCGGAGATTTCAGGATCGTCATGGCCCGGTCGCGGGCGGTGGTCAGGACGTAGCCTTTCAAATCGGGCATCGTGTCCAGACCTTTGAGGATCGGCGAGGCGAAATTGACTTCCGGAGTGATCTGCTCGTTGCGGATCATCGTCCGCTTCAGCGTTTTGGATTCCTTGATGAAAATCGCCGGGAGTTGATTGGGGTCTTGCGGGAAGTAATAGCGCCCGCCGGTCGTTTCGGCCAGAATCCGCATGTTGGAGATTTCATTGCCGCCGTGCGGGAATACGGCAACCGTGGAGACGCTGATCTTGCTGTCGATAAATTTCTGCACGAGCGGCGGCGGTGCGGGCTGCGGATCGCCGTCGGAGATGATGATCATGTGCTTGGCGGAAGCGTCGCTGTCTTGCAGGCCGGCGAGCCCTTTTTCCATTGTGCTGGCGAAGCTGGGCATGTCGCCGATCTCGGCGCCGTCGATCAACGGTTTGATCTGGTCGAACTCCCCGGCAGGCCGCAACTCGACGACCCACTTTTCTCCGTCTTTGTAGTCAAAGGCCAGGACGCCGACTTCGTCCTGCGCGCCGAGCACCTTGATGGCCTGCAGCGTGATCCGTTTGCCCCAGGTGTTCCCTTCGGGGAACTCGCAGGTGTGCAGGATGATGGCGAGCGCCCCTTTGGGCAGCACTTTTCGCTGCGAGACGTCCATCGTCACCGGGAGGATGTCTTCCACGATCGATCGATGCCAGCCGCCGGGGCCGAAGCTGTTCTTGCCGCCGACCATCACGAAGCCGACGCCGAAGTTGTAGACGGAGTCCTTCAGCGCCTGCAGTTGCAGGGCATCGAAGGCGTCATGCGGGACGTTGACGAAGAGAATGCAGTCGTAGCTTCGCAGCGGGGCGGCATCGCGGGGGAGATCGTCGGAAACGATTGTCTCGACCGAGCGTTCTGCTTCTCGGATCGCCTGTTCCAGTTTCTGCCAGTCGCGCGGGTCGCCCTGCGGGTCGGTCACCAGCAGCGTTTTGCCTTCGCCGTCCACGAAAATGTAATTCATCACCGTGTTGTTCTGCCGGAGGCTGTCGTCATCTTTCGAGACGTCGATGGTCGCCGTGTATTCGTAATACCCGGGCGTGCGGAGCGCGATGGGAACGGTGAAGCGGCTCTTGCCGGCCTGGTAGTCGACCGGCTGCTCGGCAATGACCTGGCCGTTTTCGCGGAGGGTCAGCGTCCCGTGGCCGGCGGCCAGCGACGACAGAATCATCGCCGCTTCGTAGGTCTCGCCCAGCTTGACCGACTGCGGCAACTCCAGGCGTTCCAACCAGACTTCCCGGGTGTAAGTGTAATCGATCGGCCGGACGTCCACCGCGATGTCCCGGGATTTCAGATCGTCGAGTACGCGGGCCAGGCTTCCTTCGGTCTGCGAACCGTCGCTGAGGAGCACGATGCGGCCCTGGTTGTCTTCCGGCAGCATGGCCGCCGCCAGCGACAACGCCTGCTCGACGTTGGTGGCCCCGCGTTCCAGTTGCGAGTTGATGGCCTCGAAGGTGTAGGTCATCCGAGGAGGAAGCTCTACGGCGGGGGTCTTCCCGAAGAGGATCAGGCCGGCCTCGTCGTTGGTCCGTTTCGACTTCTGGGAATTGGCCACGTAGTGCAGCGACGCATCGACGGAACTTTCACGGATGGAATCGGACACATCGACCACGTACAGAACCGACATCACGTCTTTCGACCGAACGGCCCGCGGTTCCGCCAGGACCATCGCAAACAACGCCAACAGGCACAGACGGACCCACAGCGACATCAGTCCGCGGACTTTCGGCAGCCCGGCATACCCGGCGGCGTGCATCCACCAGATCCACGGCGCAAAGAGAACGAGCGCCAGCGCCGACGGCCGGACGAACATCAGCACTTTGCCGTAATCCAGCCCGAAACAGACGCCGGCAAAAGCGAGGAGAAACACGATCAGCGGCAGCGCCATCAGCCGCGTCACCGGCCGTCGCGGCGGCGGCAACAGGGCGAACATCAATCGCCGCAAGACGTTCATCCACCCACGATTCGAGTTGGAAACTTCGGAATCCGACGCGGAACATTCGTTCTGTGTCATTCGACACTGTCGCGGTTCGCTTGGCAAGGGAGATTGTTCGGGAGGCGCGGCCTCGGCGGGTGGAAGCAAGAGCAGCGCGCGCAAGGCAAGACAGCGACCAGCGACTCACATGCGGCGGCGCTGAGTGTGCTAATCCTTACTCGTCTGATACAGCGGCAGGTAGCGGTAATAGACTTCCAGGCACAAGGTCGACAGGGCCGTGCTGTAGATGCGTCCGCCGATGCCGGCCCATTTGCCTTTCGGGGCCCAACTGCCGGCGTTGCGGCCGCGGGTTTCCTGCTGCTGAATAAGCAGGTCGCGCTGGACGGCGTTCCATTGATCCCACGAGTCGCCGCCGTGCTGAAACATCGCCATGGTGCCGTAGTACCAGTAATACTCGTCATACCGCGCGAGATGCGGCAGATTTTTGAGAAGATAACCGACGGCTTCCTTCGCGGCCGGGTTCTTGCGATCGATGCCGATCATCTGCTTGCAGAACAGGGCTTCCGCCGTCATGGCGGGCGTCGGTTTGGGGTTGCTGGCGTTGTATCCGGCGAGGCCGCCGCGTTCGCTCGGGTTTCCATCGCTGTTGAGGCTGCGCCGCTTCAGGAATCCGATCATGTTGGTCCAGACGCCGGGATGGACTTTCACGCCGGCGATGTCGGCGCTTTTGAGCGCCATCAACTGCCAGCCGAACATGCTCATATCGCCGTCGTCTTCTTTCTTGTAGCGCCAGCCGCCGTCGGCGCACTGACGTTCCACGATGAACTCGACGGCGGCCCGCACGGCCCGGCGCAGTTCGGGCGAGCGTTCGGATTCGTCCTGCATGCCGCAGGCTTCGCCCAAGGCGAACGTGGCGATGGCGTGGCAGTACATCTGGTCGTAGTAGGTTGCGCTTCCTCCGAGATAGCCGTCGTCGCGCTGCTGCTGGATCAGCCATTTCAAGGCCCGATCGACGTTGTCCGAGTATTCCCCGTCATGCGGGGTGTACCCGGCGCCCATGAAGGCCAGCAGCGCCAGGCCGGTGACGCCGCTGTCGGCGAGTGTGCCGCCCCCCTGGCGCACGTGGCCTTGCGGATCTTTCGCGTGGGCTCCGCCGCCGTGTTTGTCGGCGTCCCAGGAGCCGTCCTGTTCCTGGACCTTCGCCAGCCATTTCAGGCTGTTTTCCACGGCTTTCTCAGATTCCAGGCTGCCCCCGTTTTTCAAAGCCGTGCCCCGGCGTTTCTCAAGTTGGCGAAGCTTGTACGTGGCGGGTGACCGGTTCGGCAGGTTGGGACCGCCTCGCGAGAGCGTCGGCGTGGGAGTCTCTTCGGACGGGTCATCGCCGGTTTTCATCGACGGATTCGGCAATTGTTCCGGATTGGGATTCGGAACGGTCCGCGTGGCGACGGGGATGCGGCGGGGCAAGGCATCATCCTCGGTTCCGTCCGACGGCCGACGGGTCTTGTCTCGATCGGTCCCTTTTGACCGGGCGAACGTCGGCTTGCCGTTTTCGTCGGTCCGGCCGTCGGGCGCGAAGTCGCCGTCCGGGGCGCTGCTGGGAGTTGCTGCCGCCGCCCCTTTGCGGATCGTGTCCGATTTCTGACCCGACAGGATCGGGTCGACATCCCCTGCGCCGGCCGGGTCGAGCGGAATGCTCAGCGCCTGGTCGTCATTGCGATTGAGGGCGTTCGCAGCCGACGAACCGCGCGTCTTCGGCAGGTCGTCGCTGTCCACAAGCCGATTTTGGGACCGGGTCTGCCGGCGGATCGGCGAACCGGCACCGGCGTCCTCGCGGGATTCGGCGGTCGATTCGGAATCGGCCGTTGCAGGAGCCGCCGGCATGGGTTTGAGCGGCTTCTCCAGGGGAGACGTTTCCTGCGTCGGCGCTTCGGCTGGCGGCTGCACCGGAAGATCGGCCAGTTCGGTCGGATCGAGATCAGGCCTGGGCGAATCGACCGGCGTCCGCGGGGCCTCGGTCATCTCTTCCGGGTCCTCCAGCGGACGTTCCTGCCGCGCCAACTCGGCAGCCGTGGGTTGTTCGAGCTTCTGCCAGACGGGCGTATTTCCGTCGTCGAAATTGTCTTCCGTGGGATTCTCGACCAGTTCCCGGATCGGGATGGAATCCCGGGAGTTCTCCGGCATGCCCATCATGGCGGGCAACGGACGGATCGCGTGCACGGCCGACCAGGCCAGCATCACCACCACGTGCACGATGATCGACAGCACAAACGATTTCGGGGCCGGGTTCTTGTCGCCCCAGCGCGTCCCCAGCATAGTGAAAAACTGAATCAATCCGAATGACGAACAGCCGACCAGCGCGGCCAGGAGGATGATGATCTCCGGCAACGCGGCGATGTCTCCCTGCGTCAAGGCGTTGGCCAGGCGCGTCTGCCATGCGTCCATCATTCAGCTCCTTCGCTGGGACGGTGGGCCAACGACAAATTCCTGACCCCCGCCCTGCGGCAGGCCGACATCGCGTCCATGACATGCTGATACTGGCCTGAACCGTCCCCGCGGATAATGACGCCTTGCCCGGCGAATTTCTCGGTGGCCTGCCGCATTACGGCTTCCAGTTCCGTCAGGTCAACCGTTTCCGCGCGTACCGACATCTTTCCATTCGCCGACACGTTCACGACGATTTCATCCGGTTGGCCCGTGAGAGCCGTGGCGTCAGCGACCGTCGGCAGCTTGACGTCGTATTGACGTTCTTCTTCGCTGAACTCCGTCGCCAGCATGAAGAAAATGATCAGCAGCATCACGACGTCGAGCATCGACGTCAGATTGATCGTCGGCTCTTCCAGTTGCGACGTTTTCAGCGGCATATTCCGAATCCCTTATCTTGCCGGGGGACGGCTTGACCCGTCCGGCAAAGACCCGCGTATCATACCACATCGTCGCGGCTTGCAACAATTTTCACGTTTTTCCGCCAGATTCCCTCTGACGAAGTCCGGCAAGATTTGCCGACAGAAACGCCCCCCGCTCACCCAACGGACGCTTCACCAAGTTCCCTCCGGGCAAACCGCCTCGCTTGCGATTTCGCCCGCCCCTCACGGTCCGCCGACGCGCGAAAACTCGGCATCGCTGAGGCTGAGGGCCTGCATCACAACGGCCAGCGTGATCACCGCATCACAAGCCGGGGAGTCGCCGCCGAACCAGAAACGATCATTGCCGCCGACCGCCAGCAGTCCGTTCGCCGCCAGCAGCCGGGCGGCGCACTCGTCGGATGAGGCCAGCAACGGCTGTCCTCCGTGAGCCGATGCCGCCGGAGCCAGGTTGTCCCACGTCTCCGGAGTCAAGACGACGTCTCCGCCGCCGTGATCCCGAAGCAGATGCCTGATGATCAGCGCCGCGACTTGCAGGGCGTCGACCAGTTCTCCTCGCTCATTGAGAAAACCGCACGTCAATCCGTCTTCATCGATCACCGCGCCGAGATGGGCCCGGTGTTCGCGAACCGCCTGGCCGACCTGCTGCACGTCGACATCGTTCGCATTGTTCAGGTCTCGACGGCGGACCGGCAGACGGACGGCATGCATCCGGCCAGCCAGCCGGGAGAAAATGCGTTCCAAGCGGGCCGCCATCTGCTGTGACGTCGTCCCGATCACCGCGTGCAGCGGCCGCAGGGCGTGAAAATGCTTCCAGAGATTCGCCTCGTACAGCGCGGCCATCGGAAATGGCCGCAGTGAACCTCCCCGGCGCGAGGGCCGGGCCGATGGCTGCCTCCCAATTTCCTGCCAACGCTGGAGAAAGTGCGTCTCCGGCGGCAGGCCATGCCGGCGCCGAAGATCAAACCCGATCCAGGCCGGATCGCAGCCGGAACCGGTCACGTACAGGCCGGCATCGGCCGAGAGGTGATGCACGGCGAACGCGACGCACGGCTCCGTCGCCATGCCGATGTCAATGACCTGGCAACTCATCCGCTGCAAACCCAGCGCAGCGCCGGTGAGGATATCCGGCGCTGCCGGCCGATCGTCGTAACCGATCACCACCGTCGGCGCGGTATGACGCATCGGCGCCGCCAGACTGCGCAGCGCGTCTCCCTGGACGCCGTCATCGTCTTCCCAGAGTAGCGCCCCGAGCGCCGCGGCCCAGGTGATCGCCGCGGTCCGGTCCAAATGATTCAGGTAGATTCCGCGAAAGCCTGTCGCCGTGCGGAGTAATTCGTCGCTGCGCAAAGACAGCGCCGCATCCCGATTCGGCGCCGGGGATTCCGGGATGTTCAGCCCGCCGGCTTCACGACGCGCCGGACACACGCGGCATTTCGCATACGAGGCCGCTAACCGGGCCAGATGGATGGACCGGCTGATGTCGCCGGGTTCGCCGGGGCACGTGTAGCGACGCAGATCATGCAGGGGCGAGAACACGGGCGGACCACTTTCTGCGCAGACGTGCCGGAATCTTGCCGGAGTTGTAGAATCGAACGTACGGTTTGGTCAATGTGAGTTGTGCCGCTCAAGTGTTACACACTGGAATTCCTCTCATGCACGCCACGGAAGTTGTCCGAAAATCGCCGGTGGTGCCGGGTGTGGTGGTTCTCATCGGAGGGCAGCCGCTGCTGAAGACGACCGCCTTGAACTGGCTGCGGTCCGTCGTGTTGAACGATGATGTTTCCGGCCTCACGCGTTTTTCCGGCAAAGAGGCCGATCTGCAAACGGTGGGGGACGAACTTCGGACCGTTTCGATGTGGGGAGACCGCCGGCTCGCCGTTGTGGAAGACGCCGACGAGTTTGTCACCCGGCACCGCGGCGGCCTCGAAAAATACGCCGTGTCTCCGGCGAAGAAGGCCGTCCTGGTGCTGGACGTCAAGTCGTGGCCGAAGACAACCCGGCTTGCCAAGCAGGTGGCTCAGACGGGCCTGGAAATCGAATGCACCGAGTTGAAAGGGATCGCCCTGATCAAGTGGCTGCAGGAAACGGCCCGCGCCGCCCACGAGGCCGATCTGCCGCGCGATGCCGCGGCCCTGCTGGTAGAACTCATCGGCGACGAACTCGGCCTGCTGGACCAGGAGCTGTCCAAACTTGGTTCGTTCGTGGGCCGGAACGAAACGATCACGACGGACGTCGTGCGGTCGATGGTCGGCGGCTGGCGGACCGAAACCACCTGGGCCATGACCGACGCCGTTCGCGAAGGCGACCTGGGGCCTGCCCTCAAGGACTTGAACGACCTCCTCGATCATGGCGAGGCGCCGCAGAAGCTCCTCGGCGGAATTCACTTTGTATTCCGCAAGCTGGCCTGCGCCACGGACCTCGCCCGGAGACAACCGTTGGATTCCGCTTTACGGGAAGCTGGCGTGTTTCCTCAAGCGATTCAAGCCGCGGCGGCGTATTTAAAACGGCTGGGCCGGCCGAAAGCCGAGAAAATCATCCACCATCTGCTCGAGGCCGATTTGCGCCTGAAAGGGGGCAGCCGGTTGCCCGAACGGTTGCAGTTGGAGCGCCTGTTGATTCTGCTGTCGGGACGGCTGTGAAGAGGTGTGAGGGGACGAGGGTAGGGGAGTGCGGCGGTAGAAGAAGAATCCTGCTTTTCCCCCTCAAACTCACGCACCCCGACGCCCCGTATCATGGATGTCATCATTCAAGGAACAAACCATGAGCGATTCAAAAACCGGTCCCCATGGCCGCATCCCCGCCGCCGATGACCGCGAACGCTTCCTCGCCGCGCTGTTCGACGCCCTGTGGGACCGGTATCGCCAACGGGTCTCTTACGTCCGGGATTATGAGCAGGTGATCGCCGCATCGAAGGCGACGTTCGTCAACGATCACATTGCGTTCCGCACGATCGCCTCGCAGCAGCCGACCACGGGCATCGTCTCGTTGTCGCGGATGTTTGAAACGCTCGGCTACGTTGCCGCAGGCTGCTATCAGTTCCCGGACAAGCATTTGTCGTCGATCCATTTTCAGCATCCGAACGGCCAGTTTCCGAAACTGTTCATTTCGGAACTGCGGGCGTGGGAATTGAGCGACGCCGGCCAGGCGATTCTCGGCCGGACGGTCCGTTCGCATCGTGCTCCTCTCTCCGATGAACTGCTGGCTCGGCTCAGCCGGGTGGACCGCGAAACGCAATCGGAGTTGCTGGACGCCGCGGTCCGCCAGATTCACGACTTGCCGTGGGATGTCCCGGAGCAGGCCGACGTCGTCGCGCTCAATGCCGAAACGCAGTTCGGGGCGTGGGTGCTTGTGCACGGCTACAACGTGAACCATTTTACGGCGCTCATCAATTCCCAAGGAACGCCCGACCTGGCGGATATCGAACGGACCATCGCCGCGTTGCAAAAGGCGAACGTTCCGATGAAGACGGAGATCGAAGGGGCCGCTGGGTCCAAGCTTCGGCAGACGGCGACAGAGGCCGTGACAATCGATGTCGCCGTCCGAAATCAGGGCCGGTTGACCGCGATGCCCTGGACGTACGCCTATTTTGAGATGGCCGAGCGGGGATGGATCACCGACGGCGCGTCGGGCCGGGCCGGACGATTTGAAGGATTTTTAGGCCCGCAAGCCACGAATTTGTTTGAAATGACCCGGATCAAGTCGGCATAATGAATACCCCTCCGTGAGAGCGCGCCGTGCTCGGGGGGGAATCGGCGATGGAACCCCGTGGTGGAAGCCCGACTGTCGCCGGTGATTCTTGACAGAATGCAGGGAGTCGCATGATGCAAGCCGTCCTTTCTGAACTGACTGTCCGCGAGATCGACCGCATGAGCCGGCCGGACCTGCTCGAAGCCTATCGCGGATTTTCCGAAGTCTGCCGCCACCAGCCTACGCCGAGCGAACTGGCCGAGATGTCGGACCCGGAACTTCGGGAACTCGTCTGCCAGGCCCGTCGGAAATACCGGGCTCGCGGATATTAGTCGGCCCCCCTGGTCGAATCGCCCGTCCGGTCGAATTGCCTGTGAGTTGAGCCGCTCACCCAGTGAACGTCACTGCGTGAGCGGCTCAACACGGCTTGAAATACCCATCATGTCGAATCGTCGCCACATCGTCTTCAGACGATCGTCCTTGATTCTACTCTGCGTGCTCGGCGTCATCGGCAGGGGGGAGGATACGCGTCCCCCGGGCTTCGAAGTCCAAAAAGTCCCGGCCGAACTCAAGGCGCCGGACTATTACTCCAAGTACGTCGATGCGCAAGGGTATGCCGTCCTGGCGTCGAACCGCGTGAATGATTTCGCCGTCAAGGAAGCCGCGTATCTGATTCACAAACTGCTCGAACACCGGCCTGATGTGAAACGGGCGATGACCGAGAGTGGCTCGCGGATGGTGATTCTCGCCCACGACGAATACACCACCGACCTGCCGGAGTTCGCCCATCTCGAACCGAAAGAGTGGTGGAACGCCCGCGCCCGAGGCACCGGCGGGTCGGAAACCGACCCGTATTGCAGTTCGGCCGAGGAGAATCTCCTCGGCTACGAAGGGGACCCGTATGCGACCGAGTGCATTCTGATCCACGAACTGGCTCACAACATTCATCTGCGCGGCATGACCCGAATCGACCCGACGTTCGACGCCCGAGTCAAGAAAGCCTACGACGCCGCGATGGCCGCTGAGCTATGGAAAGGCAAATACGCATCGACCAATCATCACGAGTATTTCGCCGAAGGTGTGCAGTCGTGGTTCAATAACAACCGCCCGCCAGACCACGACCACAACCACGTCGACACGCGGGCCGAGTTGATCGAATACGACCCCGGGCTGGCCGATCTCTGTAAGGAAGTCTTTGGCGACACGAAGTTTGAATACACCAAGCCCGCAAAACGCCTGACGGGCCATCTCGCCGGGTATGATCCGATGAAGGCCCCGAAGTTCGTCTGGCCGGAGCGGTTGCTGAAAATCAAGGAGGAGATCCGCGCGAAGGCGAAACAACGTCCCGGCAACGAATGAGGTGCGAGGGTGAGAAAACTTAGCGACGCCTCGTAGAAGCATAGTCCGCCGCTTCCGGGGATCAACGCAGTCCGCCGAAACGATGACCGACGCCGATCTGCCGCCGCGAACCTGGCGGCGCTGGTGGCGGGAATTGCCGGGGTATTGGCGAATCGGGGCGCGGACGGCCCTGGTGCTGATCGGATTGCACGCCGCGGTCGGATTACGAATGGCCATCGGCTGGATCGAAGAGGAAGCGGTCACCAAGTTTCGTGCGCGGGCCGTGGTTCGTTACTTCTGGGAACGACACGGAGAACCGTTTCGCGGATACAGATTCATCGTGTCCAGCCTTAACGGCCGATCGGCAGGAAATGTGGAGTACGTGTATATCCTCAGAGGAGGCTCTGATAAAGATGTGAATACTGCCTTGGCGACATTTCCCAATCTCCGTGACATCCGTTTCGAGATGGGAACGGTTTCGTACGATCGGACTGTGGAGCTGTGCAAAGGCCGAATTATCAAAGTCGAGGGAGTGTGTATCGATTGGTAGTGTTTTTCCGGGCATTTGAAGCCATTCTCTTATTGACCTTCAAGACCGGCATTACGGCTGAGCGGGGGGGCGCGAGCCCCCTGTTGCGGGGTCAATGAACTTGTAACGCACAATCAGGGGGCTGACGCCCCCGCTCAGGGTTTTCTTCCGATCACGGTATCGCATTCACGGCGTCCGTCCACGTGTCCGAGCGGAACGGTGACGCCGGCAGGCCGGCGCCGTTGACGAAGTTCGGCTCGGCGGACTGATGCCAGCCGAAGCGGACGGCGACGGGTTTGGTCACGCCGGATGCTTGCACAACCACCGTATCGCCTTCTATCTTCGCCGTCGCTTTGACAAACTTCTTATCTTCGCCGGCGACCGTCCACCAGGAAAGGTCTTTGCCGTCGCTGGCTTTCAAACCCATCGAGTGATCGAACGAGACGACGATCTTGTCGCCCTCGGCCTTGATCGCCTTGTAAAGCGGCCCGGAGAACACGAGGTCTTTCTTGCCGTAGGTGTTGGCCAATGCCCACAGCGACAATCGCCGGCCGACTTCCTGCTTGTTCGGGGGGTGAATGTCGCCGACGGTGGTGATATCGGTGAGGACGGCCATGCCGGTGTTTTTCACCTTGAGCGTCGCGGTTTGTGCTTCCCAGATGCCGGGGAGGTTTGTCGGGTCGCCGCCGTAGTTGAACGGTGCCAGTTGGGCGAACAGGAAGGGGAAATCACGGTTCTCGGGTTGGTTCCAGACGTTCCGCCAGCCTTCAATCAGGCCGCGTTTGAGGTGGTAATACTGCATTCCCTGGCCGTTGTTCGATTCGCCCTGGTACCACAGGAAGCCGCGGAGGGCGAACGGCGCGATGGGGTGAATCATGCCGTTGTAGAGGCCCGTCCATTGGAAATTGTTATTGAGCGGATGCGCAGGAATCGCCGGAGTGACCGGCAGGGGATCTCCGGATTTCCAGGCAGACAGGGCAGTCGTATACGCCTTGAACGAGTCGCTCACTCCCTGGCCGTAGTTCTTGAGCGCTTCGACCATCTTGCCCTGTTCTTCCTTGAGTTCCGGGATGGCCGAGTAGCCTTCCGGCGGAATCCAGGGCTGGATGCGGGTGCCGCCCCACGCCGTGGTGATCAACCCGACAGGGACGTTCAGTTTCTGATGAATTTCGCGGCCGAAGAAATACAGCACGGCGGATGAATTGGCGACCGTCTGGGCCGAGCATTCGACCCATTGGGCATTCACGGTTTCCGCCGGCGTCCCCGCGGGAACGAGCGGAATGATGAACAGCCGAATCTTCGGATAGTTCCCCTTGGCGATTTCTTCCTTGGCGTCTTTGGACTGTGCCACATTCCATTGCATATTCGACTGCCCGGACCCGGCCCAGACTTCCCCGACCAGGATGTTCGTCAGGTGAATCAGATTCTTGCCTTTGATGAACATCTCATGCGGACCGCCGGCCTCCGTCACTGCCGGCAGCGTGACTTTCCACTTTCCGGCCGCATCGGCTTTTACAGACATCAGCTTGTCGCCGAACGTGACCGTCACCTCTTCGCCAGGATCGGCCCAGCCCCAGATCGGCAAAGGGATGTCTTTCTGCAGGACCATATTGTTGCCGATCACCGCCGGCACGCGGACATTGGCCTCGACCGCCGTGGCCAATGTCATCACGATCACAGATGTCAGCAATGCAAATCGTCGGGCGCTGCTCATGTTGCTGCTCTCCATGGAATGTAAATCACGTCAGAGACTTTTGAAGTCGAGATTGTAAGGCGGAAAGCCGGTTCTGTCATGCGTGCGTCGGCCAGTCGCCGGAAAACACTTCCGTCGCCGGGCCCGTCATGAAGACGGAACCGTCATCGGCCGGCCAGGCAAGTTCCAAATCGCCGCCGGGAAGATGGGCCAGCACTTGGCGACCGGTCCGGCCTGTCAGCACGCCTGCCACGGCGACAGCACATGCCCCGGTGCCGCACGCCAGCGTGATCCCGCTGCCGCGCTCCCACGTCCGCATGATGAGTTCGGTCGGCGAGACCACCTGCACAAAATGGACGTTGATGCGCCGGGGGAAGATCGCCGCATGCTCCAGCACGGGGCCGATGGTTTCCAACGGAATACCGGCCACATTGGTGCAGTAGATCGTCACATGCGGATTGCCCATCGAGACGCACGTCATCCGCAAATCCACGCCGCAGGTTTTGACCCAACTGACCTGTGGATCGATCAACTCTGGCGAGATCGGGACATTGACCACCCGGTCGCCGGTGAAGGTCGTCGGAATTTTTACCGCATCCAGAATCGGCGTCCCCATGTCGACGCGGACTTTCGCGATCTTTCCGTCAGGGCCCGGGAACATTTGCAACGTCAGCACGCCGCGGCCCGTCTCAATTTTCAGTTCCGGCTTCTTCGCGATGCCGTGATCGTAAACGTACTTCGCCACGCACCGGACTCCGTTGCCGCACATCTCGGATTCGCTGCCGTCGGCATTGAACATCCTCATGCGGGCGTCCGCCTTGTCGGACGGACAAATGAGGATCAGGCCGTCTCCGCCGATGCCGAAGTGCCGGTCGCTGAGGGCGATGGCGGTTTGCGGGATGTCGGCCGGCACAGGCTCAGCAAAGCAGTTCACGTAGACGTAATCATTGCCCAGGCCGTGCATTTTCGTAAATTGCATCGAAATCGCCTTCCAATTGCTCTGCAGGGTTCGACCAGATTTCGAGTATACTCTCTGCCAGGAAATCCGTCATCGAGACCGCCAAGCCCATCGGCACCGCAGCCGCATTTCATTGTCAGGAGGATGTCGAATGACCAGCCGCCCAGGCCGTCTCTCAGCGGCCGTTGCCCTGTGCCTTGTACAGTGCGCTGGAATTTTTGTCGACGGAATTGCCTGTGAGCCGGTGCGCGCCGCGGACAAAGATTCGGCGTTTCGCGAGGCCCGCTACCGCATGGTGAAGGAATGCATCGAGCGGGAAGGCGTCAAAAACAAGCGAGTGCTGGAATCGATGCGCACGGTCCCCCGGCACGAATTCGTGCTGCCCGCCGTGAAGTCCCAGGCATATTTCGATACGGCCCTGGCGATCGGCCAGAAGCAGACGATTTCGCCGCCGTTCGTCGTCGCTTACATGACGGAAACAATCGATCCCCAGCCGACCGACCGGGTGCTGGAAATCGGCACGGGCAGCGGGTACCAGGCCGCCGTCCTGTCGAGCCTGGCGCAAGATGTCTACACCATTGAGATCGTTGCGGAACTCGGGAAAACCGCGGCGGAACGCCTGAAAAAGCTGGGCTACGACAACGTCCATTGCAAGATCGGCGACGGCTACAAAGGCTGGAAAGAGCACGCCCCGTTCGACAAGATCATCGTCACGTGCTCGCCGGAAAATGTCCCCGAACCTTTGGTGGAGCAGTTGAACGACGGCGGAAAGCTGCTGATTCCCCTGGGCGAGCGGTATCAGCAGGTGTTTCATCTGTTCGAGAAGACCGACGGGAAACTCGTTGCCACGCGGCTGATTCCGACGCTGTTCGTCCCGATGACCGGTCAGTCGGAAGTCGAACGGAAAGTGAAGCCCGACCCGCTCAACCCGATCATCCTCAATGCCGGGTTTGAAGAAGACGAAAACGAGGATGGCATCGCCGATCATTGGCACTACCAACGCCAGACCAATCTCGACGCCGACGAGGCCCAGGCAGGCAAAGTTTGCCTGCACCTCGAAAACCACCAGTCCGGCCGCATGGCCCAGGCCCTACAGGGAATGGCGATCGACGGCAGCGAGATCGGCTTTCTGCAAATCCGCATCAAACACAAGGAAACTTCCGTGAAAGCCGGCTCCGAGCCTCACGAAAAACCCGGCCTCTATTTTCATTTTTACGATGACCAACGCCGGGCAATCAGCGACCAGATCGTCGGCCCCTGGCAAGGGACTTCGGATTGGAAGACCGATCTCAAGACCATTCCCGTCCCAATCAAAGCCCGCGAAATGATCGTCCGCATCGGCCTCAACGGCGGCACCGGCGAACTCTGGGCCGACGACATTCAGATGACAGTGAAGAATCGGTAATCAGCAGCCAAGGAAGCGTGCGTCGACTGGGGCGATTTCGCCCAAAGCCTCCATCCACCAGCCAGCAGCGCAAGCAAGGGCCCTTGTATCTCAAACAGAAGAGAACCACGAAACACACGCAAAGACACTGAGAAAAGGCGATTCACAACGGATCGCCCAGCGCGGGAGGCCTGCAACCCAAATTGAAAAGGCCGTCTCGCGCAAAGTGGCTCAGAGGCAATGTTCGCAAAGCAATTTAGCCACGGATAACACGGATGAGCACGGATCAGAACCAGGCGGATTTTTTGCAGGAAAAGCAGTAAAGGCTTGGCCGCAAAAAGGCACAAAAAGCGAAAAAACAACGATTCTCTGGCTCGAAAAAATCTGCGTCAATCCGTGAAATCTGCGGTCAAAACTCTTCTTTATAAACCGTTGTCAATCTACGCGCTGCGATATCGGATCGAGAAACTCTTCGCAACGCACAAAGATTCTGGCGGTTCGTAGAACTGAATGAAATCCGTCAAAGAAATTCGGAGCAGTATGGCCTGGTGCAATCGAAACAACCGGCTGTTCCAGCGATTGATCTTCCGCAGTCTTTGCGTTTCCGTGTCGTTCGTGTATTCCGTGGTTCCTGCTGCCTTGTCCGATTCGCTCCCGGCGAGTCATTGGGATGATCTTTCATTTTGTGAATTCTGTGCCTTTTCGCGGCCAATCGGATTCTGAGATTTTTCGACGAATCGACAAATTTCTAACCCTCTTTCGTTCTATCCCTCTTCCTTTCCAACCCTCTTCACGCCCCATGCTCTTCGACCTCTCTGATCGCACGCAACTGGAACTCACCGGCAACGACCGGGCGAAGTTTCTGCACGGCTTCTGCACCAACGACATCAAAAGCCTGACGCCCGGCCAGGGATGCGAAGCGTTTGTCTGCAACATCCAGGGCAAAGTCCTCGGGCACATCTTCGTGTTCTGCACGGAGACCTCCTTGTGGATCGACAGCGTCCCCGGCCAGGAAGACGCGCTGTTCGCCCATCTCGATCGCTACCTCATCAACGAAGACGTGCAGATTCACCGCAGATCGGCGGAGTTTGGCGACCTTTACGTTCAACACGAACATCGGCCCGCCGCGTTGGAGGAGTTCGCACGACTGACGATGCGGCAAGTCGATTGGCTCGGAGAACCCGGATGGCTGATTTCTTGTGCACGTCAAAACATCGGCACGGTCGCTGGCGGTTTAGCCGATTCCGAAAACGGCCTGAGTGACCGTTCCGTGTGGAACGCCCTCCGCATCGAAGCCGGGTTTCCGCTCTATGGCGTCGACGTCACCAGCGACAACCTCGCGCAGGAAGTCGGCCGGACGGAACGGGCCATTTCGTTCCACAAGGGCTGCTATCTCGGCCAGGAACCGATTGCCCGCATTGATGCCCTGGGGCACGTCAACCGCGAACTGCATCGACTGGCGCTCGACGGCGGCGAAGTCCCCGCACCTGGCACGCCCCTGCTCGATCCGCAGAACCGGGCACAAGTCGGCGTGATCACCTCGGCGGCGCAGTCGGTCACACTCCCGGGAAAAATCGTCGCGCTGGGCTATGTGCGGACGAAATTCAGCGGTCCGGGATCAACCCTCGTGATCGCGGCCGCAAACGGCGATACTTCGGCCATGGTTCGATAAGAGCCGTCGCGTGTCGCGACGGAACGCTTCGACGAAGCGTCGCTAAGCCAGCAATTCCGCTCGGACTTCCCCGTCGCCCGCGATGGGATACGGGCGGTTCTGGCGGTCATACACCACGGAGTGCGGATCGATGCCGAGCAGGTGAAACGCCGTCGCGTGGATGTCCTTTGGGGAGATCGGCGTTTCCAGAACCTGGCCGCCGAGCGAGTCGGATCGACCGACTGCGGCCCCGCGTTTCGTCCCGCCGCCGGCGAGTGCCGCGGAATAGACCTGCGACCAGTGATGCCGGGCCGCGCCGACGGGCTTCGAGTCGATCTGCGGCGTGCGGCCGTGCTCGCCCATGCAGATCACCAGAGTTTCATCAAGCAGGCCGCGCTGTTCCAAGTCGCGGATCAATGCCGCATAGGCTGCATCAAATCCCGGCAGCAGATATTGGTTGAGCCGGGGGTAATGATTCTGGTGCGTGTCCCATCCACCGCTGAAGTAGGTGCCGAACGCATCCCAGAAGACGCTGACGAATTTCGTGCCGGCCTCGACCAGCCGTCGCGCTGCCAGGCACGATTGCCCGAACAGCGTCTGGCCATATTGGTCTCGGAGTGCTGCCGGTTCGCGGGAGACATCCAAGGCGTCGCGCACGGCGGATGACGTTAGCAGTGAGACGGCCCTTGACTGCTGGAAATCGTAAGACTGGTGAACCGCCGCCTGATCGGCCGAGTGCCGCGCCGTATCCAGTTGCTCCAGTAATCTCCGTCGAAAATGAAACCGGTCGGTCGACACATTCTCGGCGAAGCGGCCGGCACCATCGAAGACGAAGCGGCAATCGGGTTCAACGCCGGCGTAAGGGTCGAGATACTCTTTCGTCTGCTCATGCCGGCATTTCGGCGCGACGCGCACCGGCTTGCCCTCGAACTTTGCCCACAACGGGTCATGCTGCTGGCCGAGAAACGCCGCATACGGTCCCGCCAGCGGCCCCAGATCGTCCACTTGAGAATTCAGGACCCACGGCAGCCCCACGTGCCGAGGAAAATCGCGGCGCTCCGTCGCCTGCTGCGACCAGACGTGATCGGCCATCGAGCCGAAGTACGGCCAGTGGACCGGCGCCCGCGGCTTGTCTTCGATATCCGTGGTGTAGGTCGGCATCCCGGAGAGGGCATACGCCACGCAATGCAACGGAAACGGATGCGTCATCGAGCGGATGACCGTCATGCGGTCCGCCACCTGGGCTGTACGCGGCAAGCCTTCGCAGAACGGCACGCCAGGCAGCGACGTGGAAATCGCCTTGAGATCGCCCTGCACTTCCGCCGCGGCGAGAGGCTTCGGATCAAACGTTTCGTGCTGCGGGGGGGCGCCGAACAGAAATAACAGAATGCACGACTTCGCCCGGCCGAACTGCGGCAGATCGGTGGAATTCGCTGCCCGCGCCCAGTGAGCCGCCCGATCCAGCGTCAAGCCATACAGCCCCAGTCCGCCGACGTGCAGCAGATCCCGGCGCGTGACGCCATCGCACAGAGTTTTGGAAGAACCCAGCAGCCGAAGCATGATGGCCGTATTCCTTAAGGACGATCAATCCGTCGCCATATTGTGGCAGATTGATCGTAGCGACTTCAAGCCGAATGCGGAAACACGGGCACGAGGAACGACAACTGGTCCCGGGAGTAGCACCAGTGACCGCCGGTTTGCGTCGGAAGTGTGTTCACCGTCTGCGTGTCGATCAATTGACTTTGAGCGCACACCGGAAATGCCAGCCAGCGGCCCGGGCGGTAGTGAATCACGGCCATGCGCGTGGCGGGCCGGCGGTTCTGAATCGGCAGGCCAAGATACCGCGGCAGGTCGACCACGACCAGCGGACGCTCGTGCCAATCCACGACCCCCAGCACAGAGGCCTGTGCGCACGGCAGAAATTCGGTCTCACCCAGCGCCAGAATTTCGCGAACTTGCGGCAAGCTGAAGCCCAGCCGAATTGGCTCGCCGTCGACTCCCAGGGCATCAGATTCCAGGATGAGCGCCACCGAACGGCCGGACGTCGCAGCGGGTGCCGGCTGATCGTCTTTCGCGATGGACTCCACGGCAGGAGTCTGTGCTGCTGGAGTTTGCTGGTGAGCTGGAACAGCCATTTCCCGCACGTTGAGGACAGTGATCCAGCGCCGCGCCTCGGCACTGTCCGACTCCCTGTCGCTGCGAGTCGGGTCCGGAATCACACCGACGATCACATGCCGGGAGACAAGAAATTCGTAAGGGATTGTCTGAACCAGGCTGCTGTCGACTGTAAACGTGGCGGCCACGGAATCGACCGCGACACCCCACCGCGTCCGGCCGTCACCGACAATCACGATGTGACGGGGCGGGGTCAACGGAATCGGCAACCCCAGCAGATACGCCAGATGAAAGACCGGCAAGTCCCCGCGCGCCGTCCGGATTCCGCCGACGGGGTTGTCGACGGTCGGCAAAGATTCCGCGATGGCAACTTGCTTCACGCTGACCACCGAGGTCATGTCGATCGCCAGGCGATGACCTGCCACGCGGCACAACAAGATGCGCAAGTCCGCTTTTTTCTCGGACCTCTCCGATGCGCTCCGGGGATGAATGGTGCCGATCGCAGAGGATTTCTGTTGGCGGGTCCCGGTGGTCAGCATGTTCGGTCTTTCGTAGAGATCAGCGCGGTTGTGCTACGGGAACCTGGCGATCCCATGCACGGAGTGCGGGTTGCCGCTGACTGACGTTCAATGCCAGGGCGATGTCTCGTGGGCTGCCGCAGAAGAGCGCGGCATCGGCTTCGATGGCTCGACGCGTGATTCCGAACACGACGCAGGTCTCGGCTGACTGTGCGAAGGTCGCCGCGCCAGACCGTTTCGCGGCAATCAACCCTGAGACGCCGTCGGCTCCCATGCCAGATAACAGCACGGCGGCGAATCGATATCCGTGCATTGCCGTCGCAGAGTGCAGGGCCACGTCAATCGAAGGGCAATGCCCGTGGACAGGTTCGCCCGGATGCAGGCGAATTCGGTGAAAGGCGTCGAACGTCAAATGCTGATGATCGGGAGCCAACAGCACGACTCCGGGTGTCGCGGTTTGACCCGACTTTGCCAGTTGCACCGGCCAGCCCGTCTGTCGCGACAATTGTATCGCAAGAGCAGGCAAGAACCCGGCGGAAATGTGCTGCACGGCGATCACGGCAAACGTCCGGTCCAGCGGGGCAAGCAATTCCCGCAGCGCCGTCGGTCCGCCGGTCGAGCCGCCAACCAGCAGCAGCCTGGCCGGCTGTCGCGACGAGACGAGCCCATCGGCAGGAGCCGTCGGATGCGAAGAAATCGCCGCGTGGAGCGGGTGGAAGTTTATCTGACCAGCTTCGGGAGCCTGTTGATTCGGCCAGCCGGCGCGCTGAATTCCAAGCTGCGCAGCGGCCTGAACTTTCTGGATCAATTCCCGGCGCACGGCATACGGATTGATCGTCGAAACCGGTGAATACTTCAGGATAAAGTCGTACGCGCCCAATTGCATGGCCAGCATCGTCTGCTCGGCGGCATGTCGTGATTCGCCGCTGACCATGATCACCGGGCAGCGAATGTCCGCGGCGAGCGATTTCAGAATTTCGAGTCCGCTTTCCCCGGGCATTTCGATATCCAGCGTGATGACATCCGGGCGTCCATGCCGGACGAGATGCCGGGCCGTCGAACCTTCATGAGCGATGCCGATCACATGCATCGTCCCTGTGGATTCGAGGTACTCTGAATCACGGGCGATCGGCCGACGAACTTGAGACGCTGCCGGTCAATCCGGACGATGCGCTGGATGTCTCTCAAGGGGATGGCAAATGTTTCGCCGCGCGTGGTGACGAAAACAGCCCGCGTCACCGCCAGTGTCATCGGAATGCGAATGATAAAACTGGTTCCGTGACCGGGGAGCGAAACGATTTCGACGCTCCCTTTTAATTTGCGCACCACGGACCGCACGACATCCATACCAACGCCGCGGCCGGAGACCTCGCTGAGTTCTTTCGCCGTCGTCAGGCTGGGCTGGAAGATCAGTTCGTGAATCCGGGCCTCGTCGAGTTGCTCGGCTTCTTCCGCCGAGACAAAGCCGTTTTCGACCGCGGCCCTGAGAATGGCCGGCGTATTCAGCCCCTGGCCGTCGTCGCGGACTTCAATCACCACGTGCGTACCCTGATACTGGGCCTGCACGGTGATTCTCGCCTGTGCCGGTTTGCCCAACGCGCGACGGTCCGCCGCCGATTCCAGGCCATGGTCGACGGCGTTTCGCAGCAGATGTGTAAGCGGATCGGTGAGTTCGTCGAGCACGGTCTTGTCGAGCAGCACATGTCCGCCCTGCAGATCGAGCGATGCCGGCTTGCCGGTGGTCTCCGCCACGTTGCGCACGGCCCGCGCCAGCTTGGCGGACAACGAGGACAACGGAATCATCCGCGTATTCATCAACCGGTCTTGCAGATCGCTGGACAGCACCTGCTGCCGATTCAGCAGCGACTCAAAGTCGTCGCGGACCTGCACCAGTTCCTTGTTGACCGAATTCAAATCGCTGGACGTTTCCAGCAGAGACCGGGAGAACAGGTGGAATTCGTTATAGCGATCGAATTCCAGGGCGTCGAACTCACTGTATTGAAACCGATGGCTGAGCTGCGGCGGAATCCAGCCGGCAGGCGTCGTGTTCGATCCGCCCAGCATCCGGGCTTCGAAGTCCATCGAATTGCGGGACGCCAGGTCCTGCAACCGGCCCATCACACGGCGCATTTCATCAATGGTCGATTCGTACCTGCGCATCCGCTGTTCAAACGCCGTACGATTGACGATCAATTCGCTGACCAGCTGAATCATTTCGTTCAGCTTCTCGATGGGGACCCGCACGATCTCGCCGGAAGCTGCCGCCGCAGCAGCGCTGTTGCTGTTCGAAGGCCGGATTTCCACGGGCGCTGCCGAGGCCTGCAAGTCGATAAACGACGCCTCCAGAGATTCCGTCAGACGGATCACGCCGGGCTGATCGAGCGTCGCATCATCGGCGAACAAGGCCTGTGCGGAGACAGGTGCCGAAGCTACCTCGGCTGAGGCCGGCGGAATCGTCTCGGCGAGTGCTTCGACGGGCAATGCCTCGGCTTGGTCTTCGACCACTTCGACGGCTGAGAGATCTGGAATGACGGCGGCAGCTACGCTTTCTGCCGGGATCGCAGCGACGACTTCGAGAACGGCTGCTACCGTCTCTGCGTTGACGGTCGATTCCGCAACGGCCGAGATTTCCGGCGTCGTCAATGCCGTGTCAATCACTTGCGGCGCGGCGATTTCCACAACCGGCAGGAAGTGAGCGGCGGCTTCCGTTGTGACAGCGGGTTCCAGCAGTTGATTCAGCTGCTCGAAAACTCGATCCGTGGTGCGTTGCATCGACGAAATATCGTACCGCAGCCTGGAGAGTTCGGAGAACGTATCCAGAGCCAGATAGGTTGCCTGCACCACGGTAAAGTTCATGTCGCCGACTGGTTCGACAAGGGCATCCAGTACGTCCTCCAGACGGTGCATCAACGATGCAGCACACAAGAGGCCGATCGTTCCGGCAGCGCCTTTCAAACTGTGAATCCGCCGTTGCAACTCGTGCCGAGGCATGATGCAGCCCGCGTGCCAATCGTGCGATTGCTGATCGAATCAGCGCAAAGGACGGGATACTTCCTGGTTAGACGTTGATCAGAAATTTGAACGGCGTTGCCGGGTCGCCACCTTGTTGCCGAAACGCATCGCCCGATTGCACTCTGGAAAAGGGGCGACCTGTCACAGGGAGACTTCCTGCGAGGTGCTCCTCACGCGGCGACATACCGGCGGTGCCAACACCGTCAATCATCGTCTGCGGCGACCTTTTGGGCGTTGTGCTCGGCCCGCAGGTTGAGCAGTTCAATCCCCAGCGAGAACGCCATCGCGAAGTAGATGTACCCCTTGTCGATGTGTTTGCCGAGGCCGTCGGCGACCAGCAGGACGCCGATGAGCAGCAGGAACGACAGGGCCAGTAGCTTGATCGCCGGATGGGCGTCCACGAATCTCACGATCGGCCCGGAAGCGGCCAGCATCACCAAAACGGCGGCAAGCACGGCGGCGATCATGATGGGCAGGCTGTCGCTCATCCCGACAGCGGTGATGACGGAATCCAGCGAGAAAATCACGTCGATGGCGGCCACTTGCAACAGCATGATGCCCAGCGATGGCGGCCGTTTGGGAATGGCCGATTCCTGATGCACGCGCTCCACCTTGTGGTGAATTTCATGGGTCGCCTTGGCGATCAGGAACAGGCCGCCGAAGAGGAGCACCAGGTCTTTGCCGGTGAAGGCGTGGTCCATCGCCGTGAATAAGGGCCTGGTTAACTGCATCACCCAGGTGATGCCCAGCAACAGGAGAATCCTGGAAACGACGGCGATGCCCAAACCCAGCCGGCGGGCCGTATCGCGCTGCGCCGTCGGCAACTTCCCCGCGAGAATAGCGATGAAGATGACGTTATCGATCCCCAGCACGATTTCCAGGCTGGTCAACGTGAAAAAGGCGACGATGTTCTCCGTCGTGAACAGGGCCGGCATCGACAATTCCGTTTCCGTCGGCGGTGAAGCGAGGAAAAAATACGACGCTTGTGTGAAGCGCCGCGAGGTCAACCGCTGTGGGAGAAGTCGCACGAGACGCCGCCAGCAGCCGGCAAGTAGCTGGAGCGGACGTAATCCATCACCATGCGGTCGGAATTGAAACGCCAGCCGAGCGTGCGGACGGAGCGTTTCATCCGGGAAATCCAGGCGAGCGGGAGGCCGTCGTCGTCCCGTTCATAGAAGAGCGGGATGACTTCTTCCCGGAGCACGCGCATCAAGTCCTTGGCGTCGCGGTCGTCCTGGATGTCCTGGTTGACGTGCGTGCGGCCGTTGCCAATCGCGAAGCCGTTGCTGCCGTCGTAAGCTTCGGCCCACCAGCCATCGAGGATGGAACAGTTGAGGCCGCCGTTGAGCACGACTTTCTGTCCGCTGGTGCCGGAGGCTTCCAGCGGCCGCCGCGGGTTGTTCAGCCAGACATCGACGCCTTGCACCAGGTACCGGGCGAGGTGGATGTCGTAATCTTCCAGCAGGACGATTTTCCCCTTGAACGCCGGCTCTTGGGTGAGCCGGAAAATGCGCTGCAGAATGCCTTTGCCCTGGTTGTCCGCAGGGTGGGATTTCCCCGCGAAGATGAGCTGAATCGGCTGCTTGCTGTCGGCGACCAGTTCGGCCAGGAGTTCGAGATCGCGCAAAACCAAGTCGGCCCGTTTGTACGGCGCAAATCGCCGCGCGAACCCGATGGTCAAGGCGACCGGGTTGAGCAGATTGATAATCTCGTCGTTATCCTGGTCGGAGAGATTCAGTCGCTTGGCGCGGCGGGTCATGCGGGTGCGGGCAAAACCGATCAGCCGGTTTTTCAGCGTCTGGTGCGTCTCCCAGAGTTCCCCGGTGCTGAGCTGTTCAAAACCGGCCCAGACGTCCGGTTCGCCGGTCCGCACGTCCCAGCCGGCGGGCAGAACGCGGTCATACAACAGCCGCATCTGCGGCGCCAGCCAACTGCCGACATGCACGCCGTTGGTGATATGGCCGATCGGAATCTCTTCGGCGCCGCGCCAGGGCCAAAGCGCGGCCCACATCCGCCGGCTCACGACGCCATGCAGACTGGAGACCGCATTGGCCTTCCGACTGCATTTGAACGCGAGCACCGTCATGCAGAACGGCTCGTGGTGGTTTTGCGGGTCGACGCGGCCGAGGCCCATGACCCCTCCGGAGCCAATGCCCAGTTCGTCGGCGAGCGGCCCGAGGTGTTCGTCGATGAGGGCGTAATCGAACCGGTCGTGTCCGGCGGGGACGGGCGTGTGCGTGGTGAAGCACGCCATCATAGCCGTTTCGCGGAGCGCCTCGTCGAAAGACAGGCCGTCTTCCTGCATTCGCAAGCGGATATATTCCAGCGGTGCGAACGCCGAATGGCCTTCATTCATGTGAATGGCGTTCGGCCGATATCCCAAAGCCGTCAGCACGCGGGCGCCGCCGATTCCCAGCACGACTTCCTGCCGGATGCGCGTCCGCTGATCGCCGCCGTAAAGGCGGGCCGTCAGCTTGCGGTCATCGGGACTGTTCTGATCGATGTTGACGTCGAGCAGAAACAGTTTCACGCGGCCGACGTCGACCTGCCAGGCCTGGGCGTAAATGGGTCCGTGCCGGGTATCCACCTTGACGACGACCGGTTTCCCGTCCGGCAAGCGGGCAATTTTGATCGGCAGCTTGGCGTTCTCGACATGGGCATAAATCTCCTGCTGCCAGCCGTGGTCGTCGATCTGCTGCGAGAAATAGCCTTCGTGATAGAACAGTCCCACCGCTACGAGGGGAATCCCCAGGTCGGACGCGCTCTTCAAATGGTCTCCGGCAAGAACTCCCAGGCCGCCGGAATAATTCGGCAGCGATTCATGAATGCCGAACTCCGCCGAGAAATACGCCACCTGGTTGCGGCCGAGAATGCCGGCGTGGGTCGCCCCCCAGGTATTGGTCGACTCCATGTATTCCAGCCAGCGACGGTAGGCGAAATTCACCCGGGAATGCAGCACGGCCTCGCGCGCCCGCTGTTCCAGTTCTTCCGACGTGAATTCGGACAGCAGCAACACCGGGTTGTGGTCCAGTTGCCGCCAACGGACCGGGTCGATGTCGTGAAAGATCGAAAACACTTCGGGATGCCAGCTCCACCAGTAATTCCTGGCAAGTCCGGCGAGCTTGTCGGCAAACGACGATTGTTCGGTTGGCATGGAGCGTCCTTCTCATCCCATCGGTCGACAACCGGCGGTCTGAAGAGACGCCGGCAGATTCCGGGCCGAAGCGCACGGCCTGTGCAGCCGATGCGAGTATACCGCAACTTCCCGGAAGGTCGAGTCTGTCGGCTTGAATTGCTCCCTCTTGATGGTGAAGAGTTGTCACGTACCCGCTTGCGGTTCCGGCGTCCGGACTGAAGAATACGGTTGGTCTTCCGAGAGGAATCCCTGAAATCCGTGTCGCACGTTACGATGTCTTCAAGGGGCATGGTTCGCAGCGGGGGCATCCTGCCACCGTAGCGGCGGCTGGAAGCCGCCGCTACGAGTCACACGCGGCTTTATCACCTAGATGCGGTGCAAGAAAGGAATTCTGATGAACGTCGTCTTTCGTTGTGTTCTCAGTCAAATTCTCATCTGTGGCGTCTCGCTCGCCGCCGGCGCGCAGACCCCGCTGCGCCCCTCGCAGCAGACGGCGTTGGCGCACATTGATCAGCGGGCCGATCTGCTCAAACGGGTCAATCGCCAGATCTGGGCGTTCGCCGAAGTCGGGCTGGAAGAAAAACAGTCCTCCGCGGTTCTGGTCGACGCGCTTCGCCAGGCGGGATTCAAACTGGAAACCGGGCTGGCCGGCATGCCGACCGCGTTTGTGGCGACTTACGGATCGGGTAAGCCGGTCATCGCCCTGCTGGCCGAATTTGACGCCCTGCCTGCGTTGTCGCAAAAAGTTTCCGCGAGCGAAGAGCCGGTGGAAGAGGGACGGCCCGGTCACGGCTGCGGACACAGCGGATTGGGCGCCGGATCGCTCGGGGCCGCGCTGGCCGTCAAAGCCGCGATGGAGAAGCACAAGTTGCCCGGCACGATCAAACTCTACGGTACTCCGGCCGAGGAAACCACGCTCGGGAAAGTCTATATGCTGCTCGACGGCGTCTTTCGCGATGTGGATGTCTGCCTGCATTGGCATCCGGCGTCGAAAAACCAGGTCTGGAACGGCAGTTCGAAGGCCAACGTTTCGGCGAAGTTCACGTTTCGCGGAACGGCGGCCCATGCTTCCGGAAATCCCGAACAGGGCCGCAGCGCGCTCGACGCTGTCGAACTCATGAACGTCGGCGTGAACTACATGCGCGAACACATTCGCGACGACGGACGGATTCACTACGTCATCACCGACGGCGGCGGCGCACCGAATGTCGTCCCGGCAACGGCCACCGTCTGGTATTACGTCCGGGCCGACGATCATAAGCACGCCGAGGAGTATTTCGCCTGGGTGGAAGACATCGCCCGCGGCGCGGCGTTGATGACGCGGACGAAAATGTCCGTGCAGATCGACACCGATTGCCACGAGTTGATTCCCAATACTCCGCTGGCCGAGCTGATTCAGGCGAATTTCGCAAAGTTGCCGGCCCCGAAATTCACCGCGGACGAACACGCGTTCGCGAGGAAGCTGCAGGAACCGCTCGTGCGCGAATACGGCCTGTCGTTCGCCATGGCACTCGATGAAAGCCTGCACCCTCTCGACGGCAAGCCCGAGAGAAGCAAAGGCTCGACCGACGTCGGCGACATCAGTTGGCAATTGCCGACATGCGGCTTAAGGACCACATGCTTCGCCGCCGGGTCTCCCGGCCACTGCTGGCAGAACGTGGCAGCGATCGGTTCCGGCATCGGCGAAAAAGGGCTGCTGTATGCGGCCCGCGTCTTATCTCTCACGGCGCTGGACCTGCTCGAACAGCCGGACCTCGTCATCGCCGCCCGCAGGGATTTCGATGCCCGCATGAAAGACCGCAAGTACACGTCGCTGATCCCCAAAGGTCAGCGCCCGCCGGAGAAAATCCGGTGAGCACGCCGCGAATGTCGGAAGGCGGAAACGGGAAGTCGGAAGCGGGAAGGACACGTTCTTCCCTGCCCCCTTCCGACTTCACCTTTCCGCCTTGGATCAACTTGCTGAGCGTGCTGCTCATTGCCGCCGGGCTGTCATGGCTGTTCTGGGGTCCGTTGTGGGAAGGGGGCAGCCTGATCGGCGGCGACCTGTTCCCGTACTTCTTTCCGCAGAAGGCGTTTCTGGCCGATCAACTTCGGGCCGGCGTCTTTCCGCTCTGGAATCCGCTGACCGGACACGGTTATCCGACCATCGCCGAAAGCCAGACCGGCGTCTGCTATCCGCCCGACCTGCTGGCGTATCGGTTCTTGTCTGTCACGGCTGCCTACAACACGATTCAAATTCTTCACTACGTATTGGCCTTCGTGGGGATGTGGCTGCTGGCGCGCCGGTTCGAGTGTTCCCTTGCCGGCGCGCTGCTCGCCGCGCTGAGTTTTGTCTATGGCTGGTTTCCGCCCAGGATTTGCCTGGAATGGGCCATCATCACCGGGGCCTATCTGCCGTGGACGCTGTGGTGCGCCGAGTCGTTTCTGCAACGGCGCCAGCCGCGGTATCTTCTCGGCTTGTGCGTTTTGCTGGCGCTGCAATTGCTCGCCGGGCATTTTCACCTGGCGTTTCTGACCGTGTTGACGCTTGCCCTGTATGTACCGTTCCGCTGGAGAATGTTGCGTCAAAGTGACATGGAAACGCCTTTCCTGGCGGTCGGGGCTGTCGGAGGGGCGATGCTGGTTGCATTTCTGCTCGCCGCCGTGCAGCTCGCGCCGACTTGGGAACTGAAGCTGCGCAGTCAGCGGTCGGCGGTCTCCGTCGAGCACCAGCCGGCGTACGGGCATCTTCCGCCCAGGTATTGGTCGCAGGTGATCGTCCCGTGGCTGTGGTATCCCGGCGACGTCGATCTCCTGCTGGAAAAGCTGCCTCACTATGCCGGCGGCGCGGGGACCAATAAAGTCGAGGCCCACCTGTATTTCGGCATGCTCCCGTTGATCCTGGCGCTCGGCGGCCTGGCAGCGCACTGGCGCAATCGCTCCGTCACGGCGAGCGGAGTGCGGCTGCTGTGCCTGATCGGCCTGGCGTTTCTGCTATATACGCCCGGCTGGTGCCTGCCCGTGACGCAGTACCTGCCGGGATTCAACTTCTTCCGCGGGCCGGGGCGCTACGGGCTGATCACCTCGCTCGCCGTGGCCTTGGCCGCGGGCGACGCGTGCACCGGAATCCTGAATCGCCTGCGGGGGAGTGGGCGGTTCCTGGCAGCGACGATCTTGCTGGGCGTCACGGCCGGCGATCTGTGGTGGGTGGCGCAGCAGTCCTGGTACAGCGTGATGTTGCGGGGGCCCGTGGTCGAGCAACGGGCCGACAGCCGGCTTAGGCAACTCCTGTCGCAAGAACCCGGCCCCGTGCGGCTGTTCGCTCCCAACGCGAATTTCGCCAACCTGCTTGCCGTCAGTTCGACGCCCGTCTATCTGGGGATCGGTCCGCAGGAGTATTTCGATCCTCAATTCACGATGCCCGTCAGTCCGAAAGGCGGCCTGGACCCCATGGGCGATCCGGCCCAGATCCGCTGGCTGCAAGACGCCGGCGTCACGCACATCCTGTCGCTCGATCGGCTCAATGCGGCCCGCTGGCCCGTGAAACTCGCCTGGACAGGCAATGATCCCCTCGTCAACATAGCCTTTCGCCGCATCAACGAGCCGTTTTTCCTCTATCAATTGCTGGATTCACGCGGCCGCATCGCCTGGGAGAATCCCGCAGACTCCGAAGGGACTTTGACCATCACGGGCTATGCACCGCACGAAATCCGCG
The DNA here is from genome assembly GCA_964388415.1 of uncultured Planctomycetaceae bacterium. Taxonomy (GTDB): domain Bacteria; phylum Planctomycetota; class Planctomycetia; order Planctomycetales; family Planctomycetaceae; genus CAZDGB01. The sequence goes on along the minus strand of CAYMAO010000020.1, from coordinate 323 downwards.
TCCAAAGCGCCTCCATGCAAGGTGGACGCATCGTGCTGACCGATTTGAATTACCCCGGCTGGCACGTCACTGTGGATGGGCAGCCGGTGCCTGCCGAATCCACCGGCATGTTCCGCGCCGTCACCGTCGGCCCCGGATCGCACGAGATCGTTTGGACCTACCGCCCAGGAAGCGTCTATTGGGGCGGGCTGAGCAGCGCATGTACGCTGCTGATATTAGCTGCCGCCGCATTCGTCATCTGGTACACAAAACCAAAGCCCGCCGTCATCGACCATTAGCATCTACACATCCTAGCTGGAGTTGGATTGGGCGAGGAAGGGGAC
>CAYMAO010000019.1:0-100154 GCA_964388415.1 uncultured Planctomycetaceae bacterium | reverse complement strand
CGCAGTCTACTCAGTCCTCCTGGATCGCGCCAGTGATAAGCGCAGGGCGCTCTAGAGATATTCAGCGATGCCCAAACTGGCCGGCAACACGGCCAGCCGTTGTTTGAGGCGCATCAGCAGATAATCGACCTGCGAGGCCTTGGACTCCGCTTCCTCTTGGGAAACAGGTCCGACCGAAATTATATGTCGCTTGCCTTGGTAGAGAAACTGGCAATACCAGCCATTTCCCTTCTGGCGCAACGATGCCATGTGGGCGCTCCCGAATCAGCGCCACAACAATATCACCCCAAGGAGTGCAGAAGAAGTGCAGAAGTTTGAATTCTGCATTTCTTCTGAATCGCCGTAACTTCAAGATGCCCAGGACAGGAATCGAACCTGCAAGCCCGTGAGGGCACTAGGTCCTGAACCTAGCGCGTCTGCCAGTTCCGCCACCTGGGCTGGTGGTTTCAGACCCAGAAGATACGGATTTCAGTCGTCACTGACAAGTCGAAGGTCTGGTTTTTTCCATTCCCGAATCTCTGGGGCCGGCTTAATGCCGGAGCAGAAACTCGTTGGAATTCAGCAAGGCGTGCTGGATGTCGGCGAAACCGGCGGTGCGATTTTCTGCCTGCCCAAGATACGTCTGGACGAGTTTGCGTTCCTGTTCTGTTGGACGGCGCGACAAAGTTGACAAGTAGATGGAGTCCAGTATCTCGGCATCGGATTGGTCTGCACGTACCCACGCAGACAGCCGGCTCTCCTCGCGGGTGATGTTCGCGAGAATGTCGGGACTGTTGAGCAGGTGAATTACCTGGCTGATCGATGGGTCGCCATCGCGGGCACATTCACAGGTCGCGTCGCGTACCGGCTTGGAGAACGCCTGGAGAAACGCATGGTTCACGGCTCCTTCGGCAAGTTCCACCGCACGAGTCCCTTTCGGATAGCCGTCGAATTCTGCGGGGACTCCGGTCGTCTGCGAGATGGCGTCGAGAATCTGTTCGCCGGTGAGCATTCGGATCTGCGAGCGACTGAAGTATTTCTCGGGGTTGGCGGCATCCGGTGATTGCGCGACGGGTTCGGAGCCCAGTTGATACGTGCGCGAGTTCAATATCTTTCGCAACACGGGACGCAGCCGGTATCCTTCCTGGACGAACTCGTCCGCGAGGGCATTGAGCAATTCCGGATGCGAAGGAGGATTGGTTTCGCGGAAGTCATCCACCGGTTCGACGATGCCGCGGCCGAACAGATGGAACCAGAAGCGATTGACGATCGACCTCGCAAAATATGGGTTCTCGGAGGATGTCAGCCAGTCGACCAAGGCTGGCCGGCGGTCGGCGGTCGGCGAAAGTTCGGCGGTGAATCCGAACGCGTTTGGCGGCACGATCTGGTTGGAAAGCGGATGCCGCACATCGCCCTGGCGGTCGAGAAAGACAATTTCGTCATCGAGACCGAACTGCGTTCCCTTGAACTTCACACGGGCGAAGTAGGCTGCGAAACCGTAGTAATCGGTCTGGGTGATCGATTCAAACGGGTGGTTATGGCATTTCGCACAACCGATGCGGACGCCCAGAAACAGTTGCGACATGGCTTCGGCCATGTCGTCCGGGGTGCGTGCGACGCGGGAGAAATTCGCCGAGGGGTTCTGCAGCGTGCTTCCGAGGCCGGTGAGCGTTTCGCGGGCGAAGTCGGTGAACGGCCGGTCTTCGCGGAAGAAATCGACGAGGTACCGATGAAAGCTGAAGACGCCGCGCTTGCTGATCGTGACATCGCTGCCGCGCATCAGGTCGGCCCACTTAAGGGCCCAGAACGGGGCGAACTCTTCCCTGGCCAGCAGTTGATCGATCACTTTCGCCCGCTTGTCGGGATCGGCGGAATCCAAAAACGCGTGGGCTTCCTCCCGGGTGGGAGGCGTACCGATGACGTCGAGAAAAACGCGGCGTAGAAATTGGGCGTCGGTCGAGAGCACGGCCGGCTGAATTTGCAGCGCGCTCAGACGGGGAAAGACCTGTTCGTCGATGAAGTTCGCGGGCGGCGGACCCTGAAATTTGTATTCGGGATCGTGGTGCACATAGGTCAGCCGTGCCCCGGCGACCTTGTCGAGATAGCGGACGAGGAAGGTCGACTGTCCGGTCCCTTTGTATTCGGCGACGCCTTCCCGGCTGATCGAGGAGATGCTTTCATCGGTCGCGGAAAAACAGGCGAGGTGCGTGACGTCGCGGACTGTGCCGTCGGAATAGGTGGCACGGGCGATCAGTTGTTGCCTGGGGGCGTCATGCGGCAGGCGGCGCTGGTTCGGAATCACTTCCAGGCGTTTGACCGTGCGGGATGCAGTGTTTTGCCGGCCGCCCTGGTGAATCCAGGTCCTCAGAATTTGATATTCCGGATCGGTGACGCGGAACCGGATGCCCCCCTGATGAGGCGCGGTGCCGACCCCTTTGCGAAGGATCAAACTCTGGTCGGCCTCTTGCGGATTGGTGCGGCGGGCGGAGAACTCCTTCGTCAGCGTATCGAAATCGAGGGCCGGATCGAATCCCCGCAGGCTGAGACGAAAGCCCCCTTTGCCTTGCGGCGAACCATGACAGGCCCCTTGGTTGCACCCGGAACGGCTGAGCGCGGCGATCACGTCGTTGCGAAAATCGATTTTTTCCCCGTCGCCGATGCCTTCGACGGTGACCGGGATCTCCTGGCGATAGGAACCGACCTTCACCACGATTGTCGCCTGGCCTTGGCCGCGGGGAATGATCAGGCCGCCGGGAGCGACGATCGCAATGGTCGGAGTCAGCGAGTCATACGCGGCGGCTTGCGTCAGGTCCTGCACGGCGCCGGCCGCGTCGGCGAGTTCTCCCGAGACCAGCAGCTGCTGCTGATCTTTCAGGCCGATGAGCGTGACCTCGGCCGGATCGACGCGCACGCCGGTCAAGGCGGGAATCTCGCCGGCAATGGAAATCCCCTCGATGAGAAACCAGCAGCAAATGGCGAATCTCATGCAAACCGTCCTCGATAACAGGCGGGAATCCCGAAGGCAGATCCGGGAAATCGCGATTACTTTTTCACTTCCGGTTTTTTGACGTTGATGATCAGCACCGGGCCGCGAACCAGCTCCTGGAATTTTCCGACATACCCGACCGACTCATAACGCAGCTCATACCGGCCGGGATTCGTCTCGGGCTTGACGGTGAATTCCAGCGATGCGTCCGGTTGCCCCGGGGCAATCGAAAATTCCTCGGGGGCTTTCAAATAGGCCGGGGCGTTCTGCACCGACAAGACCACGACCCCCTGATAAGTCGAGACGCGATTCGCCGTCACTTTTGCCGTCACTTGCTGGCCAGGCTGCACCTCGAGTTCTGCCGGCTCGAACTTCGGTTCGAAAGCCGGCTTGATCTCGAGATGGAAGGTCCGCGTCAGGCTGATCGTGCGGCCTGCCATCGCCGTCGTCGCCGTGACGTCGACCCGGTGCTTCTGGTACTGAGTCAGAATTCGGTTGAAGAGCGTGCCGGTGACTTGCAGGGAATCAGGGAGAGCTTCGGGCGCTCGGAAGTAGAGTTGCACGCGTTCTTCCCGTTCGTCGCCCATCTGGCCGCCGCGGGCGCTGAACGAGATCGCTTCGGAAAAATTGGCTTCCCTTCGCGTGGCGAGCCGAATGTCGGCCGTTTGATATTTCGGCAGCAGCACCTGTTCGTCGGGCAGTTCGAACTGGAATGGAGCCGGGGCCGTGACCTGCAGCGCCAGGCGATTCGCCAGGGAAGGGGGGAGTTCGCGCTGGTCGGGCCGCAGAGCCGTCAACTGGCGATCTTTGTTGGCCGTCTGCCGGTCGATCAGCGGATGGGTCGTCGCCACCGCGGTCAGCGTCTGCTCCTGTGCCGTCGCCAGGCCGATGATCTGCAAGGTCGCTACGGATTCCGCGGCTGTCGGGGAGGCAATCAATCGGCAGACGAATTCATTCGCCTCAGCAGGAATCGTGGTCGGTTCCAGGGTGATTCCGGAGGGAGCGCCGACCAGTTCGAGTTCAATCGGCCCTTGAAACCCGGTGCGGGTGATTTTCAAAGGCCACGGCTGCCAGTTCCCTTTGGGGACGGTTGCTTCGGAAATTTCCGAAGTCAAACGCAATTCAGGCGAGTTTTCGCCGATGTCCACCGCATAGGTATGAGCAGGACTGCCGCCGCCGGTGAGATCGCGCACCAGGAGGCGATGCAGCCCGTCGGTCCGGGCGGCAAACGTGAAATTCGCTTCGTCGACAAACTGCGTATTGCGGACCGGATCGTTGACGCTGGTTTCATCATTCCTGAGGACTTCTCGTCCCGCTGGTTCGTTGGCCGCCGGTTCGTACAGGATCAGTTCCAGATCCGCCGCCGACCCGAGGGCTTTTGTCAAACCGCGGACTCGCAGCGTCTGGCCCTTCGCCAAGGGAAATTGAAACCAGTCTTCATCTCCGGGCGGATTCAACACGCCGAACAACTCGGCGGATACGGAAAGAGGCGAAGCGGCCATCGTCGCCTGCTGGAAGGAATTATTCGGTTCCTTCTCCAGTACAGCCGGGCGATCGAGCATCGCCAACGGGATCCAGGTCGCCGGTTTCTCCGGCGACAGCCGCAACTCAAAATAATCCAGCGCGCCGCGGGGTAATGTCCGGGGTTTTACGGTCAGGCCCAGGCCCGGCCACTGCGGAAAGGCAATCTCCGTTTCCGAGCCGGATGAAATCCCCCCGGGAAGCGCCGTGGAGACGGCCGGAAATTCACCGACGCGCAGAACGTAACTCCAAGCCGGATCGCCGGCATAGCGGGAATCGTTCACTTCGATGACGTACCGGCCGGCCTGCGCGAACGTGTGTGCGAATCGACAATCGAACATCAGCCCCTGGCTATTGTCGCACCGTGCCACGAATTTTCCCTGGTGATCGCGAATCGTCACCACCGGGTCGTAGTTTTTTCCCAGCCGGTTTCCAATGACCTCCAGCGTGAGACGTTGTCCGGCCGTGACATTGAGGGCATAACGATCGACCACGGCCGCGCGCACGGGGGCCGCGATGCAGGCCGGCAATGTCAGTGAGGGGATCGTCTCCGCCGAAGACGAAGCCGAGGGAGCCGCCTCGGTCGCCGCGAGTTCATCGATCAGAAACAGGTGGACGTTGCTGAGGCCGCTTGGGGTGGCCAGACGAATGCCGTAGAGACCCAAAGGAGCTTGAGGCGGGATGACCAGGTCCAGTGCGACCGAACTCCCGGTGCGTTGACCCGAGGGAGTGCCCAGGATCAGGGTGTCCGGGACGGAAGTCCAGACGCCGACCGCCTGATCCAACTGGCTGCCGCTCAACTCGATCCGGCAGGTTTTCCCCCGCTGAACGACAGGCGGCCAGACCCGTTCAATGAAGGGATCGGCGACGCAAACTTGCGATGTCAGAACGACCCACAAAATCGCGCCGGAGACGCTGCGCATGATTCCGGGCCCTGGCATCAATTTCCGCGATTCCGATTGCATGAACTCGATCTCGAAGGTACGATTTCCCATGAAGATATGGTAATATCTTTTCCGATGAGATGCACGGCTTGTTTCAAAAAATGTCGGGTCCGAGGGACATTCCCATGCTGAGTTTACTGAGCCCCTATTCTTCCCGGTTTCCACAGTTCAGCCGGAGGGAAATGATCCGCGTGGGCGGCTTGGCCGTCGGCGGGCTTTCGCTGCCCAACATCTTGAGCCGTTCGGCCTTAGCCGGAACCTCGGAAGGGGAACGCCAGCACGGGCCAGGCTTCGGCCGGGCGAAGAATTGCATCATGTTGTACCTGTCGGGTGCAAATCCGCAACATGACATGTTCGACCCCAAGCCCGACATGCCGCTCGAAATCCGCGGCGAATTCGACACGATCGCCACTTCGACCCCCGGCATCATTTTCGGCGAGCACAACCCCCTCGCCGCGAAACTGATGGACCGCATGGCCCTCATCCGGTCGATGCACCACGAACACAACGATCACGGCCGCGGTTCGTACTGGATGTTCTCCGGCTACAAATATCCCGGTTCCGTGCCCGACGTGAACTCGATGTCGCGGCAGGATATGCCCCATTTCGGATCCTGCGTTGCGAAACTCGCGCCGGGACAAGGCCCGATGTTTCCGTTCGTCATCGTGCCGCATCGCATGGACGTTGCCGGCGGCCGGAGGGCCGGCCAGTTTGCCGGGATGCTCGGAGCGAAATACGATCCGATGCTGACCGACGGCAACCCGAACGACGACGACTTCCGGTTGAAACATCTGCCACTGGCAGCGAGCATCAATCCCGCTGTGATCCAGCGCCGCATCGGCCTGCTGGAACAGCTCAACAGCCAGACGGAATATCTCCGTTCCGGTGCGCTCGGACAGTCGCTGCATCAGAATCAGACGAAGGCGTTGGAAGTCATCGGCTCCGAGAATGTCCGGCAAGCGGTCGACCTGGCCTCGATCGATCCTGAAGAGCGCGCCCGGTACGGCCGCAATTTATTTGGCCAGTCGGTCATGCTCGGCCGGCGAATGTTGCACGCCGGCTGCCGGGTTGTTCAAGTGAACTGGCAGCGGACGCAGGGGAAGAACGGCTTCGCCTGGGATACGCACTGGAACAACTTCACGGCGTGCAAGGAAGAGCTGATTCCGCCCTTCGATCAGGCGTTTTACGCGCTGGTCACTGACCTTGAGAAATCGGGCGAACTCGCCGAGACGCTCGTCATTCAGGCCGCAGAATTCGGCCGTTCGCCGAAGATCACGCTCTCCAACGGCGGCCGCGAGCATTGGCCCGATGTCTACACCGTCGCGATGGCCGGGGCCGGCATCAAGGGGGGGCAGGTTTACGGGGCCTCCGACAAGCAGGGGGCTTACCCCGCCGACAAACCGTGCGAACCCGCTGACTTCGTCGCGACGATCTACCACTTCCTGGGGATTGACCCGCACACCGAAACCCACGACCAGCAGAACCGCCCGATGCAACTGACCAAGGGGAACCCGATTCCTCTGGAAGTGGTGTGAATAGGTTGAGGGTTCATGGTCGAGAGTCGAGGGCCAAACTAAGAGCCGTCGCCTGCCGCGACGGAGGCCTTACGATCTTCGTTCGGGCTTTTCGCGAAGTCTTCTGACTTGGGCGCTCGAGGGAAAGCAGCAACACTTGCGGCGTGTTCCTGCAGTCAGTTGGCCGGCAATTCTCGTGATCGCGGCGTCGGCCGGTGAACCAGCCGATGGCTGGCGCTGCAAGACGATCCAGGGAAGGACGTTCCGGCCCCCAGCCGACACGGGCGTCCGGAGCGATGTTGCCCTCCTGCGAGAAGATTTTCAGAAATTCCTCTTGTCAAACGGCCGGGAAATGTGAAGATGGAGGTGTCGGGTCGCGTTGACGTGACGCGACGGACTATAGGCTCGCGAGGTGTTCGGCCCTGGCGGACCGGGCGAAGCGAGGGGGCCCTAACAGAAAGGAGGTGGTTTAGTGGATTCTGACAGTTGTAAACGCCAGCGAGGTGGCGTCGTCTGACGACAAGTCGACGGGCTGTCGTCGACAGCCACACACACTGTCTCGTCCTTGGATCACCTTGGATCCCGATCGAGACTGACACAGGGGGCTCAGGAAGCACGCGAGTGTTTCCTGGGCCTCTTTTTTTTAATCGTGCTGCCCGCGGATGTGTCGGAATGCGCGATACAGCATCAGGTAGATCCCGCTGGCGAACACTCCAAAGACCATGCCTGCAAACGTCCCCATCACAGTGCCGATGAACCAGGGAGTTTCTTTTCCTCCGAACAAAAACCCCAAGGTTGTTCCCGCGACGGACATAAAAATCATCGAAACCAGGATAAACACCGCCTGAAACTTGTTGTCATTCCAGCGCACATTCACGCCGGTCACGATGTCCGAGACCACATTGTATGCGGCCAGCGATTCAGACAGGGGTTCGGGAGTAATCGGTTCAGTGATTGGATCGTCTGGCATGTCGAATCCCTGAGTCTCACTGCGTCGGCAATCTCAAAACTCGTTGTTTTCCGGTCCCCTCTCCCTCGCGGGTACCTGCTCTACATGATGACTTTGCGAGACACGGTTTTCTGGTTTGTGGAGATACCAATGCCCCCGCGGAGGAGAGCGGGCCGGAAAAGATCACCTGACATTCACAAACACCTTGAGCGCCTCCTTGTCCTCCACCAGCAGCCGCATCATCTCGGCGTAGTTGTCGAGGCCGTTCACCGGGTTCGTCAGGATGCGTTCCGTCACGCCGGGGTAGGTCAGTTCGGCTTGCGCTAACGCCTGAATGCCGGCTTCGAAGTGGTAGCGGTTGCCGTTGACCGAACCGACCAGCAGCTTGTTGCCGAGGACCCATTCGAGGTTGATCTTATCGGCCGGAATCGTCGCCGCATGCTTGCCGCCGGTGATGCTGGTCCAGACGAGGGCGCCGTTCAAGTTGAGGACTTCCATGGCCTGAAAGGCGATCGCGCTGCTGCCGGTGGCTTCGATGATCAGGTCGGGCTTGCCGGCGGATTTCGCGAGATCGACCATCGACTGGTCCTGCGTGCTGACGTATTTCGCCCCGTAGGCTGCGACAATTTCCGACTTGCGATTGGGCGCTTTGCCGCGGGCGATGGTGAAGACTTCCAGTCCGCGAAGACGCAGCATCATCGACGACAGAATACCGATCTGCCCGGAGCCGAGTACGAAGGCGCGCCGCGGCCGCCAGACTTGCAGTCGCTGCTGGGCAAGATAAGCCTGTTCGATGGCTTTCGCACAGACGCTCGCCGGTTCCGAAAGGACGCCGAGATGCCGCAACTTCACCGGCACCTTGACCATGAATTCGACGTCATCGACGAAATACTCCGTCATGTAGCCGTGGCGCAGGTTGATGCCTCGCTCGAAATACGTTTCTTCGCTGGTGATGTCGTTGCGGCCGATCTGGTCGTAGATCGACGTTCCCGGCCGGCGGACGGTGCAGGAGACGAGGTCGCCGGGTTTCAGATCGTTCACATTCGGCCCGACTTCGACGACCTCGCCGAAACTTTCATGGCCGATGATCAGGTACTTGAACCCTGCCGGCGGATTGCCGTAAAGGGCTTCATTGATCTCGCGATCGGTGGCGTCGACGCCGACTTGCAGCACCTTCACCAGCACGCCCCGGCCCTGGGGAATGTCGCTGAGCTTCGGCATCGGCGTTTCGGTGAGATGGACGCTGTTCGGCGTCCCGGGAATCACGGCAACGGCTTTCATCGGCCCGCTTTCTTCGCTGGCGGTTAGACAGGATCACGTCATCCAGGCGGCCGATTGTAGCCGACGGTACCGAATGGCTCCACTGCATTCGCCGAGGGGACGTCAAGGACCAGAAGCGGGCGACCTGGCAAGCAACCTGGTCGTGTTCCTCGGGAAGCCTATTTCTCCCGGCACAAGAACCATCGCGACATTTGCCGACAACAGCCGGTCGTACAGTCGCAGGTTTCACGCCAGGCCCAGCGGCACCACGACTCGTTCTCGCGAACCGTCGATGTCTTCTTCGCCGCCAGCGTGAATGTGCCGCCGTCGGTGTAGAGGCGGTGCTCTGTGAGTCCTTCATACAAACTGCCGGGCGAAACGCGGGCCGGCTGCTCGGCAGAGATTCTGCCTGCGGCCAGCAGGGCATCGGTACAATACTCCGCGCAATGCACGCCGTTCGCCCGCTGGCCGGTCAAATGATGTTTGATGCCGTATTCCCGGCCGAGCTGACTCTCCAGGTATTCGACGTAGGCCAGCGATTCGGTCTTTGCGAACGGTTTTTCCGGGTGAACCATCTGAATCTCGCTGGGAGTCTGGAGCCGAAGATAGTCCACGAGCGGCGTCTTTCGCACGCCGGCTCCGGGCATGGCATCATACACGACCGGTCGGCCGTCCTCGATCATCACGGCACCGCAATGCGTCAGCCGGCTGCCGGAAAAGACTTTCACAGCAAGGCAATCCCCTTCGCTGAAGATCACGCTCCCGGTCTGGCACTGTGAAGACAGCTCCTGCAGGATGGTCTCGGAATCCGAGGGATCAGCGGCAAGGAGAGAAAAGAGCAGAAAAGGCCACATAAGAAACTCCTGTCAGAATTCGCAGTCAAGTACGATGGAGATGTAGTAGTGGGTCAGTTTAATAATTTAGGACACTTGCTCCGCAAGTGTGATTGGCACTTGCGGAGCAAGTGTCCTACATTGAAAGGCAAACTGACCCACTACCGGAGATCGAGTCCTCACCGACAAAACGCACAGCGGCTGAGAACGGATCACGCATCCCCAGCGGGCATTCGCTGGACGAAAGCAAATCTTAGCGGAAAGGGGAGGGATTCTGCCCGCCAGAATGATCCCGGCGTCGCCGACGCCGGGCTTGGATGGGAGCTTGGTGCACCGGTCTGAGTTGCGAACGGTGCAAAATTTCCGTGTTGGCCGCTTCCTTGACTCGCAGCACGCCATTCGGTACCGTCCGGTTTCAAGGGCACAGTGCGGCTTTGGCGCTCTGGGTGCGCAGTGAACTTGAGAAACTCAAGAGATTCAGGGGCCGCGACCCCTGAGGTTCCGCAGCAGTTAACAACATCGACAGGAACGAGTTATGGCGACAAAGTACGTTTTTTCTTTCGCCAGCGGCAAAGCCGACGGCAATGCCACGATGAAGGCTGAACTTGGCGGCAAAGGGGCAAACCTCGCCGAGATGACCAATATCGGGCTGCCGGTCCCCGCCGGGTTCACGATCAGCACCGAAGTCTGTACCTATTACTATGCACACAACAACAGCTACCCTCCGGAACTGACGGCCCAGATCGATGCCGCGATGGCCGCCGTCGAACAGGCGATGGGGAAGAAATTCGGCGACACAACGAATCCATTGCTCGTCTCGTGCCGGTCCGGTGCCCGCGAGTCGATGCCCGGGATGATGGACACGGTCCTCAACATCGGCCTGAACGACACCACGGTTGTCGCTCTGACGAAAGCCTCCGGCAACGAACGGTTCGCCTGGGATAGTTATCGCCGATTTGTGCAGATGTACGGCGACGTCGTGCTGGGTATGAAGCCCGAGAAGAAGACCGACATCGATCCGTTTGAAGAGCTTCTCGAAAAGAAGAAGCACGCCGCCAAGGTCAAGTTCGACAATGAACTCTCTGTTGAGCAGCTCAAGGAACTCGTGGCCGAATTCAAGACGGCGATCAAACAGCGTACCGGCAAAGAATTCCCGACCGATCCCAAGCAGCAGGTCTGGGGTGCCGTCGGTGCGGTGTTCGGCTCGTGGATGAACGACCGCGCCATTGTCTATCGCCGGACGTACGGCATCCCCCACGAATGGGGCACCGCCGTCAATGTCCAGGCAATGGTCTTCGGCAACCTCGGCGACGACTGCGCCACCGGCGTGGCACTGACAAGAGACGGCGCCCTCGGCACACCCGGGTATTGCGGCGACTACCTGATCAATGCCCAGGGGGAAGACGTGGTTGCCGGCATCCGCACCCCGCTCAGGATCGAGGAAACGCTCGCCAAGGACATGCCCAGGGCGTTCGCGGAACTCGACGAGATCGGCAAAAAACTCGAAAGCCATTACAAGGACGTGCAGGACATCGAGTTCACCGTGGAGCGAGGCAAGGTTTACATGCTGCAGACTCGCAACGCCAAGCGGACCGGGTTTGCCGCCGTCCGAATTGCCGTCGATCTCGTCGATGAGGGCAAGATCACGGAGAAAGACGCGTTGTCCGCCAAGCGCATTCCCGCCGACGATTTGAACCAGTTGCTGCAGCCGGTGTTCGACAAGACCGGCAAAGACGCGGCGGTGAAAAACGGCCAGTCGCTGACGAAGGGAATCAATGCCGGCCCGGGCGCAGCGACCGGGCAGATCGTATTCCATGCGGATGACGCCGAGCGGAAGTTCCTTGCCAATCCGGCGGTGGAACTTGTGCTCGTCCGCCGCGAAACGACCCCGGAAGATTTGCGCGGCATGAAAGTCGCCAAGGGGATTCTCACGGCGTTCGGCGGGGCGAGTTCCCATGCCGCGCTCGTCAGCCGGCAGATGGGCAAGGTCTGCGTTGTCGGCGCTTCGGACCTGGAAATCGACTACGAAAAATCCACCGTGACGGTGAATGGGAAGAAGCTGAAGGAAGGCGATTACATCAGCGTCGACGGTTTCACCGGCGAGATCTTCCAAGGCAAGGTGGAGACGAAGCCGAGTGAGATCGTGCAGGTGCTGATCAACAAGACGATGAAAGCGGAAGACTCGCCGACCTATCAGCGGTTCGCCAAGTTAATGACTTGGGCCGATAAGCATCGATCGCTGAAAGTGCGGACGAATGCCGATACTCCCAAGGATGCCACATCGGCCGTGGCGTTCGGCGCCGAAGGGATTGGCCTGTGCCGGACCGAGCACATGTTCTTCGACCACGTCGACGAATTCCGCGAGATGATCCTGGCGGGCGACCTGTCCAGCCGCGAAAAGGCGCTCTCCAAATTGTTGCCATTCCAAAGGGACGACTTCGCCGGCCTGTTCCGCGCCATGAATGGCCGGCCGGTGACGATCCGGCTGCTCGATCCGCCGCTCCACGAGTTCCTGCCGCACGATCATGCGGCCCAAAGCGCGCTGTCGGAGAAGATCGGAGTTTCCGTTGATTACATCGGAAAACGGGTGCACGAACTTCACGAATCGAACCCGATGCTCGGCCATCGCGGTTGCCGGCTGGGCATCGTCTTCCCGGAAATCACGGCCATGCAGGCCCGGGCAATTTTTGAAGCCGCCTGCCTGGTGAAGAAGGAAGGGATCGACGTAAAGCCCGAGGTGATGATTCCGCTCGTCGGGTTTCTCACCGAATACCGCGATCAGGAAAAGGTGATCCGCGCCCAGGCCGAAAAAGTCTTTGCGGAGAAGCAGGTCCAGATCGATTACCTTGTCGGCACGATGATCGAAGTCCCCCGCGCCTGTGCCGTCGCTGATCAAATCGCGAGCGGCGCCGAGTTCTTCAGCTTCGGCACCAATGACCTCACGCAGACGACGCTCGGCATGAGCCGCGACGACTACGGCGGCTTTATCAACTATTATAAAGAGCACGACGTCGTGCCGAATGATCCATTCCAGACGATCGACCAGGACGGCGTCGGATCGCTGATGAAAGTCGGCGTAGAGAAGGGCCGCGGTCAAAGGAAAGACCTGAAGATCGGCATCTGCGGCGAGCACGGCGGCGACCCCGCCAGCGTGATGTTCTGCCACAAAATCGGCCTGGATTACGTCAGTTGTTCGCCCTTCCGCGTCCCCATCGCCCGGCTCGCCGCCGCGCAAATCGCGGTCTCCTCGCCGCGATAAGATACGCGAATTGTGTGAAGCCCAGGGGGCGCACCCCCTGGGACACTCTCACATCGAGATCGCATGCCCCACCTGCCGCAGCGTCTCCAGCAACTCGCGTAAATTGTCTTCCGTCGTCAGCGGGTTCATGATGGTCACTCGCAGCGCGCCAACGCCATCCAGAGTGATCGGCACGAGATAGAATTCTCCCGATTCGATCACCTGCCGCCGCAGGGCATGTTGAAATCGCCCCAATTCTTCCGGCGGTGCATTCTTCAATCGCGACGGCACATGACGGAAGGCGACGATATTGCACTGCGGTTCATGCAAAGGGATAAAGTCGTCAGCATCGCACAGCAACTCGTAAAACTTCCGGCCCAAAGCGAACGTGACATCAACCAAGTCCGTGAACAATTGTCTCCCGAACAGCGACCAGACGCCCCATAGCCCGAACGCCGCGGCCCGCTTGGTGCATTCGACCGTCATCAGGCCGGTATCATAGTCAGCCATGCCGGGCGCCGTCGGATCGAACAGGTACGGCGCGTTCTGTTGAAATGCCGCGAACCGATGCGCCGGATTGCGATAGAACACGAAGGCGCACAGCGCCGGCATGAACATCATCTTGTGCGCATCGAGGACCACGCTGTCGGCTTGATCGAGTCCGGCGGCGAGATGCTGATGAGTCTCGCTGAGACACGCCGCGCCGCCATGAGCCGCGTCGACATGCAGCCAGACGCCGTGCTTCCGACAAATCGGGGCAATCTCTTCGAGAGGATCAAACGCGCCAATGGGAGTGGCGCAGCAACTCGCTGCGACGGCGATGATGGGCCGCTGTTCGGCGCGCAGCCGGATCAGCGCGGCCTCCAACTCGGACGGATTCATCCGCCGACGGGCGTCCAATCCGACTTTGATGACCTGATTCGTGCCAATGCCCAGGATGCCGGCGGCGCGCGCGATGCAATAATGCGCGTCTGCCTGAACGACAAGCACCGGCGAAGCGACGCTGTCCGCAAGGCCCTGTTCCCAGACAGTGCCCAGCGCGACGTTTCTCGCGGTGAGCAGCGCTGTCAGATTCGCCAGCGACCCGCCGTGCGTGATCAGCCCGGCGAACTCGTTTTTCTTCCAGCCAATCGCTTGTCCAAGTGCTTGAACGACGGCCCGTTCGCATGCCGTCGCCCAGGGGCCCATCTCGTAAATCGCCATCACCTGATTCGTGATCGATCCGATGGCATCAAAGAGTCCCGCGATGGGAATCGACGCCGGCACCTGGTGGCCGATGTAGTGCGGATGATGCAAGTTCTGCCCGCGCGAGAGAATCGTCCCGGCCAATTCGACCAGTTGGTCCGCCGTCGGGGAGACAGCTTTTGATGATTCGAGAAACTCGCACGCATCGGCGATATTCTCCGGCGGCAATCGCCAATTCAGCACCGGGCCGTCCCCGGACTGTACGCGTCCCAGATGATCGGCCAGCAGATCGGCCAAACGCCGCCCCGCGTGACGAAGCAGTTCCGCATCATACGCGGCGGCAATTCGTTCCCGGGCGCTCGTCAAGGAGTTTGTCATGGAGGAAATCCACCGCTTCGTTCACGCCTCGCAAAGAGACCGAGCGAACTCGATCATGATGTTTGCTGCGCGGTCCGGCTCGACCTGCAACACCAGATGGTCGCTGTTGATCATCTCGACCCGGATGTCGGAACGCAATCGCTGGAGCAAACGCAGATTATGCGCCGGCACAGTGCGATCGAATCGCCCCGCCAGGGCGAGCATCGGCACGGTAATCTGTCGAAACGTCTCGCTGACATCGACCTTCAGCACTGCTGAGACGCGAAACGCCAGGACCCGCGGGGAGACTTGCCGTAATGCGGATTTGAACAAGCGGCGAATTTCCGGCGAAGACTTTCCCGCAGCCAACGTGCGGAGTTGAACCCAGACCGGAATCAGGCGGAACGGAAACTCGGGAATCCAGGGACCAATCCACTGCGGCAGCCATAGGACAGGCTTCCGCACAAACGTGGCGACGAGAATCAGTCCGCGCAATCCCGGAGGCGATTCGGCCGCCAGTCGAATCGCCAGCGGACCAGAAAACGATTCACCCAGCAGCAGATACGGTTCGTCTTTCGGCAACTGTTCACGAACGAGACCCAGCAGCTCGTCATAGCTCAGCCGCTGATCGCCGGGATAGCGAATGACCGTGATTGAAATCTCCGCGGACAAAGCGTGCAACAACGGCCCGAACAGGAGACCGGTGCCGTCCAAGCCGGGAAGGAGGATCAATCGGATGGGACGTGGATGTTCGGCCGCATCACCCATCCCGGAACTCAAACGGCTCGTGTCCGATTTCATAGCCCGGCCGCAAACCGACGTTGATGAGGAGCCCCAGCGTCGCCGCGGTGGATAAGAGACTCGAGCCGCCGTAACTCATGAGGGGGAGCGTGATCCCAGCGACGGGCATCACGCCGACGGTCATGCCGGCGTTGATCAGCGTTTGCGTTGCCAGTTGCGTGGTGACGCCGACCGCCAGCAGCCGGCCGAACGGTTCGCGCGTCGCGCTGGCAATCGCCAGGCCGCGACCGAAGAGCAGGGCGTACAGCGTCAAAGTGAGCAGTCCGCCCCAAAGGCCCCAGCGCTCGGCGACCCAGCAGAAGACGAAGTCGGTCTGGCCGGCGAACAGGCGATACGCCGACGGGTCTTGAATCGGCATGCCCGACAGTTCGCTGCCCCACACGCCGCCCAGCGCGATCACGAGTTTCGCTTGATGCTGATGATACCGGTCGCCGAGCGGGTTCGGCCCCTGGTCGACCTGCGTGAACAGGGCTGTGATGCGGGATCGCTGTTCCGCGTTCATCGCCTGCCAGAAGAAGGGCGTCAACAGAATGCCTGAAAACAGCACGAGCACGAGATGCAGCCGCTTCGCTCCGGCGGCGAACAGCATCGCCAGCAGCACGGGGGGAAAAACCATCGCCGAGCCGAGGTCCGGCTCGCGGAGAATCAGCCCCATCGGTACAAGGGCAATGAGAAACGGCGCGATCAGCCCGGTCAGCTTGCGGTAATTGTCGCGATGCATCAGGTAATGCGCAAGCCCGAGGATAAACGTCAGCTTTGCCAGTTCCGACGGCTGCACGTCGAACCAGCCGAGCGGAATCCAGCAGCGGGCGCCGTTGCGTGGCGGCATGAAAAAGACCACGACCAGCAGCGGCAGCGTCATGACAAACAGGCCGTAGCTGAAGGGCTTGATGCGGCGGTACGACACCACGGCAGCCAGCACCAGCGCCGGAACAGACAGCAGGCCCCATAAAATTTGCCGCGAACAGAGATCCGGACCGTCGGACAGCGCATCGGCTCGTTGAATTCCCGAGAGTCCCAGGAGAAAGAGCGAGAGCGTGCAGACGACAATAACCCACGGCACGGACCACGTCGTGCCGGGAGGGGGCGCTACAGATTCAGTGGACGCTGCGGACCAGGCGATCGACACGCAATCCTCTTTCGTCGCGAAGGTCTTAAGACGACATCGTGACGCAATCTACCCGACTTCGCCAATCGCCGGAACCCGAATTCCTGATTGCCAATCCGAGGGTCAATTGTTATAGTTCCGCATTGATCCAGGATTTGCGCGGGTCTCGCGCTGTTGATGTCAAGGAGGTCGAGAGTGATGCTGCAAGAAATGGATCTTGTCGCCGGAGAATCGATCCGGATTGGTCAGCACGTGGTCACCGTGATGGATATTGACGGAGACTTGGTCACCTTTCGAATCGAAAACCTGGAGACCGGCGAACAATTGATTCAGACAGCGCCTTCGCCCCGGCCGAAATAACCGCTCGGCGGACAAGGGAACGCCGGGAACCTCCGGGCAAGCCGTAGCGCCCGCGGGCGCTACTTCGACTGGAGATGCGCGATCGCTTCCTCGCGCGTGGCGCAGAGGGGCCACAGCTTGTCGAGGTGCGTGACTTCCAGCACTTCGCGGCAGTACGGTTTCAAGCCGCACAGCGCGAATTTCGCCCCCGTGCGGCCTTGCAGCCGCTTCCAGGCTCGGAACATCGCTTCGATAAAACTCGAACCGAAAAAGTCGACGTGCGTCATCTCGATCACCAGCACCGGCGGTTCGAGCGTCGTGACCAGGTCGAGCAATTTTCGATTCACCAGGTCCACATGCGGTTCGTCGATCTGGGAAAAGTTCGGCCGAAACACGGCAAACGTAATCCCGGAAACGGTTGTCACGTCAAAGGGTTCAGTATCGGACATACGCGCTACGTCTCCCTTACTCTGTTTTCCGACCAGTGCTCTGCGGCCCAAGGCGTCTGATGCCGACGCGATTTCCGGTCGTCGATCGATTCGCAACGGTTTGCATCATAGTTCCGACAAGGGGCCGCTCCAAGCGAGAATGGCCGTGATCCCCGGAATTGACCAGGATCGGAATCCCGGAGGTTGCCTGCTTACGGGCGCTGCAAGGACTGCAGTTTGGCCTTGAGGTTGATCGTTTCCTCTTCCCGCAGGAGCGTCAACTCCACTTCCTCGCCCACGCGGCGTCCGTCCAGAACTTTCAGCAGGTCGCTGGTGCGCTGAATCGGCCGGCCGTCAATCGCGGTGATTACGTCCCCCAGCACCAGGCGGTTTGCCTCGCGGTACGTGCCTTGCACGCCGGCGAGGTCCGCCGCCCCCTGGGGATTGACCGAAGCAATCAGCACGCCTCCCTCCAGGCCCAGGTCACGGGCGACGGAGTCCGGAACCAGGCTGATTCCCAACCCGGCCCGTTCGATTCGTCCGGAACGAATCAATTCCGGAACGAATTGGTTGACGGTATCCACTGGAACAGCAAAGCCGATGCCCGCCGAGATTCCGGACGGACTGACGATCGCCGTATTCACGCCGATCAACCGCCCGGCACTGTCCAGCAATGGGCCGCCCGAGTTGCCGGGGTTGATTGCGGCATCAGTCTGAATGACCCCCTCGATCGGTCGTCCGGACGCGGATTCGATTTCACGCCCCAGGCCGCTGATGACGCCGGTCGTCAATGTCCGGTCCAGTCCGAACGGATTGCCGATGGCGAAGACTTTTTGTCCCACCTGCAAGTCATCCGACGTGCCGATCTGCAAGGGACGCAATTGCCCGGGCGTCGCCTCGATTTTGAGCACGGCCAGGTCTTTGTCCGGTTCATAGCCGACCAGCCTGGCCGTCCACGACGAATTGTCTGCCAGATTCACCTGCGCCGCATGGGCGTTGCGAATGACATGATAGTTGGTGACGATGTGCCCTTTCTCGTCCCACACGAATCCCGTTCCCGTTCCTTCGGGAATTTCCATCGGCCTCAACCGAACGCCTTGCCTGACGATCTTTTGGGTGGTGGTGGTGATGTGCACCACGCTGGGTGACGCCGACTGGAAAATCTCGATCGTCGATTTTTCGTCGTCGGCTAGATCGCCGCGCGCCGAAATCGGCCGAGACTCCGACAAGGGATTATGCAATGCGGACGGAAACAGGCCCGCATTGCGGAGCATGAGCAACGCGACCACCATCAACAGCGCAGCCACCAGCCAGACGTTGACCGTCGGCAAGGAATTCTTCGGAGCCGAGGACTGCTCCGTCCCGAACGCATCGGACATCGGAAAGTTTCCAACCTGGAGCAGGGGGGAGGGACAAGGACGCCTCCTGCCATTTCAACGAACTCTCCCGGTCTACGCCAGATCGTGGACGCTTTTTTGCAGATCCCGCACCGCCACCAGGAATCGCTGGCGGACTTTTTCCGGCAATTTGGGAAATGCCTTCCGGACATCGGACGTCAGCATGGCCTGGCAGCGTTCCACCGCTGAAGTGATGCGTTTCACGGCCTGTTCCGGCGTCGGCGCCTCGCGTTCCGTCGCGGAATGCGTACCGGAACTTTCCGGCGGAGGGCTGGCCGCCCCGTCGCGAAACGGCGTGTATTCGCCGCCGTCTTCCGAAAGCCGGGCGACGCCTGCCATCGTCGGCACCTCGGAACCCGTTGAGGAACGGTTCGCCATCCCACGAATGCCGTCACCGGCCGCGGAGTCGGAGGGGAGCCTCACGGCCGCCGGTTCGCCCATCAAGATCGAATACGATTCCTCATCCGCGGCCTGCGACAAATCTTCGCCGCGCTGGGCGCGCCGCCACGCCTTCATCTCGGCGACCGTGGCGCGAATTTCTTCCGCCCATTGCAGACACTCGGCGGCGTCATCCCAAGTCAGCGCGGCGTAGAAGTGAGACCACTTCAGCGCCGGGTAATTCTCGCGGACATCGGCAAACGTCTCCCAGACCCGTCGTCGCTGGTAAATCTGATCGCCCGAGAGGCCGACCAGCTCCGCGAAGTCCGCATCGGTGCGTCCGCGGGCGAAACGCTTCGTCCAGGTTCCCGCGCATTCGCCTACCTCCCAGTTGCAACGGCTCAAGGCCTGCTGCGCGCGGGAAATGAGATCTGATTCCGTATCTTTGCCGGCGACTGTCGTGGAACCCATGACCAACTTTCGGTGTCAAACGGGGGGATGCAGCAGATGGCATCCGAGCCGAAATTCGTCACCGTCCCTGGCCCCGATCCACGGGAGTTCGCATCCTAGCTCGCGGCCAGTATCTCCGCCAGTTTCGGGTGTGACGCGAGTCGCACACGGCTCGAAATTTCGTCGACAGGGTAAAATGGATAGAGTGCGAGTCCTGGCGATGACGGCCGCCCAATCGAACAAGTCGTCTGTTGACCGCAAAGTTTTCCCAAGTTAATATCCAGCCAGATTCGCCGATTGCGAATTTCCGGCAGAACCTCGCGCCAGAGGAAGGAAAACTGAATCGAATAGAGGGTTTCTCCCGATAAACGGGTGCAGCGGCTCCGTAGCCAAGTGGCTAAGGCAGTGGATTGCAAATCCACCATCCCCGGTTCAAATCCGGGCGGAGCCTTTCGGCGTCAGATGACGCCACCCGCTGACAGACAACGCCTGGCGCGCGACATTGCTGCGTGCCAGGCGTTGTTGTATTCTCCTCTGAGAAATTCTCATTCGAGACAACTGATGACGATGACACGGCCGGGAATAGGGAATTCTGCCTGGACGATCAGTTGCGGCGGCCACGGAGCGACTTGTGAAGCCTGATGCCAACACGATTCTGGACCGGGAATTGGGACGGCTTGGCGGGTTCAGCGCGCGGTGGGTCTCTTGGCTGCTGCCGTCCAACGTCGGTGAGCGCGTGCTGCGCCACCGGTGCAAACCTGCCGTGGCTCGGCAGCTTGTCGAAGCCGTCCTGCGAGAACTCGGGCCGATCGAGCCTGAACCGTTCGGCGGCCCGGACAGTATCAGCGTTGTCACCGGGTGCGGTTATGGACGGTTAAATCCAGCGATGGTCACGGTCACTATTCTGGAAGACGACTCCGGCAGTGAATTTCAGGTGCGCGCGGTCGCCAGGGAGGGACTTTTCAAGCAACGTGGCGGCGAACAGACCGCCGCGGAAGTCGCGGATGCCCTGGCGCGAGCGCTCGCTCAGGCCTGATGATTCGTGAATGCGACAGGCCCCCGATTGCCACCCAACGGACGGCGCCCCTTCCATTGCCCGTCTATTCCCGCCAGCCGTGCGCATCGCGGACTTTGATCATCACGGACAGGATATCGTTCCAGGTTCCCGGCTTCGACATCACGGCGTTCGGGAACATGCAGCCGTCCCAGCAGATGTGGCGATACCGCATGTGCGGCAGTCCGTCCTCGCGGAGCCAGTAGCCGGCACGGTCGACGATGTCCAGCTTGCCGTTGGGATCCGTGGCCAGGCAGTGCCGGCCGGTCTTGTCGTGAGAACCGGAACCATGCACGGTGCCATCGTTCTGGGCGATATGGAAATCGATCGTCCAGGGACGGAGCGCGTCGGTGAGTTCGGCGTAGGCGTCGTCGAAGGTCTCGGTGTCCTTCCAGTCGAAATCGTCCGGCAGAATGCGATGTTCCGGAGCATTGTAGCCCATCAGGTAGAGCAGGGTATGGGCCATGTCGGCTTGGAAACCCAGCGTCCCCGGCCGGCCGACGCGTTCCAGCAAGTCGAGCATGGCAATCCAGGAATGCATGCCGCCCCAGCAGATTTCCCCCTCGGCGGCCAGCGATTCGCCATAGTCCTCGGCAATGTCGCACGCCATGTCAAACGTATCGGCAATGCGGCGCTGATTGCCGATCGGGTCGGTCAACCAGTCCGACGGCCCGCAGGCGGCATCAATGCGAATGATGCCGTAGTTGCGGATGCCGATCTCGCGCAGCTTGCGTCCGATGCGGCAGGCTTTCTGCACCTGCGTGAGGAAATACTTGCGGCCGTCTCCTTCGTCCATTGCCGATCCGCCTCCCGTCGGCGGCCAGACCGGGGCGACAATTGAGCCGATCATCAAGCCTTTCTTGTCGATCTTTTCCGCGAGCTTTTTCAACTCGTCGTCGGTGGAATCGATGCTGACGTGCGGATCGAACAGGAAGAGATCGATCCCGTCGAACTTCACGCCGTCGACGCTGGCCGACGCCGTGTAGTCGAGCATCGTATCGAGATCGATGAACGGTTCTGCTCCCGGCGAGCCTTTGCCGACGACACCCGGCCAGGCAGCGTTGTGAAGTTTCGGGTAGTTGTTGCGGCGGGACATGATGCGTCTTCCCAGAGGGTGATCGGTCGAGGCACGAAGTTTTCACATTCTCGCCACAACCCGCGATGTTTTCCAGTCCGCTTCATTCTTGATGGTGGACATGACATCAATCCCTCGGAAAGCCATGCAGCGTCTTCACTCAACCCGGGTGTGTTGCGCGACAGGATTTTTACGGGAAGCGCATGGCAGGGTGTCATCCAAACGACTTGTCACAATCGGGAAATTGACCATTTGAAGGGGCTGTGAATGGCTCTGGACGGGGGTAAATCGCGCCGAAACCGCGCCGAATCGAGCGCAAATTGCGCGCCACTTGATGTATGGAGCCACTTTGATGAATGGCGAGTTGAGAAATGCGACACTCGAGCTGACGGAGAATCATTCGGAGCGGTTTCCTCAGGGCGCGCTGTCAGAAGGACAGTTGGAGATTCGCCGACAGAACCGCTTCACAACTCCAAATGAGAGTCGAACGAATGGGGCGAACTGCGCTTGACCAGGACGCCGTCTCCGGAGGCTTCCAACCGCTGCGCGGCCCCGATTGCAGCCAATCAGTGGTACCCGATAGAATACAGTCAATGATTTTTGACAGATTTGCCGTCAACGGGCTGCTCGTATGCTGGATTCCAACCCCGCTAAGGCGATCAATTTCATTGCGTCGTTGCTATCAATCGGTAGTGCGATAGGCGGTGTCTTCGTCGGCATCCAGTGGAAATCCGACGATTAGGGAGCGCCGCTCGCCGGCACGGTCTTTAGCGTTGGCTTCGCAATGGCGTCTTTTTTTTTCGTCTTGGCGGGGTATGCACTGGTTGGCCGTCTTCGGCGAAAGTGCCCAGTCTGTGACGGGAAGGGGAAAGTTTGGAGCGGCTATGACGAGATAATGGCACGAAAGCACGCCGTTTGCCCGAAGTGCAACGGCGACGGATTGATTTGGTAGACGCCCTGTGCCGGCTCGGTTCCCCGCGACCAGACGTTACTTCTTGTACGCCCCGACTTCCGGCGCGTTTTTCTGCGCCTCCGGTCCAAAGTATCTGAGGCCGACCAGCGGGTCGGTGCCGGTGTTCTCGAAGACGACGCCCTCGCCGGCGGCTTTCGCCGTGACGAAGACTTCGTCCATCGTCATCTGGCCGAAGCGGATCATCGACGGCGTCTGCAATTTGAGGCCGTTGACTTTGCCTTCGCCTTGCACGGTGATCCAGCCGTAGGCGCCGCCGTCTTTGATGGTGACTTTCGCGCCGGGGTTCACCGTCAACTCTTTCGCCGTGAAGAGTTGTTCTTTCTTGATCCGGCCGTAGACGATCCAGCGGTCGATGTAGCCGTCCTTGTCGGAGCCGGAACAGACGACCGGTTCCAGGTAATGGCTGTCCATGAAGTTCGGATTGACGTTGCCGTCCCAGTCGAGAGCCTCGACCAGATAGGCGTTGTCGTTGTGCTTTTCTGCCGGGAAGTCCTTGGTCAACAGCGACCGCGGCACGGCCCGGCCTTCGACCATCGACTGATACATGCCGAAGACGTCGCTGCCCCATTGGGGCTCGTAGGTCAGCAGGGAACCGGGGGCGTGGAGAATGCACGGCGGAATCAGCCAGCCGGTACCGACCTTCAGTCGGTAGGCTTTCGAGAGATCAAGGATGCCGTTGTCGCCGTCGTTCCAGCGATTCAGGCAATCGATCACCTGCTGCTTCGTGGTCCCCGGTTCGAGGCCCATGAAGGTGTAGGGAAAATTGTTCCCGACGTTATTGAGCTGCGGCGGGAAATAATACGACTCGGGCTTGCCCTCCTGGCCGACGAGTTTCGCCTGCTCAGCGTTCTGGTGCATGTGATGCGGGATCGGCCCCATATTGTCGAAGAATTTCGAGTAAACCGGCCACTTCTTGTATTTGCCCCAGATGTAATCGCCGACGGTCTCCGCCCCGAGTTCCGCCACGACGTCGCGCAGCAGGAACTTTTCGTTGCCGGCAACGCAGTAGCTGAGGCCTTCGTCGTGAGACCGGCCTTCGTTGGCAGCTTCCGTGGTCGAAGCGAACCAGCGTTCATCGATGCCGCCGCGATGGGTGCCGAGGGCGTAATAATCGTGCGGATGAAGTTTCAACCGGCGTCCCGGCTGCAAGAAAGAGCGGGGCACCCACGTGGGGGCCAGCCGCAACACGCCTTTGCCTTCGGTCAACGCCGCGGATGCCAACGATTTCACGCTCGCCATCGAAACACCTCGCCGGAAATCAAGAACCTGAGAAGAAAACCCGTGTCAGTAGGCTGTATTCTGACGGAGAGGCGGCCTTTTTGCAAAGCGCGGCGTGGCAGCGTAAAATCACAGGGACACGCGAATTCTGGACGACCGCAGGAGCCGACCATGCCATCGCCGTTTCCGGGAATGGACCCGTATTTGGAACACCCGCGGATTTTCCCGGACCTGCACGACACGTTCATCGTCTATCTCCGATCCGAGATTCAGCGAGCACTTCCACAGCGATATGTGGCGCGCCTGGGTCAGCGTACGTGGATCGAGGCCTCTGAACGCCCTGTCGAACCGGATGTCTCCGTCAAAGTGGCTCCCATCGAATCCACATCCACAGCTGTTGCAGCGCTACCCGGTTTGGTGGCGACGGAACCTGTCGTGGTGACAGTGCTGCATGACGAAATCAGCGAACCATTCATTGAGATCTGGGAGCACGACGAGAATCATCAACAACTCGTTGCCGCCGTGGAAGTCTTGTCGCCCACGAATAAACGCCTCGGAGATCGAGGTCAGGCGCTGTATTGGCAAAAGCAGACGGAACCTCTGGAACAGCCTGTGCACCTGATCGAAATCGATTTATTGCGCGGCGGAAAACACACGACGGCCGTCTCTGAGAAGACATTGAGAGAGGCCGCACCCGACTGCCGTTACCATGTCTGTGTGCGAGATTACACCGCACCGAGGCAATTCACGCTGTACCCGATGCGGTTGTCCGATCCGTTACCGAACATCACGATCCCCCTGCGACCCGGCGATCCCTCGATCATCGTGAGCCTGCAAGCGCCGTTCTATCAGGCCTATGACGATGGCCAGTTTGCCAGAACGATCGATTACCAGCGGTTGCCGCCGCCACCGCCGTTGACGGCTGAGGAACTGGCTTGGGTGCGACACATCCTTGACCAGCGGGCACAAGGGCTGGAAGCGAGGTAAGCGTTGAATGTGATACTTCACTCAACGCCTTTCTGGTCAAAGCAGCTTTGAGTCGATGACATCCAATGAGAAAGTGTCTAGAACGCGGAAAATCCTGCCAAGATAAGCAGCCGAAGTTTGCCGTGATTCAAGTGGAGAATCGCTGGGAAATTCTTCACGCGATACGAATGTCAAAATATTCGGATGATGGTATCCGATGACAAAATCTCCAGATTCCCCAAGGGGATATATCAGCATGTAGGCGGATGGCGTTCCGGGAATGGAATGACCGTACGTCTTGAGAACGGTCTTGGCATCTTGTTCGGGATTGTCGACTTCATCGATTGAGACCACACAAGTCCCGTAAGAAAACATGACGATCGACCGAACGGGAGTTCCATCGAATAGTTCATCCCATTTTGCAGCGCGATCAGCAACGTCAATGGTTGGCGGAGGAGGGAAAGTTGGTGGCGGCGTTAAAGCATCTTGAACTCGCCACTTCTGACGTAGACGCGATAATCCGAAGTCTGTGGCCATCGCTGCAACAACCGCCAATACGACAAATAGCCATCGGCCCCACGAATCAATGAACACTGCTGGTAATCCGATAATTCCGCCGATAATCCAACAGGGCGCATCTGCCTTCCAATTTCGATGCAGGACGGAACTGTGTGGAATCGGTTTGATCTCAGCCAACTTCATACCATGCCCCGGCTTGTGCTCGGTGATTCATCGCGCGTAACTTGATGACGTTGAAGATTGGTCGCGGTCTGTGTCGTTCTGGTCAATTGCCGAACCGAGTGATATTACTTTCACAAGACTCATTCGCAATTCTCGATAGAATCGAGTCGAAAAGAGCATAAAGGATTTCCTCTGCTTCTAGAAGGATATTTGAAACATGACGCGCGTCGCCATTCTCGGCGGGACCGGTTACACGGCTCTCGAATTGTTGAAAATTTTACTGCGGCATCCGCACGCTCAGGTCACGGCGCTGACCAGTCGGACGGAAACATCACATGTCTGCGATGTCCATCCGTCACTGGCGGGTCGGCTCGATCTGAAATTGGAAAACCTCTCGCCGGGACAACTTGCCGAGCGGGCCGACGTCGTCTTCGGCTGCCTGCCGCATGTCGCCAGCATGGAGACCGTGCCGGGGCTGCTTGCCGCGGGACTCAAGGTGATCGACCTCAGTGCCGACTATCGGCTGACCGATGCCGCCGTCTATGAGACATGGTACGGCCATGCTCACACCGATGCCGGGCGGTTGCAGTCCACGGTGTACGGCCTGCCGGAATTGTTCGGCGATCAGATCAAGGGCCAATCGCTGATCGCCAATCCAGGGTGCTACACCAGCACGTCGATTTTGGCGCTCGCGCCGCTGCTGTGCGGCGGGTTCATCAAACCAACCGGCATCATCATCGACGCGAAATCGGGTGTCAGCGGGGCAGGGCGGACGCCGAAGCAAAATATTTTGTTCGCCGAGTGCAACGAAAGTCTCGCCGCCTACTCCGTCGGCACGCATCGCCATCAGCCGGAAATTGAACAGGTGCTGTCCGACGTCAGCGGCAAAAACGTCGACGTCATTTTTACGCCGCACCTGACACCGATGGATCGCGGCATCGAGGCGACGATTTACGCGGTGCCGAAAAAGTCAGCGTCGCAAGCCGACCTGCTGTCCGCCTGCCGGGAGTTTTACCGCGGCAAGCCGTTTGTGCGTGTGATCGACCGCATCCCGGCGACGAAGGACTCAGCGTACACGAATTATTTCGACATGACGATCCGCGTCGTGAAAGACCGCGTGGTGATCCTCGCCTGCCTGGATAACCTCATCAAGGGGGCCTCCGGCGTCGCTGTGCAGAATCTCAATCTGCTGTGCGGGTACCCGGAGACGACGGGGCTGGTGGTGTGATACAACTTGCCATCCAAGATCCTTCATTCGCTGAAGCAACGACAAGGCGACTTAAATGCTGACACAAATTCGGTTACGAAATTTCAAGCGATTCGAGGAGGCCGTTGTCGAGTTAGGCAGTCCTACGGTATTGATTGGCCCGAACAATTCCGGAAAAACGACTGCACTGCAAGCATTGACGCTGTGGGATTACGGCCGCAGAGCGTGGACATCCAGACGTAGCGGTCAAGACTCGCCCAAAAAGCGGCCGGGAGTTCCTATTAATCGACGCGATCTGTTGTGGCTTCCGGTTCCCTCAGCAGCCTTGTTATGGCACGACTCCCATATGCGAGACACTTTGCGTGTCAGTGGCAAATCGAGCACCGCCAATGTTCGTATCGATGTGGAGGTCACAGGAGAAAGCAACGGCACGGTCTGGACATGCGGCTTTGAATTTGATTACGCGAACTCCGAGTCTTTTGTTTGTCGTCCCGTTCGACTGCCGGGCTTTGACAAGGCTGCTGTGAAGGATGCTGAGTTTTCAGAGATCCCCGTGGAAGCAAGCAAAATTCAGGTCGCATACCTGCCACCCATGTCTGGGCTTGCATCGGATGAGCCTAAGTGGGAGCAGGGGCGGGTCAATGTGCTCATCGGACAAGGGCAGACCGCACAAGTTCTACGCAATCTTTGCTTTCAACTCTGGGAAGCCTACGACGAAACCGGCAACACGTCCTGGGTTCAACTGACGGATTCCGTTCGTTTACTCTTCGGAGTGGAACTCCAACCGCCGCTATTCCTCGTGGAACGCGGTGAAATCGCGATGTCCTACCATGAGCGTGGAGTTGAACTCGATTTGTCATGCGCCGGTCGAGGGCTGCAACAAACTTTGTTGTTGCTCGCCTATCTCTATGCACATCCTCGAACTGTGGTACTCCTCGACGAGCCTGATGCACATTTGGAGATCCTGCGTCAACGAGAAATGTTTCAATGGCTGACGCGTTTAGCGGCGGAACAGCAATCCCAAGTCATCGCAGCCAGCCATTCTGAGGTTGTCTTAAATGAGGGGGCGGCCATCGGAACGGTCGTTGCATTTGTCGGCGCGCCTCATCGGATGAATGCAGGGAAATCACAAGTCTTGAAATCGCTGTCAGAAATCGGGTTTGAGGATTATTATACCGCCGAAGAAACGGGGTGGTTCCTTTATCTGGAGAACGAGACCGACCTGCTGATACTTCAGGAATTCGCCAAGAAACTTGCACACCCATCCGCCAGCCATCTTCAAAGGCCGTGTGTCCATCGTGTCACAACCAATCTTCCTCGTAAGGCGCGAGATCATTTCTATGGCTTGCGAGAGGCGAAGCCCGATTTGATCGGCGTCGCAATTTTCGATCGCATTGATTCGGAATTGGTCGCACAAGGCCCCCTGATCGAGACATGTTGGACCAAACGGGAAATTGAGAATTATTTCTGCACTCAAGACGTGTTATTGCGATTTGTGGCGGAGGACGTGCCCGACGACCTGTTTGGTCGATCAGAAAGAGCGCACCGTCAATCCGTCATGTTGGAAGCGATTCAGGAAATCAACGACGCCTTGTCCGCCTTAGGAAAACCCACCGGATGGTCGAGTGACGTGAAGGCCTCCGATGAATTCATGGAACCCGTGTTTCGACGATTTTCGGATAAACTCGGCATCCCGTTGGTGGCGAGAAAAGGTCGTTTTTATGAACTGGTCAAATTGATGAAGCCGGAGGAAGTCGACGCGGAAGTTCGCGAGAAACTCGACCTGATCCACGATATCGCAACTCGTTCCCAGCCTCGGAAATGAGACCGCCTGTTGGCCGCCATCATCCGAAAGCGCTCTCGAAATATTTGCAGGCGGGGTTTACGATTTATCGAGAGGAGAAGGAACAGCGGGCTGATTGTGGATTGAACGGAAACGATTCCTCAACTTCAGGAGACGGACATGCGCGACCCGCTCTATAAACAGATGACGGATTTTCTCATGGACCTCGGCACGAAAGATGTTGAACACACGGGGAAGGGGTTTCTCGCTCACCTCATCGGCGTTTACAAGGATCTCGAACGCTGGGGCGGCGACATCGACGTCTGCCGGGCCGGAATGTTTCACTCCATCTACGGCACGGAACTCTTTCAGAAGTTCTGCCTGCCGTTGGAACGGCGTAAAGCGGTGAGCGATCTGATCGGCACACGGGCCGAGTGGCTCGGATTCCTCAACTGCGTCATGGACCGCACGCAGTGGGACCGAATTTTTCTCGAGCACTCCGGCGAACGGGCCGTCATCAATCGTCTGACCGGCGAGAAATATCTCCTCTCGCAGCGCGACTTCGACGACCTGACGACGCTCCACGTCTGCGACTGGCTGGAACAGGTGCCTCGCTCCCACGACTGGGACTACCGCCGGGCCGCATACCAGGCGATGGCCGAATACCTCGGCGGCATCGCGGAGGAGGAATGCGAACGAGTGTATGGTCTGGAAAGCGTCCCCTCTTAGCGACGCTTCGCAAAAGCGTGCGTATGGGGGCGGGTGGCTTTGTCGAACCGGAAAGAAACATCCAGGAAGGCAGGCGGGAGCCTGCCCTACGGAAGTTAGTCATCCTCACCTCCCCGGCATCAGCCGCCAGACGACGGGGCCTTGCGGGGCCATGTTCATCGACGTGCCGACGAGATAGAACGCGCCTTCGGCGTCACGGGTCATCGATCCGTACAGGAGCAGCCCTTTGTTGACCGAGGAGTAGCGAACGGGTAGCCCCAGCGGCCGGGTGACGGAGGCCGACGATTTCCTGTCGAAGGCGACCCAGTCCCATTCCTCGCTCGGCAGTTTCGCCACTGCCATGAGCCAGGAATGGCCGTCATAGGTAAAGAGGGATTCGATCGCCATTTCGCCGAGGGGGTGCATCCAGCCGAGATCTTTGACTTCGGCGGGGCCGCTGTCTGCCGGCGTGATGTGAAACAGCCGGCCGCGATGCGTCACGAACGCCAGAGAACCGTCCGCCATCGGCTGCACGCCGGTGATGCCGTGGGAATCGGTCGGCTTCGGACCGCAATAGCCTTCCAGGAGGGTCGCGTTGACCACGTTGAGCGCCGCGTCATATTCGACGAGCGAGGCTTCCACCGTGTCGGTTCCCGGGGCGCGCGTCAAACGGGGAACGAAGACATGACCGCGGCGATCCGCCAGGAAATTCCGCGAGACATGCCCGTCGACGGAACCGACCGTGATCGTCCGGACGCTGTCCATTTCGGTGTCCCACTGCACCAGCACATGGCCGAAGTATCCCAGGGCATAGATATACCGGCCCATGCCGGCGACGGCGATCAGTGCCTCTTTCGTAGCGTGCAGATGTTCCCATTTGCGCTCGGGGAGGCGCAAGCGCCAGAGATGCCCGCCCCAGGTCGGCAGTTGGCTGCCGTCCGGTTTCTCGCCGCGTTCATCCATCGTGGCGAAATAGAGGTGTCCGTCGCCGGCCTGAATGATCTTGGAATGAATTTTCATCTGGCTCTCGCCGGCGTGAAGCAGGCCCTGTGCTTCGAGAGCCGAGAGGACGTCTCCCGCGTCCGTCATTTCTCCGGTCCGGCTGTCGTAACAGAAGAGGCGTGCCGAGGGCTGTTCGCCGCCTTCCGCGCACCCGCCGATCCAAACGCGTCCTTCGAGATCGCGTCCGGTGCCGGCCCAGACGGCGTGACTGCCGGGAAACTTGGGGAAGGGGACATCGACCACGCGCGGCGCGTCCGACGGATGCGCCGGCAGCGCCGTGAAATAGCAGTTCATCAACTCCGCGTCGGTCTCCGGGCGCGTCCGTTCCACGGGCGGCACGAACGGGAGGGAAGGGGAGATTGACTCGGAATGGGGCGGGGAGGCTGTCGATGACGGCGTTGATGCCGTATTCAGCGCCGACGCCGGCGGCACATCGGACTCTGGATCGGCCGAATCGGATGGCGTGACGGCGACCGGCGCTGCTACCCGATTCGGAATGCGTTCCACCAGCCAGGCCGGCAATTGCTCGCGCGGCACGAACAAACCGACCGCCAAGATCAGCAGGATTCCTGAAGCCAGCAGCGCCGGCAGAGCCTGGAAAATTTTTTGCATGGTGTGTCGCGATCGCGGGGCGTCGGAATCGGGGATGCCGGGCGTTCCGGCGATTAGCGAGGCCGTTTCTTCACGGCTTCCAGCACGGCATCGTCGAGCTGTTTCAGGCCTTCATCGGGCTGCATGTCGTACAAACCGGTCTTGTAGTGGGCGATCGTCCCGTCGGCCGCGACCACGATCCACAGCGGCAGCTTGGCGTTCAATTTGCGAGGGTCGCCTAAATTCGCCACGGCGGAACCGTCGTCGAGCAGGAGGTCGTACGACAGGTTCATAAATTGCTGGATCTTGCGGACGGAGCGAATGGCCGCCGTTTTTTGCGCCGGATCGGTGAACCGCGAATCCACGGCGACGCCGATGACTTTCACGCCGAGCTTTTTGCGCTTGTCGTAGAGAAAATCGAGATAGCCGATCTGGCCGTAGGGTTCGGACAGCTTATCGCCGGGGTACTCCCAGAAATGGAGCACGACAACCTGTCCCTTCCAGTCGGCAGATTCCAGTTCATCGCCGTTGAAACTCTTCAAGGTGATTTCCGGAAGTTCTTTCCCGAGAAATTTCTTTTCGAGCCCGGCGACGCCGGTCTGACGTCGGGACTGCTGCTGCAGATCGCGGGTGATCAGCCCCGCGAATTTTTCCCAGGGTGTGCCGGCCACGAGGGTCGACAAAGACTTCGTTGAGGCAAGGGCTAATTCCAGTTGTTTCGCGGAAAGTTCTTCCTGCGGGCGCTCGGGGTTGCGCGCCAATTGCGACTGCAATTCGACGAGCTTCGTCCAACCGGCGGTCCAGCGCGCAACGTCTTCGGCCGGGTGCGGCTTCGCCGCCTGCAGTTCCAGGTGCAACTCAAAGGCGACGCCGCGGCCGAGAAATAATCGCTCATCCAGCGAGACGAGCAAACCGGACGTCTTCTCGATGGCCATTGTCTGCCTTCGACTTCTCGGCAACGTGGCTTCCACGCGCCAGCAGTCATGACCGGAGGTCTCGCCGTCTCCCGTGACGGTATACTCCGCCTGGCCTTCGCGAAACGCGGCGTCTTTTTTCAGTTGACCGCGGTATTCGAAAATCGGGGTCGGCAATGCAACGACGAAGTTGTCGCCCTCGTAGTCGTGGAGCAGGGCGGGGCGACGGTGTTCCGGCTTCTGGGTCTTCGCCAGCGCGCCGATCTCGCCGAACCGTTCCGGCCATTGCCAGCCGCCGCCGCCCCGTTCTTCCAATTGCCAGGCGACGTCGGTCCGTTGTTCGCCGACGGCCAGCACGACGGCATGAACCGAGAACGACTTCGCCGGGGCTTTTTCATCCGCCTGCGTTAATTTGCCCGCATAGGTCAGTTCCAGGCCCGGGGCGATCTCTTCCGCGGCGGCAACCCCGGCCGTCAGCAAACCGACCAGCAGCAAACACATTTTCATGTTCATTCTTTCCAATCAAGAATTAAGAGCGCGTCCGGGACGATGCGTTGACGCTCTCTGTTTGTGGTTCAGTCGATCGTGGTCAACTTGTCGTTTTCATACTCTCGGGGCGCGCCTTCACCGGCTCGGCGCGCCGTTCTGAAAAGACGCCATGGGCTGCGGATGATCCGGGGCAGGCCCGTTGACACCTTACAACGTCTCGCATAGTTTAACAGAAGAGGCAGCTGACGACGAATCATGAACTTCCCGTCGACGGAATTTCCAAAGGAAAACAGATGATGACGAAACGGTTTTTGTTTTCATCTCTGATTGCTTGCGCCGCGGCGGCCGGCTGCCTCGTCGCCGTGGGACTGGCGCAAGAATCCAAGCCGTCGTCGTCGGGAAACTCCAGAACGGTTTCTCCCGGCAGGGACGAGGGATCGCTGCCGATTGCTGTGGCGGGAGACCAGGTCGTGATCAAGCGGGATGCGGTCACGCCTTTGGATCCGTTGAAATATCGGACGGCGCTGTATCTGTCCCCCGCGCATTCGGTGACGCTGGTGGCGCCGTTCGACGCCACGGTTCGCGGATTGCCCGTGAAGGTTGGCCAGTCGCTCCAGGCGCAGGCCGAGGTGCTGCGGCTCGACAACGCGGTTCAGAAATTTCAGGCGCAGCGAGTCCAAAGCCTTTATAAGGTGGCGCTGCTGGAACAGAAGCTGACGGCGGATAGCGCCGGCGAAGATCAGAAAGAGTTGGCGCAAGCGAAAGTCGACGCCGTGAAGGCCGATCTGGATCTCGCGCAGCATCAGTTGGATCAGGCCAGCGTGCGGATTCCGTTTGCGGGCGAAGTTCTCCGATTTCTGGTGTCGGAGGGGCAGTTTGTGAAAGCCGGCGATCCGTTGGCGCTTGCGGGCGACACCACCAGCTTGCAAGTAGAAGTTCCGGCGGAACGCAGCCAGGTCGACAAGGCGAAGTCGCTGGCGATCAAGGTCGAGGGGCAGTCGGTCGACGCGCAGATTCAGTCGGTCTTGCCGCTGGACCCCAAATTCGATTCGCTCCGGGAATTGTTTGATTCGATTACGTCCGCCGTGTTGACGGTCGACAACGCCAAGCGAGTCTTTCGGCCTGGCCAGACGGTGTTCGTGCCGTTGATCCCCCGGCATCCCGTGGCCGAAGTTCCTGCGAGCGCGATCGGCAATCAGAAAGACGGCGGACGAAAGGTGCAGGTGCTGCGCGATTACACGGTCCGGGATATTTCCGTCGTGCTGATGGGCTCTGTCGGCGAAGATCGGCTGTTCGTCTCTGGGCCGTTCGCGCAGGGCGACGAAGTGATTTACGAGTCATCGCATCAACTGGCCGACGGGTTTCCGGTCAAGTCCAGCGGCGGGAAAACGAAGAAAGCGGAGGGCGGCTCAGCGTCCGAGAACAAACCCGCCAAGCCGGCGGTGGACTTCTGAAGGAGCTGTGCAAGGCCGCTTGTCGCACGCGGCTGAGAGGTCGGTCTGTCAGGCGGTTATGGGGGCAGTTATACTGGATTCGCGGAGGAACCGACGCACGGCGGCGATGCGCGTTGACATCCTGGTAACAGGCGAGGACATGCAGTGGCAGACGAATCAGCGCTGATCGACTTGCTCTACGAGTGGAAGACCACGATCGCGTCGGGGAACCATACCCAGGTCGGCGTCGTGGTGGAGCAAGGGACGGGCCGGAATCTGGCGATGAAGCTGGTCATCGAGGGGAAGGAAGAGACGAAAGCCGCCAAGGCCGCGCTGAAAGCCGAAGCGGCCATTGCCAAGCAGTTCGAGCACCCGAGCATCATCCGGTTCGAGACATTTTCATCGAGCCGCGATGCCACGTACATGCTGATGGAGTTTTTTCAGGCGGCGAACGTCAAGGCCCAGTTGAAGTCCGAGTTGGCCAGCCTGCATTCCCGTGCGCGGCCGCTGCTGGAAGGGGTGTGCCTGGCCCTGTCGTATCTCCACGAGAAAGGCTGGGTGCATCTCGATCTAAAGCCGGAGAACGTGCTGCTGAACCGGGCCGGCGAAGTGAAGCTGATCGATTTCTCGCTGGCGACCAGGTTCTCTCAGGGCATCACGAAGATGCTGGGGATCGGCGGCAAGAAAACGATTCAAGGGACGCGAACTTACATCGCTCCCGAAACGATCATGCGCCGCGCTCCCAGTCCGCAGACGGACATCTACAGCTTGGGCGTCATGCTTTTTGAAATCCTGACCGGGAAGACGCCGTTTCAAGGATTCACGCCGGATGACTTGCTGCAAAAGCATCTCGTCACTCCGCCGCCGCTGCCGTCGTACATCAATCCCAACCTGACGCCGGAAGTCGATCAACTGCTGTTGAGCATGTTGAACAAGAAGCCGAAAGAGCGGCCGGAATCGGTGAACGACATCTACATGGCGCTGCGCAGCATCCGGCTGTTCCAACAGGATGTCATGCAGTTGCAGGCGGAGCGGGAAGAGCAGGTCGCCGCCGAGAAAATGAACGCCATGGCGAAGCTCGACAGCCGCACGGATCATGAACGCAGCGAGTTGCTGCGGTCAAATCCGCAGTTGGCCGAGCAGTTCGAGGCGGACCGGATCGCGCGCGCGGAACGGCGCCGGCCAAAACGGCGCATCCCGGAAAAAGAGTCCGCGCACCGTCCTGAGCCTGTGCCCGCGGCCCCCGTGGCTCCCTCGGTCCCCGCGATGGCAATGCCTCAGCCCATGATGCCTCCCATGATGATGCCGCAGCCGATGATGATGCCCCAACCCATGATGCCGCAACCCATGATGCCGCAACCCATGATGCCGCAGTCGGGCATGCCGATGGGATATCCGCCGTCTGGATACCCGGTTGCTCAACAGAGTCCGCAGGTCCCGCCGGCGTACCCCCAGCAGTTGCCCGGCGTCATGCCGCAGCCGATCAGCACACCGGTGCAGATGCCGCCCTCTGCGCCGCGGCTCGCAACGGTTCCCGCCCCGCAACCGGCGGCACAAGCCGTACCCCCGAAGTCCTCGCCGCCGCCCTCCGCGACTTCTGCGGCACCTCCTCAGGACCTGGATTTCATGACGGAGCTTCCCAACGTTCTCTGATTCTGTTGAAATTGATCCGAGCCGGCCCGGCGGATGACGTTGTGCCGTCGTCGTCGGCTTGAATCATTCTCGCGACAATAGAAAAATCGGCATCACGCCTATGACCCCATCGTTTCAGCTTCCCTTTGAGAAGCACATCTACGAGCTGGAGAATCAACTCTCCCAGCTCGAGGCGCAGCTGCATCCCACGCCGTCGACCTTGGAAGCCATTCACCACCTTCGGGTGGAAATCATGCGCATGAAGCGCGAGGTGTTCGACAAACTGGACGCCTGGGAGACGGTGCAGGTGGCCCGGCACCAGGAACGGCCGCAGACCCGGGATTACATCGAGCTGATCTTCGGCGATGAATTCCTGGAGCTGCATGGCGACCGTTCCTTCGGCGACGACCAGGCCATCGTCACGGGGCTGGCCAAGATCGAAGATCAGCCGGTGATGTTCATCGGCCAGCACAAGGGCCGCACGCTTTCGGAACGTCAGGCCTGTTATTACGGCTGCGCGCACCCGGAGGGGTACCGCAAAGCGCTGCTGAAAATGGAACTGGCGGCAAAGTACCATTTGCCGATCGTCTGCCTGATCGACACCCCCGGCGCCTATCCGGGGATCGGCGCCGAAGAGCGCGGGCAGGCCTATGTCATCGCTCTCAATCTCCGGGAGATGTCCCGGCTGTCGACGCCCATCGTGTGTGTCGTCATCGGTGAAGGGGGGTCCGGCGGGGCGCTGGGCATCGGCATCGGCGATTATGTCGCCATGCTCCAGTTCTCCTATTATTCGGTCATCAGTCCGGAAGGCTGCGCCGGCATTCTCTGGAAAGACCGCGACCGCAAAGACCTGGCCGCCAAGGCGCTCAAGTTCACCAGCCGGGATCTGAAACGCTTCGGCATCATTGACGACATCATTCCCGAGCCCCTGGGCGGGGCGCACCGGGACCACCGCCAGACGGCCGACACGCTCCGGCTGACCTTGCTCCAACAGATTCGCCGGCTGTCGCAATTGCCACCGGCCGAATTGCTGGACCGCCGCTATCGGCGCTTCCGCGCCATGGGCGTTTTCGAGGAAGGATCGGTCACGGATGATGCCTCCGTCGCCACGCCGTAGCCGCACACGGAAGAACTCGCAAGCCGCGCTGGCGGGAATGCCCGTGCGGCCAGGTCGCGTTCCCGCGGCCCGTCCGTCTTCCGGGCGCCGTCTCGCGAACCCGCGTTGGAAAGTCCAATTCTGAACGATTCCCAACGTCCGATAATGTCCGTTATGTTGCTTTTTAGACCAAAATCATCCAGGGAAATCGATGGTTCTCCTGGCGGACTGGTCTGAGACGCCGCTGACGCGGTCCTCTCCCCCGCGACGGCATGGCGTGAATTCGCGACGCTTTTCAGAAGCGTGGATCGTCACGGAGCGAGAGGCAGCTCGGACTGGCTCAGAACGTTTTCTGGCTGTCGAGGAGCAGCGTCACCGGGCCGTCGTTCACCAGCTCGACGTCCATGTGCTCCTGGAAGCGGCCGGTCGCCACGGCGACGCCCCGGCCGCGGACTTCGGCCACGAAGGCTCGATAAAGTTCCAAGGCGGCGTCTGGCCGGGCCGCACCGATGAAACTTGGCCGGCGGCCCTTGCGGCAATCTCCCCACAGCGTGAACTGGCTGACGGCCAGCAACTCGCCCCCGATCTCTCCCAGCGCACGATTCATCTTGCCTTCGTCGTCCGGGAAGATTCTCAGGCCGACGATCTTCTCGGCCAGGTAGGCGGCATCCCCGGGGCCGTCGTCCACACCGACACCCAATAGCACCAGCAAACCCGTGCCGATCTCACCCGTCAATTCTCCCGCCACGGTGACTCTGGCCCGCGACACCCGCTGAACGACGGCACGCATGAAGACTCCCTTGCTTGCGCTGCGGGCCCACGAAGACTTCACAAAGATCAAAACTTTCCGCGACGGCGCTCTTTCGCCGGTAAGACTTCCAGGCACGTCGTCCACCAGCCCGTGACGACGGTTTCAACAAACTCGTCCGGCAAACGTTCCTTCCGCATCACGTCGGCGAGCATCAGGTGGTCATACTCGATCGGGATGAAGTCGACAGCCAGCCGCTGCTGTTCCGTCGAATCGACTTCCCCTGCTCTCACATCCTCGCCGGTTCTCAACAGGGCATACCAGACATTGGTGCGGCCGTCGTTCGCCGGGCGGCCCAGCACGCCGACATTGACGAATCGCCCGCCTGCCGACAATTCCCGCTGCCAATGAAATCCGGTGTGAGTCCCGCACAAGACGTCGGCTTCGTGATCGTCCGCCAGGCGATCCAGAAACGCGGTGCTCGTCGTCGACTCCCACAAAAACTCATTCGTCCGCCGCGGGCTGCCATGAAACAACAGCACGCGCCAACCATCAATCACTTCTCGTCTCTGCGAGGGCAGGGTTCGCAGCCAGGCCCGCTCCGCGTCTCCCGTGTGCTGATCGGTGTAGTCGTAACTGATCTTCGCGAACAGATTGTCGCGCGGATCGGTGTAACCGCATCGGCAATCATCGAGCCGATGCCCGATGCTGTGATCATAATTCCCCTGCACGCATTCGACGCCCGCTTCCCAGAGCAGATGAATCGCACGGTTGGGATGCGGGCCGAACGCACCCAGGTCTCCCAGGCAATAGATCCGTTCTGCGCCGCGCCGCCGTGCATCACTCAGCGCCGCGGCCAATGCCGGATAATTGCTATAGATTCCGCCGAACAGTGCAATCCTCACGTCGCTCATCCTTCGTGACGCTAATTCTAGTTTCGACATTTGACAATCCCCGGGGACGAAGTTTTCCCAAGGGCAATCATCATCGGCAAGAACGGCCGATCTTCTTCAGGACGCAAGGTCCGGCGGGCCGTTGGCCTCACGTCCCCCTGACTGCCGACGACGGATTCGTGCAGATCGCTCCATACTGCCAGCACGTGAAGCACGCGCCGTGCTTCAGCGAGAACGGCTTGAAACTCTCCTCCAGCGTCGCTCCCATCAGGGCCGCCGGCGTCTCCAGCAGAATCGGACAGATGAAAACCCCGCGATCGGTGACAACCCGGCTGCGGCTGCAGATCAGTTGCGTTTCGTCAAACTCCCGCATCATTTCCGAAGTGATGCGTTCGCTGGCATCGTAGCCCGATGTCCGCCGGACTTCCGCCCCGATCTGCAGCCGGGGCAGCAGTTTGATCCGCGGATGACGATAGCCGCGACTCTGCAAGACGCGACGAAACTCGTCCAGCACGCGTTCGTCGTCGCCGTCATCCCAGATTCGCGTCATCGTGAGGATCGGCAGAAATCCTGCGCGAACCAGCCTCTCGACGCCGAGCAGAGCGCGCGCAAACGTCCCTGCCCCGCGCACCGGGTCGTTGGTTTCTGGCGACGGCCCGTCCACGGAGACGCGAAACTCCAACGAGTACCGACTGCGCTCTTCTGCCTGCCGCAGCCGATCGAGCCATTCCTCTTTCAGCACGGTGCCATTCGTCAACACGCTGGCCGGGCCGAATTCCAGAGTTCGCTCCAGCATCGCCGGCAAATCGCGATTCAGAAACGGCTCGCCGCCGGTGAAGTAGTACTCTTTCACGCCGTGCAAGACCGATTCGGCCAGCGCCTGTTCGACGGTCTCCAGGCTCAGCATTCCGAATGCCTGATTGTGCGGGCTGCAACTGATGAAACAATGCGTGCACGCCAGGTTGCACAACGTCCCCGCGACCTGGAACCACAATTCATCCAGGCCGTGAAATGAAACGAACGGAATCGCGTCCGATTCACAGTGAGCCGAATTCACGACAGTCATGTACATCTCCGCGATCAAGCGCAGATTTAGCCCGAGAAGCAAAAAACGAAGGCAATTGGCCACGAAAAACACGAAGACGCACGAAAAAAGAAAGAGTAGAGATCGCACTTTGCGAGACAGAGACAACCTGCCGAGCAGACTGCTTTTATTTCTTCGTGCATCTTTGTGTTTTTCGTGGCCAATCGCCTTCTGCCCTATCACTTAATGCGCGAATGACTCTCCGTCGTCAGGAGTTTGTCGTCCATTGGTAGGCGGAAATCCTCGCACAGAAATCGGCCGACCGCGGCGACTTGCTGGATGCCGATGTTCATCAGGAAACGCGAATCGCGGCCGTAACTTTTTGCGCCGAGCACGAAGAATCGCGGTTCGGGATTGCGCAGCAGGTCGATCCCCTGCCAGGATTGCTGCAGACAATCCGTGGATGTCTCCCCGATCAGCGCGGCGGCCAGCTTGATCGGCCCTTGAGACGCGTAGCATTCATGAATCTGCAATTCTTCGGTCATCGTGCGCTCCGGCCGATAGCCGACGTTCGCCACGACCCGATCCACCAGAAGCGTCTGCGGCACGTCGCTCCGGCCGCCTGCCAGTGCGACTTCAATTTTCTCCGCCGGGGACGAACCGCCGCGCAGCGCGTTCACGCTGCACCCCGGCATCCAGCGAATCGGTCCGTCCGGCATCGCGGCGAATTGATTGGCGGCCCGAACCAGTTGCGCACGCTCCGGCAGGGAATCATCTTCGATTTCGATCAGCGGCGTCTCGGTGTTCTTGCGCGTGACCCACACCGCGCGCGTCTGCGGATACCGCTTTACCAACTCGCCCAGCGCCGCGATTGTCGTCGCCGCCGAGTACCCGGCCCCGACGACCAGCGTGGTTCGGTCAGCGAATCGATGCCAATCCGCGTCGAGGATATCCGGCAAGAGGTAGTCCTCCGGCGAAAGAAATTCCCGCTCGCCGGGACACGGCATGCCCCCTGATCCGATCCAGCGCGGATGGCCGTAGGTGCCCGAACAATCAAGCACGACATCCGCCGGTTCCGTTCGTTCGCCCTGCGAGTCCTTCACCAAGAGTCGAAATCCATCTTCCGCGCGGCTCGGCTTGCCGATGGCATCTCCTTTCGCGAAATGCGTTCGGCCGACGCTGACAACCTGCGTGTGTTCGTGGAGCCGAATTCGTCCCGCCAGCGTCCGCTGCAACGGATCGAAATAACTCGCGACAAACTCGGCGCCCGTGAGTATCGCTTGCGAGTTCGCAGGCGGTCCCGCCGTCGCCGACGGCGGGCTCTGGGAAACCAAATCGCGGCCCCACGTCGACGTATTCATCTCCCACGGACTGAACAGCCGCACGTGCCCCCAGCGGCGAATATTTTCCGCACAGCGTCCCCGCTCGAACACCGTGACGGCAAATGCCAATCGCGACAAGAGCGCCGCCGCCTCCAATCCGATGGGGCCGGAACCGATGATCGCGACGCGCGGAGCACAAGAATACTGCGGAGTCATGTGTGACAATCCTCCGCCAATTGCACCGGCTGCCCGAGCAGCATCTGGCGAATCAACACTGCCGTGATTGGCGACATCTGCAAGCCCGCGCGGAAATGCCCCGCGGCCACGCTGGCGTTTTGCAACCCGGCGATGCGGCCCAGGAACGGCAACTCGCCGGCACGATACGGCCGCAATCCTGACCACGTTTGTTCCACGTGGGCCGACTTCAATTCCGGAACCAGCGCGATAGCGAACCGGATCAACTCGGCGACGGCCTTTGCCGTGTTGGCTTTGACGAAGCCGGCACGCTCTTCCGTCGAGCCGATGAGAATTCTTCCGTCCGGCCTGGGGACAAGATAGCGCCGGCCCTGTTCGACGATCGGGCGAAACGGCAACGGTCGACAATTCAGCAACACGATCTGACCGCGCACCGGTTCGACCGGAAAACTCACGCCGGCGTGTTCCAGCAAACTTGCCGACCAGGCGCCGCCGGCGAAGACGAACTCGCCCGCCCCGAATTCTTTTTCCTGCGTTCGCACCGCGACGATGCGATCCCCCTGGCGACGGATGCTGATCACCGGATGCCCCGGCAGCAGAACGACGCCGCGGCCGGCACACGCCGCCTCGAGCGCCTTCAAATGTCTGGGATTGCGAACCTGTGCCATCTCGGGGAGCACGACCGCCTGGCGGATGGAAGGCGAGAGAAACGGAAATTGTTCGTGTACCGCAGGCCCGGAAATCCGTTCGGCGATCACGCCTTCAGAATGCCAGGCGGCGAAGGTCTGCTCGAAGCTGGCGGGATCGTCGTTCGGGGGAGTGACGACGCTGCCGCAGCGCAGATAGCCATTGTCGATTCCCGCTTCCTCGCGCAGCCGCTGGCTCCATTCCGGCCACAGCGCATGGCTGGCGGAGCGCAGCCGGGCTTCCGGCGTTTTTGCGCCGGCTGAGTTCCCCGGCGGCAACATGCCGGCCCCGGCCCAGGACGCTTCCCGGCCGATGTCTCCCTGCTCCAGCAGTTGGACCGAGACCCCCTGCCCGGCAAGTTCCCAGGCAATCGACAGCCCGATCACTCCGCCGCCCACCACGATCACATCGGCCATGAATTCGCCGTCTTTCTCTCGTGCGATCCCCAAACGTCTTGAACCTTGATCATAAGCATCGCGTCGAAAGATGTTGAGTCTGCACGTCTGCCGGCACGTCGGTTCCCCGGAATACTCATCGCAGCAGAGTGGAAGCCCGGCTGACCACATTCTACGCCGGGCATGGGGTCCTCCGAAAAATCATCGAAAATTCTCGAACCTGGACTTTTCACATCCGGCCGGGTTGATTATCCTGATAGGGCTTACAGCAAACCAGGGATGCTGCTGATTCTCGCCTCGGGAAACCTTGCCGATTGCCTGCCTTTGGTTTTCCAAACAGTGCCTGAGCAACACAGTGGCGAAGGATGCGCCAACCCGCCAGTGACTTGAATTGCGAACCCCTTTGCAGGTTGTTTTGACGCCCATGATCATCTGGGAAGTTCCACCACCGATGTTCTTGGCGTGACGGACTGCCGCTCCCCGAAATCGGGGGCTGTCAGCCGTCACGACGGCAACGCTCTGGTTGTCGCCGCCGCGGCTTCTTCATCTGCACAGGGATGCCGTTTTCGACCTGCAAGCTCACCGTGTTTCCTGGGCTGATCGTGTTGAATCGATTTGGGCTGCCGGCAGCTCGGCCGTGATCCCCCGGTGAATTCTCTTTCCGTTTGAACCATTGTTCTTTTAGTTGAAATTGGTCCCATGAATCTTCAGAAATATCGCAATATCGGCGTTTCCGCCCACATCGATTCCGGCAAGACCACGCTCTCGGAGCGCATCCTGTTCTATTCCGGCCGCATTCACGACATTCACGAAGTGAAAGGCAAAGACGGCGTCGGCGCCACCATGGACTTCATGGAACTCGAGCGGGAAAAAGGCATCACCATCACCGCCGCCGCGACGCAGGTCGTCTGGGAGGCCCCGGGCAAAGACGAATTCACGATCAACCTGATCGACACGCCTGGCCACGTCGATTTCACCGTCGAAGTCGAACGCAGCCTCCGCGTCCTCGACGGCGCGATTCTCGTGCTCTGTTCCGTCGGCGGCGTTCAAAGCCAGTCGCTGACCGTCGACCGGCAGATGAAACGCTACAAGGTCCCCCGCATCGCGTTCATCAACAAGATGGACAGGACCGGAGCGAACCCGGACAAAGTCATCACGCAGATTCGCGAGAAGCTGATGGTCACCCCCTGCCCTTTGCAAATCCCGATCGGACGCGAAGCGGCGTTTGGGGGCGTCATCGATCTGATCCTCATGCAGGCCGTCTACTTTGACGGCGAAGATGGCGAGAACATCCGCCGCGAAGAGATTCCCGCGGATCTCGTCGAGCGTGCGAAAGCCGCCCGGCAGGAGATGCTCGAAACGCTGTCCATGTTTGATGATTCACTGATGACCATGCTGCTGGAAGAGCAAGACATCCCCGTCGACCTGGTCCGCAAAACGATCCGCGAGGCGACTCTCGCTTACCAGATCACCCCCGTGATGATGGGCTCCGCGTACAAAAATAAAGGCGTGCAGGAACTCCTGGACGCCGTGACCTACTTTCTGCCCAGTCCGCTCGATCGCGAAATTTCCGCGATGGACAACGAGATGAAGCACCCCGTCGGCGAGACCCCGGCCGACCCGAACTGGAACCGCGTGAAACTCAGGGCGTCGCCCGATCTTCC
The DNA here is from genome assembly GCA_964388415.1 of uncultured Planctomycetaceae bacterium. Taxonomy (GTDB): domain Bacteria; phylum Planctomycetota; class Planctomycetia; order Planctomycetales; family Planctomycetaceae; genus CAZDGB01. The sequence continues at coordinate 56,737 of CAYMAO010000019.1, read as the reverse complement.
GCTGGTCTGCATGGCATTCAAAACCGTGGTGGAGCAGTACGGCCAGTTGACCTATACCCGCATTTACCAGGGGAAGATTGTCAAGGGGGACAGCTACATCAACTCCCGCACCGGCAAGCGAGTCCGTTTCGGACGGCTGGTCCGCATGCACGCCAATGACCGGGAAGATGTCGATGTCGCCGAAGCCGGCGATATCGTCGCCCTCGTCGGCGTCGATTGCGCGTCCGGCGACACGTTCTGCCAGGAAGGGATCAACTATTCGCTGGAAAGCATCTTCGTCCCGGACGCCGTGATCCGCCTCTCCATCGAACCGATGAAGCGCGACGGGGCCGACAAGCTGGGAAAAGCGCTGGAGCGGTTCCGCCGGGAAGATCCGACCTTCCGCGTGCTGACGGACGAAGAAACCGGCCAGACGCTGATCGCCGGCATGGGCCAGTTGCATCTTGATATTTACGTCGAACGGATCAAGCGCGAATACGGTGTGGAATGCATGATCGGTCCGCCTCGCGTCGCGTATCGCGAAACGCCGACCCGAGAAGTCCCGTTCAACTACAAGCACAAAAAGCAGACCGGCGGGTCGGGCCAGTACGCCCACATCGTCGGCGTGATGGAGCCACTGCCTGAAGACAGTCCGGTCCCCTATGAGTTCGTCAACGAAGTCACCGGCGGCCGCATCCCGAAGGAGTACATCGCTCCGGTGGATAAGGGCTTCCGTCGGTGCATCGTCAAAGGCCCCTTGTGCGAATGCGAAGTGGTGAATATCCGCATGAGGCTGCAGGACGGCGGCTATCACGACGTCGATTCGTCCGAAATGGCGTTCGATATCTGCGGATTCGACGCCATGCGGGAAGTCCTCAGCAAGGCGCAGCTCGGCTTGCTGGAGCCGATCATGAAGCTCGAAGTCGAAGTCCCGGATGAATACCAGGGCAACGTAACCGGCCACATCGCCAGTAAGCGCGGGACGATCATTTCCACCGAGACGAATCTCGGGGCAGCGGTGATCATCGCCGATGTCCCTTTGGCGTCGATGTTCGATTACGCCAACGAACTTCGTTCGATGACGCAGGGCAAAGGGACGTTCAGCATGGAATTCGCCCGCTACTCCATGCTGCCTCGCGGCCTGCAGGACGAAGTCGTGGAAAAACGCCGCAAAGACAAAGCCGAACGCCTCAAACTGGCCAAGGCGTGATCACGTGAGCCGTAGCGGCGGCTGGAAGCCGCCGCTACGTACCATCCAGGAATTCGCCGCCATGCTCGTCGGTGACATGTACGCCCCGGGAAAGATCCGGCTGATCGACCGCCCGGAACCGGTGCTCCCCCCTGCTCCGCCGGACGGCTCCACCGGGCAGATCATATTCCAACCGGAAACCACCTGCCTGTGCGGGTCCGATTTGCCCTACTTCAACGGCAGCGATGAATGGCCGATAGAAGTCGGACAGTCGCTGCATGAAATGATCGGCACCGTCACCGCCACCAACGGCAAGAAATGGAAGGTCGGCGACCGCGTCCTCGCTGTGCCGAATAATCATCTCGGCTTGCAGGAGCGCTTCCTCCAGGACGAAAACCGGGCGATCGCCATCGCCACGAATGTTCCGGAAGAAGAAGCCCTGATGGCCCAACCGCTCGGTACGGTCATCTATGCCCTGCGAAAGCTGCCGAACATCATCGGCCTGGACGTCGCTGTCGTTGGCCAGGGACCGATGGGACAGCTCATGAATGCGGCGGTCCGCAATCTTGGTGCGCGAGAAATCATCGGCGTCGATGTCGTGGAAAGCCGGCTGCGCGTTAGTTCGCAGATGGGTGCCACTGCCACCGTCTGCAACAAGACCAACGATCCGGTCGTTGCCGTGCGAGAAATTCTCGACGGCCAACTCGCGGACCTGGTCATCGAATGCGTCGGCCATGCGGATCAGGCGTTCAACACGTGCATCGACCTGTGCGGAGTGAAAGGTCAGATTCTTTACTTTGGAGTTCCGCGGCCGACGCTTGACGGCCTCAAGTGGCGGGATTTGTTCGCGAAAAATATCACGGTCTTCACCAGCGTCTACCCGGAGTTCCAGAAGGACTTCCCGCTCGCCATGCGCTGGATTCAGGAAGGCCGGGTCAACGTGAAGCCGCTGATCACGCACCGCTACCCGCTCTCGGACCTGCAAACCGCCTTCGAAACATTCCGCGATCGCAAGGACGGGGCGATCAAGGTGATCGTGAAATTTCCGGCGAAGAAAGCGAATTAGCGCCGGTCCGCAGAAGCTTGGTATCAATCATGACAGGACTTCAGCAACTGTCACTTTGACATAATCGATGTCGTTCACTGGTGCATTCAACACGATGGATTCCAGTAATGCTCGCCAGGTATCTTCACGAATACCGAACGGGGATAAATAGGAATACATCCATTCTGGTGCGATGAGTTTCATCAAGAGTTCTAGGCGTTCGCGATCATAGTCACGCACAAAAACAGCCAGTAACAAGGTCCCCATTGCGAAATATGGTGATTCATCATATTTCGCTAGATCGATCTGCAATCGCCAGCAGAGTAATTTCAACGCGGCTTGTGCTGACTCGTTGCCCAATGCAATCGAGCTGGCGACCAACTGAATGATGGTTGAATCTTCTCCCGGCGCGAAATAGTCGGGGAACTCTGCCGCTGATCTCAACAAGAATGTGCATGAGAGTAATCGCATCCAGTGGCCGCGCTCACTCGGCGATTCGGAATTCTGGTTGGGATCGTCAGGTTCAGGCCAGCGAGTCAATTCCAGAACCTCACGCGGTGTTCATTCCAAGCAAGCCGTGAAGTCCCGCTGCTCGATTAATCGCATGATCGCAGCATAATGAGCGTCGGACTCCATTCCGTAATCGGCCTCAGCGATTTCTCGCAGCATGGAATCATCATTGTGAGCGATGGCTAATTGCAGCAGCGGCTCTGGAGAGGGTTTCCATCGTTCCAAATCATTTGAGAGCATGATCGCTATCCAGAGGACTCGCGCCGAATATCAAAACTACGCTTCTGCGAAGCGTCGCTAAAAGTCACGTCGTGTAATCCGCATTCAACTCGACGTATTCCTTCGTCAAATCACTCGTCCAATAGCGGATGCGCTCTGAACCCTGTGACAATTTCAACTCGATGAATACATCCCTGCGGGCCTTCATGGACTGCGAAACCGCCGCCGCGTCGAACGGGAGCGGCGTCCCAGCGCGGTACAACTCAAAACCGTTGAGAGTCAGCGAGACGTCTTCCTCTTTCAGTGCGACTCCCGCATAGCCGGCCGCCGAAACGATGCGGCCCCAGTTCGGGTCGGCCCCGCAGATCGCCGTCTTGACCAAAGGGCTATCTGCGATTTCCTTGGCAATGCGAAACGCTTCGTCTCGTGTTCGGCAGCCAGTGACGTCGATCTGCACGAAATGATGCGCTCCTTCCGCGTCCTGGATGATGGCCATCGCCAGGTCCCGGGCGACTTCGTTGACGGAGCGCGCGAAAAGTTCTTGGTCGGCTAATCGCAAGCGAGAGACGTCGACGCCCGACGCGCCGTTGGCCAGGTGGATCACCGAATCACTGGTGCTTTCGTGGCCGTCCACGCTGATGCAGTTGAAGCTGTCTTGGACCGCGACGGTTAAAATCTGCTGCGCGTCGCTGGGTGAAATTGCGGCATCGGTCATGATGACGCAGAGCATCGTCGCCATGTTCGGGGCGATCATGGCCGCCCCTTTGCAGACGCCGCTGATCCGCACCGCATTTCCATCAAGCGTGATCTGCCGCGTCGACTGTTTCGGAACGGTGTCAGTCGTCATCATGGCCCGCGCGGCGAGATGAAAGGTTTCCGCCGATGACGACAATTCCTTTGCCGCCGCCGTGATGCCGATCGCAATCCGATCCATCGGCAAGAGCCGGCCGATCACGCCGGTCGAACAGACGAGCACATCGTCCGCGGCACAGCCGATCTGCCGGGCGACGAGGGCCGTCATGTGTTCGGCATCCCGAATTCCCTGCTCTCCGGTGCAGGCATTCGCGTTGCCGGAGTTGATGACGACGCCGCGAGCCGTTCCGCGGGGCAATCGGCTGCGCGACACCTTGACCGGAGCGCCGCACACCAGGTTCGTCGTAAACACCCCGGCCGCGGACGCCGGCGTTTCAGTAACGAACAACGCCAAGTCCAGCTTGTCGCTGCCGGGCTTGACCCCGCATTTCACGGCAGAGACCGAGAACCCTTGAGGCAATTCGAACATCACATCACGTTCCTACATATAGCGGCGAGACGAAAGCACCTGTCGACGTTGCGATCCATTCTCCGTCATTCGTGAAGAAAACGAAAGCATGACGATCGATCCCGGCTTTTCTTCCGAATTCACTCGCGTTACGCTGTGCGGAACGAGAGTTTTCTTATCAATTCCAGGGAAAAGGGAAAGCGATGACGCGTGTGCTCTGGTTGTCCGGGTTCTTGCCCGTGTTGTTCTTGATCGGATGCGCCGAACAGCCGAAGCCTGCGGCGCCGCCGTCACAGCCGGCTCCCATGCTGGGAGCCCCGTCGATCAGCGAAAGTTCTCCCGCGGCTCCGGAAGAGACGCCGGGGGATCAGCCCGAGATGTCCGACGACGACCGTTCGCCGACGACCGGAGAGGGGGATGATCCCTCAACTTCGGAGAAGACTGCGGAGTCTGAACCGTCTGGTTCCAAGCCGAAGCCGACCGCCGCAAAGACGCCGGCCGGCCCGACGCAGGTTCAGTTCAATTTGAATCACGTGACCGATGAATTCATCGCGGCCCTGGTGCTTCATCCGAAGCGGGCGCTGGAGTCCCCGGTGATCGCGGGTCTGAAAGAGGAAGGCGCGTTGACGGACGACGATCTGCAGCAGGCGTTCGGGCCGTTCCTGGCTCAAACGGGCCTGGACCCGAAAGACATCGAGGAACTCGCCGTGCTGATCGACAAGCGCGTGCTGAATTCCGCGGCCCGCGAAGCCGGCCTGCCAGTGGAAGGCGAAGCCCCCGGAGCCGCGAAAAAAGGCCCGGTGCAATTCAAGAACAACATGAAGCAGGTCGGACTGGCATTCCACAATTACCATGATGTCTACAATTACTTCCCGGCGGCCGGCGGTTCCGGCGACGGCGAGAACCGCAACGGCTTCAGTTGGCGCGCCCAGATGGCTCCGTTCGTTGATGCCGCTCCGCTCTACAACGCCATTCAATTTGACCAGGAGTGGGACAGCGACGACAACGCGGCTTTCCACGAACAGATGCCAGAGTCGTTTCAGTCCTCCGGCGTGACGGATGCCGGCAAGACGTCGATCCACGTGATCACGGGCGAAGGGACGCCGTTCCAAGATGACAAAGGGAGCCCGATTCGCGCATTCATCGACGGGACATCCAACTCGATTCTCGCCGTCAGCGCTGGCGCCGACACGGCCGAAATCTGGATGAAGCCCGGCGGCCTGGAGTTCGATCCGGAGAACCCGACGAAGTGCCTGGGCACAATCGAAGACGAGACGTTTCTCGTGCTGTGGGCTGACGGTTCCGTCCGGCCGATGTCCAAGAATATCGATCCTGCCGTCTTTGCCAAGCTGGTAACCGTTCAGGACGGCGAGGCGGTCGATCTGGGCGAAGTCCAGCAGCCGGCTGGGGCGTCTGCCGAGAGTACGACTCCCTTTGGCCTGGGAGAGCTAAAACCGGACCAGGCGCCAGTGTTCGTGTTGAAGACCACATCGCCCGTGGACCACGCGCTGCTGCTGTCGCAATTGCCGGGATCAACGGAAACCAAGTCGCATGAAGGGCACGAATATTTCTTTGCCGAAGGGTGGGCCATGGCCTTCCCCACCGAGCAGACGGCCGTATTCAGCGGAGAAACCGCGCTTCAAGCCTGGCTGGCGGCCGCGGGAAAAGAATCTGAGTCCGCGCTGGCGAACCAACTGCGAGCCGCCGATCAGCCGTTTGACGCCTTGCTCACGCTGGACCTGGCGTCCCAGAAAGACCTGATGCAGTTCATGGCGCAGCAGAACCCGCTGTTCGGTCCCTTTGCGAATCTGAAGGCCCTGTCGTTGACCGCCAGCAGCACGGGCAACACCGGCGATCTCCTGGTGGCGCTCAACGGACTGACGACATCGCCGCAGACAGCCCAGACGCTGGCCGCCATGGTCAACGGCTTGGCGCTGAATCAGTTAAAGATGACGGTCGCCATGCAATCCGACGACCCGAGTCTGTCCGACTCGCAGCGAGAGTTCCTCGGCATCTTCAAGTCGGAAATCGAATTGTTGGAGATGAAATCCGAAGGCAACCAGCTCACGCTTCAGATTTCGATGCCCGACGGTTTCGACCGGATTCCGCAGATCCTTGCCCCGGAAATCAAGCAAGCCCGCGAAGCCGCCGCGCAGATGCAGAAGCTCAACAACCTTCGGCAGATCGCGCTGGCGTTTCACAGCTATGAAGCAACGTATCGACGCTTTCCCAAGGCGGGCGGACCCGCGGAAGAGTCGGATACGGTCAAAGACGGCCTCAGTTGGCGCGTTCATCTGCTGCCCTTTCTCGACCAGGTTGGGCTCTACAATGAGTTCAAGCTGGACGAACCCTGGGACAGCGAGCACAACAAGGCGCTGATCGAGAAGATGCCGGACATCTTCAAGGCGGATGGCGTCGAGGACGCCGGCAAGACGTCCATCCACGTCTTCACCGGCGAAGGCGCCCCGTTCGCCGACAACGCGGCTCCGGGACTGCGTGACTTCACCGACGGGACTTCCAACACCCTCTTATGTGTGACCGCCGGGCCGGATAAAGCCGACATCTGGACCAAGCCCGGCGGCCTGGAAGCCGACCCGGAAGATCCGTTTGCCGCGCTGGGTGAAATCGGCGAGAAGTTCCAGGCGATCTTCACTGACGGTTCCGCCCGCTATCTCTCCAAGCTCCTCGACCCCGTCACGCTGCGGAACCTGATTCAGCACCAGGACGGCAACCCGATTGAATCGTTGAACGAATAGTCAGGTTGCGCGAAGAGAGCAGCCCAGGGAGAGCAGTCCCTGGGCTTTTTTTTGTATCACCCCGCCGGTTCACTTCTTGGCGCGCGGATCGTCTTTGAACCGGAACGCCGGTTTGCCGGTGAAGACGGTGCTCGTCATCGTTGGGCACCAGTATTTTTCCACGTGGCCGATTACCAGGTCATGCCCCTCGAAGTGATTCACCTTGGGGGGCTTTTTCGGGTTGTACATTGAATCGGTCATGTCCCGCATCAGCACCACGTTCTTGCCGAGGTACTTCATCTGCCGAATGCCGAACGGCCGGCCCAGCACGCACATATTGAGATGGACGCCCATCAGGATGACGTTGTCGATCTTCCGTTCCTCGAGCAGGTTCCACGTCTCCTGGCCGTTGTCGGTGAGGGCGTCTTCCTCGGCGATTTCGAGCGCGGCGATCTGCCGGGTCCAGGCTTCGTGCGGCTCATACTTCTCCTCGCAGTCGCAGCCCATGTCGGAATCATCGATGGGCAACTCCCCTTCCCGATTCTTGTCAGGATAACACCAGCCGGTCCCCCAGCGTTCGTCCTTCGAGAGCGGCACGGGCGTCTTCACGAACGGGGCAGACTTTGCCCGCTTCCGCTGCGGGGTCTCCTCGTAAAACTTCGTGACGCTGCTCGGCGCGTGAATGATGAAGACTCCTTGCTTGCGAGCAGCCTTCAAGACTTCGTTCATCGGACCGGCAAGTTCGACGACTCGCTTGGCCGCGTTCGGACACCAGTGATCGTCCCACATATCACAAACAATGATCGCCGTTTGCTTGGGGGCCCAAAGGCCGACCTGCTCTTCATAGACCAAACGCGGCGTTCCGTTATCATCCACTTTTGCCATTTTCCGCAACGGAATTTCAATGTCTTTCGCATCGGCGGAACTCGCTGACGCACACAAGATTGTCATTGCTGCCATCATGGTCGCCCGTTGGAACTTCATTGCAGATCTCCTCAAAGAGTGATTTCAATCCACACGCTGACCGGCCCGTCGCCGACCGTGACGCGTTTCGCCTGTTCGGGGGACGTGGCTTCCCGCGTCAGCGCATCGGCCAAGGTTTCGTTGCGGATGTTGTCCGACCACGCCGTCACCGCCGCGACGACGGTTTCGTCCGCCGTCGAATAATAGACTCGAATCCGCTGCTGAATTTCGAGGTTTTCGTCTTTGCGCAGTTGCTGGATGTGGCGGATGAAATCGCGGCCGATTCCTTCGGCGATGAGTTCCGGCGTCAAGTGCGACGACAGCGCGACCTGTACGCCGCGCTCATCCGCGCAATGCCATTCCGCCGCCTGCTCGGTGCCGACGAGGACGTCTTCAGGACTCAAAGTGATCGATGATCCGCGAAGCGCGAGCGTGATGGGTTCGCCGCTTCGCAAGGGTGCGAGTAGTTCCGGGGGCAAATTCGGGATCGCTTCCTTGATCTCGTTCAACGATTTGCCAAACTTGGGGCCGATCGTTTTCAGGTTCGCTTTGAAGACGTACTTGACGATGTCGTCGAGCCGATCGCAGGGCGTGACTTGCTTGACGTTCAATTCCTCGGCGATCACGTCATTCAACCGGCTGATCGCGGCGGTCTCCGTCGGATCGGTGCAGGCGAACCGCAACTCCGGCAACGGCTGCCGCACCCGCTGATCGGCTTGCTCTCTTAACTTGTGACCGAGTTTCACGACCCGCTGCGCGAGCGCCATGCGTTGATTCAGATCGGCATCGAGCAGCGCGGCATCGGCGACGGGGTAATCGCACAAGTGGACGGATTCCGGGAAGCCCAGGGGTTGCAACCCCTGGGCTTCTGCGGCGCCAACCAGGTTCTGAAACATTCGTTCTGCCAGAAACGGCACGAACGGGGCCAGCAGTTTCGTCAACGTCAGCAGCACCTCATGCAGCGTTTGATAGGCCGAGAGTTTGTCGTTCTCAGACGACGCCCAGGGGTTGCAACCCCTGGGCGTCTCGGCTGCCTCGCGCGATCTCCAGAAGCGCCGCCGATTGCGACGGATGTACCAGTTGGAGAGATCATCGATGAACTGTGCTGCGAAACCGCAGGCGTGGTCGAAGTCGTAACTCTCAATGGAAGTGCGCATCGACGTGATGAGCGACTGTAAATTCGACAGCACCCAGCGGTCGATCTCCGGACGTTCGGATACCGGCACACGCGGCAACGTCGGATCAAACTCGTCCAGCCGGGCGTAATTCACGAAGAACGCATACGAATTCCACCACGGCAGCAGCACTTGCCGGCGGACTTCATCGGCGGGGCCGCTCGTCACCAGGCACGTGTCGACGCCGTCGATGGTCTTGTTCGACGGCCCATCCGGCGTTTGCAGCGTGACTTTCTGGTCGTGATGGCGGGTGCCGAACTTCAAATCCTGCGACGGGTTCTGCTGCAGGTACAGCCAGCGCAGCGTATCGACGCCGAGTTGCTCGGCGGCTTCTTCAAACCAGATGGCGGTCCCCTTGGACTTGCTCATCGGCTCGCCCTGCTCGTTCATGACGAGGCGATAACCGAACAGCGTTTTGAACGGCGGCGAGCCGTCCATCATGGTCGCCATCGACAACAACGAATAGAACCAGTTGCGGAACTGGCCCGGAAAACATTCGGAAACCAAGTCCGCCGGATACCATTTCTGCCAAAGGTCGCGATGCGTGTTGTAACCGACAGTGGAGAACGGCACGATCCCCGCATCGAGCCAGGGATTGCCGACGTCCGGCACGCGGGTCAATACTGCGTTCGTTTTCTTGCTGCGAATTTTCACGCCGTCGATCCACGGCTTATGCGGCGAGTGGCCCTCGAAATCGTTCCACCCTTCGACGGCCCGCTCCTTGAGTTCGGCAAGCGACCCCATCACGTCGAAATCGGTCGGATCGTCGGGGTTGATCCAGATCGGCAGCGCGAGGCCCCAGTAGCGCTTCTTGGAGATCATCCAGTCGCGCATGTTGGCGAGCCATTCGAGTTCCCGCTCCTGCCCCTGCATCTCCTTGGGCAGCCATTCGATCTGCCGGGTGACGTTTTGAATCTCCTCCCGCCAGTCCATGTTGATGAACCACTCATCGACGAGCCGGAAAACGAGTTCATCGCCCGTCCGCCAGCAGAACGGATAGATGTGCGGATACTTTTCGACGGCGACGAGGAAGCCCTTTTGTTTGAGGTCTTCGATGATGAGGTCGACGGTTTTCGGCGCGGTGGCGACGAGGCCGGTGAACTGGCCGAAACCTTCGAGAAACGTGCCGTCTTCGTTCAATGGGGCGATCGACACGAGTTCGTTCGCCATGCCGATTTGATGATCAATATCTCCACATCCCGGGGCGCTATGAACAATCCCCGTGCCTTCTCCGGCGACGACATTGGCTGAACCTTTGAAGTCGCGTCCGCCGTCGATGACGCGGTGGCATTCCGCACCCGTGAAGCCCAGGGATTGCAATCCCTGGGCTTCCATCGGATACCCCCCCGGTTGTTGTTGTGCCGGCAGATCATCAAACGGCCCGATGTAGCGTTTGCCGATGAGTTCGGCCCCTTTCACCGTCCCGAGTACCTCATACCCGCCCTGCTCTTTGAAAATCTGCGCCAGCGTTTTGAGTTTCGGCGTGTCTTTCGGCCATTGCCATTCCGGGCGGCCGAAGCCTTCTTTGAATTCTTTGGCGAGTCGCTGGAATTCGAGGTTGTCCTTGGCGAAGTAGTAAATCGCCCCGTCGCGCTTGGCCTGGAGACGAACGTATTCGAGGTCGGGGTTCACCATCGCCGCGACGTTGCTGGTCAGCGTCCAGGGCGTGGTGGTCCAGATGAGGATGTACTCTGAGCGGGGGGCGTGAGCCCCCTGATTGGGCGCGGAATCAGGGGGCTCACGCCCCCCGCTCGGGAGCAGCGGAAATCTGACGAACAGCGCGCGGTGGACGGTCAGCTTGCGGCCGTCGGCGACTTCCATTTGTGAATAGGCGCTGCCGCCGCGGCCGGACCACGGCATGACGTCGTGGCCGCGGTAGATCTTGCCGCGGTCGAAACATTTCTTGAGAAACGCCCAGATGGTTTCGTTGTTCTCGGTCGAGAACGTGAAGTAGCTGCCGCCCCAGTCGGGGTTGCCGAGCCGTTCGATAATCTGCTCGGCAGAAGCCCGGGGGTTGCAAGCCCCGGGCTTCTGCGGCGGGGTGAACTCGACAATTTCATCCGTCCCGATGGCGTCGGCGAGACGGCGGAGCGCGGCGGGGTCGTCCCAGTCCATCCAGTAGCCGAGGCGGATCGATTGCTCTGTCTGGATCGCGGCGTATTTCAGGACGCGTTTCTTGCACTCCCAGACGAACTTGTCGATGCCATATTTTTCGATCTCGGATTTCGCTCCCAGGCCAAGCTGCTTTTCGACTTCGACTTCGACCCACAGCCCCTGGCAGTCGAAGCCGTTCTGGTAGCGCAAGTCGCGGCCGTTCATGGCCCAGTAGCGCTGGATGGCGTCTTTGTAGGTGCGGCCCCAGGCGTGATGAACGCCCATCGGGTTGTTCGCCGTGATGGGGCCGTCGATGAAGCTCCAGGGAGTTTTCCCGGAATTCTTGGCACGGAGCCGGTCAAACACACGATTTTCCTCCCAGAACCTGAGGATGTCGTGCTCGCCTCGGACAAATTCCGCGTCGCCAACTTTCTCAAACATTGCAACTCGCTTAGTGCTCTAAACTGAGGACCGAAACAATCATCCGATTCGACGAGTGAACGGCATTAACGGTACTCACCCACCTTGGGGAGCGGAAATTGAAATTTCTTTCGATAGCGATTCACCAGCCCCCGCCAAGCCCGGATCGTTCCGCGCGCCAGGCGATGGAGCGGTCCCCATCGGGCGGTGAGTTTCAATAACCGGTCTGCCTTCGTGCCGGCCGGTTCGCTCTCCCATGAGCCGGCCGAGGATGCGCCCGACGAGGAATCTGCCCAGCGCGTGAGGTATGCCGACTGTTGAGGAATGATGCCGCACGTCGAATCCTCCCGGCGCTGCACCACGACCCAGTTGTTATACACGTGGTCATCCAGGCTTCCGACGTCGAACCCCGAGGGGCCTCGATTTAAATAGTCGAACACCTGGACCGGGGAATTCTCACCCTTTGTCGTATGCCGACAGACGCAGACCTGGTGGATCGCATAGCGGTTCACATGATAGTAATCCGCGAAAAACGTCGGCGAAAAGCTATAAAAGCCGTGGTCGAGATAGTTGGCTGCGGGAGTGAGATGAATCAGTCGACCGCCGGGCTTCAGCATCCGATGCAGATTGGCAAGTACGTTGGGAACGTGAAACACGTGCTCCATCGTCCCGGTGTCCAGCACCAAGTCAAATCGATTCTGGAGGTGAAGCGGAGTCTCGGGTTGGTTCAAATCGAAGATTTCATTGACCGCCTCGTAATCGGAATAATCGAGGGTCCGGCATTCAGAGAACCCGAGGCCCGAAAAGATCGTCGCATCGGAAGCATAGCCGCGCCGGGCCAAGTCCACCTCGCGATGCAGCCTGGGGGTGATGCCGCCCGGCATGGCGACCGAGGCGTTCCGTGCCAGATGTTGAAAATCCTCCCAGGAGAAATAGATGTGCTGCCGTCCCAGCGTCACCGCCGATCCTGAAAACGGACGGACGGCCGCTTCGTTGAGCAGCAACTGAATTGTCGTCCGCGAGAGCCCCATGACTCGACCTTAATGAACGCCGGTTGCGCTTCGCCGTGCCCTGCCGCCGAACTGCCGGGATGGCAGGCCGAAAAGACGAACAGCCGCTCGCCGATGATAATGCCGCGTCCAGATTTCGACCACTCTCGCTGCGCGGGACTGGGGGAGTCAGGTACTTCACAATATCCGGCGAATTTCTTCTGACTCTCGAATCGTCACCACCGCGTCCGAAGCGCGTTCCCGGTCGGAGAACGAGCTGGGAACGAAAAAACACTGAAAAGGGAGTTTACATTTCGGGTGACGAATTCGTAATATGACCTGATCCGAGGAGAAATCAGGGATCGATTCATTTCTCCTTCACCCCATCTTGGTTTCCATTTCTCGTTGAATCCGTTCTTGAAAGGTGCACCGCGATGAACCGTCCCTCGTTCCTGAAAGTCTGGACCGCTGTCGGTTGCCTTGGCTGGCTGAGCTTCGGCGTGCTCGCCGGGTGCGGCCTCTCCGGGTGCGGCAAAGTGCCGACTTGGGAAGAAATTTCCAAAGGCCAACCGGCTGCCCCGCCGACCACCCCGCAAGTGACGCCCGAAACGCCGCAAGCGGCGCCGCCGGTGACGCCCGTCACCCCGGTGGTTCCCGTGACGCCCCCGAAGCCCGATGCCGCGTCTGTGTATGCGAATTTCAAGGCCCTGGCCCCGTCCCAGGTGACGAACTCGTCCATCGCGCAGTTGTGTGCCTTGGAGGACGGCGTGGAACTGGTGACGGAAATCAACGCCACGGGAAGCCAGGTCACGGATGGGGGCCTCGGGGCGCTGCACAAATTGACCAATCTGAAGTCCCTGTCACTGGAAGGCTCCAACGTTGGCGATGCCGGATGCGCCTCGATCGCGCAGGTGACGTCGCTGGAAACACTGACACTGACCGGCCCTAAGATTTCCGATGAGGGCGTCAGCCATCTGGCGACTCTGCCGCAACTGAAGAAATTGGTGATCAATCAGACGAAATTGACTCCTGACGGCTGGGAAGTGGTGGGAAAATTTCCGGCCCTGGAGGAACTCTGGATCATTCAGTCGACCCTGGATGATGACGCCATGGAATCCATCTGCAATGCCCGGACATTGCGCGTGCTCTGGATGAACAATACGGGCGTCACCGACAAAGGACTGGTGAATTTGAAAAAGCTGGAAGTCATTGAAAGATTGACCCTCTCGGCGTGTCCAATTACGGGTGAAGGATTCGCCGGAGCGCTGAAGGGCAACGGGCTGAAGACACTGATCGGCATCGGAGTCGACGGCACGCGGTTGAACGAGAAAGGCGCCGCGGCCATCGGCGGAGTCAAGACGCTGCAAGAGTTGAATATTGCCGCGCTGACGGGCATGACCGACAAGCATGTGGGGATGATGGTCAAGGGCAAGAAAGACCTGCGATACTTAAACTTGAACCGGAATCCCGGCCTGACGAATGCCTCGTTGCAAGCCATCAAGGACCTCACGGATATGGAGACCTTGGCCATCGAAGACATCCCCGGCATCAATAATCAAGGACTGGTCCACTTGAAGAAGATGAAGAATCTGAAAGTCCTGAATTACAAGGGGACGAACATCACTTCGGCCGGGATTGATAAACTGCGGGAAGACATTCCGGAATTGAATAATCAAGGCGGCAACCTTGCGCAGTGAACGCCGACGCCGTTCTCGAATTCTGAAGCGCGTCGAGAATGAATTCGTAGTGACAATTCCCAGGCTACCGGGAGGCTGATTCCCCGCGCGCCGGCAGAGCGGCGAGAATTTTCGGGATCAGCCGGGCGAGCCGTTCGCCCCCTGTCGCCGCGTTCGCGAGAATCTTGGAGATTTCGACCGGCTCCAGGGCGTCCGGCAGGCAGAGATCGGTGACGATGGAAAACCCGAGCACCTTCATGCCGCTGTGGATCGCCACGAGGACTTCCGGGACCGTCGACATCGAGACGACGTCGGCCCCGAGAAGTTTTAACATTCTGTATTCGGCCCGCGTCTCAAGATTCGGGCCGGAAACAGCGACGATCACGCCTTTCTGCACCGGGATGCCCAGTTCCAGGCCGGCCTCACGGGCTTGTTGAATCAGGCTGCGATCATACGGCTCGCACAAATCCGGCCAGCGCGGACCAAGGCGATCATCATTCACGCCTCGCAACGGATTGTCCGGCATCAGGTTGATATGGTCTTCCAGTACGACCACATCCGCCAGTTCCATCAGCGGGTTGAGGCCGCCCGCCGCATTGGTCACGAGCAGCAGTTCCGCACCCAGCGCCTTCATCACGCGCACAGGAAACGTCACCTGCTGCAGGGAGTACCCTTCGTAGTAATGGAAGCGGCCTTCCATCGCCACGATGGGCACGCCTTGAAGCGTTCCGCACACCAGCCGCCCTGCGTGGGACGGCGCCGTCGACCGGGGGAAATGCGGGATGTCGCCATAGGGGATCGCGGCCTCCTGCTGGATCTGCTCCGCAAGACCGCCGAGACCGGTCCCCAGAATCATTCCCACCCGGGGTGCGCCCGACCACGACTTCCGAATGGCCGAAACCGCCGTCTCAATTTGTTCGACCAGACCATCCACGAATTACCTGTTCCCGATGTGCGTTTCCAGTATTCACGGATGACAGCGAACAATCACCATCAACCCATGGCCAGAGAGGGACGGCGTGCGCCCGGGCTCACGCTAATACTCTTCATCTTCATCTTCGAATTCGTCGTCATCGTCGTCGTCATCATCATCGTCCTCGTCAAAGTCGTCCTCGTCCTCGTCAAAATCTTCAAAGTCTTCGTCATCGAGGTCGTCATCCTCGAACTCGTCCAGATCGTCGTCGAATTCTTCGTCCTCAAGCTCTTCGTCGTCGTCACCCGCTTCTTCCGCCTCTTCATCTTCATCGTCGGCAAGCTGCGGTGAAACGACAGGCGCAGCAGGATACGCTGCCAACCAATCGGCGAAGGTCAATTCTTCGTCGAGTAATGCGTGTGTCATGTGTGTGAACCCCAAGTTTCCCGTGAGAAAAAATCCATGTCGCCGATCGGTTCTCGCCCTCTCCGCGAGACGGTGGATGCGTTCGACGCCGTAACTCCTGATTCTGAACTCTGTTGAATTCTTGCGTCGACCGCAACTCTAGCAGCGTCACTGCATATTAAAGTTTTCCGGCAATGTCAAGCGGCCGGTTCTACGGATTCGAGAAGATTTCCCCAAGGCCCCCTGATTCCCCCGAAAGCATTTGTTCTCAAATAATCGAATTTCCCGGGAAACTCCGCTCGCGGAGCATCTCGGGCCGATTTTTTGATCCGCCCCACCCAATGTCGGAAATTCCTTACGTCGACGTGAGAAAACCTCGTCCGAGATCGCGCAGTCAAACGTCGACTGGAAGACAGCCGTGGCTCGATGCGTTAAACTGCATCCATCGGAATTCGCTTCCGTAACCTGAGATTCCGGGAATTTTTTCTCGGGCAGGCGGCTCTTCCTGTGTGAGAGGTGATCATGTTCGGCGGCAAACGCCTTCCAACGATCGACGAATTGTTACAGCAACACCAGGACCTGCTGTATCGCTACGCCTATCGTCTGAGCGGTTCCGCCGAGGATGCGGAAGATCTCACGCAGCAAACGTTTCTGATCGCGTGCGAAAACCTGCATCAGTTGCGAGAACCCTCTGCGGCAAAAAGCTGGCTCTGTGCGATTTTGCGGCATGCCTTCCTGAAACACCAGAAACAACGCCCCGCGATGCTGCCCTTGGACCAGGCCGCCGAACCCATGCAGAAAGCCGATTCCCCGCTGGTCGACGAGGAGGCCTTTCAGAGGACGCTGGGCGAAATCCCCGAGGAATTCCGGTCTGCCGTCATTCTCTACTATTTTCACGAATTGAGTTACAAGGAAATCGCCCAGGCCCTCGAAATTCCGTTGGGGACGGTGATGAGCCGCCTCTCGCGCGGCAAGTCTCTGTTGAAGGCTCGCCTGGCCCGCGAAGACTTGGAATTCGGCGGCTTCGAGTCGGCCATTCCGATAACGCGTCCTCCTGCCGCCCTGCCCGTGTTTGTTCCCGCTTTTCCGAATTGAGACAACGATGGACTGCTCCGACGCCCGTGCCTGCTTACCGATGCTGACGCTGTCCACCGTCGGCGAAATGCCCGCCGAACTGCTGGCGGTTCATCTGCATCTCGAGCAGTGCGCCGCGTGCCGGTCGGCCTTGCGTCGGGAGTCGGCCGGCGACCGGGAATTGTCGATGCTGATGTCCGCCGTCAGCCTGCCTGAGGCCCAATCCCGACGTCTGCACCAGCGCATTGCGGCTCAAGTGGCCCAGCAACCCATCAGCCTTCCGTCAAGGGCCGGCCGTCGTTCCTGGTTTTGGACCTCGGTCTCCGCAGCGGTGCTCATTGCCGTGACCGCACCCTGGCTGTTGCAGACACTCTCTCCGACTTCGATCGCCCTGGCGGATTGGCGTTCGAAAATCGATCGGATTGGCGATCTCTCCGGCTGGCCGGTCGCTGAGCTGATGGAATTTCCGTTCGGCTGGCTGGATTCGGCACAGCTCATCACCCAGCCCTGCCGCGGGAAGTCCGATCCGCCCGTCACGTTATTTGCCGCGGAATTTGCCTGGCGTTCTCCTCGCAATGCCTCTCCGATTTCCGGCACGCTCTGGATGGTTCAGGCTGCTCAAATCCGTGATGCCGAGGAACTTCCGTCCCTGGAAGCCGCCCAGATTCAGTACGGGGCCGATCACGGAGTGCTGATTTGGAAGGAAAACGCCGTCATTTATCTGGTCGAGATGGACGGCCGAGCCCTGGATCAACTCCTGGCGATGCTCCGCCGTTCGAGATCCCTGGCGTGACCGCCAGAGCCGCAGTCAATCCGGTGGTTTTCGCCGAGAATTGCGTTGGATTGAGACATCTCCTGGAACTCGGATTCAGCGGCGAGGAACGCCGGAAAAGTCTCCGAATTCGGGAAAATCGTCGCAAAGCGCCCGGCTTTTCTCATTCCGCACGATTCTGCCGCCCGATAATTCGAATAGGCGGTTGTCGAGTCTCCCTGGAACGGAAGTGTCCGGAAGGTCTCGGATCATGGTGCGATTCCATCTCCTGGCATGTTGTTTGGGCGCGATGTTGCTCGGGAACATCGCATCGGCCCAGGAGCATGCCCCCGCGTCCAAAGATGCCATCCAGGCGTATGAAGCACAGCGTTCGCTCGCGCGCCAGTTGATCCAGCAGCGCGCGGCTCAGGAATCCCGCGAACGGCAGGCCCGCATTGAGGCCCGCAAACGGCAGGGCATCTCTCTCCAGCGGCCGTTCAAACCGATGCCGTGGTACAGCAAATAGTTCCCACGGCCCTTTGCGTTACAGAACGGCCTTGATCCGTGCCAGAAAGTCGGCGTTGCTGGGATATTTCGCCAAAGTCTTGCTCAACTGCTCCATGGCTTCCACCGGATTCATGGAAATCAGGCTGCGGCGCAGCATTGTCACGCCTTCGAGCACATCCGGCGGCAAAATCTTTTCCTCGCGGCGCGTGCCGGACTTGGTGATGTCGATGGCCGGCCAGATCCTGCGATCGGCCAATTCCCGGCACAAGACCAGTTCCATGTTGCCGGTCCCTTTGAACTCCTGAAAGATGGCGTCGTCCATGCGGCTTCCGGTCTCGATCAGGGCCGTGCCGACCACCGTCAGCGAGCCCCCTTCCTCAAATTGACGGGCCATGCCGAACATTTTCTTCGGCAAGTCCATGGCGCGGATATCGAGTCCGCCGGTGGCCGTCCGGCCGGAGTTGCTCCATTTGTTGAAGGCGCGGGCTGTCCGGGTGATGCTGTCGAGCAGCAGGAAGACGTCGCGGCCTTCTTCCGTCATGCGCTTGGCCCGCTCGAACACAAGCTGGCTGACGCGAATGTGGCTTTCGAGCTCCCGGTCCAGCGACGAGGCGATGACTTCCCCGCGGACGCGGCGTTTCATCTCCGTCACTTCTTCGGGCCGCTCATCGATCAACAACACCATCAGGTAGATTTCGGGATAGTTCTTGCTGACCGAATCCGCGATCTCCTGCAGCAGGATTGTCTTGCCGGACCGCGGCGGCGCCACCAGCAGCGCACGCTGCCCCTTCCCGATCGGCGTCAACAAGTCCATCACCCGCATGGTAATCGGCGTCGGGCCGGTCTCCAGTTTGATCTGTTGATCCGGGGTGATGGGCGTCAGGTCCTCGAAATTCTTCACCTGCTGATAGACATCGGGCGTGCGGCCGTCGATGGAGTCGACTGACCGCAGCCTGGGGCCTTGACCGCGCGCGCCCACGGTCCCTTCTCCCGTGACGATCACTCCTTCCCGGAGATGATATTTCTCGATCAGCGAACTGGAGACGAACGAATCGCTTTCCTGCGAGATGTATCCGGCCTTGGCGTCGCGCAAAAATCCGTAGCCCTTGGGATGGAGTTCCAGGACGCCCATGACCGGCGTGATCTGTTCCGGACCCCGCGGTGCCGAGGGTTGTCCGCCGCCTTGATGATGCCGGGGCGCGCCGCCTCCCTGGTGATGCCGGCGCTGGCCGCCATGCTGCTGGTATTGGCCATTCTGGCCTTGCTGACGGTATTGGCCGCCTTGCCCCTGACCGGGACCGCGTCCTCCTCCGCCGCCGGCTCCGCTGCCGCCCATATTGGCCCCGCCGCGTCGCCGCCGCCGTCGCCGTCGCTGCTGACCATACGCGCCGCTTCCGTTGTCAAACGGCCCCGACTCGCCGCCGCTGTTGACGTCTGGGCCGCCGGAATCGGGAAACGACTCTTGCGGAGGATGTTCCTGGGATTCGCCTTTCGGCGGGGAATCGCCTGCCGTGTCGAAGTCCATTTCATACTCCGTGGGTCGCGCGGGACGCTCTTCTACCTCGGCCCTGGCCGCGGCAATCTCTTCAAAGGCTTCTTCAATCGCCGGCCGCGGCGGACTTTGTTCCGCTTCTTCCCGAGCTTCCACCGGAGTCGTGCCGGCATCCGCTGTGTCTTCCGGGCGCTGCCGCCGGGTCCGGGGGGTCCGCTTGGGAGTGCCTGAACTTCGTTCCGCCATCGTCTCGATCCCGTCCTAAGAAAGGGGCGCCGTCCGCATGATCCTGAGAGGTCACCCGCCGCAAAAACACCGCCAGCCAGACAACTCCGTCCTGCCGAGGCGTCGAAAGAAATTGTCTCGCCGAAGTTCAGGCTGTCGAAGCTCTCGCCCCGGAGGCAAAGCACTGAAGCTCCCGGCTTCGCTCGCTCCCCATTCCAGATTTCGGCCAGAGGCTCGCCCGGAGGCTCTCCGGACCAAAACGAGCAGGGAGTAAGCAATAGAATTCAAAGGCTGAGCCTTCTGAAAACTCACCGGCGATTCTTGCCGGCTAATTCCGAACACGAGCGCCGATCCACCCTGCCGATGATCGAAGAACACATTCGATACGCCAGGCCAAACGGTGCCGTACTGATACCTTACAGATTCCGTACGCTACGGAACCTTGCAGTCACGGCCGCACTTCCCCTGCTCGAAAACATCGCTATCTGCATGACCGCCGCGCGGCACCACTGCACGAACAGTGAACTTGCAGTGATCTTGCGGTGTGCGAAACCAACCTTTTGCGAGCAGAAACCGAAGCTTGCCGTCTTACGTCACTACCCCCCTTCTGGGGAGCACACCCTGCGGCAGAAACGGAGTCGAAGGGAACAGAACCCTGCAAACTCGTCCTTCTCTGAAAATCCCCGACCCGAAAGCCACCAGGCGGAACAGCTTCCCGCCACATGTTTCTGCCGGAGAGACTCAGACCGAAAGGCGTCGGAACCAGACGTTCGCGGCGCGACCGACATCCATCCACTGACCCGATGACGTGCACACGTCTTCCGCGAGTCGAATATTTATTGGCAGTGACCAGTGCGCACCGCCAATGGATCTCATGTATCTATCATATGGATGTAATCGATTCTGTCAATTCAAGTCAATCCAGAAATTCTTCTTTTTTCCATTTCGCGGTCGGTTCTGGCGTCTCCCCAGGCAGAATCAGTAGACTGATTGACTTCGGACACCGTTCTCGCACTCGCTGTCGATTGGGAATTTCTACATGTCGCCGTTTCGCCTCTTGTTCCTGATCGCAACTTTGTGCTTGCTGATTAGACAGCCTGCCGCCGGGAATGAACCGCCCCACGGCTTTCGTCTTCGCACCCTCGTCATCACCCACGCGCGCATCATCACGCCCGGAAAGCCCGTCATCGAGAACGGCACGATCCTGATTCGCGACGGACGAATCGTCGCTGTCGGAAACGACGTGCCGATTCCTTTGGATGCTGAAGAACTCGCGGTGGACGGGTTGACGGTTTATCCGGGTTTCCTGGACGCCGGATCGACCAGGCTGCTCGATCCGAACGCCCAGCCCGTGATTCCCGAACAGCGCGAGGAAGAACGGTCGCGCGCGGCTCTTGCCGCCATGCGCGAAGCCCAGCGTCCCGGCATCACGCCCGACTTTCTGGCTTCCGCGCATCTCAAACCGAGTGCCGATGAGCTGGAACGCTACCGCCAGTCAGGGTTCACCACGGTGCACGTGATTCCTTCCGGCCGCACGGTGAGCGGTCAAAGCGCCGTGCTCCTCACCGACACGATCCCTGTGCGCGAAGCCCTGGTGAACGCGCCGGCGATGGCTGCGTTTCACCTGATCGACCGGGGCGGCAGCGAATACCCTTCCACCCTGATGGGCGTCCTCGCGCAGTTGAACCAGGCGTTCCTCGACTCCGACCATCGCGCCGGGCACCTGGAATTGGCCGCAAAGAATGTTCCCGATGTCCGTCCTCCCGCGGACGATCCGGTTCTCGACATCCTGGCGTCCGTCAGGCAGCGGCGAATGAAAAGCGTCTGGTCGGTGCAGACGCGCGATGATCACGAGCGCACGCTGCGCTTCGCCCGCGAGCGGAACCTGACGCCAATTCTCTGGGGTTGCCGCGACGCCGTCGATTGGCTGATTCAGCACCCGGCTGAAAGGTTGGATCTGATTCTTCAGGTCGATCATGGCGACGAGCCGAGCCTCGATGCGGCGACTCCCGGTGAGGTCTCCACCAAGGCCGTGAAAGACTGGCCCGAACCTCGCCGCGTCCGTGAAGCCCGCCGGCTAGCCTGGAAACGGCGCATCGCCGGGGCGGGGGCTTTGCAGCAAGCCGGAATGAGGCTGGCTTTTTCCAGCCGAGGCACGAACTCTCCGGCCGAAATGTTGAAAGGCGTCCGTCAGACCATTCAAGGCGGCCTCTCCACCGACGCCGCGCTCGCGGCTCTGACGTGCAATGCGGCCGACATGCTGGGGCTCGGTGAGGACGTGGGCCGCATTGAACCCGGAAAACGTGCCTGTCTGACAATCCTGACCGGCCCCTTCGAGAACCCGGAAGCCAAGGTTCGCTACGTCATACTTCCGGGCCGCCGCTACGAATATCATCGCGATGCCCAGCCTCTTCCAGCATCCTCGCCGGCAGCCGCTCCCCTGCCCTCGGTCGCCGGACGCTGGACAGTCGCCATCAACGCCGCAGAAAGCACGCTGACAGGCGTGTTGGTCCTCGAGCAACAGGATCGTACGCTGCAAGGCTCATTCACCAGCGATGCCGGCAATGGCAAAGTTCGGTCCGGCAAGATCAGCGAACAGGGACTGCAATTGACCGTCGGCATCGGAGCGGGCGAGAAATCGGTTGACCTGAAATTCGAAGGGAAACTCGATGCCGGCAAACTGTCGGGGACCGTGAAGTCCCCCTTCGGCGCCGCCGCCGCCTGGACGGCCTCCCGAACCGAGGAGCCGAAATCGAATCCGCCGCTGGTGCAGCTCGGCGGACTGGAGGCTGCGAGTCAAGAGTCAAGTGACAAGAATCAAGAGACAGCAAAACTTGACGCAACGAATCTGCCCACGGAACTCGCCGACGACCGCCTGAATCGCGCTGCCGGGCCAGCAACGTCCACGCTGCTGATTCGCAACGCCACCATCCTCACGGGCGCCGGCCAGACGCTGACCAACGCCGCGCTGCTGATTCGCGACGGCCTGATCGCCGGCATCGGCAACGAAGCCGACCTGCTCGATCTGATCACTGCCGATGCGCTTCATCCCGGCGAGCCGCGGATCATCGACGCGGCACAACGATTCCTCATTCCCGGCCTGATCGACACTCACAGCCATATCATGATTGGGTCGTCAACGGGCCTCGGCGGTGTCAATGAATTCACCGATTCCATCGTCGCCGAGGTGCGCGTCAAGGATGTCGTCAATACGGCGGACCCGGCGGAATATCGCGCGCTGGCCGGCGGCGTCACCACGGCCCGGCTGCTTCACGGCTCGGCGAACGTCATCGGCGGCCAGGACGCCGTCGTGCAGCTCAAGCACGGCGCCGCCGCGGCGGAACACCTGCTGGCAAACGCGCCGCAAGGCGTGAAATTCGCCCTGGGCGAGAACGTCAAGGCCCGTCCTGGGCGGTTCCCCAACACGCGGCTCGGGGTCGAGGCCACGCTGCAACGGGCGTTTGTCGAAGCGCTCGATTATCGCCGTCAATGGAGGGAGTTCGACCAGAAATGCAAAGCCGTCGGCGCCGAGGCCGCTGGGTTGCCGCCGCGCCGCGATCTCCGGCTGGAAGCGCTTGCCGGGATTCTCGACCAGCAGATCTTCATTCACAGCCATTGCTATCGCGCCGACGAAATCCTGATGCTGCTCCGCGTCGCTGATCAGCACGGTTTGCGAGTCTGGTCGTTGCAGCACGTGCTGGAAGGCTACAAGGTCGCTCCGGAAATCGTGGCGCATGGCGCCAGTTGCAGCACGTTCGCCGACTGGTGGGCTTACAAAGTCGAGGCGTACGATGCCACGCCGCACAATGCCGCCCTGCTCCAGGAAGCCGGCGCGAACACCGTCATCAAAAGCGACGACCATGAACTGATCCGTCATCTCCCGTTGGAAGCGGCGAAGACGGTTCGCTACGGCAGCATGCCGCCGGATGCCGCTCTGCAGGCCGTCACGCGGAACTCCGCCAGGGAACTCGGGCTGGCGGATCGCCTGGGAACGATTGAAGTCGGCAAGCAGGCCGATCTCGCCGTCTTCAACGGCCATCCCTTCAGCCCGTTCAGCCGCTGCGAACTGACGATCATTGCCGGCCAAGTCGAGTTTCTCCGCGAACGGCAACCGACGGCCATGTCGGCCGAAGCCGTTCGGCGCACCGCGGTCGCCTCGGCTCTCGAACTGCCGCCGCGAACGCCCGAGACCCAGGCGCAGTTTCTCGAGACCTCGCAACTGCTGAAACTCGCCGGGAATGCGCGCTATGCCCTGGTGGACGCCACGATTCACCCCGTCGACGCCGCCGATATTCCGCGAGGATCGCTGCTGATCGAGAACGGCAGGATTCACTCGCTCGGGGTGAACCTGACGCTGCCCGACGGCTGCCCGACGATTTCGCTGTCCGGCCTGCATCTCTATCCCGGGCTGATTGATGCCGGCACGACGCTTGGTCTGGTGGAAATCGGCAAGGTCCGTGAGACTCACGACTACGCCGAGGGGGGACCGTTTCAACCCGATCTGCAGGCAGGAATCGCCATCAATCCCGATTCGGAACTGCTCCCCGCCGCCCGGGCCGGCGGCATCACCACGATCCATGTCCGGCCGTCCGGCGGCATCATCGCCGGGCAGACGTCGGTCGCGCAGCTTGCCGGTTGGACGGTCCCCGACATGCTGCTGGTCGACTCCGCCGCAATGCAGATCAACTGGCCGTCTGGCGGCGGCCGACAGCAAGCCATTGATGACCTGCGGCAATTTCTGAAGGAAGCCCGCATCTATGACCGCATCCGCACGGCGCTGGGGCAAGAGTCAAAAGACAAGAGTCAAGAGCCGGCAGATGCGGATCGCTCTTCTCTGGCTCTTGACTCTCGCCCCTTGACTCTCGACGCTTCCGTCACGTTTGATCCTCGGTATGAAGCGCTGCGGCCGTTCATTCGCGGCGAGAAGCCGGTGCATATCGAAGCCGACACCCGGCAGCAAATTCTCGAATCCGTGCAGTTCGCCAAGGAAGAATCGTTGAAGCTCGTCATCACCGGCGGGACCGACGCCTGGAAGGTTGCGTCGTTATTGAAGGAACGCAGCATTCCGGTGATCATCGGCCCGACGATGCGGCAGCCCGTGGAAGATTACGATCCGTTCGACGCCCCCTATGCGAATCCCGGCCGCCTCTGGGAAGCGGGCGTCACCTTTTGCATTCGGTCCAATCATGCGTCCAACAGCCGGAACGCCCCGTTTGAAGCGGCCATCGCGGTGGCTTACGGCCTGCCGGAAGCCCAGGCGCTCAAATGCGTCACGCTCTCTGCCGCGGAAATTCTCGGCGTGGCGGAGACGACCGGGTCGCTCACGGCCGGCAAACGGGCCGACCTGATCATCACCGACGGTTCGCCGCTGTGGATCACATCGCAAGTCCGCGGCGTGCTCATTGCCGGCAAGCCATTTGCTCCGGAAAGCCGGCAGACGAAGCTTGCCGACAAGTACCGCCAGCGCATCATCACGAAGCAGAAATAGCTCTGCCTCGTTTTACGAAGGTTCGACCGGCCCCTAGAAATCTCCGAGCAGTTGGCCGTCGCTCGCGGCGCACAGATTGCGGACGGTCTTGTAATCGATATGTTCCGAAATGAACCGCACGGTGCCGTCGCCCATCAGCGCGTGTACGCCGCCGAAATGCAGGCTGAAGGGTTCTCCAAACGGTCCGCAATCTTGTACGGACCACGGGCAGGTGCCTGAGCCGCCCGTTGGGGACTTGTTATTGTTGATCAGCGTGATTTTCCCGGAAGGAGGCCCGGAGACGCCGTCGCCGCTCGCCGGATCGGCCCACCGGCCAGGCGCCCCGAAGCCGCCCGTGGAGGGGGTCGTGCCGGGATAAGGGTTGATCGGGCCGATCACCGTCCCCAGCGGAAAGGAAGATACGACAGTATCCGTCCGGCCGGAGCTTTCAAAAATCGCCACCGTATTGCTGGTACCGTCCAGGCAACTGGCAATACGATTGTAGTGGCCCAGCAGCGAATCGAGATCGTAGATATTCGTCGTGCCTGGAACGGTCGGTACGCGGATCCTCGCCGAGGGGTTGACATCGGTGTAGGCGACCGGCATGTAGTCGACCCGGCCATAGCCGTTCGGGTCGGCCGGGGTGTTGCCGTTGCTCGGACATACGAACGCCGGAATGTTTTTCCGCGCAACGTCGATATTCAAAGAATTCGCCGTATTCGTGTAGTGGAAGTTCATATCGTACAGGTTGTAGGCCGCGCCTTGGTCCATGAACGGTAAGATCTGCAGAAACGTGGACGTAGGCGTAAATGTTTTGTAGTAGGCGCCGGATCCGGACCGGACGGTGAACTGGCCCGACGACGGAAACATGCCGCTCGAAGACTCATAGTTGAAAATCGCCAGACCGATCTGCTTCAAGTGGTTATTGCACTGTGTGCGGCGGGCCGCTTCGCGTGCCTGCTGCACGGCGGGCAGCAGCAGTGCAATCAGAATCCCGATGATCGCGATCACCACCAGCAGTTCAATCAGCGTGAATCCGCGACGGCACGGACCTCGACCGCCTAGTTCGGACTTCATCTCAGACTCCTGGAGAAGAAAAAGGAATGTTTCACAAAAAATTCGTGAAATTATAGGGCTACGAAGTCAGTGTCCAACCGGAATGCCAAATCAGCCCTGTGCGGCGCTGATTTTACCTCCATCCACTCGGCTGGAACACATGAAATGACTCAAATCCAGGTGGCGTCTCGTCTGCGGTTCGAGGAAATGCCTGTAATCTTGTGTATCAACCGGCATTCTAACAGCCTGAAGGCAATGGGGATAGACGCCGATCTCGCAGGTTCACGAAGAATTCACAGAACGCCAAGGCTTCGAGGCGGAACTTTCAATGCTTGGTCAAATGGCTGGAAACTGCGTCGAGGGGGATGATAAACTGCCTTGCTTGACGTCCGACAGATTTCCCTGCGCCCGGCGTGAACGGCGATTCCGCGGAAAGTGCCGTCTGATGAATTCGCAGTGGCTGGATGGTTGCTTCTGCGGATTGCTCGTCCTACTGGCCGCGCTGGCCTACAGCCCGACGCTCGACTGCGGCTTCGTCAATTACGACGACCCGGCGTATGTCTCGGAGAATCGTCATGTGGCCGAGGGGGTGACGTTGTCCGGCATCATCTATGCCTGGACCACCTTCGATACGGGCAATTGGATTCCGTTGACCTGGTTGACGTACCTCGTCGACGCCACAGTATTCGGTAGCCGCCCCCTGGGTTTTCATGCCATGAATTTGTTCTGGCATGCCGGCAATTCCAGCCTTCTTTATTTCGTGCTGCGCCGCATGACGGGCGCCTCGGTTCGCAGCGTTCTGGCGGCGGCGTTCTTCGCGGTCCACCCGTTGCACGTCGAATCCGTCGCGTGGATTTCGGAGCGCAAGGACGTTTTGAGCACATTCTGGATGCTGATGACACTGTTGGCCTACGAACGCTACGCCCGGCTGCCCCAGGTCGGCCGCTTCGCGTTGGTCTGTGCGGCGCTGGGACTGGGGCTCCTGGCCAAGTCGATGCTCGTCACCGTGCCCGTGCTGCTGATGCTGCTGGACTTCTGGCCGCTTCAACGCATCGCCGGACTTTCGCCCGGGGAGGGGAAGTATCCCGCCCGGCCCGCGCGGCTCCTCGTGATGGAAAAGATTCCTCTGTTCGTGCTGGCAGTGCTGGACGGGCTGATTACGATGGTCGCTCAGCACTCGGCGAAATCGATCGCAAAGATGGACGACGTTTCGTGGCTTCTCCGCGTCGGGAATGCCGTGCGCGCCATGGGTTGGTACCTGTGGAAAACAGCGTATCCGACCGGTTTGTGTGCGTTTTATCCACATCCCCACGCGGCGATTTCCTGGAGCGGCGTGA
The DNA here is from genome assembly GCA_964388415.1 of uncultured Planctomycetaceae bacterium. Lineage (GTDB taxonomy): Bacteria > Planctomycetota > Planctomycetia > Planctomycetales > Planctomycetaceae > CAZDGB01. The sequence continues at coordinate 29,255 of CAYMAO010000019.1, read as the reverse complement.
TCGCGACGGGCTTTGCGCTGGCTTTGATCACGGCCTGGGCCGCCGCTTGCTGGAAGAAAGACGGGTACCGATTGACGGGCTGGCTGTGGTTCATCATTTCGCTGCTGCCGGTGATCGGCCTGCTGCAGGTGGGAACGCAGGCGCAGGCCGACCGTTACGCCTACATCCCCCACATCGGCCTGTTCGTAATGCTGGTCTGGACAGCGGCCCGAGCCTGTGAACGCTGGCCCAAGGCACAACGGCTCGGCTTGGGAGCAGCGGTGCTGGCGATCGTGTGCGGACTGATGGTGACGCGCCGCCAGACGGAAAACTGGCGGAACAGCGAGACCCTCTGGCGGCACGCATTGGCGGTGAATTCGGAGAACTACATCGCCCATTTGATGTTGGGAAAAGATCTCTCCGACAGGCAGCAGTTGGAAGAGGCCGAACGGCATTGGCGCAAATCGCTGGAGTTGATGCCCAACGTGGCGCCGACGATTTTCAACCTGGGCCAGGTCCACGCGCGGCGCGCGGAGTGGGACCAGGCCCTCGCCTATTTTCAATGGGCGCAGCGCATCGACCCGGATGACCCGAAAACGGCCGCGTTGCTCCAGGAAGTGCAGCAAATACTCAGCGATACCGAGCCGGGGAAGCCGCGTTCGTACGTGCCTGGCGACGCCGCGAAGAGCCAGCTCAAACGGGGTTTGGCCCAAGCCCGACAACGCGACATGCCGGCCGCATTGCGCTATTTCGAGGCCGCCTTAAATCTGGAGCCCGGCTATCCGGACGCGCACAATAATGCGGGGCTGGCGCTCTATGAATTGAAACGGTTTGACGAATCCGAACGTCATTACCGCCAGGCATTGGCGGCTGAACCGCAGAATCCGGATTTTCACGTCAACTTCGCCACGCTGCTGATGCAGCGTCAGCGCTGGAACGAAGCCCGTGCGCACTTCGAAACCGCGCTGCAGATCAAGCCGTCGGACGTCGAGGCCCAGTCGCGCCTCGCCTGGCTGCGTCAGCATGTCAATCAGCCGTAACGCCGGAAGCCCGGCGTCGTCGACGCCGGGATCTCACTTTCCGTTATCGGCTGCTATTTCTTCCCGCTGGGAGCTTTCAGCTCCGGCAAATCAAAATTGAACTCGCCCCCCTTATCGCTGACGGTCACGGAACACTTCTCCGCCTTGCCCGTCGCGTAATCCGGAGGCACCCATTCCACGCCCCCGAGTTCCCTGGGCGATCTCCAATCCTGGGACTTGGACTGATCCGGCAACGGCTGACCATCAGGCATTTGGAACAGCGAAAACTGAACCGTGTACGCACCCGGCTCCAAACCGGCCCGGGGCGGATTGAAGATCACGACATATTTCCCCTGCGCATCCGTGACCGCTTCGCGCACGTTGAGTTTCATGTCTTTCGGAACGAAACGAATGATCCCATTTTTGAAGGGCGCAGAACCGCCCACAGTCACTTTGCCCTTCACGGGAGCGAGCTTCGGCCCGGCTTCCCCTCCGCACCCTAAGGTCATGGCAATCAATACCGGCCAAATTCTTCGTTGCAGAATCGACACGTTGCTCATTTCACTCCTCTACACTGCTGAAGTTGATCCAGGAATGCGCGTGCCGTGACGAACCGCGCGGACAGTGGACGCGCAAAGCGAGATAGACACGAGATCAGGGGAATCGGCCTGGTGACGGAGAATCGGCGCACGAATGTGCTGCCGTGGGAACGAACCAATCTCGGTCTGCGGCTCTGTGCGCCGAGATCAAGTGAATGCAAAACGCGGGGCCTGTGCTTATCCGAGCCTAAGCCAGGCCCCGCCGCATTTCAGCACCTGGGACGTGTTCTGCCAGAAAACTCAGGAGAGTTTCTGGCAAAGTACGCCGGGCACTTTAGTACTCGGTCTCAAGCCGGCCTTCATTCCGTCCGCACAGGTTGCGGATGATGATGAGCGACATGTTCTCGTTCAGGAACTTCACGGTTCCGTCGCCGAACAACGCATGGGTCCCGCCGGTGTGCAAGCTGAACGGTTCATCGTTTGGGCCGCAGTTGTTGGTCGTCCAGGGGCAAGACGCCGGCCCTCCGGTCGGCGACTTGTTATTGTTGATGATGGTGATACGGTTCGACGGCGGGCCGGAGACGCCCGAGCCGTTGTCCGGATCGGCCCAGCGGCCGGGAACCGCGGAATTGCTGGTCACGCAGCCGCCACTCGTCCCGGTGCAGTTTGCGGTCGTAGCGGCAGCCAAAGCGCCAGGATAGGTCACATTCGTTGTCGCACCGCTGAACACGCCGCCCAAGGAATACTTCGTGGAATACACGGTGCTGGTCCGGCCGCTGGCTTCAAACACGGCAATCGTGTTGCTCGTTCCGTCGGTGCAGGCGGCAATCGTGTTGTGGAAGCCGAGAATCGAATCGATGTCGCCGCCGGCGCCGTTCCAGGCGACGAGTCCGGTCGACGTGCCGTTGTCGGCAAGATCGGTGTAGGCGACCGGCATGTAATCGGTCAACGCGTAACCTTGAGAATCCGGCGGCGTGTTTCCGTTCGACGGGCACAGGAACGAGGGAACCTTGGTGCTGGAGATGACGGTGTTGCCGACACCGGGATAGCCGGCCGTGTAATGCAGGCTGTGGTCGTACAGGTTGTACGCCGGGGCTTGGTCGATGAACGGCAGGCACTGCATGAACGTCGAGGTCGCGGTGAAACTGCGGAAATACGTTCCAGTCCGGACGGTGAATTCGCCCGAAGACGGGAACTTGAGGGCGGACGACTCATAGTTGTGAATCGCCAGACCCAATTGCTTCAGGTGGTTTTTGCATTGCGTACGGCGGGCCGCCTCACGGGCTTGCTGCACGGCGGGCAGCAACAGCGCGATCAGGATCGCGATAATTGCGATCACGACCAGCAACTCAATGAGTGTGAATCCGCGATTTCGCGAACCACGACCGACAAGAGCTTGCTTCATCTCAGACTCCTTCAAAAGAATGGGACATAAACATTTCACGAACATTTCGTGAAATTCCGGAAAAGACACATCGCGCTGGACCTCGAAATTCATCCGTACCAGCCCTTCAAACCGACCGGCGTCTTCCGAAATCCCCTGTTCCAGGACTGCGAACGGAAACCACTTTCGGCCGAACGCCAGCCCGGGAAGTTTGTGCACGTTGAGTTGTTGACAGGTCGAATTGTAAGGTATCTTAACAATTCAAAATCCGCCGCGAAAGTCCCCAGCCGCGCGGATTCGCAGATTTTTTCGAGGGAAACGCCTCGTCCTGAATTGAATATTCAGAGGGCGCAGAGCGGGGCTCGCAAGGAGGGAATCCCGTCGGAAATCCTGAAATTCAAACGGTTTTTTGACGTTCGCCCAGGAACTTCGACTGCGAGAGGTCTTTTTTTCCAGAGACTCAAGCCAGCGTCTCTCAACGAAAACGGGCCTGTCAGAAGACAGGCCCGTCGAGGGAAAGCGCAGCGAATCTTAACGATTATTTCCTTATTTCTTCACGACCTGAGCTTTCAGCTCCGGCAAATCAAAATTGAACTCGCCCCCCTTATCGCTGACCGTCACGGAACACTTCTCCGCCTTGCCCGTTGCGTAATCCGCAGGCACCCATTCCACGGCTCCGAGTTCCGCCGGGGATCTGGGATCGGGCGATTTGGACTGGTCCGGCAGCGAGGAACCATCCGGCATCTGGAACAGCGAAAAATGGACAGTGTAAGCCCCAGGCTGCAAACCGGACCGGCTATTATTGAACTGAATCACGTAATTCCCCTGCGCGTCGGTGGTCGCCTCGCGCATGTTCAATTTCGTGTCCTTGGGGACGAACCGCACCAGGCCGTTTTTAAACGGCGAGGAGCCCCCCGCTGTGACTTTGCCTTTCACGGGCGCGAGCTTCGGTCCCGCATCCCCGCTGCATCCCAGGGCCGTCAGAATCAACAAAAGACCAACCCACCGACACGTAGCAGTCATGTTGCTCATTTCACTCGGTCTCTCTATGGAAGTATCTCAACGGTCCAGATTCGCCGCAGACTTTTCTGCTGCCGTAGACGAACTGAAGACATTCTCCGATCGCGTGGCGATCTGATCTCTACTTCGCCCGGCAAGAATTGAGACGCTCCTTGTGGCGACGTCGACCTGAGCGGGGGGCGTAAGCCCCCTGGTTGGACGTGAACCAGGGGGGCTTACGCCCCCCACTCAGGGATGACTTGATGATCTCATCGATCGCTGCGAGAGGTCCCAGGCAAAAAGCGGGGTCTGAGCTTAGCTCAGCCTAAGCCAGACCCCGCCAGGTCTCAACTTTTCAGACGTTCCTGACAGGGAAAATCAACGAAGTCCCTGCCGGGGAACGTCGGGCACCTTAGTACTCGGTCTCGAGCCGGCCTTCATTCCGTCCGCACAGGTTGCGGATGATGATGAGCGACATGTTCTCATTCAGGAACTTCACCGTTCCATCGCCGAACAGGGCGTGGCAACCACCGGTGTGCAAGCTGAACGGCTCATCGTTCGGGCCGCAGTTGTTCTTGGTCCAAGGGCAAGAAGCCGGGCCGCCGGTCGGCGTCTTGTTCTGATTGATGACCTGGCCGCGATTGGAATCCGGGCCGGACACGCCCGAGCCGCTGTCCGGGTCGGCCCAACGGCCGGGAACCGAGCCATTGGCGGTGATGCAGCCGCCGGCGGTATCCGTGCAAGACCCAGCCACCGTGGCAGCAGCCACCGAGCCGGGGTATTGCGCATTCGTTGCCGTGCCGCTGAACACGCCGCCCAGAGCGTACTTGCTGGCGTAAACCGAGCTGGTCCGGCCGCTGGCTTCAAACACGGCGATCGTGTTGCTTGTGCCATCGGTGCAAGCGGCGATCGTGTTATGGAAACCGAGAATCGAGTCGATATCTCCGCCAGTGCCGTTCCAAGCCACCTTGCCGCTCTTGCCGCCCGCGTCGGTGAGTTCCGTGTACGCGACCGGCATGTAGTCGACCAAGCCGAAGCCATGCGCGTCCGGCGGAGTATTACCGTTCGACGGGCACAGGAACGGGGCGATCTTGGTGCTTGCAACGATGTAGTTGCTTGAGGAAGCCGTGCCGTAGCCGTTCGTGTAGTGAGTGCTGTGGTCGTAGATGTTGTATGCCGGGGCCTGGTCGATGAACGGCAGGCACTGCATGAACGTCGACGTGGCCGTGAAGCTGCGAATCCACGGGGATGTGGTCCGGATGGTGAATTCGCCCGACGACGGGAACTTAAGGCTGGACGATTCGTAGTTGTGGATCGCCAGACCCAATTGCTTCAGATGGTTCTTGCATTGCGTGCGGCGGGCCGCCTCACGGGCTTGCTGCACGGCGGGCAGCAACAGGGCGATCAGGATCGCGATAATCGCGATCACGACCAGTAGTTCGATCAGTGTGAATCCGCGATTCCGCGATCCACGTCCTCCAAGAACTTGCTTCATCATCAGACTCCTAAAACAGGGGACATAAACATTTCACGAACGCTTCGTGAAATTTTCGTTGACTCCATCTCACAGCGGGTCGCTTCGATCGTGGCGAAGACTGCGCCGTTTCAACCTCGCTCCTACGATTCACGTCATGCTCATCGGGCCCGAGACGCATGGCTTGTTCCCGGCCGGACACCTGGATTGATGTCATCACCGAGTCATTGCGGCGGCATCGTAGCGACGTGATTTTTGCGGCGAAAGAGGCTGGAAGCCGGCTTCACCGAGATTTCACCAGATGATTCGTTTTGTGAAGAGGCATTCATAATTCGGGTGATGATTTGTCAGTTCGACGCAAGAATTCAGAGAACTTTCCGCGTAGACTCCCGGTTGCACGTCTCGCCGGATTTACGCGGCGAACTTGCCTCCCGCGATGTTCCTTCTTTACGATGACTCGATGAACATCTCCTGGCAGCCGTTTCAGCAGCTTGTCTCCGCGCACCAGCGGTTCGTGATTTCCAGTCATGTCAAGCCGGACGCCGACGCCATCGGCTCGGAAGTCGGACTGGCCATTTTGCTGGAACAGCAGGGGAAATCGGTGCGGGTGGTCAACACGTCGGCGACCCCGCCGCACCTGTTTTTTCTGGACATCGCCCGGCGCGCGCAGCAATTCGGCAAGGACGACACCGCGCAGACGGTGGCCCAGGCCGAGGTGCATGTCATTGTCGACACGAGTTCCTGGGGGCAACTCTCGGATGTCGGGCTGGCGATGAGAAATTCGCAGGCGAAGCGGGCCGTCATCGATCATCACGTCAGCGCCGACGACCTCGGTGCGCTCGAGTTCAAAGATCCGACGCGCGAAGCGACCGGGGCCTTGATCGTCGACCTGGCGGAGTCGCTGGGCTGGCCGATTCCTGCCGAAGCCGCAACGGCTCTGTTCGCCGCCATCGCCACGGACACCGGCTGGTTTCGTTTCTCCGCGACCACAGGAGAAACGCTGCGAATTGCCGGCCGGCTGATCGATCTCGGCGCCCAGCCGCAGGCAATCTACCGCGAATTGTACGAACGGGCCACGTTGGCGCGGCTGCACCTGGTGGGCCGGGCGCTGGGACGGATCATCCTGGATTGCGGCGGTCAACTCGCCTACACCCAGATTCCCTGGACCGATTTCGCGGAGTTGGGAGCATTCCCTTCGGATACGGAAGATCTGGTCAACGAGTGTCTCAAGATCGCCGGCACGAAAGCGGCGTTCATTGCCATCGAGCAGGCGAACAAGCAGGTGAAGGTCAGTTTTCGCAGCCGGACCGACGTGAATGTCGCCGCCGTGGCCGAGCAATTCGGCGGCGGCGGACACAAACAGGCCTCCGGCGCGACGCTGGCCGGTCCGCTGAAAACCGCCGTCCACCATGCTCTCAAGGCGATGGACGCCGCCCTGTCATCAATTTCGACGTGACAACCGTTCGCCGCTGTGCAATAATTGCAGTCAAGGAATATGCCTGCCGGTTCCCCTGCTGACGATCCCCGCCTGACGTTCACGATTGACGATCCCGCCGGTTGATGTTTGAGTCTCACCCAAAATTCTCAGGAGCTGCCATGACGGAACAGCCCAAAACCTCTGCCGCTGCGCCTGATGCGACCCCGCCCGAACGTCGCGGTTTCTTAACGGGACTCGCGGCTCTCATCACGGGGGGCGTCATCTCGCTGGCACCCGTCGTCGCCGGCGGGATCTTTTCCCTGGATCCCCTTCGCCGCAAGCGTTCCCGGTTTCTCGGCGGCGATCCCGAAGGCTTTCTGCCGGTCACCAAGCTGGCCGATCTCCCCGAGGACGGCACTCCAATGCGATTCGTCATCACGGCTGATGTCATCGATGCCTGGAACCTGTTCAAAGACCGGACGCTGGGGACCGTCTGGCTGCGGAAAATCGGAGAGACCGTCATTGCCTTCAACGACGTCTGCCCGCATCTCGGCTGCAAGGTGAACTATCAATCGTCGACGAAGTCCTTTTATTGTCCGTGTCACGCCAGTGCGTTTGACCTGGATGGCCAGAAGACCAACAAGACGCCGCCGCGCAACATGGACGATTTGAAAGTCAAAGTCCAGGATGGAGAAATCTGGGTGAAGTACCAGGATTTCAAAGGCGGCGTCCACGAGAAGAAGGCCATCGGATGAACTCGCTCCTCAATTGGCTCGATAACCGGACCGGATGCAAGCTGCTGGTTCATGAAGCGCTCAACGAGCCGATCCCCGGCGGCGCCCGCTGGCGTTACGTCTGGGGCAGCACGCTGACGTTTGTCTTCATGATTCAGGTCATCACGGGGTTTTTCCTGTGGTCGGCCTACAGCCCCAGCACCTTGACGGCATGGGAAAGCGTGTACTACATCCAGCATGAGATGGAGTACGGCTGGCTCGTCCGCGGAATTCACGCATTTTCCGCCCAGGCGATGGTGATATTGCTTGCAATCCACTTTCTGCAAGTGATTCTCGACGGCGCGTACAAAGCCCCGCGCGAAGTCAATTTCTGGCTGGGCCTCGTGCTGATGCAGATCGTGATGGGCCTGGCACTGACCGGGTATCTTCTGCCGTGGGATCAGAAAGGCTATTATGCCACGCGCGTCGCCACCACCATTGCCGGGAGTGCGCCGGGGATCGGGTCGGAAGTGCAGACGATGGTCCAGGGAGGCGATTTTTACGGCCATCACACGCTGACACGATTTTTCGCGCTGCACGCCGGCGTGCTGCCGGCGCTGCTGGTCGCGTTTCTTGGCCTGCATGTGTACGTCTTCCGGCGCCACGGAATCACCACGCCCGATCCGAAAGCCGCGCCGGGGACCTTCTGGCCCGAGCAGGTGCTCAAAGACGCCGTCGCGTGTCTCGCCGTGCTGGCGGTGATCCTGTTTTTCGTCGTCTGGAAAGGGACCGAACTCAGCGCCCCGGCCGACCCGGCGGAGGAATACCCGGCGAGGCCCGAATGGTATTTCCTGTTTCTGTTCCGATTCCTGAAATTCGAATTCATCGCCCAATTCGGTGAGGCGCTCGGCGCGATTTACCTGCCCGGCCTGGCGATGGCGATCATCGCCTTGATGCCGTTCATCGCCAAGGTGAAGGGCGGGCATGTCTTCAATCTCGTTTACACCTTCGCATTGCTCGGCGGGGCGACCGTCCTGACGGTCATCGCCATGCAGGAAGACGCCGCCGACCCGGACTTCCAGGCCAAAATGAAATTCGCCGCCCGCGATGCTCACCGCGTGGTGGAACTCGCCCAAAGGGAAGGCATCCCGCCGCAAGGGGCAAGGGAACTCCTGGCGAACGACCCGTACACCCAAGGCCCTCGGTTGTTCGCCAAACATTGCGGCAGTTGCCATCGCTACCACGGCCATGATGCCATGGGCCTGGTGATGATGAAGGCCGACAAGACCACGCCCGAACCCGCCACCGCTGCCGACCTGGGGAACTTCGGTTCCCGCGACTGGCTCAAAAACGTCCTGGTCGATTATCACGCGGTGTTCGCGCCGCTGGAAGGGGAAGCGGCGCTGGCCTCGTATGGAGAAAAAGGAAAACGGTTCCTGACGGGTGATATGGCAGGTTGGTCGAAAGAGAACCAGCCCGCGTTAAGAGACGCGGACAATGCGGAGAGTCTGAAAGCGCTGATCGAATTCCTCGCCGCGCAAAGCGGCCGGCACGATGTCGGCACCGTCGAGGAAAAACTCGTCTCCGCCGGACGCAAAATCTTCAACACCGGAACGCTGGCGAATGGCTCGTTCGACTCGAACTGCATTGACTGCCATACGCTGAAACCCGTCGGCCAAGAAGAAATCCTCGGCTCGGCCAGCGGACCGACGCTCACCGGCTACGCCGGCAAAGACTGGCTGACGGCGTTCCTCAAAAACCCCGGCCATGAAGATTTCTATGGCGACAACAACCTCATGCCGGCGTTTGAATCGTCGCTCAGCGAGAAAGAGCTTGGCCTGCTTGTCGACTGGATGACCGGCCACTACTACCGCGGGCCAAAACACGAACAGCACGGCAAGTAATTCGTTTCCATCAAAGCCCGGCGACGGCGTCGCCGGGACCGGTCTTCGTTCCCGACGAAAAATCTCCCGGCGATGCCATCGCCGGGCTTTGAGTGTGCGAGAAATCACTTCGGCCGCTTCGGGTCTTTCGCCAACGGCAGTGAAACGCGCTTGCCGGTCCAGTTGGACTGGTAGATCCCCAGGATGATCTCCACCGCCTTGCGGCCTTCGTCACCGGTCACTTTCGGCGTCTTGCCCGACTGGATCGCCTTGACGAAATCCTTGAGCTGCTCCATGTGGCCGACGTAGGAAATCGCCTTGGGATCGCTCGCCCCGCCGGTCCCGCCGACCTTCTTCGCGAATTTCTCCAGGATGGTCTTGTCCTTCGCCTTCGATTTGGCGAATTGCCACATCAGGATGTCGTCCTGCTCGACGATGACCGAACCCTCCGTGCCGTGAATTTCGGTCTTCTTCAGCAGACCCGGCCACGCCGCGGTGGTGGCCTCGATCACGCCGACGGCCCCGTTCTTGAACTTGAGCGCCGCAACGCCGACGTCTTCGACTTCGATCCGCTCATGAGCCACCAGCGATGTCACGCCGGAGACTTCCGCGACGTCGCCCATGAACCAGTAGAGTAAATCGACGTTATGAATCGCCTGATTCATGTAGGCCCCGCCGCCGTCGAGCGCCCACGTCCCCCGCCAGCCGCCCTGATCGTAATACTGCTGCGTGCGGTACCATTTGACGTAGGTGTCGCCGAGCGTGAGTTTGCCGAACCGGCCGTCGTCCACCGCTTCTTTCAAGGCGAGATTCGCCGGGCTGAATCGCGACGGAAAGATCGGGCAGAGTTGCACGCCGTTCTTTTTGCAGGCATTCAAAATCGCATCGCAGCGGGCGAGCGTGATCTCCATCGGCTTTTCGACGACGACATGCTTGCCGGCGTTCGCCGCCTTCACCGCCGGGTCCATGTGGACGCCGCTGGGCGTGCAGATGGTGACGATGTCGACCGCCGGGTCTTTCAGCATGTCTTCGAGTCTGGCGTACGGTTTGACGCCCGGATTCGCCCCGGCGAACCGCTCGGCGGAGGCCGGGATCGTGTCAAAACACGCGACCATTTTCGTCCCGCGGATGCGTTTCACGGCCTCCGCGTGGAAATTCGCGATCATGCCGCAACCGACGATGCCGAATCCGAGGGGTTTCATGGGGGGGGCCGTATCAAGGAGTTCAAGAATTGCCGAACAGAGCCGCGCACGAAGTAAGCGGCGCTTCGTTCATCGGGCCGCTGGCTTCGTGCGCGGCTCTTCAATCGAATTCGCTACTTCTTCTTCAGCGTCTGCAAATACTCAATCACGTCGATCAGTTCTTCCGCGGTCATCGTTTTCTGCAGGTCGGCCGGCATCAGTGAGACCGATTGCTTCTTCATCTCGTCGATGTCGGACTTCTTGATCTCGCGGACCAATGCCTCGGCGTTCTTGATGGAGACGCTGGTCGGCGTCTGCGTCGTCAGGATGCCGGTGATTACGTTGCCGTCCGTGGTGACGACCGACCACGTTTCAAAGTTATGGCTGATCCCTGCACTGGGGAAGAGAATCGATTCAAACAGCGCCTCCCGGCTGAGCTTGGAACCGATTTCGGAGAGATTCGGCCCGACTTCTTTCCCCTCTTTGCCAACCTGGTGGCACGTCGCACACTTGCCGATGGTCGCGAACACTTTCTGCCCCGCTTCGACCGTTCCCTTGGATTTCAGCAACTCGGCCAGCGGCGGCAGCGGTTTGTCGTTCCTTGACGGCGGCAACGGAAACCTTTGCGCGGCAGCCTGCTTGATGTCGTCGAATGGGGCCGAATGCAAGGCCGCGGCTGCCGCCTGCGTCAATCGTTCATCCAGCTTTTTGTCGTCGAACAGCTTCAACAACCGTTGGGCGCCCGGTTTGTTCCGAGACATTCCCCGCACGGCTTCCTGGCGGAGCGCGTCCGGCTTTTCTCCGTCGGCAAGCAGCGCAGTCAACCAGCCCTGGGCGCGTCCGTCGGCCGTGTTTCCCAGCGCGCGGACTGTTGCCGCGGCAACCTGTTCGTCTTTGTTCGCCAGTCCTTGGTTGATCAGGTCCTTTTGATCCTTATTCAACAGCAGCCGCATGGCATCGACGCCGAGTTGGGCCGAAGCCTGCGATTGCGCCAGCGCGAGCAGCTCGGGAAAGCGGTCTTTCAGGTTGAACCGGTCGATCAGCGTGAGGTAGGTTGACGTGCCCGCGCTCGACTTCAGCACGCGTTCCAAGGCGGCTTTTTTCTCCGGCTGCGTGTTGACGTCAAACCCTTGCAATCGGTTGACGGCTTCCGACAAGATGAGCGCGGCCCTGGGATCGTCGGCTTTCGCCGGGGCGAACGCCAGTTCCGTGACGGCGTCGTCCTTCGCTTTGCCGGTTAGAAAATCCAGCGCACGGAAGAAGCGAGGCAATTCCTCCATGGGCACATTCGCGTCTTCGATGAATTCCATCAGCATGGTCGGCGTCTCCGCGGCGCGCGACCGCCAGACGATATCCCTCCCCGGTTTCGAGCGGATCATGCTGGGGTCGAGCTTTCTCCACGCTGCGAGATACGCATCCCACTGCCTGGCCGCGCCGATTCCGAGTGCCTCCAGGTACCAGCGGTCCTTACCATCATGCTGCACGGCGAGGGTCGCCCAGAATTCCGCGCACTTCGGCGTGTTGAGTTCCCGGATGGCGATCATGCATTCCCGGCGCACCTGGGGCGACGGGTCTTTCACCAACTGGGCAACGGCGTTTTCCAGGTCGACGCCGCCGCGCAAGGCCCGAAACGCCCGGAGCGCCGTGATGCGAATGTTGGCATCGGCGTCTTTCAGCGCCATCTTGCACGTTGCCGGGCCGGATTCAAACGTCGACAACAGCCACAAGGCCCTGGCCCGCATCCGGGGAGTCTTCGATTCCTGATACAGCTTCATCAGAGCCGGTTCTGCTTTGCCGGGCATCTCGGCGAGCGCACTCCACGCCAGGAACCGGGCTTCCAGGTTCGGGCTTTGCAGCGCCGTCAGCGCACCCTCCGCCGTTTTGAAATCGTACTTCGGGACGGAATACTTCTTTCCCGGCGGCGCAATGCGAAAAATGCGGCCCTTCTCGGCGTCGCCCATGCGGTGACCGCCGACGCCCGGGTCGTACCAGTCGGCGACGATCAGCGAACCGTCCGGCGCAACGCACACATCCGACGGCCGGAACCATTGATCGCGCGCGCCGAAGAGGATGTTCTGCATCTCGGCCGAATACCCGGCCCCGTCATCTCTCGCCGGATACGCCCGGACCACGTTCGGCCCGGCATCGCAGTGAATCACCTGGCCGCGGAACTTCTCCGGCAGCAAATCGCCTTCGTAAACGCAAATCCCGGTCGGCGAACCGGCCCCGGTCTGCACGAGATTAGGCACCACGCCTGGATCGTTCAAGTGCCAATGCTTCAACGGGATTTCCGTTTCCATGTTCGTGCGCGGCGTCTGCCAGCCGGCGCCGGTCAATTCGTCCACGTAACCGTAGTTGCCGTATTCCATCACGTAGTTGATGCGAACCCCCTTGTTGCCGTCGTCGTCGTTGTCCGACTGCCACAGCGAGCCGAACGAATCCACGGCGACTTCGTAGTTGTTGCGGAAGTTCCAGCCCAGCGTTTCGAATTCGCTGCCGTCGAGATTGCAGCGGAAGACCAGCCCCTGGCGATACGGCTTGCCGGAATCGTTCACTTCATTGCCGGCCAGGTCGATGATCGGCTTGCCGTCCTTGTCGCACACGCGATGCCCGGTGTTGCCGACATTGAAATACAGCCGCCCGTCCGGGCCGAACGTGAAGGCGTGCGTGGAATGATCGTGCTGGGGATCGCCGACCTTGGTGAAGAGCAATTCTTTTTTATCGGCTTTGCCGTCGCCGTCTTCATCGGTAAAGACGAAGACGTTCGGTGCGACGGAAACGATCACCTTGTTGCCGAGCACGCAGATTCCCAGGGCCGTATCGATGTCGCGGCCTTGATAGAAGACGGTCGTTTTGTCGCAGACGCCGTCTTGGTCGGTGTCTTCGAGGATCAGAATGCGGTCGCCTTCTTTTCGTTCGCCGTTGCGATGCCGGTAGTTGACCACTTCGCAGACCCACACGCGGCCCAGGTGATCGACATCGATATCCGTCGGGCTGAGCAGCAGCGGTTCGGCGGCGAACAGCGTGGCTTCGAGACCGTCGGCGACATCCAGTCCGGCGACGGCGTCTTTTGGATCGCGCGTTTGATTCTGAGCGACCGCGGCGCTCGCGGCGACGGTGATCGAAGGTTTCTCGGCATAGACCAGGAATTGCACGGTGCTGCCGGTCCCCTGATCGCTGCCGCCGTTATCGATGCCGACACGGGCTTTGAACCGGGTGACGCCGGAAGGGAGCTCATAGCCGATCACCGAATCGGCATGGGTCCCGATGCCGTAGGCGACGTCTTTGCCGTTGATCCGCAACCGGCCCCCTTCGGCGTTTTTATCGACGCGTACTTCGCCCCAGCCGGCGGCGGCCGTTTTCCATTTCAGGTCGGTCAGCTTGATTTCGCCCTTGGGACCGATGAGCCGCGGCTCGGCCCAGTCGGCCCAGTCCGCCGTGAAGCCGTCGCCGCCGTCCCGGACCACCAGATAAAGCTCCTTGGCCCCGGTGACGTCAACATCGACAGCCACCGCATGTCCGGGTGTCGCCGACGAGACCAGCTTGCTGTCGAACAACGGCTTCGGGTCCGCGGCGAAGGCACTGGCGCCCAGGCCGGCCACGATTCCCATGGCAATCAACGAACGGCGATATTCAAACATGATGCGGCATCGCTCCCAAAGGGTTGTCATCGGCAGAGTTCAGATCGGATACGGAAAAGACATGGTAACGTCGACGCTGGGACAGGTCACGCTTCGAGGGGCGTAAAAAATATCGAGCGGCGTGTAACAGCCGGCAACCGCCCCGTATGAGATGGTGTCGAATGGTGAGTTTCAATTCTTAACCCAGGAGAGAATCATGTTGACGTCTTCCGCCCGCCTCGTCCGACTGTTCGCCGCCCTGAGCCTGGTCGCTGTGCTGAGCCTGACCCCGTCAGCCGCAAGTGCCTGCACCAACAGTTACGGAAGCGGCCAGGTCGGCTACCGCGGGACTGTTGGGTTCCAGACTTCCGGCTTTCAGACTTTTGGCCCGGCCTTTGTCCAACCGTCATTCTTCCATCAGAAATTCGCCCCGACCCATAATCAATTCCACAACACGAATTTCCACAAGTCGTTTAACGTCAACAAGTTCGGGGGCAGTTTTCGCCGCTCCCACAAGTAGCCACGGTTGCTTCATGCACAAATTCACACGGCCGGCGATTTCTCGCCGGCCGTGTGAATTTGCTGGGATCACTCTGTCGAGAAAAGATCCTCGTTCCTGAGCGGGGGGCATCAGCCCCCTGATTGTGGCGTCGATCAATTGGCGCGTGTCACCAGGGGACTTACGTCCCCCGCTCGGAGAAACGAGGAAAACTGCATCCGCCGGTCGCGATTACTTCTTCCACTCGTCCAGCATCGCCTGGATGCGGGCCTTGTTGAAGTCGGCGGGGATGGGTTCGTCGTGATTGGTCAGCAGATCGTCGACGGTGACGTTGCCGGCCGGGACGCCGCCTTCTGGCAGATCGACTTTCGCCGTCCAGGCGATGGCGTTGAGGATCAATTTTCGGAATTGGTCATTGCCCCAATTCCAGTGCACATGGCCGCCCGTGCAGCCGAAACCGCGGCCGGTGTCTTTGCGTTCGGTTGCCCAGGCCATGTGCTGCGGCTCTTTGTTGGCGATGGCTTTCCTTACGTCGGGGTTGCCCGAATGAGGGCCGTCGCCGCGGGTCAGCGTCGCTTCGGTCGGCAAGTCCGTAAGAATCGGCGTCACTCCGGCCATCTTCTCGCGGAACCGCATGTGGTAGTACCACTCGTCGTTGGTGGCGAACGGCTTCACGCCCTTGGCAATCGGATGGTCGGGCAGCTTTGTGTACTTGGCGACCCAGTGCGGATTGACCGACCAGTGCGGCTCAAAATATCCGCCGGTCCAGTCGAGAAACTTCTCCCCGGACGGCCCTTTCGGTACTTCGACTCCGTAATGAATGAACACGGTGCCTACGCCCTTCTTCGCCAAGGCATCGACTTCATCAAGATGGGCATTGAACGGATGGCCGCCGCCGCCGTCGGTGTAGCTGATGATCGTGTCCGCATCTTTCAGCACCGACGAATCCTTCGGCCAGCCATGCAGATGGACTTCGGTCTGAATCGGCAAGCCGCTCGTGTTGAGCAGCCAGGCCAGCAGCATGCAGCCCGACTGATGATCGTGGGCGCCGAAGCCGTGGCTCGGGTTGCCGGCGAGAAACACGGCCTTCTTGAATGTCCGCTTCGCTGTCGGCTCCAGCTTCTTCAATTGGATGTTCTTGAACTGGACCTTCATCGCCGGACCAGCGTGCAACTGCAGCGCTAACACGCCCGACATGCGGCGTTGTTTCTCGTCCTCGTCAGTGCAGATCGACGTCACCACGTCATTGATGCGGTGCTCGAGACGGTTCCCCTTGGCGATGATGTGGTACGTGTTCCAGTCTTCCTTTTTGATCTTCTTCTGAATCTCGGCCGAATCGCCGATCATCTTGACGGTTTCGACCTTGAATTTGCCGTCGATGTTCTTCAGGACGGTTTCTTGCCCGCGGTTGGCGAGAATCCCGCGGAACCGTTCGCCGTAATTGATGCCGGAATAGGTGTCCCCGGCTTCAAAGTCGGCCTGGTAGCCGCCGATGACCCAGCGTTCATTCGGGACGTCGAAGCTGCGGTATTGAATGCCCGAATTACCGGCCGCGCCGATCTTGTACTCGAGCTTCAGCTCGAAGTCTTCGGTGATGCCGCCCCGCCAGACGCAGAACGTATTGCCCTTGGTCGGGTTCGCCGCGGTGGTTTCGCCGGTGATGGCGCCGTCTTCCACACGCCAGAATTTCGGGTTGCCGTCCCAGACCCCCATCGATTTCCCGTCGAAGATCGACTCGAAACCATCCTGGGCATTCGCTGCCGGCGACACGGCCAGCAGCGCTGCCGTCGCCCAGATCATTCCGCATGTACTCCACCGCATCGTTGACGTCCTTTGTTGAGAGATCAGGAAAGCTGGCAACCGGTGATCGCCGAGGCAACTTGACGGTTGCCGTTTCAGCCGCCATTGTAAACGACCGCCGGTGAATCACAACAATCAGCCTAAACCGCGGACGGCTGGCGGCCGGTTTCAGCGTGTCATCCCTTCTGTTCGAACAGTTTTTCTTCCATGTCCGATCCGCTGCGCATCATCGATACTCATACCGGCGGCGAGCCGACGCGAATCATCGTCTCCGGCGGCCCCGACCTGGGGACCGGACCGCTTCCCAATCGTCGCTTACAGTTTCGCGGCGAATTCGACCGGTACCGCTCCGCCGTCGTGAACGAACCCCGCGGGTCGGACGTCATGGTCGGCGCCCTGCTCACCGAACCGACCGACCCAGCCTGCTGCGCCGGCGTCATTTTCTTCAACAACGTCGGCATGCTCAACATGTGCGGCCACGGCACGATCGGCGTCGCCGCAGCGCTCGGGTATCTGAAACGCATCGGCCCGGGAACGCATTGCCTGGAAACCCCCGTGGGGATCGTCTCGTTCGTCTATGACGGAAAGCACAGCGTCTCGCTCGAAAACGTCCCCAGCCATCGTTACCTCAAGGATGTGACGGTCAACGTCACCGGAGTTGGCGCGGTCACGGGCGACATCGCCTGGGGAGGAAACTGGTTCTTCCTCGTCACCGCGATCAAGCCGCTCAATGTCCCCGCGTCCCCTGCCCCGCTTGCGACTTCGAACGCCCCGTACTTGATCGAACTGACTCAATCCATTCGCAACGCGTTGAATGATCAACACATTACCGGAGCGAACGACGCCGAGATCGACCACATCGAACTCTACGGCCCGCCACAGGACCCCAAAAATCACAGCCGCAACTTTGTCCTGTGTCCCGGCGGGGCGTATGACCGTTCTCCCTGCGGCACCGGCTCCAGCGCCAAAATCGCCTGCCTCGCTGCCGACGGAAAGCTCGCTCCCGGCGACGTCTGGCGGCAGGAAAGCATCCTCGGCACCGTCTTCGAGGCCAGCTATCGCTGGGCCGACGACGCGCGTCACAGCGTTATCCCCACCATCACCGGCACCGCCTACGTCAATGCGGACTCAACCCTGCTCTTCGAACCCGAAGACCCCTTCGCCTGGGGGATTCGCCAATGACCAATGACCGCATCCTCATCATCGGCGGCGGCGTCATCGGCGCCGCCTGTGCTCATTATCTGACAGAACGGGAATATTCCGTCACGATCATCGATCAAGGAACGTTCGGCGGGGCCGCCTCTCACGGAAATTGCGGCCTCGTCTGCCCGAGCCATGTCCTTCCCCTGACGGTCCCCGGCGCCCTGAAAGAAGCCTGCAAAGCGCTCTTCGCCCGCAACGCCCCGTTTCGCATCCAGCCCAGGCTCGATGTCAGCCTTTGGTCCTGGCTTGTGCAGTTTGCCCGGCGCTGTAACACGCGCGACATGATTTTCGCCGGACATGCGATTCAGCACCTGCTCGAATCGTCCATGGCGCTGTATACCGATCTCGCGGAACGCCGCGGCCTGCACTGCGAGTGGCAGAAAAAAGGATTGTTTTTCGTCTACCAGAACGGGAAAGCCTTGGACGATTATGGGTTGACGAACCGGATGCTCATAGAGCATTTTCACGAGCCGGCCCGGAGGATCGATGGCGACGCCGTCCGCGAACTGGAACCGGCTCTGAAGCCCGGTCTCGCCGGCGGGTGGTATTACGAACACGACGCCCACCTGCGTCCAGACGTCTTATTGAAATCGTGGCGAACGGAGTTGGAAAACCGGGGCGTGATCGTCCGGGAACGCTGTGTCTTTCAGGGTTTTTTGAACTCAAACGGCCGGCCCGTCGCCGCGAAGACCTCGCTCGGGGAGATACCGGCCGACCGGTTCGTCATCGCCGCCGGAGCGTTGACGCCGCGGCTTTCGCGCGAATTGGGCTGCCGCATCCCGATCCAGCCCGGCAAAGGCTACTCGCTGACGATGGCCCGGCCGACGATCTGTCCGGAGATCCCATTGATGTTCCCGGAATACCGCGTCGCCGTGACGCCGATGCTCACCGGCTACCGCTTGGGATCGATCATGGAATTCGCCGGGTACGATGATTCGATCCCGCCCGAGCGGCTGGAACTCTTACGGCGCGGCGCCGAACCGTTCCTGAAAGAGCCCTTTGGCGACCCCGTGATCGAACAATGGACCGGCTGGCGACCGATGACCTGCGACAGCCTGCCGATCATCGACCGTCTGCCGGGCAAAGCAAATGTCTTCCTCGCCGCCGGACACAACATGCTGGGCTTAAGCATGGCCCCGGCAACCGGAAAACTGATCGCCGAACTCATCGCCGGCGAACCGCCGCACATCGACCCGGCGCCGTATTCCGTCCGGAGGTTTTGAGCATGCGGGCCGGCAGTCGCCTCGCGATCAATCCTCATCCCCTGCCGCTCCCGATCCCAGCTTAAACGCCGTGAACGCAGCCAGCAGGAAAAAGAGGATGTCCATCGGGCCGAAGCTGTGTTGGAATGCCATGCCCTGAATTGCCCCGCTCAGCATTTTATGAATTTCTTCCATCTGCTTTTTTTGATCGGCAATCCGCTGGACCTGCTCCGCCGGGGACAAAGCCGTCCAGCGTTTGACAACCTCCTGCTGCACATCCGCCGGAAAATCGGCAATCGAATTTGCCGTCTCCAGGTTCTTTCCCGGCGGCCATTGCAACGGCGGGACGCTTGCCATCCTTTCTTTCGCGATGTCGAAGCACATCGACTCTTTGACATCAGCCTCTGTGACCTTGACGGCCAGGTCCGCTCCGATCCCGGAAACCATTAGAGAAGCGGCCGCATATTTCCCGCCGACCACTGCCAGCAGCGCCAGCACCACCGCCAAGATCCCCGGCGCCGCGCCATCCCACTCTTGCGCCCCCATCCGCACGCCGACCCCGACCAAAAAGCCCACTCCCCAGGCGATCCACCCGATTTCGTAATTGGTGGCATACGTAATGCCAGCCCAGATGCCGGCTCCAATCAACCCGCCGATCATGCCGCCGATCAGTGCCGAAATGAACCGCATGTGATCCCCTTCATCGTTGAGCCTGAGAACTCGTAGATTCGCGAGGGAAGCCTGATCAATCCGACGCCGAAATTCAACGGTCGCCCATCCGCCAGCGCTTATTGCGCGGCTTGCAACAAGCCAACTACCCCCAAGGGGATTCGAACCCCTGTCCGCAGACTGAGAATCTGCTATCCTAGGCCTCTAGACGATGGGGGCGGGGCGGGGAATTTCGGAGTGTCGATTGCGGTTTGCGGATTTGAAACGCACACCGAACGGACTGGCAATTCCCGTGCTCGTCATACCCTACGTGGACTGGACGCAGGATGTCAAGGATGGTTCGCGGGCCAATTCTGGTCGGCATTCGGCGGGTTGGCGATGATGGCCTCGGCAAATTATTGTTACAACATCCTTCTTGCCAATGAGATGCGTGTCCCGCGTTTCCGTCTATTCGCGGCAAACGGCATTCGCTACAATCCGGTGCGGCAGACTCTGCCGGTGAAGGTTGACGAGGTTGCCCGAAGAAAGGATGCAGAGGGTGGACCGAAGGCGTTTCGGCTTGGCGTGCGGGTTAGCGGCGCTCTGCTTGCAGGGTTGCACTTCCGTGCGCGTGCCGCAATTCTTAGGTCTGTGCCGGCGCGATCTGCGAACCGAATCCCGCTTGTATGAATTTCATGATCCGTTTCCGAATGAGTCCGCCGGGCCGGATACCGTAACCCGTCCGTTGGCGTTCGATGCTCCCCGGAGTGACACGCGGCGTGATTTCGACCTGCGACTGCTGCTGTCGATGGCCCCGGGCGCACCGGGTTCGGCCCTTGCCGCCCGGCCGACACCTCGTGGACCGCTGGTCTCGCCGATCGCCCCGGCTGTCCCGATTCAAGCGGCGTGGCAGAATCCCGTCCCTGTGCAGCCGATGGTTCGTACGAACCCCTCATTGGAAACGGTCAGTCCGTACTAAGCGGACACCAGGCATCGCAGCGCTGGCATTTTTTCTGATGGCCTTTATCTGCGGGCCCGTTTCGGCACAGACGAAGTCCAAGACGTCGGTCGAATTCAGCGCCCGGGAACTGATCACGCCGGCCACGCAGCAGGCCATCGATCGCGGTCTGTCGGTGCTGGCGTCCCGTCAGCGGCGTGAAGGCTCGTTCGGTTCGGAATCCCGCTATCGACGAAACGTCGCCGTGGCGTCTCTCGCCGGCATGGCGTTTTTGTCTGCGGGACAAACTCCCGGGCGCGGGCGTTACAGCCAGACGGTGGATCAGACGGTTGACTTCATATTGGCGAGCGCCCAGCCATCCGGGTACATCATTCAGCCCGACAGCGCCGGACACGGGCCGATGTATGGCCACGGGTTCGCGACGCTGTTTCTCGCCGAAGTTTATGGCATGAGCCCCCGGGATGAGATTCGTCCGGCGCTCAAAGGGGCTGTCCAATTGATTGTAAATTCGCAGAACAAAGAGGGGGGGTGGCGCTACGACCCCGACGGCCGCGAGGCCGACATCTCGGTGACGGTCTGCCAGATCATGGCACTCCGGGCGGCCCGGAACTGCGGGCTGTCCGTCCCCAAAGCGACAGTCGATCAGTGCGTGGACTATGTGAAAGGTTGCCAGAACGCCGACGGGGGATTTCGCTACCAGTTGACCATCCGTCCGTCCAGCGAATTCGCACGCTCGGCGGCGGGATTGGTCGCGCTTTCCAGCGCCGGCGTTTATGAAGGCAAGGAGTTCGAAAACGGATTGAAATACCTGGAGCGACATCGTCCTTTGGGCGATATGATGCGTTTTGAAAGCCATTATTTCTATGGCCATTACTACGCCGTCCAGGCCATGTGGCACGCGGGGGGAGATCACTGGCGAACGTGGTATCCTTCCATCCGCGACGAACTGCTGGCTCGACAAATGCCCGACGCAACCTGGCCCGATTCGATGATCAACAGCGAATACGGCACCGCGATGGCGCTCTTGATCCTGCAAATGCCCAACAATTGCCTGCCGATCTTCCAACGCTGATGACGACCTCCTTGCGTCGACTCTCCGCTGTCGGAATGCTGCTCTGCCTGACGAGACTCGTCGGAGCGGCCGACAGGGAGTTTCGCCTGGAACCCGTCCGCGGCGACGTCCAGACCGTCCTGCTGGAGTCGGCATCGGAAACCGAATTGACGCTCGGCGGATCGCCGCCTCGCACGGTCCGCTGGTCCGACGTCGTCGCCCTCCGCCGGGAGGGAAAACCTTCCGATTGGCGCCAGCGAACGTCGATCGTCTGGCTGTCGAACGGGGATCGCTTGATCGGCGAACCGCTCTCAGCGAACGACGACACCTTGACTCTCCGCTGGCTGCGATTCCCCCCGCGAGACGTGCTGCCGATCCCCTTGGAACGCGTGACGGCGATGTGCCTGAAAACGCCTCCCTCTGCTGCCGCCCGTCGCAAACTCTTTCGTTCTCTCGTCGCCGAACCGCTGAAAAACGACGCAGCCTGGCTGGCCTCAGGCGATCGCGTCTCCGGAGAGTTCTCCGGCCTGTCGCAGGAAAACGCGAAGTTTCAGACCGATGCGGGCCTGCTCCCGATCCGCCGCGAACAACTCGCAGCGGTCCGGTTCAACCCTCAACTGATCGCCGTGGAACGGCCCGCTTCGCCGCGCTACCTGCTGGTCTTGTCCGATGGCAGCCGGGTGACCGCAGCGCGATTTCGGCTGAATCAGGACCAGTTGTTTTTCACCACCGCCTACGGCGTCGACGCCGTGCTGCCGGCCGACGCGATCGTCCGTTGCCAGGTCTTTTCCGAACAGGTCCAACCTGTGTCAGAATTGAAGCCAGAGCGTGTGAGTCATACGCCGTATCTGGGCGGCGAATGGGCATGGACCAGGAATGGCAATGTGCTGCACGGCCCCTTGGAGCTGCGCGGCCGGGAATTCGCCACCGGACTGGGAGTCCATAGCCAGACAGCGATCACGTATGCTCTGAGTCCTGCCGACCGGGAATTTCGTGCCACCGTGGGAATCGACGACTGTGCCGAGGGACAAGGCCACGTCCAGTTCACAGTTCTGGTGGATGATCGCACGGTCTGGAAAAGCCCGGGGCTCACGGGGCTGTCCGAACCGCTGGCCGTGCCGCCGGTCTCCCTGCGCGGCGGGAAGCAATTGACGCTGCGCGTCGAATTCGGCGAATTCGGCGACGTCTCTGACTACGCCGACTGGTGCGACGCGATTCTCCTGCGTGCCCCGTAATCGTGCGGTGAAAACGAAAAACCCTCTCCGGCAAATGTCGTTGCCAGAGAGGGTCTCAATGACTCTTAATGCCAGATTCGAAGAACTCAGACGAGTTCGGCGATCGGCTTGCCGTTTTCGATCATGTAAACCGGGCGCCCAGCGGTGTTCACATACTGGGACCGACCGTCGATGCCGAGCACATGGAAGATCGTGGCCATCAGGTCTTGCGGCCCGATCGGGGTGGTTTTCGGGACATCGACCTTGGCAGCCGATTCACCGACGACCTGACCCATGTTCAAGCCGCCGCCCGCGAGAGCGAGCGTACTGAGCGGCGCCCAGTGATCGCGACCGGCCCCCTGATTGACCTTGGGCGTCCGGCCGAATTCACCGCTGATGACCAGCAGGATGTTTTCATCGGAGCCACGCTGGCTGAGGTCTTCCACCAAGGCCGAAACCGCCTGGTCCACGGCCGGCGAGTTCTGTTCCATGGCCTGCTTGATCTGGCCGTGCATGTCCCAGTTGCCGTACTGAATCGTGACAAAGCCGCAGCCTGCTTCGCAGAGCCGCCGGGCGGTGAGCATCTGCTGGCCCAATCCCATGCCGTAGCGTTCCACCACGCGGGGATCTTCGTATTTCAGGTCGAACGCCTGTTGAGAACGACTGAGCACGAGATTGAAGGCCTGCTGCTCGAACGCATCCAGGCCTTCCATCAGGCGGCTGCGATCCACTTCGCGATTCAGAGAATCGATGCCGCGGAGCAGGCCGCGACGATCATCCAGCCGGCCGGAATTCACGACCAGCGACATGTTGCGGCGTGCCTGGCCGCCTGGATCAAACGGGCCGAACGCCGTCCCGAGGAACGCCGGGCCATCGGCTGTAATACCGTTCATGCGAACATAGGTCGGCATGCCCGTTTCCGGATTGTTCGCCCCGCGAGAGCGGGCCACGATCGATCCCACCGACGGACGCGAGGGCTGGCCGCCGTTGTCGATCGCGCGGTCATCGTAACCCGTCATCACGTAGTGAGTCCCGCCGCCGTGCCCGCTGTTGGTATGGGCAAACGACCGGACAAACGCCATGCGGTCGGCCACCTGGGCAATTTTCGGCAACGTGCCGCCCAGCGTGACGCCCGCCAAACTCGTGGCGACTTCGCCCGTTACGCTGCGATATTCCGACGGGGCCGTCATCTTAGGATCGAATGTCTCAACGTGCGTCGGTCCACCGCCCAGCCACAGCCAGATCACCGAGGTGTTTTTCACCTGGCTGCCTTCCGCCGCGGCCGCCGCCCGGGATCTCAACAACTGCGGAAGCGAAAGCGCTCCCAACCCCAGCGAACCCACCTTGAGAAAATCTCTGCGGCTGGATCCCTCGCAATTCCGGCTACGCCTCGGGGACAACAGGTCGAGCATGAGTTAACTCCGTTTCCGTGGCTGGCGAATACGTGACAGGTTACTGACGAAGGCCGATTTCTGACAAAGGCCGACTGAAACTGAACGTCTATCTCTGTGCAACGCAGTGCGTGCATGAATCCGCATATTTTGATGCGACCAGATTCTACCAATCGAAAAATCGGTGCGCCAAGTCCCTCTTGTAAATAACTTGCTGATTTTTCTGCACGGGTTACACGCAATTGCATCAAAAATCAGGAATTGATGCCCGTTTCGGCCGCGATTCCACCTGATTTCTGGAGACTTCAATCCCATTGAAAACGTCGTAAAGCATTTTGTGGAAAAATGTTGTGTAATTAAATCGCGGCGTGTAGCCGATCGTCAGGTGTCATTAATTCCTGGAGTTGTTTTGCCTCCAGATTTTCCATGACCGGGGTCGCTGCCTCTGCACGATGACGGCAAATCCTCATCGACTGGCATCCCCTCATCAGAAATGTCACGCTTGACTCGTCACGTGCGTTGCTGCACCTTCAGTTCAGACAAACAGTTCAGACAAAATCCCCCAGTCGAGGTTCCCGACCATGAACTTGCTGACCACGATCTCCGGTTCGCTGATGGAGAACTATTTCCCAACCGGTTGGAACCTGAAGAAAATCGACGCCTGCGTCGATGACGATCCGAAAACCGTCACGGTGAGGCAAAAGTGGTGGCACAAGAACTTCATGCCGGTCCCCTGCTCCACCGTCGCCGATTTCGACATGATGATGGGCCATGAAATCGCCTGGACGATCAAGCAGGCCCGCGACGCCGGGCATCCGCTGGCGATGATTCTCCCCGTCGGGCCGATGGGAATGTACCGCTGGGCGATTTATTTCCTCACGGAATGGAACGTGCCGTGCGATCATTGTCACGGCTTCAACATGGACGAATGGAGCGACGCCCAGGGGAATACGCTGCCGTCGACGAATTCCGGGGCCTTTCAATATGCCATGGAGCAGGCATGGTACGGCCCCTTGGGCAAGCTCACGATTCCGAAGAAACAGCGAAACTTTGCCACGAAGAAGTTGTTGCCGACGTATGCCGAAAAAATCGGTGAACTCAAGAGCCAGGGAGGCAAGCTCGCCGTGATGTTTGGCATCGGCCGGGTGTGCCACATCGCCTTCTGGGAGCCCCATTTCGCCGGGGAGTTCAAGACCGAGGCCGAGTGGAAGAAACAGACGCATCGATTCGGCGCGAAGCTGCACCCATTGACAATCGAGCAGAACGCCATCACCAGCTTCAAAAGCCGGACGACTCTCGTTCCCGCGTATGCCAACACCATCGGCCCGGGATTATTTCTTCAAGCCGACAAAATCATCGGCGGCGCGGATGGTGCTTTAGGCCGCGGCATGATGTGGCAAGGCCTGTCGTTGTGGATGACGCTGCGCCACGAACCGACGTCGTGGATTCCATCCACCTACATGCCGACGCAGGCGGGGAAATTGTTCTTCCTGAACGAACTCGCCGGCCCGCTGGTCGCGGAATGCAATTAGCTCAGAGGGAAGCGGCAAAGACCGTCGACGTCGGCTAAACTCTTACCGTCGCCGAGAGTGACACCGGGTTGTCAAAGCGCGGGCGGGTGACATGGCCACTGTTTTGAGTGGCCATGTGAGATTCACTGTTGACGTCCAGATTCACATGCCCACGTAAAACCGTGGGCATGGCACCCGGCGAACTGCCAACCTGCTCGGCCTGGAATCGACGCTCCGTTCCCGGGGCCGCCCCCGGAATTCGCCAGGACGATGAATTAAATGGACCTGTCCCCTTTTTTCTTCCGCAAGGGAAAATCGATCCACAACCCGTCCCGCGCCACCGAATGCATCAGCTTCGCCCCGACATGATGACAAACCACCCGCACCCCCGAGACCGAAACCGCCGCAAACCCCGCTTGGCAATGACTGTCGCCCAAGGTGTGGATCGTGATCTCGCCGCCGCCGAGTTGAGAATCGCGAGCTGTCGTGTAATCTGCCGGAAGAAACATCGGAAATTCCTTCCATGACCAATCACCGCCGAGTCCAAATGCCCAGCCCGCAAAATCGGTCTGACGGATACTCCGCTGGCTCCGCAAGGTGTACACCCGATTGCACTCTGGAACGGGTGTCCGGGATTTACCGGCTGCTTATGGCAAATCCGCTTCGCTATACTTACGTCTTCGCCATGCGGAATACTCGTTTACAAGGCGAATTTCTTCCTCCAGCGGGAGTCCTTTCTCGACAATTTCTTCCATATACCTGTCAACAGAATCGGGAATCGGCGGCAGGTCTTTCTTCTCGATGACTTCCACGCCGTTGTCAAGAAGCCATTTGATCGTCTTATCGCTCCACTCATCATCTTCATCGCATGGGCTGCCGAAATAAATATCCCATACAATGATCCGCTCATTGTATGGAGAAGGAAAACTTGGGTTGCGGTAAAGCCTGTAACGGCGAGGATCATTCTGCTTGAAAAACATGTGACTAACCTCGATATTGAAAATGCCTACATGGGAGGTTTCGGAATCTTCTTTCCCTCGAAAGTGTTTCGACATGTGGGTGTATACCGAAACCAATACCCTTCGGGAACGCAAATAAACCCCTCAGATTTCCCGAATTCAATCAAAGTTCTCCGATCATTATCGGATGCGTTGTATGTGTCAGCGCCAGGCGGATGCGAATGCACGTAAGTCCCAGACAGAACTTCATCAGATTGCTTGCCCAAAGTATTGCAACTTCCTGGCGGCCCTGACACCAAAACCGTTCGCTCTTTGCCATTAATGAGTTTCTTGGCCAGGGCGAATTCCACCCAGTCGAAATGCTCCGAAATCTTCTCTAAATAATTCTCCGCGATCGGAATCTCGTCCGAGGAAAGAAGCTGTCCAGCAGTAGGCAATTCCGGCACCGTGAGCTTTCCATCAGGTGATGTCCACTGCCCAACTCCTACCCCGAGCAGATTTCCGTCGGGCTTGATATATCCAAGTTTTGGAGTTTCGCCTGAATTATACCCGAGGGTTCGGACTTCTACCCTTGCCTTGGGACAACTCGGCCCTGTCTTTGCGGCATCGGCAAGTACATCGATGTCGGCATGCAGAGCCTTCTTTGCAAACTTCCCGATAAAATGACCGGAAACGACTGGCACAGCCAAAAATACGGTTGATATCCCGGCTGATCGAAAGTCGCCTTCATAACAGGATTTTCCAATGTCAAACACATCGTAGTACGTATCGAAAATGATGCTGAGCTGAAATTCGAGTGCGTCATTCTCCAGATTTTCTTTCTTGAGCAAGGCAAAATATCGACCGCGAATGAGCGCCGCCAGCTTTTGCGGAGTGACTGCTGCAGCTACCATCCCGCCTTCGAGCGGTTCCTCGCTTCCCCACTCAAAGGTTTGACACCCAGGATTTCCCTCTTGGATTTGCTTGGCGCATTTCTCGTCGAGGAAAGGACTGACTTTCCTGACGCTCCCATCTGGCATTAGGACTGGTGTCGAATAGTCATCCGTTGGCTGCACGCGACGGGCGAGGACTTCCTCTGTCGCCTGAGCCAACAGCCGTTCCGATTGTTTTCGACGTCGTATGGCTTCCCGTTCATCGGCTTCTCGCTGACGTCTAGCAATATACTCGTTCAGGGGACTCGCAGGTCGAGGTGACGTCTGCGGACTTGGAAAACGGCCGGCATAGGGGTCTGCTGCTTCCCTCCGCGTTCCGTATCTTGCAAAGTACAAATTCCAGTTTTCTGCGCCCCATGAACGGACTGGGCCCCAACCAGAATTCGGCGGTGCGGTTTCCCAAAACAGATCGGCGAAAGTCCGCAATGCAGCCCAATCTACTGAGAACGTAACACCTGCGCCGAAATCACGTACCACGTCTCTTCCGTCTAACCTCCCAACGTAGGTGTCTTGAAAGAGTCCGGTGTTCGAGTAAATGCTCGATTCCCACTGGTACAAATGGGCATTGAAATCCAAACCGCTCGGGTCGACCCGGTTGATCGGATCATTGCCGACATATCGGTAGAGATTCGAGTCGCCGCCGTCGAGGCCGATAGGGTCTTCGGTGATGAATCGGCCGATGGTGGGTGAGAACATCGTGGTGCCTCGTGCACGGAGAAATCGGACGCGGGTTGTTTACAGAACGGTTTCCAATCGTCGGCCGCCTCAAACCCCCGACAGGGATTTTATTCAGGACGGTCACTCTGCGCTCAGAAATCCCTTTTCAATCAGAATCGCCCTCAGCTTCCGATACGACTCGCGTTTCTCGTGCGAAACAAGAGACTCATAATCTTCGTCGAATTTCCAAAGATCCAAGAGCGTTACACTCTGATCATGGCCGAGTTTCGCTGTCGGATCGGCGCCTACTTCTATCATGGCTACCATCAAGTCGTACATTCCGGCACCCATAGCGAAGAATAAAGGCGTTTCACCATGTCCATCTTTACAATTTACATCAGCCCCCGCATTGATCAATAAAACTCCACTCTCAGATTGCCGGTAACTGATCGCATAAAACAACGGTGTCCTTCCAGGAGCAAATGAGCTGCCCTCATTCAATCGATTAGGATCACCACCGTGCTCTAAGGCTTCTTGAAGCCAGAAGCTATCAGACTGCTCAGCCGCCAGATGGACGACCGACGTGCCGACGCTGTCACAGATGTTTGGATCGGCACCATTTTCCAGCAGTTTCCGGTAAATACCCTTGTGAGACAAGTCGATGGCCGTGTGCAAAGCGGTCTTACCCTTCGAGTCTTGCGAGTTGACATCTACTTTTTTTGCCAGCAGCTCATCCACATGGGTGTGATCACGTTGCCTGACGGCCTGGATGATCGGCGGCGTCCCGCCGCGAACAAAAATCCAGACTCCAAGAACAGCCATTGCGATCATGATAACTGAGAGAACACCCCCGGTTATCAAAACTTTACGCCGATCAGCACTTGCGGCCACTCGCTTCACCCCCCTCGGAATTCACTGTCGGACTACGCCAGCCGACACACCTTTTGGCGGCTTGATGATCACGGTGCTAGCAGCCCGTGGTGAAACCCTGTTTTTTGTTGCGGCGGCCGGCGCGAGCCGCG
>CAYMAO010000018.1:0-107240 GCA_964388415.1 uncultured Planctomycetaceae bacterium | reverse complement strand
GGAACGGCGACGCCAGTTTGAACATGTTGCCGTCCACCGTCACCTTCTGTTCCTGCATGGCCTCCAGCATGGCGGCCTGCGTTTTCGGCGGGGCGCGGTTGATTTCGTCCGACAGGATGATGTTGGCGAAGATCGGGCCCTGGACAAACTCGAATTCCCTCCGGCCGCTCGCCGTGTCTTGCAGAATGTCGGTGCCGGTGATGTCCATCGGCATCAGGTCGGGCGTGAACTGGATGCGACTGAACTTCAGCGACATCGTTTCCGACAGCTTGCTGACCAGCAGCGTCTTCGCCAGGCCGGGAACGCCCATCAGCAGGGCATGTCCCCGGGCGAACAGGCAGATCGACAGCCGTTCGATGACGTCATGCTGGCCGACAATCACCCGGCCGAGTTCCGTCTTCAATTCGGCGTAGATCGCCCGCAGGCGGTCGATCGCCTGCACATCACTGTCACTGAGTGCACTGGCCGACGCGGCAGACTGCGACATACCGTTTGTCTCTCAGAAATGAATTTTCAGTAGAAGCACTGAGGAACCCTCCGGTCGATCACCTCGGGTGATCCCAGCCTACCAGAAGGGTGCGCCGGTTACACGCGGCATCTTTTCGCCCACGCGAGATTTCGGACGGACGACACACTGATTTCTTACAACATCTTCCCCTGCAGGCGGTGTTCTCCGGGGATCGCCTGTGCTATTCTGTCCGCCTCAGACTGGAAGAAGACGTATCGCCGACCAGAATCTCCCGCCCTTCGTCTTGCCGCGAGTATTTCCGATGGAGACTCAGACTTCTCGACGCCAATTCTTACAGACATCCGCCCTGGGTTCCGCCGGCTTGGCGCTCGCGGGCAGTCTCAGTCCGCGCGCTGGGGCGGCCGACAAGCCCCCGGTAGAAAAAATCCCGGTTGCCGCGGTCGTCACCGTTTACCGCACCAATTCCCATGCCGACGTCATCATCGGCAAGGTGCTGGAAGGCTGGGCGCAAGACGGCGGCGCGGGGCCGAATCTGAAATTGGTCTCGATGTTCGTCGACCAGTCGCCGGCCAACGACTTGAGCGCCGGGCTGGCGGTAAAACACGGCTTCCGGCTCACGAAAACCATCGAGGAAGCCCTCACGCTGGGCACGGAGAAGCTTGCCGTCGGCGGCGTCCTTGTCATCGGCGAACACGGCGATTACCCCAGCGACCCGAAAACCCAGCAGACGTTGTATCCCCGTCGACGGCTCTTCGACGCCGTGGCGGCGACGTTCCGAAAGTGCGGCCAGGTCGTTCCCGTGTTCAACGACAAGCATCTCTCCGCCTATTGGAGCGACGCCAAGTCCATGTATGACACAGCCGTGACCATGAAGATTCCGTTCATGGCCGGTTCGTCGGTCCCCATGATGTGGCGCAAACCGTCCGAGACGATTCCCCTCGGTTCGGAAATCACCGAAGGAATTGCCCTGGGATTCGGCGGCCTGGAACATTACGGCTTCCACACGGTGGAAGGTCTGCAATGCCTGATGGAACGCCGAAAGGGGGGCGAGACCGGCGTGAAAGCGGTGCAGGCCGTGCAAGGCGACGGCATCCGCCAGGCGGAACAGGACGGCCGCTGGTCGAAGGCGCTGTTTGATACTGTCGTCGCTCATTCGCCGACACCGTATGCCGGCACGCAGCCGCGGCCCAAAGAACTGGCTAAAGACGCCGTCTACTTTCTGATCGATTACAAGGACGGCACGAAAGGGACCATCGCCATGGGGACCGGCTTCACGCACGCGTTCACGTGCGGCGTCTCGATTCGCGGCCGGGAGAAGCCGTTCGCCGTGTCCTATTACGGTCAAGACGGGCCGCCGTTTGCTCACTTCGAGCATCTCTTACGGGCCGTGGATCACATGATCCAGACCGGGAAACCGTCGTACCCTGCGGAGCGCACCCTCCTGACGACGGGCATCCTTGACGCGGCCCTGCACAGTTGGGCCGACGACAGCCGCCGCTTCGACACGCCGCAATTGGAATTCGCCTACACCCCGGCCGACTGGCCGTTCGCCCAGGGCGACGTCCCGCCGCTCAGACCGGCGAAATGACGCACATCGAAAGCCTTTTTGATAAAAGGACAGCCGTAGGGTGGGTCGAGCGCTTCGCGAGGCCCACCGAATGGATTTCAAACAAGCAAGTCGGTGGGCCTCGCAACGCCTCGACCGCACCCTACTTGAAAAAAGCCCCGCCCGGCGTTTGGTTGCAAACCGCACACGGAAACAGGATCGTGCTTGGGGTGTGGGGCGAGACGACTCCAGCCGCCGGTGGTCCGGACACTTTTCGTTCAACGGACAACCTTTCCAGAATCGGAAATCACCATGAAGATCACCGTTTGGTTTTTGCTGATGGGTGCATTGTGCTGCCTGCCTGGCTGCGGCAAGTCGGAGCAGGCCGTCACGCCCTCGGGATCGCAGACCGCCGCAGCCGTTCCTGTTCCTTCCAAAGGAACGATCGGCGTTTCGCTGTTGACGCTCGATAACCCGTTTTTCAAGGTCATTGGCGACAACATTACCGCGGAGGGCAAGAAACAGGGATACGAGACGATCGTGGTCAGCGGCGACAAGGACGTCGCCCGGCAAAGTAACCAGATCAAGGATTTCATCGTCAAAAAGGTGAGCGCCATCGTCCTCAGCCCGTGCGATTCCAAGTCGATCATTCCCGTCATCCAGGAGGCGAACGCAGCGGGGATTCCGGTCTTCACGGTGGACATTCCCTGCAACGAACCGGGCGTGAAGATCGCGATGCAAGTCGCGACCGACAACTACGGCGGCGGCAAGGAGGCGGGGCACGCAATCATCGAAGCGCTCGGCGAACAGGGAGGCAAGGTCGCCATTCTGCACTTCAAGCAGGCGGAATCGTGCCTGCTCCGCGTCAAGGGGTTTCGAGAAGTCATCGACGAACATAACCAGACTGCCGCCTCGAAGATCGACCTGGTGACCGAACTGGAAAGCGGCGGAGCGAAAGACATCGGCTACAAGGCCGCCGAAGATTCGCTCCAGGCTCATCCCGATCTGCGAGGCATTTTCGCGATCAACGACCCTGCCGCGCTCGGCGCCCGAGCCGCGCTGGAGAAGGCCGGCAAGGAAGACCAGGTGATCATCGTGGGTTTCGACGGCCAGCCGGAAGGCAAGCAGGCGATCAAGGAAGGCAAGATCTACGCCGATCCGATTCAGTTTCCCGACAAGATGGGGGTGGAAATCGTCGCGGCGATCGTGAAACATTCCAAGGGAGAGACGCTCCCGGCGCAACTGCTGATCCCCACCAGCCTGTATCGCAAGGCGGATGCGGAGGCGGATCCCGAACTCAAGTGAGCGCCGGCATTAGGGCGCTCGTCCCGGCATTCAGCAAAGGCCCTCATGAGCGGACCGTGGAACTTTTTGCACGGACTGGTCGGTTCGATGTCGCAGGGCGCCGCCGGCAATCCGACGCGCACGCGGCTGCAGCGCAATGCGGCCGAGATGTGGCGCGCCTTGGAACAGGCGCTGGAACAATGACCACGATTGTACCGTCGCCTGTGCCGCTGTTGGGAATGCGCGGGATCGTGAAGACTTTCCCCGGAGTGCAGGCGCTGCGCGGCGTCGACGTTTCGCTCCACGCTGGCGAAGTTCTGGCCTTGCTCGGCGAAAACGGCGCCGGAAAAAGCACGCTGATGAAAGTGCTCGGCGGGGCGATTCGCAGCGACGCCGGCACGATCACCATCGACGGAACGCTCCGGGAATTCGCCTCGCCTCAGGACGCGCGCCGTGCCGGAATCGCCGTCATCTATCAGGAATTTAATCTCATTCCCGGGCTGACGGCCGTCGAGAACATCTTCCTGGGACAAGAACCGGCCCGATGGGGTTTCGTCTCGCAGGCGCAGGAACGCCGGCAGACGGCCGAGATCTTTCAGCGCCTCGGCGCTGCGGTCGATCTTGATACGCCCTGCCGAAGATTGACCGTCGCCCAGCAGCAGCTTGTCGAGATTGCCAAGGCGCTCGCCTGCCAGGCGAAGATCATCGTCATGGACGAACCGACCGCGGCACTCACCGCGCGCGAGGTCGAGCGGCTGTACGTCATCATCCGGGAGATGCAGCGGCAAGGGATCGGCGTAGTCTACATCAGTCATCGGCTGGAGGAAATCTTCTCTGTGGCCGACCGGGTGACGGTGCTTCGCGACGGCACAAACATCGGCGAGCGGCCGATCTCGAACGTCACGCGGGAAGAACTGATCGCCATGATGGTCGGCCGCGAATTGAGCGACGAGTTTCCGAAACGGACAGCGACGCCTGGTCCGACGCGGCTGGAAGTGACCGGCCTCAGGCGAGGACGCGCGGTGCAAGGCGTGTCGTTTTCGGTCCGGCAAGGCGAGATCCTCGCGTTGACCGGACTGGTCGGCGCCGGCCGAACGGAGACCGTCCGGCTGATCTTCGGAGCCGACCCGCGCGATTCAGGCGAAATCCGGCTCGACGGCCGATTGCTGGCGATTCGGTCGCCGCGCGACGCCATCGCGGCAGGCATCGGGTTGCTCACCGAAGATCGCAAACTGCAAGGGCTCGTGCTGGGCCATTCGGTCCGGGAAAACTTCGGCCTGCCGAACTTAAATTGGCTGTCACGCGGGGGATTCGTGCGGCTTCGCCGTGAAAAAGAGACCTGCGCGGAATCCGTCGCCAGGCTGCGGATCAAGGTGAGCAGCAGTGAACAACGGTCGGGCACGCTGTCGGGCGGTAATCAGCAGAAAGTCGTACTGGCGAAATGGCTGGCCCGGAATTGCGACGTGCTGATCTTCGACGAGCCGACGCGCGGCATCGACGTGGGAACGAAATACGAATTCTACCTGCTGATGAATGAACTCGCGGCGCAAGGGAAGGCAATTCTCATGATCAGTTCCGAACTGCCGGAAGTGCTGGGAATGGCCGACAGGATTCTGGTGCTCCACGACGGCCGCGTGACGGGTGAGATCGCCGATGCGCGCCGCGCCACGCAGGAACAGATACTGCAATTCGCCATCGCTTGAATTCAGGACGCACATGTCTCGCCATCTTTCGCGGTTTCTCACGGACTACGGCATGATCTTCGTGCTGGCGCTCTTGTGCGCATTCTTCAGCGCCGCGACGCTGAGCGAGCAGTCTCCGACCGGTGAATCGGCGGCAAGCCAGGTGGCGGCGGCGCTCCGGAAAGATTTTGGCCAGACTCCGCGCTTGATCATTGTCGCGCGGGATCAAGCGGAAGAAACATTGTTTGCGTCGAAGCTCCGGGAAGCCCTGGCCGGTGGAAGCGCGAACGTTCTGGCCGTCGTGACGGGCGAACCGAAAGACGCGCGCGAAGCCCTTCAGAAAATCGCCGACGCCGGTGAATCGCTGGATGCCGTCGCCTGCACGCGCACCACGGCGTCGTGGCTCGTGTTTTCCGATTTGAACAGCGACTTTCCTTCGCTCGGAAATCCGCAACTGGTGCATCCGGCCGCCGGAAAATGGCCGAACTTTCTGAAGCCGGAGAACCTGGTCAACATCGCGAATCAGATTGCCGTGATCGCCATTCTCGCGATCGGGATGACGATGGTCATCATCACCGGAGGGATCGATCTTTCGGTCGGCAGCCTGATCGCCTTGTCGGCCGTGCTGGCCGCGCGATTCATTCGCGACTGCGCGGGAGCCGAGCAGGCTTCCGCCGCGGGCATGACGCTGTCCTGCCTGGCCGCCGTGCTGTGCTGCGGCCTCGTCGGTGCGTTTTCCGGCGGGATGATCACCGTCTTCGGGATTCCCCCGTTCATCGTTACCCTGGCGATGATGCTGGTCGGAAGCGGGCTGGCTTACCTCCTGGCCGAGGGGCAGTCGATCTACCAGCTTCCGGATTCGTTTGTCTGGCTCGGACGAGGCTCCGGGCTGGGAGAGATTCCGAATGCCGTGCTGTTGATGATCGTCTTGTATGCGTGCGCTCATGTTGTGATGTCACGGATGCGGCTGGGACGCTACCTCTACGCGGTTGGCGGGAACCGCGAGGCGGCCCGGCTGTCCGGCGTGCCGGTGTTTCGCGTGCTGATGTTCGCCTACATTGCCAGCGCCCTGCTGGCGGGCCTCGGCGGGGTGATCATGGCTTCGCAGCTTAAGAGCGGATCGGCCACGTACGGCAACATGTACGAACTGTATGTCATTGCGGCGGTCGTCGTCGGCGGGACCAGCCTTTCGGGCGGGGAAGGAAAAATGTTCGGCACACTGATCGGTGCCTTCACGATTGCCGTCATTCAGAACGGAATGAACCTGACGAATATCGAAAGTTACACGCAAAAGGTCGTGCTGGGTTGTGTGATTCTCGGAGCCGTGCTGCTCGACAAGCTCAGGCACGGCCGATGGATCGGAGGCGCGTGACATGGCAGAGGATGATCCGACAGTCCTGTCTGTTCCGGCGGCCGCGGCGGCGATCCGCGTACAGGCCGTGCTGGCGGCCCTGCAACAGCGGCCAGACGTCTACCTGATCGCGATCGCGGGCATTCCCGGCTCCGGGAAGACGACGCTGTGCGACGTTTTCCGCCGCCGCCGGCCCGACGCCATGGTGGTGCCGATGGACGGCTACCACATCCCGCGAAGCCGGCTGGACGCCGAGGGTATGCGACGCCGTGGTGCACAATACACGTTTGATGCCGAGAGCTTTCGCCACGACCTGGAACGGCTGAAGCAGACACGCACGGGCGTGTTTCCGGCCTTTGATCATGCCGAGAAGGATCCCAAACCGGGCGTGATCTGTGTGACGCCGGCGGTGCCGCTCGTCATCGTCGAGGGAATTTATGTCCTGATTCGCGATTGGCGGCTGGAGGACTTGTTCGATCTGCGCGTCTTTCTGGACTGCGACCTCGAACGTGCAACCGAACGCCTGACGTTAAGGCACCTCGCGTGCGGCATCTCGCCGACGATGGAGGAAGCCCGTCACCGTGCGCTGACGAACGACCGGCTCAACTCTTTGGAGATCCTGGCCGATGGATGCCGTGAACGCGCGGACCTGGTGCTTTCGGGATGATCTCAACGCCGGGTGTTCAGCGGATAGACAGTCGTAGGGTGGGCCTCGTCAAAGCCTCGCCCCTACGCGAACAGTTCGCGCACGGCTTGGCCCTGTCCGTCTTCCGTCGGATAGAACGGCCGGCCTTCCACGTCGAACGCTGTATTCGGGCTGACGCCCATGGCGGTGAAAATCGTGGCGTGAAGGTCGCGAACGCTCAGCGGGTTTTCCACGGCGACGAACGGGCGCTCGACGGCCGAGGCGCCATACAAAGATCCTCTCTTCATCCCCCCGCCGAACAGCACGACATTGGACGCGCCGGTGAAGTGGCGATGCTGGCCGTAGTGCTTCATCTCGGCCAGTTTCTCGACGGGAAACGTCGTCTGGTCCCCGGCGTTGGAGCCGGGTTTTCCTTCCATGATCATGTCTCGGCTGAATTCACTGGCGAGAATGACCAGCGTTCGGTTCAACAACCCGCGTGCTTCCAGGTCCAGGATCAGCCGGGCGATCGGCTGGTCGATTTCCTGCTTCATGCGGACCAGCGTTTCATGGCCGTTGGCGTGCGTGTCCCAGTTCAAAAACGGAACATACTCGGTGGTGACTTCAATGAATCTTGCCCCGGCTTCAACCAGCCTGCGGGCCAACAGACAACCCTGGCCGAACCGCGAAGGACCGTAAGCCTGGGCCGACTCTTTGGGCTCGAGTTCGAGGTCAAACGCCGCGCGGTCTTTGGAACTCAACAGACGATGCGCGTTGTCCAGGGCGCGGAGATACGACTGCTGCTGGAAGTCGCTCGCCCGGTCTTTCAGCGGAGAACCGCCCAGGAGTTTCCGATAGAGCCGTTGCCGATTCTCGAATCGGCCCGGTTCCATCCCTTTCGGCGGTCGGACCGACTGCGCGGCCTGCTCGGGATAGGGCAGCACCATCGGTCCGAATTCGCTGCCGAAAAACCCGGCCGTCGTGAAGGCTTTCAACTCCTCCGATTCGCCAACCCCTTCCAGCCGCTGGCCAATCGTAATGAACGGCGGCATGACCGGATTGTTCGGCCCCAGCACCCGCGCCATCCAGGCTCCCAGGTGAGGGCAGGCGACCGTCTGCGGCGGCACATAGCCCGTATGCCAATGGTATTGATGGCGCGAATGCAGAATGCTGCCCAGGTCCGGCAGAACATGCGAGCGAATCAGCGTCGCACGATCCATCACGTTCGCGATGTGATCGAACCCTTGCGTGATCTGAATGTTGTCGACGACCGTTTTCATCGCGGGAAACGTGCTGCCGATCTCCTTGACGGGCACGCCGACTTCAAAGGGGACGTAATGCTTCGGGTCGAACGTGTCCGGGGCCGCCATCCCGCCTCCCATCCAGAGCAGAATGCAGGCGTCCGCCGTCGGGCGCGGATGCTCCAGCGCTTCGGCGCCCAGAAGCCGGGGTTCCCGGGCCGCGAGCGCCGCGGCCCCGCCCAAGGCCAACTGCTTGAGAAAATCTCGCCGGACAATGGATTCCTGTTCGGTCTGGGACGGCACGGTCTTCATTGGCTCTACCTCTCGCTGGCTCGAATTGTCGACGGAACGATTACCGCACCAATTGAAACTCCGGCTGCAGCAGGATCGCCCACAGCAAGTCTTGGACGCCCTGTGGGGTGGCTTGCGCGCCGAGCGATTCCACGGCGAAGGCGCGCTCGTCGGTCGTCGGTTCTCGCGACAAGAGCGCCAGGTACAGCGAGTCCGTTATCACGCCCGGATCGGCGCCGAACCTCGCCAGCAGGTGCCCGGCGCCTCGCGCCAGGCTGTCGGCCAGACCTTGGGCATTATTCAGATCGATCGCTTCCAGCGTGCTCAGCTCATTCGGCCGCGACGTCACGATCTGGTCGCGATTCGGACGGCCCAATGTCCGTTGCAGAAAATCGCTCTTCAACAACGCAGCCCGTACCATCCGCGGCGGCTCAAACACGACGTGATTCAACTGCCGCAGCAATTCTTTTCCCAATCGGGACGACCACACCTGCTGATTCGCGGCCGGAACGGCCGGCGCCCAATCGCTCGGTTCCTGGGCGAATTTCCCGTCGCCTTTCGGCTTGGCCGCCGTCCATTCCCAAGAGGCGTCCGTCGCGATGGCCTGCGTGGTTCCGTCCGGCAGTTGGATCAGCAGCTCGCAGAAGATCGCGGCCGGATTCGGGCCGGTCCCGCCATTTTTCCCGGCGATGACGATTTCGTTCTCACCGGCCCGCAGCCGCGTTTCGAGCGCAGCGCTCTCGGGGGCCTCCCAATTGTCCGAGGTCAGCACTTTCTGACCGTTGACGAAGCATTCGCACGAATTGTCGCACGACACCACGGCCCCGGCCCTGAGGGGAGCGGCCGGCAACGTAAACTTGCGACGGATCGTGCAGGTTTCCCCAGCCGCAGGGACGTTCGATGACGCATCCTTCCGCGACCAGACCCATTGCCCGGTCAACTGGGCGGCGCCCTGGAGCCGATCGTCGACCTTGCCGCGGATGACAGGCGCGTCGAACCTCGACGGAGCCGTCCCCGTAATTTGCCAGACGGCGTCAACGAATTGCTCCGCCGTCATCCGCTTGGCCCTGGGGCCGCGGTACGCATACGGCTGCGGTTCGCGCTGGCCATCGAGAATCTCAGCCTGCGATTGGTAGGCTTGCGACGTGGCGATCAGCGTCAACGTGTGTTTCAGGTCGTAATGATGCTCGGCGAAATCCGCCGCCAGAAAATCGAGCAGGTCGGCATTCCAGGGCTCAGTCTGCATGGCATCCACCGGATGGACGATGCCATGGCCCATCAGCCGGTGCCAGAGCCGGTTCACGATCGTGCGCGGAACGCGTCCGTTTTCGGGATGCGTCATCAGCGCGGCAAGTTGCCGGAGCCGTTCCGGCTGAGGTTCCGTGGCGGCGACCTGGCCCAATTCGGGAAACATCCATTTCGGCTCGGCATTCCGGCCGAGCGAAACGTCGCAACGATGGATCGTCAGCGGCGTCCCCGCATAGATCGCCGCCAGTCCGTAGGCGTCGGTCAGCTTCCAACGGTCGATAAAGCTGTCGTGGCACGAGGCGCACTTCAGGTTGATGCCCAGGAACGCCTGGCCAACCGATTGCGCGAATTGAATTTCGACGGTCTGGCCGGCGCTCACATTCCCCCGCCAGCGAATCCCTTCACTGAACCCCGCCGACTCCGCGGTGGGCGCGATCAATTCGCGCACCATGGCATCATACGGTTTGTTGTTCACCAGGGACTGGTAGAGCCATTTGCTGATCTGCTTGCGGCCGCCCGTGATGAAGCCCGTTCCGCCATAATCGTTCCGCAGCAAGTCGTTCCAGAACGTCAGCCAATGCTCGGCGTAATCGGTCTCCGCGGCGAGCAGCCCCCGGATCCAGCGTTCGCGGCGATCGGGCCCGCTGTCTCGGAGGAACGATTGCAGTCGTTCAACGTCCGGCAGCAAGCCCGTCAAATCCAATGACGAACGCCGTGCAAACGCGGCATCGTCCAAGGGCTTCGGCCGCTCGTCCCGAGCGACGCCCACATCGAGAAGACGGTCAATCGGATGATTGCGGCCGTCTTGCGGCGGCGGCAACTCCGGACGGCGCGGTTTGAGCGGCGGCTCATAGCTGGGCGGCTGAAAGACGAAGTCTTCATCCCAGGCGACCCCGGCATCGATCCACGCTTTCAGCAATTGCACCTGCTTGCCTGAAAGCCTGGGGCCTTCCGGCGGCATTTGAAAATCGGGGTCTTGTGATGTCACTCGTGAAATGAGCGGACTGTCTTCGCTGCGTCCGGAAATGACGGCTTTTCCTTCCTCGCCCCCCGCCAGCAGGGCTTGCCGCGTGTTGAGGCTGAATCCCCCCTTCTGGCTGGCTCCCAGGTGACACTTGCCGCATTGGGCGCGCAGCACCGGCGCAATCTGGTGGACGAAATCCGGCGGCTCCGCGGCGGATGTCGCCGCTGAAGAAATGACCCCGCAGGCGATCAGCACGCCAGCAGCGATTCCGACGCGCCGAAAACTCCATTGACGGAAAAACAGCGTCCGCTGTCGAAGATCGGGCCATGGCGTGGCAGGTCTCATACAACAATCGCTCCAGGGAGCCCTCAAAGATTCTCGCGTCGAAGGAAGATCAGCCTCGATGGACGCGCCAGAACCGGATCGTATTCCTTTCGGCCAGCCGCAGTCAATTGCCTGTGGTGACTCAACCAGCGAGGTTCATTTTTAATGATGCTGAGACGAATCCCAGAAAACAACAGAGCTTCCCCAATAGGTCCCGGCGTTGCCAACGCCAGGCTTTGGTGAAATCTTGACACGCTGTTAATTGTTGCGATTGGTATGAGTCCGTGGATCGGGATGAGGCTGACGCTGACGGAAAGACCTTCGGCCGGCGGAACAACCTTCGACGGGGCTCGCGGGCGGAACCGCCTATTCCTCGGCGATTGCCGGGTAGGTGAGTTCGCTGCGCACCGACTTGACCCCCGGTTCCTGCCGGACGAGATTTTCTGCCAGCCGCGCGGTGGAAGCTGAGCCGGCGTCGCCGTGCAGGACCGCGACGCCGCGGTCGTCCACCGAGACGGTGATGTTCTTCAGCAAGGCATTCCGCGAGGAGAATTTTCCGAGCCGCAATTGCACGGCGGAGTGAATGGCGGCCGGCTGCGGTTTGGAATACTCGAATGCGATCTTCTGCCGGGCGCGCAAGGGCGTGGGCTGATTCTGTCCGGAGTTCGTCGGGTTGAGATTCTGCTGCCCCGAGAGATTCGCATTGCGGTTTCCCAATGCGCCGAGGAGGTTTTGGCGTCCATTGTTCAACTGTCCCTGGTTGCCGCCGGTGAGCGTGTTCAAGCCGATGAACTGGTTGGGATTGACGTTTCGACCGACAAATCCGGCCTGATTCGCCCCCTGATTGTTCCCAGAGCCGGAGCCTGAGTTGCCAAATCCCGTGCCGCCACGGTTTCCGCCAGCCCCGCCAACACCCCCATCGCCCAAACCCCCCAGGCCGCCGCTGCCACCCAGGCCTCCGAATCCGCTGGAGCCGAAGCTGCTCCCTTGGGAGCCGAAGCCCGAACCGCCGAATCCGCTGGCTCCGGAAGCTGACGAACCGCGATTCGAGACGCTGTTACTGCCGAACATGCTGTTCGACTGGGCCGCGAGAGGAGACGCCGCCAACGAGAGCGCGCCGACCCACAATGCCGCGACCCAAGGCCAATGCCGCCTGCGCGTAGTCGCAATCGGGCGATGTTCGCAGTGAAACCGCATGATCCTTATCATCGTCCAGAAAGAATTCCCATGTCAAGAATCAATCAAGAAAACAGGGGATTCGGGGCGGGGCCGGACCAAGTGCCCGGCAAAATAGCCCGAGAAGACATGACCCGCCAGGATTCCGCCCGGCCGTCAGTCCGGCAATCGCCCCACCGGCCGCACGCGTTTGCCAGCCAGGTTTTGCAGCGAATCGCCAAGATCGGTCTGGCGCATCGCGTCGGCAATCTTGGAAAGCTGCGAGACAATCTCCGGATGGTCGGCGGCGACATTGGCCTGTTCGCCCAGATCGTGCACCAGATCGTACAGCTCCAGTTCGGTTCGTTTCTCCACGGATTTGCCGGGAACGCCGCCGGCGCCCGGCTTCTCCACCGACCGATACGGATGCGGAAAATGAAGTTTCCACGGTCCCAGACGGACGGCGTGCAGTTCGTTGTTCCAGTAGAAAAAATACGGTTTGCGATTCGCCAGCGCTTCGGCCTCTCCGTCACCCGTCGCCAGCGGCCAGATGTCAGTCCCGTCGATCTTGCGCTCAGGCAATTTTGTCCCTGCAATCCGGGCGACGGTCGGGAAAATATCGATGGTCATGGCCGGTTCGTCGCAGACGCGTTTCGCGGGAATGTGACCGGGCCAGCGCATCAGGCAGGGAACGCGGACGCCGCCATCCCAGGCCGTGCCTTTGCCTTCGCGGAGCGGTCCCGCGGTGCCGCCGTGATCGCCATAAGTCAGCCACGGGCCGTTGTCGGAACTGAAAATCACGAGCGTCTGCTGATCCAGTTTCTGATCGTCCAGCGCCTGCAGAATCTCGCCGACTGACCAGTCGATTTCACGAATCACATCGGCATACAACCCCAGCGGCGAACCGCTCTGGAATTTCTTGGATGCAAACAAGGGGACGTG
Source organism: uncultured Planctomycetaceae bacterium (assembly GCA_964388415.1). Lineage (GTDB taxonomy): Bacteria > Planctomycetota > Planctomycetia > Planctomycetales > Planctomycetaceae > CAZDGB01. Next base: position 94,118 of record CAYMAO010000018.1, on the reverse strand, counting down.
CGGCATCGTGTGCGGCACGTACAACAGGAACGGCCGGTCCTTGTGGCGCCGGATGAAATCGACCGCGTGCTGCGTATACTGGGCCGTCAGTTGAGACTGGTCCGGGTTCTGTTCGATGGTCTTCAATCCGTCGATCAGCGGCAGATCGGGGTACGTGCCGGGTTTGACTTCCGGGCGGCGGGGCCACATGTCGTTGGAATACGGCAGGCCGAAGTATTCGTCGAAGCCCTGAGTTTGCGGGAGAAATTCCGGGTGGTGCCCCAGGTGCCATTTGCCGAAGATGGCCGTGGCGTACTGTTGTTGCTTGACGAGTTCCGCGAGCGTCATCTCCTCATGATGCAGGCCGATGCGCTGCTTCGGCCCCAGCGCCCCGGCGATACTGACCCGGTTCGGATAACATCCGGTCAGCAATGCGGCCCGCGACGCGGAACAAACAGCCTGTGCCGTGTAGAAATTCGTGAAGCGGCACCCTTCCGCGGAGAGCCGATCCAGGTGCGGCGTCGGAATTTTCGAGCCGTAACAACCCAAGTCGCCGTAACCCAGATCGTCCGCGTAGATGATCACAATATTCGGCGGCCGCTCGGCAGCGAACCCCCTCACGGAGCAGATTACGAAGATCAAAAGCCACGTCATTCGCTGAAGCAGGGCCATGAGCATCTCCTTGGTACGGCGGGCGACATCTCTCGGGAAACTCACAGAGGCGCGTCGTTGAATGCGAGCAGAATTCAGGCCCGAGTTTGACTTCTCCTGCGAGGGTGTCGAACGGGACAACCGCACGAAGAGGAATTATTTCACCCCGACGGCCAGCACCGTGTCAATGATCGCGTCATGCAATCGGCCGTTGCTGACAACGACGCCGCGATTGTTTTTCAGTGTGCGGCCGTGGGTGAACTCCAACGGCCGGCCAGCGACGTCGGTCACTTTTCCGCCCGCTTCTTCCACGACGATCACCCCGCCAGCGTGGTCCCAAATCATCTCGTGATAATCGGCCTTGGTCGGCAATCGCAAATAGATGTCGGCTTCGCCTCGCCCCACCACGGCGTATTTCGCCTGGCTGTCGAGCCGAATCGGCGCTGCCGTGATCTTCAGCCGCTGTGCAATTTCCGCCGACGCCCCGTGGGCGCTGTGTCCCGATTCCACCGATTCGCAAAAACGAGTCGCGGCAGGATCTGCCGTTTTGGAAACATGAATCGGCACGGGGGAACCATCGCCTTCGAGCGGAACGACAAACGCTCCTTGTCCTCGCACGGCATAGAACAGCGAGCCGGTGTTCGCGGCATCCGACACCGACGCGCCGAGATTCGGACAACCCAGCACGCCGAGTTCGATGCGGCCGTCGATGATCAGGGCCAGCGAAATCGCGTATTGCTCTTTGCGCAGAAATCCTTTGGTGCCATCGATCGGATCCAGCGTCCAGAAGCGATGCGTGAAATCGGTGGCGCCGCCGCGATCAATCCAGCGGCAGATTTCATCATGCGAGGCTTCCATGCACTGTCGGCAGATTTCTTCGTGAATGCGATGCAGGAACGGCTGATTTTCCAGCACCTGCAACTCGGAGGAATCTTCTTCTGCGATGATCGTGTCGTGCGGGAAAACATTGCCCACCACCCGGCAGACCACCGCCTGGCTGCCGAAGTCGGCAATCGTCACCGGGCTTTTGTCTTTCTTTTCCAGAGTGTCCGGGGTGATGGTCGCCTGCACCGACCGGCAAATTTTTGCGGCATCCCAGACCGCAGTCAGCGCCGTCTGGAGTTCGCGTTCCCAAACCATGAATTCAGTCCTCGGGTCAGGCAATTTTGTGATGTCGTGTCACGGGGTTTCCCCTCTCGCGCGGAGATAACGCCCGGCATTCTACTCGGCAAGACGTGGTCCAGGACAGGCCATGCGAATCATTCGCTCTTCATTTCCCAGGGGGGCTTCGTACTTCCAAAAATTGCGTCGAACCCACTCACACTTCGGAGATTCCCGAATCCACTTTTTTCTCCAGGATGTTATCCCATGGACTCGTGTTTCACCATGAAGTCCCGGCGAAAAAATTGGTTTAACTGTTTTTGTGTAATAGAGTTACAGTATTAGCCCAACGCTGCGACACACGCGTTCCGTCTACCTATTCTATTTGTTTTTCCTATGCTTCTTGACATCAGTATCCAGATTGCGTAACCTTCTGCATCGTGGTTGCCGATAGTGTTGGGGTTTAGTATCTGGTTTCCTGGTTGTCCTTCCAATGCAATTTCGTGATTTAGAGCTGTTTTGCGAGATCGCTACGCAGAAGAGTTTTTCCAAGGCGGCGAAAACTCTGGGGATCTCGCAACCTGTCGCCAGCGAGTCGATCAAGGCCTTGGAGGATCGACTGGGGATCCCTTTGGTCAATCGCGGGAAGCGTCCGTTGGAACTGACGCACGCCGGGGAGATCTACTTCGCCGGGTGCCGCGAACTGCTGGAATCCTTCCGACAGTTGGAAGATCGCGTGCTGCAGTTGCGGGATAAAGTCGTCGGCTCGGTCCGGGTTGCGGCGATTTACTCCGTCGGCCTCTTGCAGATGGACTGTTACGTCAAGCAGTTTGAACTGCTTTATCCCGACGCGGCTCTGGAAGTCCGCTATCTGCATCCCAACGAAGTTCTGGACTGCGTGCTGAATGACGAAGCCGACCTGGGTTTGATTTCCTTTCCGCCGAAGCGCAACGATTTCGTCTGCCTGCCCTGGCAGGAACAGGAGATGGTGGTGGTTTTGCCGCCGATGCATCGTCTTGCTCCGCGAAAAACACTGGAGGCCATCGAGCTGGACGGGGAACCGCTGGTCTCGTTCACTCCGGAACTGCCAATACGCGTCGAGATGGACCGCTGGCTTCGCCAGGCGAAAGTCACAGTCGACATCGTGCAGGAATTCGACAATATCGAGACCATCAAACGGGCCGTGGAAGTCGGCTCGGGAATCGCCATCCTGCCGGAGCCGACCCTCAAGCGAGAGCAGGAGCTCGGTTCGCTCCGTGTGCTGAAGCTGGAAGACGTTCGCTGGACGCGCCCGCTCGGCATCATCCACCGCAAACAAAAAGTGCTGACGACGGCCTGCACCCGTTTGCTGGAATTGCTGCATCAACCGCCCGAAACGTTCTTCCGGGCCGCCGTGGTGAAAGACACGGCCGGCAAACGCAGTGCCGCCTCGGCTGCGTCCGCCGGTTCCTGACGCGGCGCATCCCACCCGATTTTCTGGTCCCGGACGCGCCTCCTTGGTGCGTCTCGTTTTCGTCGCGAGATTGCAATGACTGAACCTTTTTTCCAGACCCAGCCGGAATTCTTCCATTCCGACGGCACGCCCAAAGCGCAGGGCCTGTACGACCCGGCCTATGAGCACGATGCCTGCGGCGTCGGGTTCGTCGCCAACATCAAAGGGCGGAAATCCCGGCAAATCATCGACGATGCGCTCCGGATGCTCAGGCACATGGCACATCGCGGTGCGTGCGGCTGCGAGCCGAACACGGGCGACGGCGCCGGAATTCTGACGGCGATTCCCGACGCGTTCCTGCGCCGCGCCGTCCCCAAAGACGCCGGGTTTGAGCTGCCGCCGGCCGGCCGCTACGGCGTCGGACTGTTCTTCCTGCCGACCGACCCGGAGCAACGGGCCTTCTGCCGTGAAGAAGTGAACCGGCTGATCGCCGAGCAGGGACAGACGCTGCTGGGCTGGCGGAAGGTGCCGATCGAGCCCGATTTAGCCGATCTGGGACCGTCCGCGCGCGCGGCCATGCCGGCGTTTGAGCAACTCTTCGTCGCGGCCAAAGAGGGCATCGACCAGGCGGCGTTCGATCGGCAACTGTTCGTGATCCGCAAACGGGCCAGCCATCTGATTCGTGAAGGCCGGCTGCCGCAGGCGCTGATGTTTTACGGGTGTTCGCTTTCCAGCCGCGTGCTGATTTACAAAGGCATGCTGACCCCGGAGCAGTTGCAGCCGTTCTTTCCTGATTTGCAGGACGCGGGGTATGAATCGCACCTGGCAATGATCCATTCGCGATTCTCGACGAACACGTTTCCCAGTTGGGACCGCGCGCATCCGCAGCGCTACATGTCTCACAACGGGGAAATCAACACGCTGCGCGGCAATTCGAACTGGATGTTTGCCCGGCAAGGCGTGATGAAATCCGACCTCTTCGGCGACGATCTGCCGAAGCTCTTCCCGATCATCGAACCGTACTGTTCCGATTCCGGCAACTTCGACAACGCCCTGGAACTGCTGATCCTGTCCGGACGCACGCTCCCGGAAGCCATCATGATGATGGTTCCCGAGGCGTGGCAGAATCATGATTCGATGTCGGAAGACAAGCGCGCGTTTTACGAATATCACTCGGCGCTGCAGGAACCGTGGGACGGCCCGGCGTCGATCAGCTTCACCGACGGCCATTACATCGGAGCGACTCTCGACCGCAACGGCCTCCGCCCCAGCCGGTATTACGTCACCAAGGACGACCGCGTGATCATGGCAAGCGAAGTCGGCGTGCTCGACATCCAGCCGGACAATATCCTGCTCAAAGGCCGGCTGCAGCCTGGAAAAATGTTCCTCGTCGACTTCGAACAAGGCCGGCTGATTCCCGACGAGGAATTGAAGCACCAGATCGCCAGCCTGCGGCCGTATCAGGAGTGGCTGAAAAATCAGCGCATCCTGCTGAACGAATTGCCGCAGGCCCCGACGCCCGAACGACTGACGGGAACGCACCTGCTGGCGCACATGCAGGCGTTCGGCTACACGACCGAAACCATGCAGTTCATGCTGCTGCCGATGATTTACACCAAGAAAGACCCCATCGGCTCGATGGGAGACGACACGGCCCTGGCGTGCATGAGCGATCAGCCCCGGGTGTTGTACGACTACTTCAAGCAGCTCTTTGCCCAGGTGACGAATCCCGCCATCGATTCGACCCGCGAAGAAGTCATCATGTCGCTGGAATGCTGTATTGGACCGGAAGGCAACCTGCTGGAGACGACCGAAGGGCAATGTCACCGGCTGACCGTTCCGCACCCCATTCTCACCAACGAAGAGCTCGCCGCGATCAAGCACCTCGGCCACCGCGGCTGGAAAACCCAGACGATCGACATCACCTACCCGAAATCGCAGGGGACGAAAGGCTTGCGGCCCGCGCTGGAGCGCATCTGCCAGGAAACGCGCCAGGCGATCCAGGACGGTTACGCCCTGGTGATCTTATCGGATCGGCTGACCGGGACCGACCGCCTTCCGGTCAGCGCGCTCTTGGCCGTCGGGGCCGTGCATCATCACCTGGTGCGAAATGAGGAACGGACGCGGATCGGCCTCGTGGTTGAAACGGCGGAAGCCCGGGAAGTCCATCATCTGTGCCTGCTGACCGGTTACGGGGCCGACGCCGTCAATCCGTACCTGGCGTTTGAAGCGCTCTGGCAGTTGCAGGACGACGGCGAACTCCCCGGCGATTGGACGCACGACCAGATCACCGCGGCGTATCGCAAGGCGACCAAGCAGGGCATGCTCAAGGTCATGGCCAAGATGGGCATTTCCACGCTGCAGAGCTACAAGGGCGCCCAGATTTTTGAAGCCGTCGGTCTCAGCGAAGACGTCGTCGATCTGTGTTTTCGCGGTACGGCCAGCCGGATTCAAGGGGTCAATTTCGAGATTCTCGCCGAGGAATCGCTGCGCCGGCATGAGATGGGCTTCCCCACGCGCCCGGAAAATCGCCAGCCCGTGCTGCCGAATTTCGGCCTGATTCACTGGCGGGCCAGCGGCGAGAAACACGCCTGGAATCCGCTGACCATCGCCCATATTCAGCAGGCGGCCCGCCAGGGCGACAAGCAGGCGTACAAGGCGTTTTCCAAACTTGTCGACGAACAGGTCACGCGCGATTGCCATCTTCGCGGCCTGCTGCGGTTCAAACCGTCGCCCCCGATTCCCCTCAGCGAGGTCGAAGACGCCAGCCGCATCGTCCGGCGGTTCTGCACCGGGGCGATGAGCTTCGGTTCCATCTCCGCCGAGGCCCACGAAACCCTGGCCATCGCCATGAACCGCATCGGCGGTAAAAGCAACACGGGCGAAGGAGGCGAAGACTCCCGGAGGTTTGAACCACTGCCCAACGGCGACCTCAAACGGTCTGCAATCAAGCAAGTCGCTTCAGGCCGTTTCGGCGTGACCAGTTGGTATCTCACCAACGCCGATGAACTCCAGATCAAAATCTCTCAAGGAGCCAAGCCCGGCGAAGGGGGCGAACTCCCGGGGCACAAAGTGGATAAAGTGATCGCCGCCACCCGGCATTCCACTCCTGGCGTCGGCCTCATCAGCCCGCCCCCGCATCACGACATTTATTCCATCGAAGATCTCTCGCAGCTCATCTTCGATCTGAAAAACGCCAATCCGTCCGCCCGAATTTCCGTGAAGCTCGTGTCGGAAGTCGGCGTCGGCACCGTCGCGGCCGGCGTCGCCAAAGGACATGCCGACAATATCCTCATCTCGGGCGATTCCGGCGGAACCGGCGCATCGCCGATCACCAGCATCAAGCACGCCGGCTTGCCGTGGGAACTGGGGCTCGCGGAAACGCATCAGACGCTCGTGCTGAACGATCTGCGCAGCCGTGTCCGGCTGCAGACCGACGGCCAGTTGAAAACGGGCCGCGACGTCGCCATTGCCTGTCTCCTGGGTGCCGAGGAATTCGGTTTCGCGACGGCCCCGTTGATCACGCTGGGCTGCATCATGATGCGGAAATGCCATTTGAATACCTGTCCCGTCGGCATCGCCACGCAGGACCCCGAACTGAGGGCCAAGTTCACCGGACAGCCCGAACACGTCATCAATTATCTCTTCATGGTGGCAGAGGAACTCCGCGAGATCATGGCGCAGCTCGGCTTCCGGAAAATCCGCGACATGGTTGGACGTTCCGACCTGCTGGAACTGGACCCGACCGTCACGCATTGGAAGACGCAGCACATCGATCTGTCCAAGGTGTTGATGCCGGCCCAGAAGCCGCATCCCAAGGTGGCCACGCATTGCGAGATTCCGCAGCAGCACGGCATTGAGTATCAGCTCGACAACGACCTGATCCGCGAATGCCAGCCGGCGATTCAACAGGGCCAGCGCGTTCCGTTGAATTTTGAAGTTCAGAATATCGACCGCGCGCTGGGAACCATGCTCAGCCACGAAGTCTCCAAGAAATGGGGGCCGGACGGCTTGCCGGACGACACGATTCATATCCGCTGCCGCGGCTCGGCGGGGCAAAGCCTGGGGGCGTGGCTCGCCCCGGGCATCACGCTGGAAATCGAGGGTGACGCGAACGACTTTGTCGGCAAAGGCCTCTCCGGCGGCCGCATCATCGTCTATCCGCCTGCCAATTCGACGTTTCCGGCGGAAGACAACATTCTGGTCGGAAACGTCGCCTTGTACGGAGCAGTGAAGGGCGATGCCTTCTTCCGCGGGCGCGCGGCCGAGCGGTTCTGCGTCCGCAATTCCGGCGCGAGAACGGTTGTCGAAGGCGTGGGCGATCACGGCTGTGAATACATGACGGGCGGCCGGGCCGTTATCCTCGGCGAGACTGGCCGCAACTTCGCCGCCGGCATGTCGGGCGGCGTTGCGTATGTCTGGGATCCTGAAGATCAGTTCTTGCGGAACTGCAATCTCGAATCGGTCCTGCTGGAAGCCGTTGAAGAGCCGGACGACGTTGCCGAGCTGCGCGACCTGATCTCCCGGCATCACGTTTTCACGAAATCCGCCGTCGCCGCAAAGATCCTCGACCAGTGGGACCGCCAGTTGGCCAAATTCCGAAAAGTCATGCCGGTCGACTACAAACGCGCTCTGGAAGAGCAAAAGAAAGAGGCTGCCCAATCCGCGGAACCAATGATGGCATAAAGAATCTTTTTACCACGAAGATCACGAAGGACACGAAAAGAGATGACGGAAATCATCTAACGCGAAGAGTCTTACGCGATCATCGGAGCATGCATCGAAGTTCATAAGACGATGGGAAGCGGCTTTCTGGAATCCGTCTATCAAGAATGCCTTGAACTGGAATTCAATGAACAAAACATTCCGTGCTGTCCACAGCGTTCATTGAAATTGAATTACAAAGGACGTCCTTTGGAAGCAACGTATATTGCTGACTTCGTGTGTTTTGAGAAGGTTTTGCTGGAGATTAAAGCCGTTTCCCAATTGGCGGGAATTCATCGGGCGCAGGTTGTCAATTACCTTCGCTCCACAGGTTTTCGACTCGGACTGCTCGTCAACTTTCACTCGACTCCGACCTTGGAATACGAGCGCATCGTGCTTTGATTTCACTTCGTGACCTTCGTGTTCTTCGTGTTCTTCGTGGTTAAGACTGAAATATCATGGGCAATCCGACGGGATTTAAAGAGTATGGCCGGCAGGTGCCGACCGAGACGGCGCCGCTGTTGCGCGTGCTGCACTGGAATGAGTTCCACGAGCACATGCCGGAGGCCGACCTGAAAATTCAGGGGGCTCGCTGCATGGATTGCGGCGTGCCGTTCTGCCATACGGGGACGTTGCTCAACAACATGGCGGCGGGCTGCCCGATCAACAATCTCATCCCTGAGTGGAACGACCTCGTCTACCGCGGCCACTGGCGGGAAGCGCTCGACCGGCTTCACAAGACGAACAATTTCCCGGAGTTCACCGGCCGAGTCTGCCCGGCGCCGTGTGAGGGAAGCTGCGTCCTCGGCATCACCAATCCGCCTGTGACGATCAAGAGCATCGAATGCGCGATCATCGACCGCGGCTTTGAAAAAGGCTGGGTGACACCGTCGCCGCCGCCGACGCGCACCGGCAAGACCGTCGCCATCATCGGCTCCGGACCCGCGGGGCTGGCCGCTGCCGATCAGCTCAACAGCGTCGGGCACACCGTCACCGTCTTTGAACGGGCGGACCGCGTCGGCGGATTGCTGATGTACGGCATCCCCAACATGAAGCTTGACAAGCAGGCCGTCGTCCAGCGCCGCGTCGACCTCCTGGAAGCCGAAGGCGTGATTTTCAAGACCGGCGTCGAGATCGGCAAGCAGTTCCCGGCCGACAAGCTGCTCAGTCAGTTTGACGCCGTGATTCTTGCCACCGGCGCGACGAACCCGAATGACTTCTTCAAGAACACGCCGGGGCGAAACTTGCGGGGCATTCATTACGCGATGGAGTTTCTGCACGCCAACACGAAAAGCCTGCTCGATTCCGAACTGCGCGACGGAAACTATATCTCAGCGAAAGACCGGCACGTCGTCGTCATCGGCGGCGGCGATACGGGGACCGACTGCGTCGGCACGTCGCTCCGCCACGGCTGCAAGAGCCTCGTGAACTTTGAAGTCGTCTCGCAGTCGCCGGATCAAAGGGCCGCCAACAACCCTTGGCCGCAATGGCCCAAAGTCTACAAGCAGGATTACGGCCATCAGGAAGCCGCCGTGCTGTTTGATTACACGCACATGAAACACAAGAAGCTGCACCACGATCCCCGCGAGTACGCGATCCAGACGACGGAGTTCCTGGGCGATCACGAAGGCCGTCTGCGAGCCGTGAAGACCGTCCGGCTCGACTGGACGAAACCCGATCCCGAGAAAAGGACGCCGTTCTCGGTCATTCCAAACACCGAAGAAGAATGGCCAGCCCAGTTGTGTTTCCTGGCGCTGGGTTTCAAAGGCCCGGAGCCGACCGTCGCCGAGCAGCTCGGCGTGGAGTTCGACGCGAGGACGAACTACAAAGCCGAGCACGGGAAGTTCCGAACCAACCTGGAAAACGTCTTCGCCGCCGGCGACTGTCGCCGCGGCCAAAGCCTGGTCGTCTGGGCCATCAACGAAGGCCGCGGCGCGGCCCGGGAATGCGACCGGTATTTGATGGGCGGAACGGACTTGCCCTGATGGGGCGAGTGGAATTGGATCGATGTCAGTTTAATACAGTTTGCCCGGCTCCGTCGGCGACGTCGAACCAGACGGGGCGGTCGGTGCGATGCTCTTGGGCCTGGCGGACCTGGGCATAGAGATGCTTCATGGACTGCAAGGCGGCAATGGCGTTCAACAGGTACTTGGTGAATGAACCGGCAACCTGGCCGCGGTCGAGGTCCCAGGCGTAGGCCGTCTTGGCGTCATTCACGAGACGCTTCAAGTCCGCCGGCGTGCAGTGCTTGGCAGCCCGTGCCGCGGCGTTCACGTCGAACGCCGCGAGTTGTGGCGGCAAGCCGACAGTGAGGCGGCGGAGCAGCTCGCCGCGGGCCGCTTCGTCGGGCAGCTTGGTTTCCAGCCAAAGCTCAACACGTCCCGAGCGAATGAGGGCCGGCGGAATGTGCTTGAGTTCCATCGCCGTCATGATGATGCAGATGCGTTCCAGGCTCTGGCTTTCGAGTCCATCGAGCACTGTCAGCAGATAACGATACAGGCCGTGTTCGCGGCGGTTTTCAAAGATCACGTCGCTGTCGTCGATAAACACCACCGACGGCGAGTTTTCCGTTGCCTGGTGAATGATGTGCTGAATGTGGTGATAGAAATGATCGGTGCCGGAGATCACCGTGCCGTCGATCAGAAAGAATTTTCCCCGTAAGCGATGGGCCAGCGCTTTGCCGAGCGTCGTCTTCCCGGTGCCCGGCGGCCCGAGCAGCAGAACCCCCCGCTTGGGCCGCAGTCGAAACTCCTGGGCCAGCGTGTCGTTCTCCAAAGGGAAGACGACGTTGGAGATCAATTGTTCGACCAGGTGGTCCATGCCGATCAAGTCTTCAAACCGGACGGCGGCAACTTCCGGCAGCGCCACATTGCTGACGAGTTCCTGCTCGCTGAGATAGCGGAGAAATTCCTCGGTAGTCCAATTCGACTCACGCTGGCAATGGCTGCACGCCTTTCGTAATTGATAGGCGTTCAACTGGGGTGCAAAGCGGTGAATCTTTGCGATGTCCAGCCCGGCCGCCGGTGCCGTGCCGAATTCCCGGGAGAAATGGCCGTAATCTTCCGGCGTGAATTCGCCGACGCCATGCACGAATGCCCGCGGCCGGAGATGCTCTGTGAGCGACCCGTCGGTGGCGATGATCAACCGGCGATTCCCTTCGAGCGACACGAGTTCCGCGAGAGCCGCGGTGACGGCGTCCAGATAACCGGCGCGCGGATAGCCCGTGCAAACCGAAACGACGCCGGAGAGGAGCTGCCAGTCATCGAGAAAGACCCGCGGGGATTTCGCGAACGCATCACGAATGGTCCGATCAATGGAGTCTTCAAGAGCCAGCGGATGCCCGTGCTGAGCAGCCGCCACGAGATCTTTCATGGAGAGCAGGCTGCCGCCCAGTTGACGATGAAGCTCGCCGAGCATCGTTGTCCGCCCCATTCCGGACGCCGACCACAAGTGCAGCAGTTGATTGTGATGGGACGCCGCAGCCAAAGCGTCACATGTGGCCTGTTGGGAGGGAGACAAACAGATTTCTGGCATGTGTTGGCGTGCCCAAGGCACGATATTGCAGGAAGTTCACCGACTGCTCGCTCCGAGCTGACCGTCCCGAGGGACACGCGACCGGCCAACGAGGTTCGGCCGAAAACTTCGCAATCCCGGCTTATACCAATCCCAACAATGAACATCGCGTCAAGATTTCACCAAAGCCCGGCGTTGGCAACGCCGGAACCTATTGAGGGAGCGCTGTCAATTATTGGGATTGGTATTATTCATGCCGCTGTCGCCCTGCCAGGGGGCCAGGCGCGCCCTTGATTCAGGCGGCGCGCACCATTCGTGGGTAAGCTCAGTGACTCGGGCGGCGGCGCGCCACAAATTCGCAGGTGCCGATGGATGACATCGCCGGGATCGCGATTTTTCATTGCGCTACTGCGGCATCAACTGCGATTTTTGATATCCGCGGCCCAGTTCGTTCAGATCGCGCTGCCAGACGACGCGCGGCGGGATCCGGGTGGCGTCAAGGATGGCTTCCTGGCGGTGCACCGGACCGGGGCCGTCGTAAAACCCGAGGACCTGTGCCCGGTAGACGTCGCCACGGGCTGTGAAGTAAGGATCGAGAGCCCGCATCGTTTCCAGATCCACCAGGCCGTCGAGGAACAGCCAGCCGGACGTGCTGTGCCGGCGAAGCACATCCGGGCTGGGAATGCCGTCCGCATTTCTCGACTGGGCCGCGGCAATGGCCTGGACGAGTTCCTGCGTCATGCCGGGAATGCCGGTGAGAATTTCGGGCCGTGCCTGGTTGATGTTGATCCGTCCGGCGCGCTGATCCTCGTCGGTCAGGCTCAAGACATCCGCCAACTTCGGCAACAGCGCTTGAAGTTGACTCGGTTCCACCGGCCACGGACTGGTCAAAGTCTGGCTGGCTCCATCCACCGTCGCCTGAGTCTCGGATCCGATGAGATCGAACAGGGACTTGATCTTGTTCGGCCCGCCGCGCGACAGGTCGATGCCGCCGCGCGTGACCTGGCCTCCTTTTTGAAACATCGTCTGGGCAATTTGCTGCGTTAACGCCATCAGCGCCTGCTGCGTCTGCTGATCCGGCTGCTGTGACGAGGACGACGATGAGGCCGCGGTCGAGGTGGGTTTCGTCTGCGTCGCCCCCGACGTCGTGCCGGACGAGCGGACATTGGTCGGCTTGATCGTCTGCATCCCGTTGGGCCCTGTGTTTCCCTTAGACGCGGCGTTCCCTTTAGCCCCGGATGAACTCCCCGCCAACCCTGACTTCGTACTGCCGGATGACGACGCATTGGGTTTCGGTCCGTTGACGCGATAGGCGATGACGAATTTCGCCGTCTCCTCGTCGAACTCTTCTTCGAGCTGGTCGTAAAGTTCGGTCAACAAACCTTGATTCAAATTGATCCGCGGCTGGCCGTCGGCACGCAAGTTTCTTTCGCGGCTGTGAACGGTCAGAAATGCAGACCAGCCGTGATTCAGCACGCCGTCGGCATTGTCCCACGGCGCCGACGCGTCTCCGTCGTTCTCGCTCGGGTCCAACAAGCCGTTACGGTTGGCGTCTTCGCCATACAGCAATTGCGCCGTGACGCCGCGCACCAGCAGCAGTTCATCCAGCGATTCCAACGGTCCGTTCTTCGCCGAGTACGGCGGATTCAATGACTGATACGCTTCCGATTCGGCTCCCAGGGACCGCTTCTCGGCATCGGCGTCGATCCAATCCCGAATCGCGTCGATTGCTTCGTACGTCATGCCGGGAATGTTGATCAGCCAGTCGGCGATGTCTTCGTCTTCCAACTGCAGGTCCTGCTGCAATTGATCGAGCAGATTCAGATTCAGCTTGGCTGACTCGTCGACCAGGCCGTACCGAACCCGGCTGGAGTGGGGATCGGCCTCGACAGCGGCAATCACGGAAAACCGCACTCGTTGAGTGGTCTGCGGCGAATCAGCCAGCAGCACGCCTTGAAAGACGGCTGGGTTCTGCAGCAGATTCTCCTCGTTCGCGGACGACCGCCGGGCCAGCAGGGTCGCCACGTATTCCACGCCGGAATCCGCCGCTTGCCGGACTTGAACTTCCTGGCTGTGAATGACGGCGGCTTCGAACTCCGTCTGCATGGTCTGAGTATACGTATAAGCCGAAAGCGTGATGAGCAGGATCACCACCAGCACGATCAACAGCGCACTCCCCGAGCGATTCGACACAACGCTCGATTCAAAGCCCGTCGACGGCGTCGGCGGGATGTTCCTGGGATGCTTCACGGCTCTTCCTCCGGCACCGGGTCTGCCGCCGGGACATGCATCACCAGCCTTACAATCTGCGTTGAACGGTTGACGCCGGCGTTCAGGAGTGAATTCCGTTTGACCTCGGCCGAGGCGAACCGCAATTGCACTTCCACCGCCCGGGGCAACCGCCCCATCGCCACGCTGTCCCAACCGGTCAGCCACGTGACGCCGTCGAAATATCGGAACTCCATCGCGGCAATTTCCGGCGCGAGTGCCGCAGAACTGAAATTCGCCGCCGCATCTTTGCCCTGCGTTTCCGCCGACGCAGTCGCATAGCGGTCCCCCTCTTGACGAGAGAACCCGCCGTTGCCGGAAGAATTCGCCGCCGCGAACCTGTACGTCACCGTCCGCAGATCACTGGTCTGCGACGAAGGAATCGCCTCATTCACCGGCGTCGCGAAGGCCAGTTCCCGCTGCGGCCGGGCTCCGTCTATCTTGATCGAAAACTGATCGCCCCGAATGCCGCGGCTGGTCAGCACCACGACGGGTTGCGTCGTCCCCGGGCCGGTTGCCTCGCTTCCGCCGGAGGTGGTCCCGGCCGTCGAAGAGCTTCCCGCGGCGGTTGTGCTCGACGTGCCGGCGCCGGCAGTCGTCGTGGACGACGACGATGTTTCTTCCTCATCCTCGGCAAAGTCCGACGGCGGAACGAACATCACGGAACGCACGTCGCGTTCCATAATCCTGAGCACGGCACGGGCCACCTGCTGGCGCTGCATTTCGACCTGCCCCTGCGACGACAACCGCCACGATTGGTCGATCGCTGCGCCGATCGCTCCGAGCAGGATCACGCTCAGCGATAAAGACAGCACGACTTCCAAGAGCGAAAAGCCCCGGCGATTCGAGCCGCGCACGGCGGAGATTCGCGTCATGGGGAACCTCTCAAGCCGGCTGAAACGCCGGTCGTGCTTGTCGAAGATGTCGCCGTGGTCGTCGACTTGGATTTCATTTGCGACTGGGCCGCTTCAAGGAACACGGTCGGGTCGCGCACCCAGCGTTCGAGCGAAAACTCGGCGTTGGTGACGGGAGTGTTGCCGTGGTGATGCACGGTCAATTGCACGTTCAGCAGTTCCGGGAATTGTCCCGAGACGATCTGTGCGGACCAGGTCCACTGCGGATCATCGGAAAACGCGACTCCCTGCACCGTTTGAAACCGTTCGGCGCCGGAGAGAAGTTCGGAGAGTTTCGTCTCGCAACGGAAGACAGCTTCCGTACGCAGCCGGGCCTGAATCGCCGCCCGTTGCCCGTTCCAGGCGAGTTGAGCCAGGACGGACGCCGCTCCGAGAAACAACGTGAGCGCCAAGATCATTTCCAAGAGCGAAAGGCCAGACCGCTTCCTGACGGGCACGGCTGTGGAATGCGGAGAGAACGACCGATTCATCGGACCGCCTCCCGGCGCATCGGCCCGACGGACGCAGCGCCGGTCAACCCGCGGAGCGTGATGTCGACCCGATGCCCGCGCACGTCGCCCAGCGTGATGACCGCATCCGCCGCCGTTCCGTCCCCCTGAAAAATCAACGGCCCCGACCAGGAGACGGCCGCCAGCGTCCCGGCATCCGGCATCCCTTGAAACGCAGCCTCCGGAACTTTCTGTCCGGCGGGCGAACTCGTAGCGTCGTTCGTTGACGGCTGAAACGCGATTCGTTTCGAAATTTCGCCCGCGAATCGCGGTTCGAGAGCCGGTTTGGCTCCGCGCGACGAATTCGTCGTTACTGTGGGATCGGCTTCAAAAGGGATCACGCAGAAGTGCCGGCCTTTGGGTTCGAGACGGAATTGATACGCCAGTCCCGCGTGAATGGCTTTCGTCCGCGCCTGGCCAAGCTGCTGCCTGACCTGCTCGGCGGAAGACGATAGCTCGTGATCGGCCTGCATCCGAAGCACCGACGGCCACGCCACCGCCGCGAGCGCCCCGAGAATCGCCAGGACCAACGTGAGTTCGACGAGCGTGTAACCGGGGCGGACGGGAGGGTGCGGAGTGCGGAATGCGGAGTGCGGAATGAAGAGACGAAGCGCGACGTCGGGCCGGACGCAAGCCGATGGCTTGCGTTGTTCATTCCGCGCTCCGCACTCCACGCTCCGCATTTCACTACTGCCCCGTCCAATTGTTGATGTCGTCGCCCGCGCCGTCTTCGCTCTGCTTGTTCGGTCCGGACGACCAGATGGCAGGCTTCGCGCCGTTCGCCACTTTCGACGACGGATACTCGTAGTACAACACCTGTTCCCAGGCGTCCTTGGGGTTGCCCTCCAGGTACGGAGCCACCGGCCGGCCGTCGGAATCCTGCGTCTGCCCCGTCAGCATCGCGATGACTTCCTCGCGGCCCCCTTGCGGATACTCGCCGCCGTTCGCCACGGCGTAATTCTTCACGGCACCCTCGAACGCCTTGATCTTCGTCTTTGTCGCGTCGACCAGGGCCTTCTTCTGCGTGCCGATGAGGTTCGGCACCACCATCGCGGCGATCACGCCCAGAATGGCCAGCACCAGCAGCACTTCCGTCAGCGTAAACCCGCGCCGGCGATTACTGAATTTGGCTAATCTTGTCGTCTTCATTGTGTTCCGTCATCCTTTTATGAAACAGCCCTCACTGCACGCTTGCGAGTTCGCAGCGTCTTCCATTCACATCATCGACGAACTCTTAAAGATCGGCAACAACAACGCCACGAATACGAAGAGAATCACCATTCCCATCACGACGAGCAGCAGCGGCTCCAGGAGCCTGACGGCGACGTCGAGCCTGCGCTGGGTGAACCGCTCCATCTTGTCGGCGATCTGAATCAACACCTGTTCGAGGTTGTTCGCCTCTTCGCCGACGGAAATCATCTCGATGACGTCGGGCGGAAAGTGCGCGGACTCCGCGAGAGGCCGCGCGAGCGACTTCCCCGATGAAATCCGCTCTGCCGCCGTGGCGACCGCTTCGCTCAGCACCCGATTGCCAGTGGCGTCTTTCGAGATGCGAAGTGCGTTGAGCATCGGCACGCCGTTGTGCAGCAGCGTTCCCAGCACGCGGCAAAACCGGGCGATGGCCAGGCTGCGCGTGATGCCGCCCAGGCCGGGAATTTTCAGCCGCCAGCGGTCGAATTCTTTCTTGCCGGACTCGGTCCGCACCGTCTGCTGGGCGAAATACGCCCCGCCGAACAGCCCCAGCAATGCGAGTCCTCCGTACTGCTGTAAACCGCCGCTGATCGCCAGGAGCGCGGTCGTGGCCCAGGGAAGTTCGTTTCGCTCTCGCAGACCTTCGAACAACGGCTCAAAGCGAGGCACGAAAAAGATCAGCATCCCCGTGACGACCAGCGAGCCGAAAATCATCAGGATCACCGGATAGATCATTGCGCCCAGCGCCTTCGACTTGATCTCTTCCTGGTGTTCCGTGAACGTGGCGATCCGAAGCAGGGAATCTTCCAAAAAACTCCCCTCTTCGCCCGCACGGACCATGCTGACGGTGAGGTCGTTGAACACGGCCGGATGAACGCGGAGGGCATCCGCCAGCCGGCTTCCGTCCGCCACCTGGTCGCGAACTTCCTTGACGATCCGCTGCAGGCCGGGATGATTCGTCTGCTTCTGCAGCAGGTCGAGCGACCGGAGCAACGGCACGCCGGCCCGGAGCAAGTCGGCCAGTTGCGAATAAAAAACGGCCAGCTTGCTTGCCGGAACGCGGCGCGCCTGGCGGCTCTGCCGGGCCTTGCCCGTTTCCGACGGCACGATCTGCACGGGAAACAGCCGCTGGGCCGACAACATCCCCACGGCCTCGCGCTCCGACGGCGCGGTCAATACGCCGGTCACTTGCTGGCCGGAAAATTCGCGGGCGATGTATTGAAAGTCGGGCATGGGGGAAGTTGTTAGTTGTCAGTTTTTAGTTGACAGTGTCAAAGCCCGCCGACGGCGTCGGCGGGACAATTTCAATTACCAGGAAAACAACGCTTCTGCGAAGCGTCGCTAAGTCAGCTTTCATCCCGTTTGGTGATTCGCACGACTTCTTCCAGGCTGGTCGTCCCGTCGAGGACGCGCTGATAGCCGTTTTGACGGAGCGTCAGCATTCCATGACGCAGGGCGTGGGAACGGATTTCGTTGGCGCTGACCCGGGCCACGCACAACCGGCCAATTTCGTGATCGGTCTTCAAAAGTTCAAAAATCGCCTTGCGGCCGGAGAAGCCGGACCCTTTGCATTCCCGGCAGCCGCGCGCCCGATGAAGAAATTCGATCTGCGGTTCCGGGAAGTCGTCGGGGAGTTCCTCCGGCAAGGGGTGATACGCCTCTTTGCAATGCGGACAAAGCACCCGGACGAGGCGCTGGGCCAGCACGCCTTCCACGGTGCTCGCCACGAGGTACGGCTCGACGCCCATGTCGATCAACCGGGTGAACGCGCCGGGGGCGTCGTTCGTGTGGAGCGTGCTGAAGACAAGATGGCCGGTGAGCGAGGCCTGGATCGCGCTGTCGGCTGTTTCGCCGTCGCGGATTTCGCCGATGAGAATCACGTCGGGGTCGTGCCGAAGTATGCTGCGCAATCCGGCGGCGAACGTTAGGCCGATCTTGGCGTGGACCTGAATCTGGCTGATGCCCGCCATCTGGTATTCGACAGGGTCCTCGACGGTGATAATCTTTGTGGTCGGCGAGTGAATTTCCTGAAGCGCGCTGTACAGCGTGGTCGTTTTTCCGCTGCCGGTCGGGCCGGTGACCAGCACGATGCCATGCGGCCGGCTGATGAGTTCCTGAAACGTTTTCGCCATGTCGGCCGGCATTCCGACGCTGGCCAGGCTGTACGTCATCCGCCGCTTGTCCAGTAAGCGAAGCACGATCCCTTCGCCGAAGATCATCGGGATGATCGACATGCGGACGTCGATGTCCCGGCCGGCGATTTTCAGTTGAATGCGGCCGTCCTGCGGGAGACGCTTTTCGGCGATATTGAGCTTCGACATGATCTTCAGCCGCGTGACGATCGCCGGGAAAAAGTGACGGATCGCTTCCGGGACCGGCTGGATTCGCAGCAGTCCGTCGACGCGGTACCGGATCGTCACGCCCCGTTCCTGCGGCTCGACGTGCACGTCGCTGGCCCCGAGATCAAGGGCTTCCATCAGCAGTTCATTGACGAGCCGGATGACCGACGCCGCCTCGGCCAGTTGGGCGAGGTCATGGTCGTCGGTCGGAAGATCGCCGGCGAACTCGTCGTCTTCCGCAGACCGCTGGGCGACGAGTTCGTTCAGCGTGTCGCCGCCGACGCCGAGATGATCTTTGATCATTTCGACGACATCGACCCGGCAGGCGAGGACCGGTTCGAGATGAAAGCCGGAGACGGAACTGAGTTCTTCCAATGCTTCCAGGTTGAACGGATCGCTGGTGGCGACGAGGACGCTGCCGTTGCGGCGCTGCAGGGGAAGCAGCGAATGCCGGAAAACGGCGGTCGTCGGGAATTGCAGCAGCAGCTCTTTGTCGATCTGCTCTTGCTTCACCTCGACAAACTTCATGCCCAGTTCGGAGGCAAACGCCCGGAGCACGGCTTCTTCGGCGGCCAGGCCCCGTTCGACGAGCGCCCGGTCGAGCCTTTGGCCGTTGATGCCTGGAAGCGCCGCGTCCAACTGATCCCGGGAGATCACCTGGTGGCGAATCAAAACGGAAGCAATGTCCATGACCGTCCGTTCGGATTATTGTCCATTGGGACGCGTGCGGCGCCCGCCCCGGTCGCCGGAGGGAGCCCCGCCGGGACGATCCGTCAGGATGCGCTGCATGATGGCGTCGCGTACGGGGTCGCCGCTGCCGCCGGACGGACCGGCGTTCGACGCAGGAGGATTCGCGGCCGGCGCATTTCCGCCGCCGGATGCCGGAGGACGACGGGATCGTCGCGTGGCGCCGACGGTAATCTTCGGCATCAGCGAGCCGAGCGTCTGCTGCACCAGCGTCGGATCGGCCTGGTCGAGCTTGACGACGCGGACGGTTTGCCGCGATTGCTGGGCCCGGGCGTCGATCCCTTGCACCAGCGATTCAATCTGCTGAAACAGCGAGTCGTTGCAGGAAACGATCAGGTGATTCGTGCGGCGGTCGATGCCAATGGTCAGTTGCACGCTCGGCTGCCGCCGTCCGCCGGACTGTTGCCCGCCGCCGCCCATCAATAACATCAAGGGGTTGATTCCGCCGCCTCCGCCGCCGCGCTGGGCGGCGGCAGCCATCGGGTTCTCCGGCGTCGTGGCATCTTTGAACACGGCTTCGACCACCTCGGCGACTTCTTCCACGTCGGCATATTCGACGGGGATGGTCCGCGGCATCCGGTCGCGCAGCGAACCGGGCAAGTCGGACGAATCGAGCACTTCCAGGATCTGCTCCACCTCGGCAATCTGATCGCTCGGCCCCGAGACGAACAAAGCGTTGGCGCGCAAGTCGGTGACGATCTTCAACGGCTGCGTGCGGCTCAGCGTCTGGTTCAATCCCGAGACGTTCATCAGGCCGCGGCCGATCGAACTGATGCCGCCGGCGACCGAGCCGAGCAATCCGTCCGTCGAGCGCGTGGACGCGGCCACGTTGCTCTCTGGGAAAAGTTTTTCGATCATCTGCGACGCTTCCGTGGCGTCGGCGGAACGAAGATAGAAGACATGCCATTTCGTGCGGGCGGGAATCGCGGCGGAAATCCGCTCGTACAGTTCCTCCAGGCGATCCAAGGCCTTCTCGTCCGGCGACGTGAGGATGAGTTGATCGCCATGGACTTCAACGGAGATCGGTGAATTTTTGGCAGTCGGCTGATCATCAGTAGCGTCGACCTCGATCTCGGAGTGAGTGTCATCCGCGGCGTCTTCCGTCTCGGATTCGAAGGCGGCATTGCGGACCAGGGAACGACGCTTCTGCGTCGCGTCGCTGATCGGCTTTTTCTCGGGAGACGGCTTGTCGGCCCCGGGAACGCTGCGGTCCCGGATGGGCTTCGGCCGCGACGGCACCACGATGCGGATCGGGTTCGGCCGAGTCGCTGACCAGGCGTCTTTCAACAAAGGCAGCAGTTCTTCCGGATCGCGCCCGCCCAGAGTCAGGCTGCGAACGGTGCCGCGGTCCGAACGGTCGCTGGGAGAGCCGTCGCCTTCGCCGAGCCCCGTGAGAATGGCCTTGACCTGGGCAAGCTGTTCCGGGGTGCCGCGGATGATCAGCCGGCGGCCCAACTGATCGGCCTCCACCGTCGGGGCACGTTGTCCGTCTTTTGCAAACAGGCTGTTGATCGTGTTGGCGAGCGACACGGGTTCCATCTTCTGCAGATGCACCACGGCGACGGAACTCGTCGCCCCGCCGCCAAGTTCCTCGATCAACGAGTCGACGTGCTGATGTTCCTCGGCTGTGGCCTGGATATGCAGCTTGCCGAGTTTGGCGTCCTGGCCCAGCACCACGCCGGGAAAGATCATGTTGATCGTCTGTGCGATGCTGGTGAGATCGCCGCCGGGAACGGAGTAGATTTTCAGCCTCAACGGTTCATCGTGAGGCTCCACGCCGACGTCGGTATCCATCGCCTGGATGGTCTCTTCCACGACGCGAATCAAGGTGGACGACGCGGTCACCAGCAGTTGGTTCGTCCGGGTATCTGCGGCGAGGTGAATTTTGTTGGCAAACGGCGAACCGGTCGCGGGCTGAACCGGCTGGGCGACCACGACTCCCGGTTGCGGCTGCTGGGGCACTTGCTGCGGCGGCGGTTGCGGTTGTTCAGGTTCGCCGTTGCCCCCGCGTCGGCCGCGTCCGCCCCAATTGCCGCCCCAGTTCGGGAACTGCTGCGGTTGTTGCTGCCACCACGGCTGCGCGGCACTCGCATTCGACGTTGTATTCAGCCCGAACAACCGCCGGACGGTCCGTTCGGCCTCCGATGCGTTGATGTGCTTGAGCGGAATCGCCTTGAACGCGGTGTCCTTATTATCCACGGCCGATTCCGAAGACAGCAAGGCCTGCACGCGACGGACATGGCCGCCGATATCGGTGACGACGAGGGAATTCGTGTTCTTCAGTGCCGAGGCCTTCCCTTGCGGCCCCAGCAGTTGACGAACTTCCTCGACGACCTGGTCGGCCTGCAGTCCGCGAACAGGGATTACCAGGCTGACCAGTTCGTTCCGTCCGCGCAGCGGAAGTTCTTCCGCGGTGATTTGCGGCGCCAGGTTCGGCGGAATGCCGTTGGCCGTACTCAACGACACCAGAAACCGGTCGCGGCGGACCAGGATGTAGCCGCGCGGCAGCAGGTAGCCGTTCAACACGTCGAGGGCCTGTGTCGGCGTGTAAGACCGGGAGTCGCGATAGCTGAACGTTCCGGGCGGCGTGTCGGTCAGATCGAGCGTCAAATCGGCTGTCTTCGCGAACAGCTCAAGGATCTCGGTCCATGGAGCGAATTGAAAATTGAACGAGAGCCGGGGAGCCTCGGCATCCTGGGCATCCGCAGCCCCATTCTCTGCCTCGCTGCCGAAGGACGCGACCGGCTTGGTCCCCTCCGGTGCCGGCGGGCCAGGTTCCGCAACTTTTCGAACCGCCGACTTGGCCTTCGCCAGAATTTCCGCCTGGCGCTTCTCCCAAAGAGCCTTCTGCATCTCATTGAGCAGCGCCGCGGTTTTGTCGTTGAGTTCGTTGAACTTCTGCTGCCGTTCGGCGTCGGGAGCCGTCGACTGAAACACGGCTCGAAAATCGGCTCGAATTGCTTCCAGTTGCGTCTTTTGTTCTTCGCTGAGGTTGAGTTCCTTCAGCAGATCGTCGTTTCGCAGTTCCAGGAGCAGCGATCCGGGTTCCAGTCGCGGTCCGCCCTGAGCGAATGCCTGGCCTGTGCTGCCGAGCAACAGGCAGATCAGCAACAGGCAGCCCCCCGCAGCCAGCCGGATACGATCAGCCCGCGAAGGACATTGGAAGCAGTTCTGCATGAGCTGACCTCGAATTGCGACACATCACGTTGTTGTTCTTCATGGTACTCCGTTCAGACGCCCCATCACAAGACGTGCCGTCTGCTGAACGCCGGGTTTCCTGCCGTGCCGGTCCGGTCGTAGCGCGCACGAGAATCGAGCGGAATTCAGTCCGTGGCCTGTCGGCAACGTCTCGCGAGATTCCCTACAATCCTCCCTTGCCGGCGGAATCAGGGTGCGGCATCCGGCGCGGGGGCCGCTTGTTGTGCCAGCGCTCGTTCCATCTGCAGGGCGATCATCCGTCCCAGCAAACCGGCCCAGCCTTTTTGAAATTCGAATCGCAGCCGGGCTCCGCTGTCCGTCGGACGGACTTCCACGCGCATGCCGTCGTTCTGGTCATCAAACGCGGCCTGCACTTCCTCTCGAAAGCGCTGAACCCTGGGCCGAGCCGGCGGTTCGGCCGCGTTACTCTTCCGGGACTCCGTCTGCACGGCCACCCATTGGCCGGCCCGTGTTTGGAACAGGAACGGAATGCGCTGTTTGCGGTCTTCCGCCGCGGTCGCCGGCTTCTTTGCCGCCGCCACGCCCGCTTTCAACGCCGGCAACGCCTGTTCGCCGCCGAACGCGAGCCACAGGGCCTGCGTGGTGGCATAGGCGTACAGCCGCGGTCCCTCGCCGAACATCCACTTCCCGGTCCGATCCGGAGGCGTCAAGGGCATGAAATGGACCGGGAGACCGTCGATCTGCGAGGAATCAAGCTCCAGCGCCGCGATCCGGTCATTGCCGCTGAACTTCTCCTTGGAAAACCGCAGGGCATCGGTGAATTGCTTCGGCAGGTTGGTCCCGTTGACGACGCGCACGCCGGCCAGCATCGCAAAGCCCCCTTCGCCGGCACCCGTGAGCTGCACAAAACCGTCGAGATGGCCCGCTTCGGCGGATTGCAGGAAGGTCTGGAAGATCGGCTCCAAAGCCGTCTTCGTCCCTTCCACGCCGTCCTTCGCCGCCCGACGCTCGAGATCTTCCGGGGCATAGGTGAAGAGTTCTGTCATCGCCTTGCGCTGCTTCTCATCGAGCTGCCACGACATGGCCATCGTCATCATCGACGGCTGCTGCAACAGGTTCGCGAACAGGCTGCGACGGCCGACCATGTTCTGAAAGAACTTGGCCAGCTTGCTGTCGGGCGTGCCGGCGACTTCAATGTCGATCTCTCCCAGCCCTGTCTGTTCAACCAAACGGCCTCCCAGCGTGAGTTCTTCCCCTTGCGTGATGATCTTTTCAAGCAGTTCCAGCGTGTTTTCCCCGTTAGCCTTGCGGACGCGATAGGCCGCTTCCGGCTCATCGTCTTTCTGCTGGAGTTCGGCCATCGTCTGCGTTTGCAGGAACGTCACGAAAATCTGCCGCGTCGCCGGAGGAATGCTCTTGATCATCAGGCTCACCGCGAGGTCGTACCGGCTGTTGAGCCGTTGGACCAGCTTGTCCGGCGCGGGGAATTTCCGGTCGAGTTCCCCGGCATCATTGTCGGCGACGAGAAACAGATAACCGTCCCGGTACTGCGCCACAAAGTCCGGCCCGAATTTGTTCGAGATCGCGTAACGATCCGTTTTGTCTTCGACTTTTTTGAAGTTGCCCGTTCCCTGGGACACCGTGTCGAGGAACTCTTCCAGGTTCTGCACCGGGAAATAACCGATCCCCGCCAGGCCGGCGAGACCGGGCTTCAGGTAAATCATCACGCCGAACGGCCGCGTTCGATCCATCCCTTTCAGATCGCGCAGTGATGTCGTGATCAACTCCTTCATCTTGGCCGTCATGTCCTCCCGGCCGGCAGTCGCAAACAGAATCTCAGCCCGCTGTTGCAGACGATCCACGCCCGCCGCGTGGATCACGGCCAGCGGCAGCTCGACTGTCGCGGCTTCCTGAGCTGGCAGCCGACCGCCAGGCAATGCGGCCAGCACGAAAGCGGAAATCACGGCAAGACGAACGGAACAGGTTGCGTACTTCATGTGATGCGATCACCTCGATCTGAGTGACAAGCCTATTGTTGATCGTTGGTTATGACTATCTGCGTCTGCCCCGGTTACCAGTAGACGCTGTCGTTTAGGTGACGAACTGACGCCACATTTCCCTACCACATAGACCCTGACAAAGTGCCTACAGTTTCGCAAGTGGAGATGACTTGGAAAAGATTCGGGATCGCCAATCCCTTGGAAACACAATCATCCAAAGGCGATTCTTGAGGGGCTACGAAACGCAACTCATTGAATTAATGGATGTTACATCCGAAAAGATAACTTAAAGAGAATAGGCGGAGTTTGCCGATAATTCCGACATACGCGATTGCGCAGACTTTTCCGGCGCTCCTGGTTCCCTGAAGAGACGCATGATGATCCGCTTTGTCACCCGTTGGCTGCACGGTCCTGATCAAGGATCGCCCGGCCGTTCGGCGGCGCTGCGGCTCATTGGGATGCTGTTCGTCGCCTGGGGCATTGCCTGCCTGGGTCCGGTCCCGACGAACGGAGCCGGAAAGCCAAGGCTGTCTTTATGGAAATCGAAAACCAGCACCGGTGCCGATCACAACCCGTCCGCCAATGCGCGGTCCGGGGAAGCGAAATCGTCTGAGGCCGAGAACGGCGCAGAGGGAGAGGATTCCCGTCCCGCTAAGACGGCATCGAAAACCGGCGGGACGGTCAAGTTGAACTACCTGGGGGCCGGTTGGGACGTCGTGTTCCAGGATCTCGCGGAAGCGACCGACTCCCGGCTGATTGCCAACCGCATTCCCACCGGCCGGTTCACGCGGCGCGACTCGAAGACGTATACCCGATCGGAAGCCGTCCGCATCATCAACAAGGAAATTGAAGCCCGCGGGTTTCGCATCGTCGAACAGGACGAACTGCTGGTCGTACTCGACATCCCGTCGATCCGGCCCCGGTATCAGCCGCCGGAGATTCAAACGACATTGCAGCGGATGCATCGCGACGGCACGCCGCATTCTGCGACGGCTGCCGATCACGCCGAAGAAAGTCCGCGCAAACCGCTTCCGCGGGCAAAGTCCGGTGCGCGAACCGTCAATCACGAAGTGGATGAAGGCCCCTCGGACCGAGACGCTTCCGCGTCGCCGGCGGCGTTGAAGAACGACGATCCACGAACGGTCGTTGTCTTTCGTTCGCGGCATCGGCCGGTGATCGACATTTCCCGCGAAATTTACCAGGCTTACCCGCAGCGGGCCGAGTTGCTGTCCTCGGGCGACGACAACCTGCCGGGGTTCCGTGTCCGGCAAGCATCCGCCGGTTCGGGGCGCGCGGCGCAGTTTGATGTGGCCATCGACGAAGCCAACGAGGAAGTTCGCATCGATGTGCCAAAGTCGCAATCGGCCTCGGTGACGCGGCTCTTCCGATTGCTGGACGTGCCTGCCCGGGACCGGTCTGCGCTCCGCTTGATGTCGGAGTCTCCCGCGGTCTGTCAGATTGCGGCCCAACTGGTGCCGGAACTGGAGGAACTGCGTCAACAGCAGGGAAATCGCGGCCGTCCGAAAGTGAAGGTGGCCGCCCGGCAAAATGCCGGGGATGACTGGCTGGACGAAGACGCCCCCCCTGCGAAGCCAAAGAAGCCCGCCAAGGCGAACGATGCCGGTTCAAAATCGAAGCCGGCGGCTGACGTTTCGAAGCCGTTGCCTTCCAACTTGTCCGACGTGATCGGCAATCTCAAGGGGGAAGTGACGATTGAATCGTTCGAAGACCTGGGCGCGCTGATCCTCAAAGGGGCGGCGGACGACGTCGACCAGGTCATGCAGGTGATTCGTCAGTTGGAAAAGCTCAGCGAGGCGACCGCGCCGCAGGTGCATCTGCTCAACCTCCATCATGTCGATTCGCAGGCTTTGGCCGAACTCTTGTCGTCGGTGTTCGAGCGGCTGACGAAGTTTCCCGGACGGGCAACACAGCCGCGGCAGAACGTCGCCATACTGGCCGTTTCGAAGCCGAATGCCATCCTGATCATCGCTCCGGCCGGCGATCTGGAAGCGATCAAGGAACTGGCGGATGAACTCGATCAGCCGGTCGATCCGCAGACCGAATTTCAAGTGTTTCCCTTGAAGACGGCCGTCGCTGCGCAGGTGGAAAAGCTCCTGACGGACTTTTACGCTGACCGCGTCGGCCTGGATACGCGAATCCTGATACGCGCCGACAGCCGCAGCAATACGGTCATCATCCGCGCCCGGCCGCGCGATCTGGATGAAGCGGCGGCCCTCATCAAAAAACTTGACCGCGACGGCACCGGCTCCGTCAGCCAGGTGCAGATCTTTCCCCTGAAGAACGCCTCCGCCGCCGAAATGGCGGCGATTCTCAATCAGGCCATTCAAAGCGTCCTCTCGCCGCCGTCGAATACAGGCGGGAATGCGCTGGGCGGGCCGGGCGGAGGAGGAACGGGAGGCGGCGGCCAGGTCGCCGAGCAATTTCGCGACGTCAAATCGACCGTGCTGCAATTTCTCGCCGTGGACGCCGACGGCGAGCGGAAGCTGCGATCGGGCCTGCTGGCGGACATCCGCATCACGCCCGATGCCCGGATGAACGCGCTGGTGGTTTCGGCACCGGAACGAAGCATGTTGCTGATCGCGGAACTGATCAAGAACCTGGACCGCCCGGCTGCCGCGGTGGCGGAGATCAAGGTGTTTCCCTTGGCGAACGCGGATGCCCAGAAGGTCGTCACGCAGTTGCAATCGCTGTTTGCTCCCCCTGGTCAGCAGGGGGGATTCAATAATCAGCAACGGCAGCAGTTGGGGATTCAAGTCGTCGGCGCGGAAGACGCCGGCAGCGGGCTCATCCCGTTGCGGTTTTCCGTGGACACCCGCACCAACAGCATCATCGCCATCGGCGGCGCGGAAGCGCTCGGCGTCGTGGAAGCCATCTTGTATCGGCTCGATGAAGGCGACATCCGCGAACGGCAGCAAGCCGTCTATCGCCTGAAAAACAGCCCGGCGGCCAACATTGCCAACGCCGTCACCCAGTTTCTCACCTCGCAGCGCGATCTCTCCCGTCAAGACCCGAATCTCGTCAGCTCGGTGGAGCAACTCGAACGGGAAGTGATCGTCGTCGCTGAGCCGGTCAGCAACAGCCTCCTGATTTCCGCGACGCCGCGCTACTTCGACGAGATTCAACGGCTCGTCAAAAAGCTGGATGAAGCGCCGGCGCAAGTCACCATTCAGGCGCTGCTGGTGGAGGTTACGCTCGACAACACCGACGAATTCGGCATCGAGTTCGGATTTCAGGATTCCGTATTGTTCGACCGCAGCGTGGTCAACAACCTGGTGACGATCTCGCAGACGAACACGGCTCCCAACGGCGTGCAGACGACGTCGCAGGAGATCATCTCCAAGGAAGCGACGCCCGGCTTCAATTTCGCCAATCCCGCGCTGCCGCTCGGAAACAACGTGTCGACGCATCCCAGCAAGGTCGGCACGCAGGGCTTGAGCAACTTTTCCCTGGGCCGCGTCAACGGCGACCTGGGCTTTGGCGGTCTCGTACTCTCGGCCGGTTCAGAATCGGTCAATGTCTTGCTGCGCGCGCTGTCGGCCAGCCGGCGGTTACAGGTCCTCAGCCGGCCGCAGATTCGCACCCTGGACAACCAGACGGCGACGATCTTGCAGGGCCAGGTGGTGCCGGTCGTCAACGGCGTCACGATTTCCGCCAACGGGCTGGCCAATCCGCAGATCATTCAGCAAGAGGCCGGCATCATTCTCACCGTCACCCCGCGCATCAGCCCGGACGGCCAGATCGTGATGGATGTCGTCGCCGAGAAAAGCGCCTACCGCGCCAACGGAGTGCCGATCTTCACCGACGCCAACAACGGCAACGTGATCGAATCGCCGATCAAGGACATCTCCACCGCGCGGGCCGTCGTCAGCGTGCCGAGCAACCAGACGGTCGTCATCGGCGGACTGATCAACACGACCGACGACCGACTGACGCGCAAGGTGCCCTGGCTGGGCGACATCCCCATTCTCGGCTACGCGTTCCGTTACGACGCCCGTATCACCAGCCGCAAGGAACTGCTGATTTTTCTGACGCCCCGGCTCATTCGTGAAGACGTCGATTCGGAATTGATCAAAGACGTCGAGATGGCCCGGATGCACTTCATCGAGGCCGAGGCGGAGGAAGTGCATGGCCCGTTGCGCGGCGTGCCGGCCGAGTCGCCGATTCAGGACGGCGAAGTTCCGTGGCTGTCCCCCGAGCAGATGTTCGTGCCCTCATCACCCGTGACACCGTTGCCGCGAATCCCGTCGGTCGGCCCTGTGCCCGACAGCCAGCCTTCCATGAACGCCGATGAATCGCCAGAGGACATCCCGGATCTGCCGCCGCCGGCCGAACCGCAAACGCGGTCCCGGCGCGCGGCGTCGACGATCAAGCAAGTACTGTTTCGCGGCGACCGAGACGATCCGCCCGTCGAGGATGCGCCGCCCAAGGTGAAATCGAAATCGTCTTCCCAGAGCCGCAGCCCGAATCGTTCTTGAGGAATGAGGCCACGAACCATGCCGTCGACATCTCTGCGACTGTGGCTCGGCATTGCCGGACTGGCGGCCGGCGGCTTCTCCGGCTGTGCAACGCTGCAATTGCCTTGGGATAAGAACCGAGTTCCGCAAGCCAGCTCGCAAAATCCCGCGGTGCGGATTGTCTGCTTATGGGAACAGGCGGAAGGCCGCGATCCCGATGGCTTGCCGTGCCGTGGCTTCGCCGGACAGATTCTCTTCCTGGCCAACCGCAACGCCATGCCGGTGAAAGTGCAAGGCGATGTGCGGATTTACCTGTTCGACGACGTCGGCACGCCGGACGATCAGTCCAAACCGCTCAGGCAATTCGACTTCACATCCGATGCCTGGCAGGTGCACCTGACGAAGTCTGCCATCGGACCGTCGTACAGCGTGTTCGTTCCGTATGTACGCCGCGGTCGGCACAATGCCCAATGTTCGCTGCGCGTGCGGCTGACTCCCAAAGACGGCCCCGTGATTTTCTCCGAGGTGGCCGCATTGCCCTTGCGAGGACCGGAGACATCCTCGGAGACCACGTTGATTTCCGAACCGATGACCGCCATGCAGGCGACCCCAAAGGCAGCAAACACGCCCCTGTCCTCGGTGCAGCAGAAAACGACCACGTTCCCCCTGGTCAACTCGAATTCCGGCGCATTAGCCTTGGCGAACGCGCGCCCG
Source organism: uncultured Planctomycetaceae bacterium (assembly GCA_964388415.1). GTDB lineage: Bacteria > Planctomycetota > Planctomycetia > Planctomycetales > Planctomycetaceae > CAZDGB01. The sequence continues at coordinate 64,443 of CAYMAO010000018.1, read as the reverse complement.
GAGCAGCAGCCCAAGCCAACGTCGTCTCCTGAGGATGACCGCCTGTCTCGTGTGGAGCAACTGCTGCAGAAGGTGCTCGCCGAACGCAGCGCCTCTGCCTTGCCGGCGAGCGATTCCAACGGCATCGAACAGGCCAGCTACGAAACGCCGGCCTCCGACGAAGAATCCTCGTCCCGGCGCTTCAGGCTGGACCAGAGAGAAGATTAGCCAGGCGGCAAAATCGCCGAACGGCGCGCAGCGCCATCCCGGCACGCGCGCACCCCCCGGCTTCAAGAAGCGTGTTTTGTGATTTCGCCGTCGCAAGCCCGCGTGCTCAGGAACTCTTTTTCTTCTTCAGCGCGGCAAGTTCGGCATCCAGGCTGTCTTCGGCCGCGCTGGCCGAATCGTTCCGATCGTAGGACGCAGGTCCGCCCCGCAGTTCCGCCAAAGCGTCCGCTTCGGCTTCGGCCCGTTCGACCTTGTCCTTCAGGCGGTCGAATTTCACGGGAGGGAGCGAACGCGGAAGCGCGGCTGATCCCGGAGTAACATGCCTCTCGGAGACCCGTGCGTTCAATGCGGCGTCCCGGGGCACTCGGCTTTTGACGCGCCTCACGGCAGCACGGCCTGGCCTTCATCGTCGGCTGCCGGCAGCGGCGGGATCGCGGTTTCATTGCGATACACCGGGACTCCGGGGAACAGGTCCGTTTTCGGATACGGAACGGGGGATGAGAATTCCTCGGGTTCCGTCTCCAGATGCTCGGCGTCATGGGCATAGCTGCGCGCCCAGGCGCGGCGGAGAGCTTCCTGCTGGGCGTCTTCACACCACTCGCCTTCGGCCAGTTGGATGTTATTGTTCTCCAGGACGAGGCCGCGCCGGTAGTTCAACTCGTTGATCGCCTGGTTGTAGCGTACCAGCGAGGTGAAGAACGCGATTTCCGACGCCGCCCGCGCGGCCTGGGCGCGCAGCACAAGATCCAGGGTCGCGCCGGCGATTTCCGCTTCATATTCCGCTTGCGTCGCTTCGACGCGCGCTTCGGAAGCAACGCGGCGGTCGAGGTTCGATTGCGCCGTGCGGTAGGCGACGTCGATCTTCTGCAGGCTGTCCGCCAGGTCGTGGCTGATATCGAGTTCGGCCGCAGCAAGGCCCGCGCGTGCCTTCAGGATCTGCAACTCGATGTTCTGCAACTGGGCCTTGGCAGTGCGCAAACCTACCGGCAAGGCGAATTGCAGCCCCAGCGTCCACCCGGCGAGACCGCCGTTGGCCAGCGTTCCGTAGGCGCTCTGATACCCGGCCGCGGTGACGCCGTCGGTCCGGCTGCCTTGAAACGCCAGATCATCGCCGAATCCATTGAGCTGGTACGACGACACGAGATTCAACTGCGGATTGGCCACGCTCTCTGCGGCGATGCGCTGCAATTCGAGGCTCTTGATCTGCCACTTCTGCCGACGAAGTTCCACGCGGCGTGTCAGCCCTTCGGCCAGGGCGTCCTCCCAGCCGATGATGTAGTCGGCGAATAACGGCGAATCGGCCGGACGAATGACGCGGCCGTCGTTGACCGACATGCCCAGCAGCCTTCGGAACTGGTTTTCGACGCTGAAGATGTTGTTGAGCTGCGTCTCCACTTGGGCGCGGGCATCGAAATAGTTCTCGCGCGCCTGCGCTTCGGCCGACGCATTTCCTCCCAGCGCGCCGACTTCCATTTTCGCCTTGACTTCCCGCCACGAACGCAGCGCGCTGTCCCGGTTGGCAATCGTGGCGTCATACTGGCGATAGGCAAGGAACAATTCCCAGTACAAGTCCTCGACGTCCTTGACCATCAGTTGGACGGCGTATTCGAAGTCGGCCAGCGAGATGTCTTCGTTGATGCGGGCGATCGTCACGCCCTGGCTCACGCCGGTGATCGAGCCGAAACCGGAACGGCTTGGTCCGGCGATGCGGGTGTATTCCACGCCCGACCCTGCCCACAACGGCTGCGTGAACTGCGCCTGCAGAAATCCGGTATACGAACTGGCAAACAGCGCCCCCGGCACGTTGGAGTCGAGATAGTTCCAGTTGTGATTGACGGCAAAGGTGCCGCCGGTGGCGAGCACCTTGGACAGCCCCGACGTAAAGGCCCCGGTGTTCGCGTTGTTCACGAACGCGCCCGCGGCATTCGTCACCGCCTGGTTCCGGCCGGTGATCAGGCTTGACGTCAGGTTGGCGTCAAAGTCGGCCAGCGCGGCTTCCACCCCGCGGTTCCCGAAGAGAAATCCCGTCTGACGGATCGCCGGGTCATACACCGACGGATTGAGCGACGGGTTCTGCACCAGCGCGACGCTGTTCGTGCGCTGCCGTATCATCTTGTTGTTGGCGACGGCCAGGTAGACCGCTTCCTGCAGCGGCAAATCCCAGATGTCTTCGTCGGCCAGCTCCCGGACCGTTCTCGGCCGGTGAGAATGCACGACTTCCGCCGGCGTCGCCTGGTCAACGTTGGAATACTCGATTTCCTGATACGCGTTGCGGTACGACTGCAGATCGGCCTCGCCGAAATAGTGGAGGTTCTTTCCCCCCTGGCAGCCGATCAGCGAACCGCTCAAGAGCAGCGCATTGATCCATCGAATTGATCGCGACCATCGCATCAACACCGCCCCCCCGGCCGGGATTGCAGCCGATTCTGCCGATGTGCATCAATGCGTCATCTCGGCGCGACACAATCCCTAGAGCCAGTATCGGCGGCATAATCGTCATTCTTTGACGCTTTTCCCGCGCGGCACGATGTCGATGTACGGAAGTCCTAGAGCCTTCTTGACTAAGATCGTTTCGCCCGCATCGTTTCCCTCGATCGCGTGCCCGAGGAATTGCAGGACGTACCCCCCCACAAACGCACCCAAGGCCCACCAGCCCTGATGGTACGCCAGGCAGAAGACGGACACGATAAACGTCAGCGGGACGCCGATCAGATGCAGCACCTGACTGGCCGGATGTTGATGCCGCTCGATATAATTCTTGATAAACGTAGCGACCATCGTCAGACTCCCGGTTGGACAAGCGATTTCCCCTGCCCATTATCGACCAGGGGAACCGTGTCTCTTTGGCGAGTCGCCGCTCAGCCCTCGGCTGTGCGAATGGTCAACACCGAAGCGTGCACGTGCGGCAACAGGCGTTCGGCCGTATTGCCGAGCAGCATCCGGCTGACCCCCTGGTGGCCGTGCGTGCCGATGATCAACAAGTCGACGCGATTGTCGGCGATGAACTTCGGCAAGACATCGTCGGGCGAACCTTCGAGAATCTCCGTTTTCAAACCGAAGGGCAAGGTGCGATGGTCGGTCTTCATCAACTGGGCGTCGATCTTTGCCTGGGCTTCCTGCCGCAGTTTCGCCCGGTGCTTGAACACTTCGTCCTCGCCGACGCCGGCGGTCCGCAGATAGGCCTCGAATGGAAACTCCAAAGCGTGGACTACGAAGAGTTTTGCATTCAGCATGCGTGCGACGTACACACCTGCGTGCAGGGTTTCCTGGCAGGCGTCGGTCATGTCGGTCGCCACGGCGACCTCGCGAATCTCCCGGACTTCCTCGGGCTTGACGATCCAGACCGGGCAGGCCGCCGTCCGCAGCAGCCGCTGGGCCGAACTGCCGAACACGGTTCGCGACAGGGCCGATCTTTGCCGCGTGCCGATCACCACGAGATCATGTTTTCCAACAGTGATCTGTTCCAGCAATTGATCCCAGGCGGAACCGGTGCGCAGCACGGCGGCGGCCGTGACGCCCTGCTGATTCGCCTGCTCGACCAGCTTGTTCAAGGCCGACCGGGCGAAGTCCTCGACGGTGACGAACACATTGGCTTTGTCCTCGCGAATCAACTCCAGCGCCTGTTCGGAAATTTCGAGGACGTAACAAAACGTGACGGCGGCCTTCGTGTTCGCCGCGAGCTGCAGCCCCTGCTGAATGGCGGCAGCCGTGACCGGGGACAAATCCTGATCGACCAGCCGGTCGCCGTGCCTCAGATCGACCGCGATGAGAATGTTTTCCAGACGCTGCATGATGTAATTCCCAATTCCAGAGCGGGTTGATCGTGCCGTAGACGACAGGGAAATTGTCCTCTATCACGTCGAGACTGGCAAGCGGTCGGAAAGTTTAACGCAACTTGAGACCACGCTCTCACGGCTTCTTGCGCGGCTTCGGCGCCGTGCCTCGGGCGCTCTCGCGGCGGCTCTTCTTGCGCCGGTTCGATTTCGGGTCTTTCCCAGAGGCAAATCCCGGCGAGTCGTCTTTGACATTCGCCATCTGGCCGATCTGGTTCTTCAATTGCAAAATCTTGTCTCGCAGTTTGGCGGCCCGCTCAAAGTCGAGCAGTTCCGCCGCGGCGAGCATCTCCTGTTCAAGCTCCTTCAGAAACTCCTGCGTGATGAACTGCGACTCGTTTCCCGCGCCAGCCGTCTTCTGGACCAGTTGCCGGGCCTGAATCTCCTCTTCGATGCCGCGGCGAATCGCTTTCTTGATCGACTCCGGCGTGATGTTGTGCTGCTTGTTGTAGGCCAACTGCCGTTCCCGGCGGCGATTCGTTTCGTCAATCGCCCGTTGCATACTGGGCGTCACTTTGTCGGCGTAGAGCACCACGTAGGAATTCACGTTCCGCGCAGACCGGCCGATCGTCTGGATCAACGAGGTGTCGCTCCTGAGAAATCCTTCCTTGTCGGCGTCGAGGATCGCCACCAGCGAGACTTCCGGGATGTCCAGCCCTTCGCGCAGCAGATTCACGCCGACGACGGCATCGTACTTGTTTTCCCGAAGTTCCCTGAGGATTTCGACCCGCTCGAACGCATTGAGTTCCGAATGCAGCCAGGCGCAGCGGATTGCCTCTTCCCTGAGATAGGTCGTCAGGTCTTCGGCAAGCCGCTTAGTCAGCGTGGTGACCAGCACCCGTTCGCCGACGGCGGCCCGGGCACGAATCTGCTCGATGAGATGCGGCACCTGGCCGCGCGCCGGGTGGATGAGAATCTCAGGATCGACCAGGCCCGTCGGACGGATGACCTGCTCGACGATCTCGCCTTCCGATTGCTCGAACTCCCAGTCATCGGGCGTGGCCGACACGAAGATCGTCTGCTTGCGGCGGCTGTTCCATTCGTCGAACTTCAGCGGCCGGTTGTCCAACGCCATCGGCAAGCGAAAACCGTGTTCCACAAGCGTCGTCTTGCGGGAATGATCGCCGGCGTACATGGCCCGAACCTGCGGGACCGATACGTGCGATTCGTCGATGAACATCAGAAAATCGTCGGGAAAGAAATCAAGCAGCGTGTAGGGGGGGTCGCCCGGCTTGCGGCCGGACAGCGCGCGGCTGTAGTTCTCGATCCCCGGACAGAAACCGATCTCGTGCAGCATTTCCAGATCATGCCGGGTCCGCGCGTTGAGCCGCTGCGCTTCCAGCAGTTTGCCTTCGCGGCGAAACTTTTCGAGCTGCTGCACCAGTTCGCCTTCGATCTCCTGGCAGGCGGCGTCGATGCGGTCTTCCGGCAGCACATAATGCTTCGCCGGGTAAATGTAGATCTCCTCGATTCGCTTCACTTCATCCCCGGTAAGCGGATTGATGATCGCCAGTTTTTCAACTTCCTCGCCCCACAGTTCCACGCGGTAGGCGAACTCTTCATATGCCGGCCAGACCTCGACCACATCGCCCCGGACGCGGAAATGGGCCCGCTGCGGCACGATGTCGTTCCGGGTGTACTGGATGTCGCACAGCTTGCGGAGAAACTCGTCCCGATCGATCAACTCGCCGACGCGAAGCGGGACCATCGCTTCGAGGTAATCCTTCGGCGAGCCGAGACCGTAGATGCAGCTCACCGAGGCGACCACGATCACGTCTCGACGGCTGACGAGCGCACTGGTGGCAGCCAGGCGCAGGCGGTCGATTTCCTCGTTGATCGAGGCGTCCTTTTCGATGTAGATGTCGCGCTGCGGAATGTAGGCCTCGGGTTGGTAGTAGTCGTAATAGCTGACGAAATAACTGACGGCGTTGTGCGGAAAGAATTCGTGGAATTCCTCGTACAATTGGGCCGCCAGCGTTTTATTATGCGAAAGCACGAGCGCCGGCCGCTGCAATTCGGCGATGACGTTGGCCATCGTAAACGTCTTGCCGGAGCCGGTGACGCCCAGCAGCGTCTGGCTGTTTTTCCCTTCGCGCAGACCGCGAACGAGCGCTGCAATCGCCTGCGGCTGATCCCCGGCGGGAGCGAATTCAGAAACGAGTTGGAATTTGGACATGTCTTATTGAATCCGAGCGGGGGACGTCAGTCCTCTGATTGTGCGTGGAATCGTGTGAATCATCGAATCAAGGGGCCGATGCCCTCTGCTCAGGTTCAGCGTGTTTTCCGCCTGGTCATTCTAATCTTGCGGCACTCTTGGCAGCACGACAATCAGCAGCGTCGCAATCGGCCCGAGACACAAGGAAATCAACCACCAGATCAGCCCGCTGCGGCCTTTGGACTGCGCCAAGCCGGCGTTGATCAGCATCAGCGTCCCCCAGCCGACGAAAAACTCGGGATGCTCATGCATCGGGTAGATTCTCGTTCTGCGTCGCCAGATGGCTCCGGACCCATTGTCGAAATCTGCGAATCCACGTCGTGTCATCGATGGCGGGATCGCGCGAGACGAAGGACTGAAATTCATCCAGCGGCAGAAAAGGGAAGGCCAGGCTGCGAGCGGATTCCACATAGTCTCCCATGTCGCTCAAACAATAAACCGTCAGTTTCTCCTCCGCATGTCGCCAGATTTCCGGCACGCCAAGCCGGGCATACACTGGCATGCGCGGGATCGAGGCGCTGGTCCAGTCGACTTCGATCGACAGATCGGGCGGTGGATCAGAGTCTGGATCGTAATGGGATTTCCCTCGCATCTCGGCTTCATGTGCAATGTAAAAGCATTCGTCCGGTTCGATTCCCTTGGCCTTCCGGCGGCTGCGTATTGTCAGCGATCCAGCGCAGCGGCTCGGAATATTCGATTCTTCGACCATGGCCTGAACCAACCAACTGATCGATTTTTTCGGACCTTCATGCTCCAATCCGGCTGGCGACATGATCTCGAGCGCTCCGTCATCGTAAGTGTGGGGAACGCAGCGGTCTTTGAATTCTTCCAGAAACTGCTCGTAAAATTCCCACGAGAGGTCCCAGAACGTGACGCAGCCGGGCTGAATGTCGGTGGCGGTGGACATGGCGTGAACTCTCGCGAAACGTGCAGACGGTCGGATCATGGATTATAACCGCCCCAGCGGTCAGGAGGACGGATTTTCTATGACCGGGGCACTCTCCTCCGCCGGCGGCAGGACGAAGATCTCGCCGTAATCCTGCGGTTGTTCGGCGCGGAAGCCGTGATGCCGCAGTAATTCCAGGACCGCGAGAAACAGGCCGATGATCTTGCTGCGCTGGCTGGTCCCCTCAAACAATTCCGTGAAGGCGACCCGGAGTTCGCCGCGGACTTTCGCCGCAATCTGCTCGACATACGTGGAAATCGGCGTGTCGTCGTAGCGGATGCTTCGGGAGTCTTCAACGACCTTCTTCTGCAGCACGCGCGACAGCGCGCTCACCAGGTCCCACAGTTCGACTTCGCGAATCGGGTCTGCCGCGTGGTCGCGGCTGGCGTCCGGCCGGTCGTTGTGCAACCGCGGATAACGCTCTTGCCATTCGGCGGCCCGCTCTTCCAGCGCCTTGGCGGCGTCCTTGTACTTCTTGTATTCCAGCAGCCTGGCGATCAGTTCGCTGTGGCCTTCTTCTTCGATGTCCGCCTCGTCAACGGGACTGTCGGCGGCCTGCGGCAAGACTTCGCGGCTTTTGATCTCCATCAGCGTGCTGGCCGTCACCAGGAAATCGCCGATGATGTCCAGGTCCAGAAACTCCAGCACGGCCAGGAATTCCTGAAACTGGTCGGCAATCCGGGCGATCGGCAGTTGCGTGACGCTGACTTCGTTCCGGCGCACCAGATACAGCAGCAAGTCGAGCGGACCGTTGAAGAGGTCGAGTTGAACGCGATACTCCGGCATGACGGTTCCATCCCTGAGGCGCCGACCGTGACTCTCTCCACCCCGAATTTCATCGAGTTTAGCACGCAGACGCCATGACGCACAGATCATCAGATGCTCTTGCGTACCGCGGAACTGCCGCAGGAGAGAAGGGTGAAATCTCAAAGCCGCTTCTCTATTCCCCGGCGCCGGAAAGGAGATCTTCCGATTGACAAAATCTCAGGGGGTGCCTAGAACCGTTGCGACACAAGGGACGGACTGCGCGCGGAAACCAGGGAGGGTGTCATGGCGTCGTTGACGCCGCTCGGCAAGGCCGATTGGGGTTTGCTGACGGGTTATTGCTGCCTGCTGTTCGGCGTGGCGCTGATCAGCGGCCGGCCGCTGACGCTGCATGAATCGGTCTTGCCCCAGAGCGCCCGGGAAATGTTCGCCGACGGTGACTGGGTGGTCCCCAAAAAGGGGGGCGAGCCGTGGCTTGAAAGCCCGCCGCTCCCGCAGTGGTGCACGGTGCTGACGGCGTCGGTCTTCGGCCGCTGCGATACCGAAGCCGTTGTGCGGCTTGGTCCGCTCCTCGTGGCGACGATGACGGTCTGCCTGACGGCGTGGATGGCGTCGGTCTGGTATGGGCGGACCATCGGCATCTTGAGCGGTCTAATTCTGGCGACGACGTGTGAGTTCACCCGCTATGCCTGGCTGGCGGAAGATGAAATCTACCTGTGCGGCATCGTCACGGCGGCGGTGGCGTGGTTTGTACGATTGGAATTTGTGGAAGACAATGCGCTTCAGCAAAACGTCGCGAACCGGTCCGTGGTCATGCTTCTCCTGGGATCGCGGCCGTGGGGAATTGCGGGGTTGTTCGTGCTGCTTGGCATGACGAACCTGGTGAAGGGCCTTTTTTTCGGGACCGCGATGGCGGCGATTCCGATGGCCGGTTGGCTCTTCTGGAATCGCGATTGGCCGCGGATCGCGAAATATGTCTGGGTCTGGGGATTCGCCCTGTTCGCGGTGATTCTGGCCGCCTGGCCGCTGGCCGCGTGGCTCCGGTATCCCGATGTGTTGCCGGTCTGGTTTCGTGATCTCGGCGGGCGCGTGACAGGCGAATATCGCCTGATCAATCAGCCGCTATGGTATTACCCGGTCAACCTGTTGTGGATGCTGGCGCCGTGGACCCTGGTTCTGCCGTTCGGCCTGGCGGAGACGTGGACCGAGGCGAAGTCGACGAAGAACTCGCCGGCCCGGTTCCTCTGGGCCTGGGCGTTCCTGGTGCCGATCGTGTTTTCGATTCCCGGCGGCAAGCACCATCATTATCTCTTACATGCCTTGGCGCCGTGGGCCGTGCTATTGGCCGTCGGGTTGGAACGCTGTCGTGCCTGGATGGCGACCTGGCCGCGCTGGCTCGTCCATCCGCTGACGGGGCTGTGCACGCTGGGGTTGCCGTTGATGATCTCGCTGGCCGCGGTTTCATCACGAGGCCCTCTGCCAGGGCCGGCGTGGTTGTTTTACGGATTAATGCTCTCGATTCCCTTGGCGGCGCTGCTGCTGACGTGGGGCCTGCATCATTGTGAGGCCCGTGTTGCGGCGGTGACGGTCTTTTTCACGTTGTTCGTCGGCTATGCCGGCGGGCATTGGTATGCCGGGAAATATGTCGACGTGAACCGCTTCGACGTTTCGCTGCTCAAAGAGGCCCGGCAGCTTGCGGCGGACCGCGGCGAGCCGATTGTCGTTGATCTCAGCCGGACGCCGCTCAGCGGGTTTTTGGAGTTGTTCTATCTGCCTGACCGGACGCAATCGATCCACAACGTGTCGTTTCTCGCCGACGACCGGTTGCCGCGTCAACTGCTGCTGCTGACGCACGCTGGTCAGATGGACCGCATTCAGAGCTACGGCCTGGCGACCGAATTGCGGCGCAGCGCGCGGCCCTTGAAAGCCAAAGAGGAAGGAACCCGATTGGTGCTTTGCTCGCTCCGGCTGCCGGAAGAGCTGCCGAGAACATCGGCCGCCGGATTGCGAATATCGCCGATGCAGGCCATGCACCGTGCGGAAGGACCGGTGCTGCGATGAGTGAGCGTGCATTAGGCAACCAGGATTCGACAGAGATCGGGCCACGGCCGGCCTTGGAGAACATCGCCCCTCCTGCGCAAAGTTGGCATCTCGAACCGACTTTCTGGGCGGTGCTGGCCTTGGCGCTTGGGGGCTATTTTCTCCGTGTGACAACGCTCCCGGTGTTTGGTGAGGAAACCCGAAGGGGCGTCATCGCGCGCGAGATGATTGAAAGCGGCGACTGGATCGTCCCCCGGGTGCAGGGCGTCCCCCGGCTCAGCCGTCCGCCGCTGCAGAACTGGATGATCGCGGCGGTCGGCCTGATGAGCGGATCGGTGGATGTCTGGGCCGTGCGGCTGCCGAGCCTGATTGCCACGCTGCTCACCGTCGCGCTGGTGTATGTCATGACGTTTCGCTGTGCCGGCAGCCGGGCCGCGTTTCTCGCGGCGTGCGCCTACGCCACGATGTTCCAGGTGCTGGAGTTCGGCCGGCTGGGCGAAACAGAAGCGGTCTTCTCCTTCTTCGTCGCCGGTTCGATGCTGATCTGGCGCCAGGGCGACCTCCGCGGCAAGAACCGGTGGCTGACCTGGACGGTCTGCTATCTGCTGGTCGCTGGGGGAATGCTCACCAAGGGGTTGCAGGCGCCGGTGTATTTTGTCGGCGCCGTCGGGATCGCGCTGATCATTCGAAATCGCTTCCGGGAACTGTTTCAACCGGCCCATCTCACCGGCGCGGCCATCGGCGTCGCGTGCATCGCCGCGTGGCAATTCGCATTTATGACGTCGCTCGGCTGGGAAGAAGGCTGGCAGATTTATTTCATGAACGTCGCCGGCCGGTTTGATGGAAAATCCGGCGACACGTTTCTCGGACACCTCGCGGCATATCCGTTCGAGACATTCGGCGTCATGCTGCCGTGGTCAGTCATCCTGCTGGCGGCGTTTCGTCCGACGATTCGTGGCCGCCTGGCCGAACACCGCGAAACCGTTCAATTTCTTGTGATCTGTCTGACCTGGGCGTTTCTGTTCGTCTGGCTGCCGCCGGGATCGCGGACCCGGTACTTCATGCCCTTGATGCCGTGCGTTGCCGTGCTGATCGGCCTGGTCGGAAACGCATGGCTCAGCACATGGCAACCGGCGTGGACCGACCGCGCGTTTCAGCGGTGGATTGGCGGCGTCGCCGCAGCGCTGACGGTCGTTTATCTCGGCCCGGTCCTGTCGTATCAGGCGCGCCGATGTGATGACATCTCCGGACAGATCGCCGCGCTGAAAAGTCACCTGCCGGCCGGCGAGCGGTTGAGCAGTTTGGATCAACTTCACCACGGATTCTTATATCACTACGGCGAACCGATCCGCTTGCTGCCAGTCCCTGACGACGCCGCCTCGGTACCGGACGACCTGACGTACTTCGCCGTTCATACTTACCGCAGCGAGCCGGCCCCATTGCCGTTTGAATGGGAACTGGTGCAGATGGTCTCGTGCGACCGGTTCCTCAAAGGCGAACCCAGGGATCGGATTTACATCGGAAGACGAATTGCTTCGCCCGCGGACAGTGCGACCGCGAGCAACGTTCATGGTCAGCCAACTGTGACCCGTTGAATGCAATCCGCCGTCTCTTCAGACTGATAACTGACGGCTGACAACTCGCGGCTGACAACTCACGCCCTATTCGTTCTTCACCCGCACGCCGAGCTTCTCCAGTTCCGCGACCTGGGCTTTGCCGGCGTCGCTGAGCGGGTTGCCGCCGATGTAGACGTTCCAGTAAGGGGCGAACTGCTTCTTGCCGGCGAGATCTTTTTTCGCCATCTCCACCAGGGCGGTCAAGTCGGCCACTTGATTGCGGCTCAGGAACGTCCACTTTAGCTCCGTCAGTTCGGCCAGCGGCGACAGATCTTTCACCTGGTTGTCGTTCAGCCCGATTCGCTCCAGCCACTTGACGGATTTCAGCGGCGAAATATCGGTGATCTTGTTCTTATCAACGTAGATGGCCACCAGCTTCGGCAAATTCGCCACCGGTGCGAGCGACTCCACCTGGTTCCGCGCCAGGTAAAGCGAGTTGAGGGCCTTCAGTTCGGTGACGGCGTCGATCTTCGTGATCTGGTTGTCTTCCAGTTGCAAATATTGCAGCTTGACAAGTTTCCCCAGGGGGGCGATGTCTTTGATTTCATTCTTCCCCATGTCGAGCGACTGGATGTTCACGCACTCCGACAGCGGCGTCACGTCCTTGATTTTGTTGCCCGTCAGTTTCACCAGCGCCAGATTGCGGCATTTCTCCAACCCCGAGAGATTTTCGATCCCGCGCTTCGGCGCTTCGAGGAAGAAAATCGTGGCGACATCGTCCTCGGTGATCGGTTTGGCCTTATCCAGCTTGTCGATCTGCTTCTTCTTCAGGATTTCACGAATCACCGTGTCGAGATTCGCATCCGGAAACGCGACGTCCGCGGCGGTTGCAGCCGAGACAACGGAGAGCACGCTGAATAACCCGGCAAAAATCAAAAAACACTTCATCATGAGAGTTCCCAGCAATTCGAGTCGACCGAGGTCTGCCGCGCAATGCACATATCGAACGCCGACCAGTGTATCCGACGGGCGGACCGTCTCACAAGACATGGCGGTTACCGGCTGACCAGCCACGGGAGCGGCGTGCCGGCTTTTGGCAAGCGGACGAGTTGCAGCTTCGTGACGGCTTGATGCTGGCTGAGTTCGGCCAGCGCCTCGGCGGACGGTTCGTTGTCGAGATGCAAGACGGCGATGGATTCACCGCCGGGACGGTCGGCGATGCGGCCGAGTGCCATCTGGGCGATGTTCACATTGTGCCGGCCGCAGATCGTGCCGATGTGGCCGATCACGCCGGGCCGGTCAATGTGATGGTACAACAGCAGTATGCCGTCGAGGTAAGCGTCGAGATGAAACTTGTCGAGCTTGACGAGCCGGAGGAATTGCTTGCCGAACACCGTTCCCGCGGCGGTGATTTCGCCTTGATCGGTGATCAGCGTGGCGGCGACGAGCGAGGAAAAGTCGCCGATTTCGGTCGAGATTTCTTCCTGGATTTCAATGCCGCGCTCGCGGGCCAGCATTTCGGCGTTGACGATGTTCGCCTCTTCGGAGAGGGCCGAACTCAACAGCCCGGCAGCGAAACTGTTGGCAATCAGCTTCGTCTTTTTCGTCGCCGCTTCGCCTTTGAAATGCAGCTTTGCCCCCCGGACCCCGGCCGATTTATGCAACTGCGCGAGCAGCAAACCCAACCGCAGGCCGAGATCGAGATAACTTTTCATATCCGCCATTTCCGCGGCAGAGATCGGGGCCATGTTGACGGCGTGCCGCACTTCGTTCCGCGTGAGGAACCCGGCAATGATCTCTGCCGCTTCCACCGCAACGAGTTCCTGGGCTTCCTCCGTCGAAGCGCCGAGATGCGGCGTCACCAGCACCTGCGGCAAGTTGATCAGCCGGAAATCCTTTGGCGGCTCACTGGTAAACACGTCCAGCGCCGCCCCGGCGACATGGCCCTTCTCGATGGCGTCGGCCAGGTCGCTTTCGTTGACGATCCCCCCGCGGGCGCAGTTGATGATCCTTACGCCGGGCCGCATCGTGGCGATCCGCGCCGCGTTAATCAGGTTTTCGGTATCGGGCGTCATCGGCGTGTGGACAGTAATGTAATCGCACTGGGTGATCATCTCGTCGAGATCGCGGTACAGTTCGATCCCCTGCTCTGCGGCGCGCTCGGCAGACAGGAACGGATCGTAGCCCAGCACCTTCATCTCCAGCGCGACGCACCGTTTCGCCACCGTCAGGCCGATACGGCCGAGGCCGACGACGCCCAGCGACTTGCCGGCAAGCTGTGTGCCGGTGAACGATTTACGGTCCCACTTGCCGGCCTTGAGCGTGGCGCAGGCCGGGGCAATATTGCGCGACAGCGCCATCATCATGGCGAGCGTGTGCTCCGCCGTGCTAGTGGTGTTGCCGGCCGGCGTGTTCATCACGACGACGCCCTCGCGTGTCGCCGCCGGCAGGTCGATGTTGTCGACGCCGACGCCGGCCCGGACGATGACCCGGAGCCTCGCCTGATCTTTGAGAATCTCGGGCGTCAGTTTGTAGCCGCTGCGGACGATCACTCCATCGGCCTGCGACACGGCGTCGCGAAGCTGCTCGAGCGTCATCTTCTGGCCGCCGCGGTCATCGATTTCGATGCCGGGGGTGTCTTGCAGAATTTTCAGTCCCGCTTTGGAAAGCGGATCGGTAATGAGCACGCGCGGCATCGTCGGTTACCATCAAAAAGGGGATGTTCCATTCCCTGCGAAGCATTGCCGCAGGTCCGTCGTTCATAAGGATACGGCCCAAAAGCGCCACTGCAAGCGAGCACGACTTTAGCGACGCTTCGCAGAAGCGTTGTTCCCGCCGTCGCCGAAGGCGGGCTTTGTGAAACGATCAGGCAACGGCCGGCCGGGTCATCGACCAGACGACGCCCAGCGTGCCTACGACCAGCACGATGAGAGCCAGTGCTGACAGCGGCGCGGGCAGCAGGCACCAGCCGATGATGCCTAACAGGCACAATCCCCAGGCAGTAATGCGTGTCACGGCGACGCCTGCGTTGGGGCCGCGAACCGCCGCCGCGAGGACCAACGCGCCGATCACCCACACGGCGGTCCAGAGGAAGCCGAGGCCGAACCGCAGTGTGGCTTTCGGGCGGAGGGATAGCGTAAGCTTCGGATCGCCGCCCGTCTTCGTGTAGACGAACTTCTGCCCCGCGGTCGGCAATTCGATCGGCAGCGATAACCCGCCGGCCTGCGTCCACATGCCCAGGTTGGATGTGCCGTCGCCGACGCCCTCTCCGCCGCCCATGCCACCACCCATCCCGCCCATCATGCCCGGCCCGGGGCCGTTGACCATCGGACTGGGGGGTTGCGTGCCGAATCCCGCGAGGGAGCGACGACGGTCGATCTCCTCCCAGTCGTCACCGAAATGAATTGGGCTCGAAGCGTCTCCTGATGAAGACTCGACATCGTTGAACTGCTCGAAAAAATTCTGTGCCTGGTTTTCAATTTGAAAAATCCCCTGATCAGGCGAATTCTCTTCGATGGTCTGCTGCTGTCGAATTCCCAGCGACAACTGTTCCTGCTGCATCTTCTTCCCGGAGATGACCGAATTCAGCGCATCGAGGTTGGCGTCGTTCGCCCGCTGATAGGCCCCACGGGTCTGCAGGCCCTGCTGTTGCTCTTTAGCCGGCTGCTTGGCGGCCTCTTCCTGCGGAATGGCCTGCTGCTGCAATTCAAACTGAAACGTTTCATCGGCCGCTTCGTTGAGAACAATGCCCGTTCCGCGATTATCGTTGAAAAGAACGGTGTTGCCGAGAATGGCGGTGCCGACCACCGCGGCCTGATTCGCGTAGTTGAAATTCTGCTGGGCCGATTTCCCGTCTTTCCCCGCCGGTTTTCCGCCGGGATTCGCCTGCAATTCCTGTTGCAAATGATTGAACCGCTCGACCACCTTTTTCTGCTGCTCCAGTAATTCTTCCGTCTGCTGCCGTGCGTCCGTCGCATTCGTCAGAGTAGTCCCCTGGATGCTCTGCATCACGGTCCCCAGTTGCTTCAGGCTGTTCCGAGAGGCGATGCCCTGCTGGCGGTAATTCGACGGGTTCTCCACCACGTCGAGCAGGTCGTTCAATTCCTGCACGGCGGCCGAGACATACACCAGGCCGACCGTTCCCTCCGGCAAGCGGCTCAGGTTATGCCGTTTCGGATCGGTCACCGGGCGGACGTCCAAGTCTTCGGCGAGATGCACGGTCCACTGCGTTCGGGCGACCGGGATGCCAAACGATTCGTCCTCCGACTGGCTGATCACCTGCGGCGCGGGAATTTCGATTTCCTGGGCACGCCAGCGGACGTTTTTGGGCAACTTCTCGGAAAGCCGACCGGCGACCACGATCTTCACCTGGAACGACAGATCGGCTTCGCTCGTCTTCGGCAATGCCACCAGATACGCGGGCGAATTGCCGAGCGTCGCCTTCACGCACCGCGACGGCTGATCGCCCAGGGTGACGGACAACAGCACGGCTTTCTCCGGCAGCCGGAGCGCCAAGAACTGCCGTCGGCGATTTTTGATCGTGAAAATCGCCTGGGTGCGGTACGTGCCGTCGCGGGCGATGACCGTCGTCAGGTCGGCGACGTTGACCGATGCCGGGATCGATTCCGTTTGCGCGAACTTCTGCACGCTCCACACCGGAGCCGATCCCAGGGTCTTGAGCCGGACGAGTTCCGTCCCCTGGTCGATCAATTCCTGGCGGACGGTCATCGGCAGATCGTCCCTTTGCACGGTTTCCACCAGGCTGGCATCGCCGCGCGTCAACTGGCTGGCCGAGCCGTTGATCAGCAGCACGTATTGCCGCTGATTTTCCATCACGGCCGGCGCCCCGTTCGCGACGGATTGTTCGCACAAGAGGGCCGGCGCAGCGACCTGGTCGGCCGGCGGCGGCAGTGCGGCCAGGCCCGTCGCAAAATACCGGCCCGTCACCGGCGAACGGAACCAGATCGTCCAGCGAACGCGGTCATTTCCGGCATCCGATTCGACGACCTCGCGAATCTCCGGACCCTGAAAGTCCAACCGGCCCGACAGAAAATTGGGCGTCGTCACCGAGAGCGATTCCACCGACGAACCGTCGATCTGCCATTGCAGAGCCAGTGCATGCACCACCGTAAATTCCGTGACGGTCGTCGTCACGAGCCCGTCGGCCCGTAGCCGCGGCTCGCCGCGGGCCAGTTGCACGACCACCGGCTTGGTCGCCGGGCCGGACGATTGAAACGCGAACTTGATCGCCTGGTGTTCTCTGAGCCGATGGCACTCCGGACCGGCTTCGTGGGCATCAATGGCACGCCAGCCGTCTGAAGACAGGATCGAGGAGAGATAACTTTCATCGGTCCAGATGGCCAGCGTCGATTCCAGCCGGGTGATATCCAGCGGCTGCGGCAAAACAATCTCCGCCGTCGGACTGTTCGGGTCGCGCGGGCGGCTGCCGGTGATCACGGCCTCCACCGTGCCGAGCCGGGTCTGCGAAAGCTGCACCGTCAGCACGGGCGTTTCGCCGCGCTGGTCGACGTACCAGTCCGAGAGCGCGGTGGCCTTCACTTCCAGCGGTAGAAAATCTTTGGGCAGCGCAAAGCTCAGCACGGACCGCGGCGCGCCGGTGAGCTGGTACTGAAACCGCGACGTCGATTGAATCTTTCTGCGCATCACCGAGACGCCGTGAATTGCCGTGAGTTGTCCCTGCGACGACTGCCGGCCGACCTGGAACGACGCCGTGAACGGCCGTTTGGCGAACCGGTAGGCGGCGCGGGGCGGGACTTTCTGGTTGGAAATCGGAATCACCGGAGCGAAGGTGGCCGTGTCGAGCTGCACCATCCCTGTGATCTCGCCTGCCGTCACCTGGAATTGATCGCCGGCAAAAATCGCCACGGTGCCGACTTCGTTCGTGACTTCCAACGGGGCGAACGACGGCAGTTCCAGCGTCTCCGGCACATCGCCGATTTTCTGATCGAGAAACAGCGTGATGCCCAGTTGTGTCTGGTCGTTGACGGCACGGCGAAACAGAATCTTCAGCTCGCGGCCGGTTGGAGTTTCCTGCAGCTCCCAGCCGCCGATGTCCGGGCCGCTGACGTTTTGCAATTTGAGCGATCCGGGAAAGGCGAAGCGGACGTCCTGAATCGTTCCCTGGCGCACGCGGTAATTCAGGCCGACGGACAGCGTCACCCCGGCGTCGCGAATGGAGGCCGCCGTCACGCTTTCCACGTGCACCACGGCCGCGCCGCCTCCTTTGGCTTGCGGCGGCTGCCAGGCGACGGTCAGGTCGCCGGCCTGATCGACGGGCAATTCGACAGTCGTCGTCTCGCCGGCCGTGACGCGGCGGTAGATGGTGCTTGATCCGTTCACACGCGCCAGCAGGTCTTTCGCGGGCAGTTCAAACGTCAATCTGCCGCTCGGCACGGCTTTCAATGGGATCATGAACTGGCCCGTCGTGCCCGAGAGTTTCGCGGCGACGGAAAATTCGAGATCGAGGACATGCAAGCCGGCCATCGGGATGACGGCGACATAGCTGCCGTCCTTGGGCGACACGACGGCCGCTTTGCCGTCCAACTTGGCGGAACTGAGCGCGACCGCACCGAGCGGCACCGGGACCGACCATTGCCCGTCGACATAACTGCGGATTGTGTACCGGGCCGTAAAACGGACGACGGCGTCCTCCGGATTGTCGGTGGGGATTTCGAGTTTGCCGGCGTACAGACTCTCGATGAGTCCTCCGTCAATCGGCGCCGGGGCCGGGGCCGGTTTGTCGGGATGCGCCTTCCGATACAATTCGAGAAATTTGTCATGCGGTAACAGAATCCGCTCCGACGCCGCCGGGTCCGTCCCGGCCTCATAGGGAATGACGATCACGTTCGACGCTTGCGGTTTCGCCGGCGCTTCCTGCGCCGACAACATTCCTCCCGACACGATCAGCGCGAACATCACCATCGCCGAGCCGGAAACTTTCGTCGCACAGCACCACCCGCAATGCCGCTCACACCAGCCGCACAGCGCATCGGCAATCCACACCGCGGCCGCGGCAAGCGTGCCGAAGAAGACGCCGTCCAGCAGCACCTGCCAGCGCAGCGGGGCAATGGTCGCCAACCCGAGAGGCAACGCCAGGCCGAGGACCGTGACGGCAAGTTTCCAGGCGAGCGGCGACCGGCGGTTGAGCCAGCCAGCGAGCACAAACAGCGCGATGAGAAACAGCTTGAACGCCGTCCCCGATTTCCGCTGGGCAAACGTCAGCGACAACGGCGCGCCGCTATCGCCCGTTCCCTGTCCGACGTAGCGAAATTCCTTGAGCCGGCTGCCCAAGGGCGGCGCAAGTTCCAGCGACAACGACAACAGCCCGCCGGCTTTTTGATCGCCCAGGCGTTCCTGACCAGCGATCCTCGCCGCTTCACCGTCCTGAATTCTCGGAATTTCATCATTAAATTTTTTGCGTTCAGCATTCTCAGACCGGACATCCACTGCTGTCCTTGCGACAGCTTCCGCTTCTTCGTAGGCATCCTTGTCGCGCCCGCCCGTGCCTTTCCCCTTCTTGGCCGGCCGCGGTTTGCCGGCGTGGGGTTTGTTCTCGCCGGGGGACTCTTCCCAGGCGTCGTCTTTCGATTCTGATCGCGACTTCATGACTTCCGATTGCTTGTTCATCGGCGGCAACTGCTGCTGGGGAATCTCCGCCTCATCGGCCGGCATGGCCTCGCTTTTCGGGATGCCGTCGAAATCCCTATCCGCCAGCGGCGACTGCGGCTCCATCGGGGCCGTCATCGGCGCAGACCATTCGGTAAACGGCTGTTGAATGGTGACTTTCGAACCACCCGTGATCGATTCCTGATAAGCAAGTTCTCGCTGCTTGAGATCATTCTTCAGTTGAGTTCGTCGTGATGCTTCGCGTGCTTGCTGTGTGGCGGGAAGCAAAAGAGCGATCAAGAACAGTACGCAAGCCAGTCCCGCAAGACAGACAATGACCCGACTCATGCCAAACCGCCGCAGGAACAGCATCGGCAGCGCCGCAATCACCACGGCGACCAGCGCGTAAAACAAACTCTGCCCGAGTTGCTCCCACGTCGGGCGGCGGAGCGTGTTCTGCCAGCGGCCCAGCCAACTGGTTTCATCGAGGGGCGACGTCGGTTCCATCCAGCCGTCGCTGTCGACCAGCAGCGACTCGCCGGGGTGATACAGCCTCCACGTCTGCTGCAGCACGACGACCGGCTGATCGCTGCCGGTTCCGGTGACAACGCTGAGTTCCGGCGGCGACTGTTTCAATGTGCCGGTCTCGTCGAGATTGCCGCCGGCCGTTTTGTAAAAGACTTCCAGTTGCCGCTCGCTGGAGTCGGAATGCCCCGGCAGCGGAATGAGATGCACGCCCTTTCCCTGGCGAACTTCCACCGGACGGTTGTCGATTTTCGTGGCCCAGAGGTGTGCACCGTCCGGCAATTTCAAACTCAGATTCTGCACGCCGACGAGGTTCAGCAGGAACACTCCCCGGTGCTGCAATTCGCCGGTGTGGCCGGCGACGGTGGTCAGCGCCAACTCCTTGCAGACGGCGGTCGGGATCGGCTCCTTGTCGAACCGCTGCTCTTCCATCGTCACGGTCGCCCCGGCGAGGACCGTCCGGTAGACGGCGATGATCCGTTCCTTCGGCGTATACAACGTCCGCGGCAAATCGAGCGCGTCGACTTCCGACAATTTCTCCTGGGCGGCGCTCTGCGGATCAATCGTCAGCCGCTGCTCGCCGGAGGCTTCAATGGCGATGTAGCCGTTCTGCCGCTCGGCGTCGAGAAACGTCCATTCGGGAACAGTCCAGCGATTGACGTCGCCGCGGGGCTGTTCGATGTCGACCATCAGCAGAAACCGCCCGCGGACGCGGTGATCGAACTGCAGCGTCCAGACACGCTGACCGTTTTGCGGATCGGCGACCGTCTGTTCGACGATTCTTGGTCCGCGCGGAGCAGTGAACCTGAGCGACGGCCCGGTCGATTCCGGCAGCGTCAATTTCAAGGTGCGGATGCCGCCCCCCTGCACTTCCACCACGGCCTGAAGCAAGGCGTGAAGAGTTTTGGGATCGAGCCGGGTGAACGAGACCGATTCCACGGCAACGCGGGACGGCTTGCGCGAGACCTTCAATTTGCCGGCGTAGCGGGTGTCCTGCGATTGAAATCTCAGCCGTTCGAACGCGGCCTTGAGCGGCGCTGCGTCGAGACCGGAAACATCGAGCGCAGCGAGATCGAATTCCTCATCTCCGCGAATGACGAGCGTTCCCTCGTGCAGGTTCGACTGCGGCAAAACCAGCTCCGGCAGGTCGACCGTCAGCGGCTCGCTCTCGACGGGCCAGCCTTCTCCCTCGCGGCGAATCGACAGTTGCAGCGTCGTCATGCCTTCGACCGGCAATGCCGGCGAGAGGGGAATCCGCCAGAGATGCCGGCCTGCTTCCTGCGAGACTGTCTGCCAGGAGAGCAACTGGCCGTCGCGCGACGCAGAGAGCAGCGTCCACTCGGCGGGGAGTTCGAGATCGAGTTCAAACAGCGGCGCGAACCGGGTTTTTACGGTGATCGCGGCGTCGAGATCGAGGCCGGTGGAATTGACGTCGAGCACGGCGGCGAGGGCGGTTTGCACGTCGCGCTGCCGGGGCTGCGTCAGAAATTTCAGCGTGAACTCCGGCTGCCAGAAATCGAACCGCAGTTGTTCGACGGACTGAAGTTGGCCCATGTCGATCGGCATGTCGGACGCCGCCTGCGCTTCGAGAGTCGCCCGGCGGACGCTTTGGCTTTCGGTCAACTGCAGCCGCACGCCGGCCGGATACTGCACCACGACCTGCCCCACATGGGATGTGACGTTGGCGATGCTCAGCGTCGGCACGGTCCAAGGAGCATCGTCGGACGTGGCCATCACGCCTTTGAAAGTGATCTTGCGGCCGCCGTCGAACGGTTGCCGGTACGACAGCGTGAGCAGCGTTCGCTCCGGGCGCTCGGGGTCGTCGACAAGTTCCCACGACTCAAGTCCGGAAGATTCAACATCGGCGATTTCGAGAAAATCCGGCGAGGAGATGGTCAGGCGGTCGAGCGGCTTGCCGAAGACTTGCAGCGTGGTCAGCGCGTGCCAGGAAACTTCGCCGGGCATGACGTGGAGGCCGTAGCCGGTGGTGGCGAAGGCGAGCACGTCGGCCGACTTGTCGGTGCCGCGGTCGGTGATCTTGAGATGGAACGAATCCTGCCCGCCAACAGAGAGTTTGTAGTCGGCCGGTTGATCGAGGTCTCCGGGCCGGGTGAGTTGCCAACCGCCGGCCTGCAGATGTTTGCCGGCGGGGACGGTGATCAGGAATTTGGCGCTCGGGGCGGGCAGCAGTCCAAAGGCCGCGGCCCGGTCGGCGCCCAGGGCTGATAAATCGGTGCTGAGCTGGAGTTCCAGGACATGCGGCCCGGCGCCGTCGGAGAAGAGAATCAGCGTGCCCCCTTCGCCGCGGCCGATCAGGGCCGGTTCGTCATCGAGCTTGGCCGTTTCGACGGCCGTGCGCGTCATCGGCACGACGAGTTGCTGCCAGCCGGGAACGAACTGGTGAAGTTCCGCCCGGACCGTCAGCACGAGTTGATCGTCGACGGCTTTTGCCTGATAGGTCGCTTTCGTCCAGGCGCTGGCGACGGCCGGCGGCGTCGGACGTTTTTCCGATTCCGCTTTGGCCAGAGCCGTCAGCTTCTCGAATTCCTCCTTACCGAGCAGCACGCCGCGCTGATCCTGGTCGACGACAACGTCCAGGTCTTCCAGGGGGACGTACACGCGGCGGGGCCGTTCGTCGGCGCAGAGCGAAGGATGGCCGGTTGCGCCGCGAAGCGCAAGAAGCATCGCCATCAGGAATATGCGGATTGGATTCATCGCTGGTATCCGTTGTCAGTGATCCAAGCCCGCCGACGGCGTCGGCCGGGATTCATTCGTCCGCGTTGTTCAAGCCGTGGCCCCCGCCAACCCTGCATCCGGCGGCGGCGCAACGGGCGGCGGGGCAGTGGGCGGCGGATTGGGAGGCGGTGCGCTGCCCGGCGGAGTCGCCTTGCAGTTCGTCAATCCATGCACGAACCACAATGCCGCGGCGATGAGCAGGCCATACGATGCGGCCCCGAGGCCGTAGATGATGACGTCGTAATGCGACAGGGCGTACGCCGCGGCGGCAAACGCGGCGAGGAAGACGATCGTCAGCTTGTTCTCGCAACTGGTGCTGCGGAGCACGAGGGCGATGGCCACCAGCGCGCCGCTGAGAATCCAGGTGTAAAACGGCAGATGCCACCAGGTTGTCTCGATGAGATCTTGCGTGCCGAGACTGCTGTAGACGTGCCTGCGGCCTTCCGTCGGAAAATCAAACACGCCGCCGGTTTCGGAACCGATCCAGCGGTCCAGGTCGTCGTTCTGTTGGCGCGGCGGGCGTCCCAGGTAAAACGCCCGCATTGCAGGCCGGCTCTCGAGCGTGAAGTTTTTGGGCGTGCCGACCAGCGCGTATTCCTCAGGCACCCAGACCGCCATCCGCAAATGCTGCACGGCGACGCCCTTCTGGCTGGCCGTGTCTCCCAGCTTGGGCAGCCTGAGTTGCAGGGAGCCCGTATAATTAGTGAACGGCGCGGGTTCCAGCTTCAAACGATACATCACCGCAAGCGAGAACGATTCGTCCGAAGGCTTGGTCCGCGCCACGTTGATGAACCGCGAAACGTAGGCTTTATCTCCCGCGGGCCGCAGGTCGGTTTCCGGATTGACCGGCTTGCGATCCACGCTGACGCCCAGCAGTTCTGCACCGGCCGGCAACTGCAAGGGGAGCCGCTGCCGTTCGCTGGTCTTCAGCTTGTAACGCGCCCGGACCGTCACCGTCTCCGTCCGATTGAGCACGGCTTCCACCAGCGCGTGGGAAATGACGACCTCCACGACCCCTTCGATCAATAATTTTTCCGCCGCCAGGTTGATCGTCACCGGCTGCTCGTAATACCGGTACGCCGTGAAGCCGTCCACCGGCAGTTGCGTCAATTCCCGGACATCGATGGTCTCGACTTCGTCCTGCGTCGGGCTTGCCTTCACCGACAAGGCCCGGTCTTTCAAAACGGTCGCTTCCCCGGTGACGCGGGACACCTTAACCAGTTGCCGGCTGCCTGCGGCGGCCTCGTCGGGATACGGATCGAGCACGCGCAGCAATTCCACCACGGCCGATTCTTGCGTCGTCGTTTCGTCAACCTTCGGGGTGAGATCGTAAGTCACCGTGAAATGCTGCCGGCCGGTGACGTCGCGCTGCATGACGATTGTCCACGCCACCCAGCCGTCGACAGCCTCGGCAGCACGGCTCTTCTGCTTGATTTCCGCGCTCCCCGGAGGCGTGGTGATATTCACCGCATCGGCAATCGCTTCCGGCGCAGAAAAGCGAAACGTATCCAACCCGGCGTATTCCACCAGGTACGAGATCTCCGTCTTCACCTGGACCTGGCCTTGTTTCACATCCAGCGTCGTGCCGATGTCGGCCGACAACCGCGTCGGTTTGCGCGTCAAGCGGGTGGGAATCGTCACCGGACGGCGATTGAACATCCAGGCGGAGACGAGCCGTGCGTCAGGATAACTCGCCGGCTGCGGGTTGGGGTCGGTTTGAGCCGAGGCGACTTTGCCGGCCTCCGTGATGACTTCAATCGCTTCCGTCGCATAGACCAGCACTTTGCCCGTTTCAAGTTCGACGCCCACCGGTTCGATGATCGGCAGATTTTGTTCTGCAGCGAGTTCCGCAAACTCCGCGGTCCGAATGCCCGTGATCTGCACGTCGAGCGCGCCGAGGACTTTTTCCCTTAAAGCGAGCCTCAGCGTTTGCTTGTCGGGCGAAACTTCGAAATCCTTTTTCCGGTCGCACGCGACGTTTTCGATTGTCAGACCGGCCGGGATGTTGAATCGCAGCTCAAAGACGCCGGCCCGGTCGATGGTGACATGGAAAGAGTCATTGGTCCGCACCCGGTCTTCGCCGATGACGACATGCGTCGTATGATTCGCCAGCAAGCGGGGTTCCACCGGCCGGGGCTGCAAACGGAGGCGGATGGCGGGGCTGTAATACTTGAAATACATGGCCCCGGGCCGCCGGATACGGGGATCGGTTTCCGCTTCATCGAGCCGTTGCACCCCCTGCTGCTGCTCGACCGTGAGTGAAACATCTCCGCCCGGCCGGACGGCGACCTGACCGCTTTCACGCACGACATCCAGGGCATGAACGCCATACACCGAGGCGTCCGCCATCCCGGCGACGTCGAATGCCTCGGCCGGCAGTTCGCGTTCCAGGTGGACCTCCACGGTCGCCTTGCCCGACAGCCGGCTCAGGAATTCGACGGTCAGAATCTGCCGTTCGTCTTCTTCGACGCTAGCCCATTCTTTCACCTTGGCGTCCGACGTTACGTCGAGGACTCGCTGACCTTTCGGCGCCACGATGCGAATCTTCTCCAACTGGCCGCGGAGCACTTCGTATTGCAGCCAGGCATCCGTGTGCAGCAGGCCGTCTTCGACGGAAACCAGCGTTGCCGCGGTGACGTTCGCCAACAGTTGCATATCGGGCTTGTTGCCGGCCTTGGGGTGCCAGCGAGCCGTGATCTTTTCCGTCGAACCGACGCTCGCCTTGATGCGCGTCTCCTTCTCCTCCGTTTTCACGGCCTCGGTCACCAGTTTCGGGTGAAGCTCAACGGCCTGGTCCGTTTCCGGGACCGACAACTCAAAGCTGGTGATCCCGACCGTCGGCACGTCAAGTTCCAGGCTGCGGCCTTCCGGCGAGGTGCGCACGCGGGCCGTCAGTTCCAGCGTGACGGTGTGCTCGCCGGCCGTCGGGAAGAGCAAGGCATACGTTCCGGGCCCTGTGCCGCGCAGCAGCACTTTGCCAGAGTCGCTGGTAATCTCCCCGATCGCGGCTTCGCCGAAACGGATGGGGATCTCAGCCCAACCTTTGTCTAGGGCCTGCACCTCCAGAGTGGCGGTAATCTGAACGACATCGGCTTCCACCGTGCCGACATACTTTGCCGAGGTGATGACGCCCGCAACCGGCGGCTGCGACGGCTTTCGGAGCTTGTCACCCAGCATGGACTCGACGAGCTTGAGGTATTCGCCGTACGGCACGAACGCCGTTGCCCCCTGCTTCTCGAAGACCGTCTTCATGCTGCGGTATGGGACGTAAATCAAACTCTCTAATGGAGATGCGTCATCTGCTGGTTTTTTCGTTGCCGCTTCAGGCGGGTTGCCGTTGAGTCCCTTTGGCTGTGCCTGGAGCTGGGGCGTCCCAATGGCAATGCCTACGGAAAAGATCAGGGAATAAAACGAAACGTGTTTCCAGAGCATGTGTTGCATAAATTCGGTCCTGAACTGCGACCAGGTGCTGTGCGACGAATATGCAAGTTCAGCAGATTGCGGCGCAAAAGTCGAGTGTAACGATTATCTCGGCGTGCCGATTAGACATGTCGGAAGCGACACACTTTCATTCTATTGATCTCAAGAGACGCACGGCCAAGCAGAAATTCTCAAAGAAACTGGCAGGCAACGCAATTTTCTCGCACTTTGCCTGTCATAGCGATTTGCGCGCAGCGACGCGTTTTCTGCGCCGGACGAATTTAGAAGACCTATCTCGCTCGAATTTCCCGAATCCGATTTCCCGGCTTGATCGTGCACTGATTATCACGGATCATGGAATGGCCTGATTTCCCGCCGCCCGGTTTCCCGCCCCGAGGGCCTGCCCATGCCTGCCGATCCCGCTCTCACGCATGTTGTGAAGTCGTTCACGCATACGGCGCCTTTGTGGGGCTGCCGCATTCATCCGCAGGGGAAATTCGTCTTCGCCGGCAGCCAGGACAACAAAATCCTGCGCTGGGACCTGGCAACGGACGCGAAAATCGAACTCGCCGGCCATGACAGTTGGGTCCGAGGATTCGTTTGTTCCCCGGACGGCGCCGTGATGGTTTCGTTCGGCTGGGACGGCCGGATGATCTGGTGGAATCTCGCCGCAGAACCGCCGACGCCGATCCGCACGGTCGAAGCCCATCAAGGCTGGATCCGCAATGTCGTCCTCAGTCCCGACGGAACGACGCTGGCCAGTTGCGGCAACGACCTGAAAGTCAAGCTTTGGAAATTCGACGACGGAACGCTGCTGAAGGAACTCACCGGCCACGCCCGGCACGTTTATAACGTGGCCTTTCATCCCGACGGCAAACAGCTTGTCTCCGGCGACCTGATGGCCCGGTTCATTCACTGGGACCCGGCAACTGGACAGCAGGTGCGGGAATTCACGATCCCCAGCCTGACGAAATTCGACCCGACCTTCATGGCCGACTACGGTGGGCCCTACAGCCTTGGCTTCAACGCCGACGGCAAACGGCTGCTCGCCGGAGGCATCACCAACGTCAGTAACGCCTTCGCCGGCGTCGGAGACCCGATCGCCGTGCAGATCGACTGGGAAACGGGCAAAGATGTCGTGACGCACCTCTGTAAGGCGAAGCGGAACGGCAAGATTCACGGCGCGGCATTCCACCCGGACGGTTTCCTCATGGGCGCGATCGGGGGCGGAGGCGGCGGGGCCGTCTACTTCTGGAAGCTCGACCAGCCCGACGAGTTTCATGTGTTCAACATCGGCAGCCCGGCCCGCGACCTCTCCCTGCACCCCGATGGCATCCAGTTCGCCACGCCCCATTTCGACAACCAGGTCCGCCTGTGCAAAATGGCGGCCAAGGCCTAGCGCATCCAGCACGTCGAATTGCCGCACCGGATGATCGTCTGGCCGATGCCGACGTCAGCGGCCTTCGTCAATCATGGAAGCCGTTCCGGCTGACATGTAACTCATTACTGATGCTCACGCTGGTCCCCAGGCATTTCCGCAACCGTTCCTGAGCCAACTGCTTCTGATAAAAACTCGGCACGGTTCCAGTGAGCAACACGTGGTTGTCTTGCACCCGGCACGTCACTTGCCTGAGGCTGCCATATGGCAGCGACAGCAACTCCGCCAGGGCCTGATCCGTGAGGTGTACGTCACGCAGGGGTTGCTGCGAGGTATGCGAGGACGTCGAGTGCAGGGACATGGAGAACTCCTGGGGAAACTCGATTCTTGAGCGGGAGGCCGCGTGTCCGGCTCGATCATTCTCTGATGGGACCCAGAACTGTGCCAGGAATTCTGCCGTGAACGCTTCCGTCCGGGTATCGCGCAGACCGCCAAAGCGTGCTGGTGATCCCGCGGGAGAGGGATGGTGGATTTCACCACGCGGCGGTTAGATGTGGGATCAAAGGGGGGAAGGAGCGCGGGCTTTGTTCGACGTCACGTTTCCCTCTGGATGTCATTGGAGACGCCCGTGCTGAAAACCGAACCCGCGCGGATCTTGATTGTCGACGATCACCCGCTTGTCCGCGACGGCCTGGCATTACTGCTCGGCAGCGAACTGGACCTGCAAATCTGCAGCTCCCGAACACCAAAATTTCCACGCTGAGAGCTGACGGCAGTGTCGTTCGGAGTTCGAGGAAAAGAAGTACCCCCGACAGGAGTCGAACCTGTGACTTCAGCTTTAGGAAAGCTGCGCTCTATCCATCTGAGCTACGGGGGCGGATCGTTTTCGATTTTATCGGATTGACCTACCAAGTGAAAGAACCACGGCGTTGTTG
Organism: uncultured Planctomycetaceae bacterium; assembly: GCA_964388415.1. Classification (GTDB taxonomy): domain Bacteria; phylum Planctomycetota; class Planctomycetia; order Planctomycetales; family Planctomycetaceae; genus CAZDGB01. The sequence goes on along the minus strand of CAYMAO010000018.1, from coordinate 36,261 downwards.
ATGCCGATGACGAGCGGTTTTGCATTTGTGTCAACGAATAAACGGCTGGCGAACAGGGTCGCCAGCCGTTGTGGGAATGGAAGTTGTCGCAGTGACTACGGCAGGAAGGGATTCACGAATCCGTTGCCGACGCCGATGCCAGTCCCACCGTTATTGCCCACTCCGAGACCAGTCCCGAAGTTGTTGCCGACGCCGAGTCCGGTTCCGCCGTTGTTGCCAATCCCAATTCCGGTTCCGCCATTGTTACCGACGCCGATCCCGGTGCCGCCATTATTTCCGAACCCGATGCCAGTCCCGCCATTGTTACCGATACCGAGTCCGGTTCCGCCGTTATTTCCGAACCCGATGCCGGTCCCACCGTTGTTGCCGATGCCGATCCCGGTGCCCCCGTTGTTGCCGATGCCGAGTCCCGTCCCGCCGTTGTTACCGAACCCGATGCCGGTCCCACCGTTGTTGCCGATGCCGATCCCGGTGCCCCCGTTGTTGCCGATGCCGATCCCCGTGCCCCCGTTGTTGCCGATGCCGATCCCCGTGCCGCCGTTGTTACCGATGCCGAGTCCGGTTCCGCCGTTGTTACCGAAGCCGATGCCGGTGCCACCATTGTTGCCGATGCCGATCCCGGTGCCGCCGTTGTTCCCGAAGCCGAACCCGGTCCCGCCGTTATTTCCCACGCCGACACCGTTTCCGCCGTTATTACCCAGACCGAACCCGAAGCCGCCGTTATTACCGACCCCGACTCCGGTGCCGCCGTTATTACCGACGCCCAGCCCCAATCCGCCGTTGTTGCCGATCCCGACGCCGGTTCCGCCATTGGTCCCGATCCCGAGTCCGACGCCGCCGTTGGAACCGACGCCGACGCCCGTCCCATTGCTGCCGACGCCGATCCCTGTCCCGCCATTGACGCCCAGCCCGATGCCGGTGCCGTTCTTGGTCGCCACGCCGATACCCACCGCGCCGCCGGCACCGACGCCGACGTTCACATTTCCTTTCGGATTGGTGAAATTCATCTGCGGCTGCCCGCCGGCACCCATCCCGATGCCAAAGTTTCGATTCCCCTTGGCATCCGCCGACGAACCGGCGAAACCGACGACCAGGCTCAAACCGACCGAGCAAACGCTCCACAGTTTCCGAGTCCGCAACATGATAACCTCCCGCACGTTTAGGTGATGTCTGCGGGCCGCGAAGTTGCGTCCCGTCATTCACACTCTCAAACGCGGCAGGAAGACCGTTGTTACAGTCGCGCTGAGATTTCTGAGAATTTCTCGCAGCGACCATCAGAAATCTGGAACCACGGAAGACACGGACCAACACGGAAAAAAGACCGGAAGGAACCACGGAACACACGAAAGTCACGAAAAAAGCCGTTGCTCAGAAATCCCATCGACGCGGGATCTTCCGCGGAAATCCTGCGGGAATCAGCACACTCTGCGGTCCACCTCCTGCTTGATTTTTTCGTGTGTTTCGTGTGTTTCGTGGTTCCCTCTTATCTTCGTGCTCGCCAACCGCGGTGATCGACGTTGAACAACGAAAACAGCCCAGGTGGAGTACCTGGGCTGTTTTTGCGATGAAAGTCGTTACCAAATCACGAATTACGGTTGAGCGGCCGGCGGGGCGTCCGTTTCCACGGTCGCCGACCAGTCCTGATGCAACCGAGCCAGCAGGGCATCGCTCGGCAGAGACTCCATCGCTTGTTCCAAGGCCATCACAGACTCTTTGTCATGGCCCAGCATCCGTTCCCACCACGCCAGGAGAAATTGCCGGTCCGCCGTTGGCTTCTCGCTGATCTCTTTTTGGAGCCGGCGATACAGCGTTTCCGCCCCCTCTCGCGTCGTGAAACAGCTTCGCAGCATCGGCCAGGACCACATCGAACCTTGGGCCGTCGCCTCATAGGCACACGCCGCCGCGTCTCGCAGCCGGGATTGCTGCATCATCAACACGGCCTTCATTTGCAGGAGATCCGCCTGGGCGGGCGACCTCAGCAGCATCCGGTCCACTTCGGCCAGCGCAAGCATCGGCTCGGCCGTGCGGACCAGATGCTTCACAGCCGCAAGTTGCGCCGGGGTCAGGGGTTCCGACATCATCATTCTCGGCGGCAGAGGAGCCGCACTGCCCGGCAGCGAGACCGAAATCCCCCCGGCGTTGATCTGCAACGGCTGCGAGGGCGTCCGCGGTGTCGCCGGTTTGACATCCCGGAACGGATTCTTCACCCCGGGCTGCATCTTGCGGACTTTGCCTTGCGAATCCGACATCACGCCTTGAAATCCGTTCGGCGTCAGCGTCCCGCCAAACGACTGCCCCGGACCGACGACCAGCGGCGGCTGGTTGCCGTTTTGCAGACTGACGCCCCCCTGATCATCCAGGGAGATCGCCAGTTGCGCCTCCGCCGGCTGACACGCAGCCGAGGCCAGTGCAACGCAACTCATCAAGGGAATCCAGCGGGGGAACGGAATCGAGGTCATGATCGTGTCTCCTTGTGCGAATGGGACGTTTGATCCCCAGCACATCCGCCGGGGTTCCTAGCCCCTTGTACGGACACGATTCGCCTGTGTTACATCGCTCTGGAAAGTTTTTCGGAAGATATTGCCGAGCAAAGCCCGCCGACGGCGGCGGCGGCGGGAACGCTTCTGCGAAGCGTCGCTAAGAATTCGCCGCCGGTCCGCTGAACGCGTCCACAGCGGCGCGAGTCCAGCCGGTGACGGTCACGGCGAGTTGAAACCCGAGCATGCCCAGAAAGATCAGCCCCGTCGTCAACACTTTGAACGTGAACAGTTCGTTTTTTGAATAATCATCCGTGCTGGACGTAATCAGCAGCGATGCGCCCACCAAAGGGATCGCCCCGGCGAGAAACGGAATCACCCGCAGCAGCGAACGCAGCGGACGAACATCCCTCGCGGCCTGTTCCCGGAACCCGGCCGGGTTCTCCCACAGTTTCGGATAGAAGACCGAAGTCGCCAGGTACGAAACGCCCGATGCGGAATAGGTCAAGGCGATCAATCCTGACAAGATCACCGAAATCTTCAGATGGATGATCACCGACCAGCTCAGCGACTCGGCCGCCCAGGAGTTCAGCCCCCAGGGAAACCAGAGCGCCCCCGGCATCCATCCCAACAGCGCGATGCTCATCACATGAAAGGGCCACTTCATCACCCGTCTGCGCAGCCCGGCGAGGCGGTCGTCGTCGGCAGCCAGCGTGTTACGGCCTCGTCTCCACCACAGAAAAATCGGCGCGACCATCCACAGGCAGAGTCCCACGCACAGCGGATACAGCGTCACGTTGTAAGCCAAGACCAGCCGATTGAAGACCGCCATCCGATTCGGTCCGGCGACTTGCAGCAGGTTGTACGTGATGTTGACCACGCTGCCCATCAGGTGCGGCAGCAATCCGAAAATCGCCAGGAAGACAAACGGATGCCGGGCGAATTTCTCAGCGAAAGGCGTCTGCCGCTGGATTCGTCCCAGCGTCGATCGCAGATCGAGCACGTTGGACAACGCCTCGGAAAACGCATCGGCCGACTCCCAGCGGCGCGCGGGATCGGCCTCCATCGCGCGCTGTAAGACCGATTGCAAAGCCGTTTCCTGACTCCACGCCGCCCATTCCGGCGCTTGCCAGACCTGTTCGATCTGCCGGCGATCCTCCACCATGCGGACAATGCGCCGGCTCAAATTGCCGACATGGCTGCGCTCTGGAAACGGCAGCCGGCCGGTCAGTAACTCGAACAGCACGACGGCCAGCGAATAGACGTCGGACTTCTGCGTCACGGACTCTTCGTTGGCCGGATTCATCGGATCAAACGCTTCCAAATGCTCCGGCGACATGTACGGCAGCGTCCCGCCGAACAGTTGCGACGCGGCGCCAGAGTCCTGCGTGACGTTCGCCAGGTTGAAGTCGACCAGCATCGGCCGGCCATATTGGCTGAGCAGCACATTGCCGGGTTTCAAGTCGCGATGCAAGACGCCGTGCCGATGGGCGTGACCCAGCGCCTCCGCCAGCCGGCTGCCGATCCAGCAGCAGGCGTCGACATGATCCAACTGGCTCAAATGCTGCCGATCCGCTAATTGCTCAGGATCGAATTCGGCGGCGAGCGTATGCTGGGAATCGATCTTCGCCAGCAGATCGGCTCCCGACCAGTCGGCCCGTTCGGGCTGAATCTTCTCCAGCAATTCATCCAGGACAATCGAAGCGACATACTGCATGCACAACAAGCGAGTCTGCTGGTGCACGGTTTCCGAATAGACCCGGACAATGTGCGGATGATCGAGCCGGGCCAGCGTGCGGCCTTCCTGTCCCAGGCAGGGCGAAATCTTCAGCGCCACCTGCCGGCCCAGCGAAACCTGCCAGGCGAGATACACGGCCCCGAAACCGCCTCGGCCCAGCAGCGTCACCACCTGGTAGTCGTCGATCAACTGCCCCGGCTGGAGCGAAAGGCCGTCCGTCGGCTCCTGAGCCGACCGCATGTCGGCAGGCAGACTCGGCGCGGCGGCAAACCCCAGCGACGACCCCACGGCGGCCGATGCCAACAGGGACGTGGGTGGAATGATCGTCTGTTGAAGCTGCGTGAGATCGGGATCACCGTTCACCGGATTGCCTTCCCCACGAAAAACCATCAAGAAATCATTCCGCCGGCCGTTGATCCAGCGCTTCGCGACAATACTCGAGCAACTGCAGTTCGATCAACTCTTCCTCGACTTGATCGCGGTCCGCCGCCGGCAACGAATCGATGACGGCGGCCAGCAGGCATTCCGCGAACAGTTCCCTGGCTCGATGCACCATCACCCGGACATTGGCCGATGTGATTTCCCTTTGCAGGCGTTCGGTCGCCAGTTCTGCCAGCTCGGTGGACGACGCAGAGGCTTGTTCGGCCCGCAGCCGCAAAATCGTGTGATACGGCTTGCCGGTGGTCCGTTCATCCTCTTCCAGCCCGCGCCAGGAACGGGCCAGAAGTTCGTCGCGCCAGCCTTTCAGGAAGGCGGAATCGAGGGCCGCATCGGGCGCCGCTTCCTGCGCCGCTGCGATTTGATCCGTTTCAATCACCCCCGCTGGCTGCTTTTTCTGTCGACGCTGGTGATCAACGATCAGGCGATAGAGACACGTTTTCAAGAACTGGCGAAACTTCCCCTTCTCGGGCGAGACATTGCGAAAATCGCCCCGCAGAAACTTCAAAGAAAAGTCCTGAAAGACATCATCCGCGGCCTCTTCGCTCCTTAACGCCGCCAGCAAATACCTCCGGGCCGCACCGCCATACGTGGCGAGCAACTGTTCCTGTGCCGGCCGGGCCGCCTGGACATTTTCTCCATGCGCGGTGCGGACTACCGACCAGAGCGTATGAATCTGGCTGAGCCGAACGCTGTGTTCTGACATGGCAGGCCGACAGATAAGAAACGAAATTCGAACCGCTCCGACTCGCCAGTCTAGCAAATCTCGGGCAGAACTTGCTGCCCGCCGCGAACGGATTCTCAAAGCTCGCGGTCGGGCGGAGGGAGCAATCCGGGCTTGGCAGAAGGTCCGGTCCCTGCTATCGTTCCGCGCTCGTGCCGGCCGGGAAAGACCGCGCCTGGATCGGTCGGGAAAGACCGGATGCGCTCCTCAAGGATGCAGGGATGGGATCGAACTGGACATGCCGCTGGATTGGTTGCATGGTGGTTGTCACCCTGCTGTCCGGGTGCAATTATTTTCAGGGCAGCTCGTCCGACGCGGACGATGAGTTCGCGGATCTGGAATTGGACGACGATGCCGACCGGGTTCCCGTCGCGCCCAAACTGGCTTCGTCCGTCGACAGTGCTGCGCCCGAGGATCTTCTGCCGGCCGAGGGGGAGTTGGGTTTGCAACTGTCGGTCGGTGACCGCTTCCCTTTGAAGAAGACGCTCGAACAAAAACTCACCCAGGCCGGTGAAAACGGGCCGGTTACCGGGCATTCTCGGCTCGATCTGCTGATGTCGCTGGCGGTGGAAGAGTTAAGGGATGGCCAGACTCGGTTGGGCGTCCGGTATCACAGCGTGCGCTATCGAGAACAGGATCTGGAAGGCCGCACCGTCGATTACAACTCCCTAGAGCCGGGCGAAGCGATCCCTCCGCAGGCGCAGGTGTACGCCGGGATGGTCAACAACGGCTTTTCGTTCTGGATCGGCCCGGACAACCGGCTGGTCGATCTGGTCGGTTTCAAAGACTTCGTCCAGCGCTGTCTGCGCGATGTTCCGCCGGAACAGCGGCAGTCGGTCATCACCCAATTGTCGGCGGACGGCGGCGAGAACGGCATCGCCAGCTTCATCGACGACAGCATCGGCCTCTTGCCGGTCAGCGGCAATCCCAAGTCGTCGCGCGTCGCCGTCCAGGAAGGAACCACCTGGAACCTGCCTGTTCGGAAAATCGACGGTCCGGTGCCGATGCAGGTCGCCACGACGTGCAAGATCAAGGGATTGAGCGAACGGCAGGCGGAAATCGATCTGTTCGGGTCGATCGCGCCAGGCAGCCCGATGGAACGTCAGCACGGCTGGAAAGTGACCCTGTTGGGGGGCCGCTGTTTGGGCTCCTGCACTGTGGATCGCCAGACCGGCATTCCGACGAATTCGGTGGTGCAGCGGTACGTTGATCTTAAGCTGGAAACACCTGACGGCGCCGAGGTGAAGCAGCGCAAGGAGATCGTCACCACGATTACCGCGTTCTTAAACCAGGAAGGCGGACCGTCGGTGGGACAGGTCACGCCGGCGGCGCACGAAGTCGATGCCGGTAGTTCAGCCGAGGCTGAGAAGGGGGCGTCCGCAAAGCAGCGCCGCCCGATCAAGGACGACCTGCGGCTGTTTCGGTAGTTCGCCGCCGGCTCAGTTGCCGCGGGGCAATCCCAGAAAGCGGACCCAGCGGCGATCGGCGGGGGCGATCTCGTCCTGTTGAGCGGCTTGTTCGTCCAACGTCTTCAGCCCCAGGCGGCGCATCTGCTTTTCGATCAGCTCTTGATGTTGCCGCAATTGCGACTGCTCGCGGCCGATCCTGGCCCGTTCCATCGACAATTCAATTTCGGCAAGGCGCAGATGCTCTTCCAAAAGTTTTGTGTGCGAGGCGAGAGTCTGGCACAACTCTTCCGGCACGCGCTCCAGCGAGACCCAGTCCGGCGGCGTCGGCACGGGGGTCAGGCGGCGAATTTTCCGCAGCAGGAATGAAATATAGCCGTCCCTTTCGTTGAATGCGGCTTCCAATTCGGAAGGCGTCGCCGTCGCCGGATAAATCGGGGCCGGCACGGGCGGTTCTTCATCGGAGATCGGCTCGCCTGAAACATCTTCCGCGGAGACGAGCGTTGGTTCTTCCAGCATCTGCGATTTCAGAGACTCCCACATCGACGGGAGTTCCGTGGGCGAAGTCTCTCCAGTCAGGACCGAAGCGGAATTCGTTTCCAGGCTCGGAGGTTCCGAGGGCTTGGACGTGACGGTGAGCCGCTCCAGAACCATGGACGACGGCAGTGACGGAAACGCGGCGCCGCGTTCGTGACCGCCGAGCCGCGGAGGACCGCCGTCGAACGATAGCCGTTCTGCGACGAATTCCCTGAGCTCCGACAGTTGGACTTCGATGCGGCCCAGCACCAGCCCGGCCTGCATGTCTTCCCATTGCTGGACGACGCGTTCGAGATCGCCGACGACTTTCTTGTGGCCGTCCACGACATCCGCCGGCAGCCCGTTGCCCGAGGACCGCTTGCGATCCGCCCCGGAGCGTTGCAGGCGATCCAACTGCTCGGCCAGTTGTTCCAATTGAACGGTCAGCGCGGTGACCAGTTCATCCCTGGCGGCGACTTCGGTTTCAAGTTCCTGGATGCGTTGTTCGGCGCGCAGCGTCTCTCCCGCCAGGCCTTCGGGCGGCAGGCCGTTCGTTGGCGACAGGGATTCCGTTTCGGTAGACACGTCGTCCACGCACAGAAAAACCGCTTTCAAGCCGGGGGATCGGCACGCGCGTTGATCGCGTGCCCCGACTTGTTGCCGGGAAACAGCGTTTTGTGGCTTCCCGGCATCGCAACTCTAGCACGCCATTGGCCGGTATCGGTTTCCTGGGCGCTCAGCGGCCGGACTTCGAGGAACGACTGTGCTCGAATTGCGGATTAATCACATTCTGCGGGCGTTCGCCTCGGAGCGCTTGCACCACCTGGTTCATCGCCTGGCGGCGCAACTGGGCCAAAGATTCCTGAGACACGAATGCCGCGTGGGGCGTCACGATCACCCGCTCATCGCGGTAGAGAGGTTGAGAAAGGTCGGGCGGTTCCGGATCGAATACGTCGAGCGCCGCACCGGCAATCCGGTTCTCCTGCAAGGCGATCCAGAGAGCCTCGGCATCGATCAGCCCTCCGCGCGACGTATTCACGAGATACGCCGTCGGTTTCATCCTGGCGAATTGGGCGGTCCCGATCAGTTTCCGCGTCTGCGGAGTCAGCGGGGCGTGCAGCGAAATGAAATCGCTGTCACTGAGCAATTCCTCGATCGAGACCATTCGACAGCCGGTGCCGTGGTCCGATCCGGACGGCGTGTACGCGATCAGCTTCATGCCGATGGCTTGCAGCTTCCTGGCCAGAACCTGGCCGATATGCCCGAGTCCGACGAGTCCGACCGTCTGTTCCGAGAGGCGGCGCATGATCGGCGCCTTGGACAAGTCGTATTCTCCGTGCTTGGTGCGCAGATGAAAAAAAACGATCCGCCGGGCGCATGCCAGCAGCAATCCCAAGGCATGGTCCGAGACTTCGGAAACGCAGTAATCCGGGCAGTTCGTGACCGGAATCCCAAGTTCCGTGGCGGTCTCCACGGCGATGTTGTCGATCCCGATCCCCAGCCGGGCCACGATCCGGCAGCGCGGAGAACTGCGGATGACGCGGTCGGTCACTTTCGCCCAGTTGACGGCGATGGCATCCGCGCCGGCGGCCAGGCGCATTAACTCCGGCTCGTCGACGGCGGAGGCTTCGACCAGGTCGGCATCGGCCTCGTGCAGCACGGTGCGCTCGATGTCGGCATCCGGCCAGGCACGATCCGTCAATAAGACCCGGAAGCGAGCCGCCACGGGAAATTCCAGGCTGAAGGAATGAGGAATACGGAATCGTTCTCTGCCGATTCATCCTTCGTGATTCGAAAATTTCTTCACTGGCTTGCCGCCAGTTCCGCCATCCGCTGCGCCGGAATCACCAACCGGTCCCAGTTGTCCAGGACGTATTGCGGCGGGCCGCCTTTGGCCGCCACATATTGGGCCACTTGAACAGTAGGAATCATTTCGATGGCGTCCCACGGGCAGACCACCAGTTCATACGGATCGGACTTTTTCGTGGGAATATGAACGCACACTTCGCAGCCGACGCAACGTTCGACGTCGATCTCGCAGAAAGACTGCAGCACCGAGATCGATTCGCCCGGCACCTTGATGATGCAGTCGACCGGACAAACCTCCAGGCACGACTCACAGCCGGTGCAGTTGTCCGCGTTGATCACCGCCACTTCTTTGGGCAGCTTTTTCCGTCCGCCGCTTTTCGCCATCCGTCTTGTTCCTCAAACCCGGAGAAACTGCCGTGTCCGCTTGCGAGTCCAACACCTGGAGTGTAGTCGATTTCGGCCGTTCAAGCCAACCGGGGCCAGAGTTTTCCCGGAATCGGCAACGCAGCGTGCCCAGGTATGGTCGGAGGTGTTGCCTGCCGGATTCTCCTATTCCGCAAATTGCCCCAAATTCGGTCTTTCCTCAAACTGCGGCTTTGGTTACACTGACGGCGTTTGATGTTCGGGGGGATGTGCACAGCCTGGTCCAAGATGGGACCCCGGGGCTGTGCCTCTTCACGGCAGATCGGGAAAGGATGCCCAGATGCCTGTCCGTGCGCTGCGGATTTTGCACGCCGCCAATTTGCGGTTGGATGCGCCGCTCTCTGTTCCCGGGGCCGTCCCGGATGCGGTTCGCACTGTTTTGGAAGACGCCACGACGACGGCGTTTTCGCGAATCGTGACGACGGCCATCGAACAAGACGTCGACGCCCTTTTGATCACGGGCGATACCTTTGACGCCGGGGCCGGCAGTTTGTCGGCGGAAGTCTCCTTGCAGCAGGAATTTCGTCGGCTGGAAGAACAGGGCTTGCCGGTATTCGTCACGCCGGGGGTGCAAGACCCGGCGTCTGCCTGGCAGGAAATCCCCGCGTTGCCCGAAAATGTGACGCTGTTTCTCAAGGGAAATGAACCGGGAGTCGAACTCTCCGACCGCGGCCGCCCGCTGGCGACGATCTTGCCGATCTCTTCGCACATCGGCGTTGAAGCTCCGGAACTGGACCAGATTCGCGCGCTCGCCGCGAAACCTGCGAACGACCGCGAGTTCCTGATCGGCTTGTGGATCGCAGAGGCCGCGGCAAGTCGAGCCGCGACGCCCGCGGGGTATTCCTCGCTGGATTATCTGGCGGCAGGTGCAACGGCCGGTTCGGCGAATCTGCCTCTCACCGAGGGGCACGTCCACCTGCAAGCCGGGCCGCAAGGTTTGAACTCCGGCGAGACGGGCTGGCGCGGCTGCCAGATGGTGGATGTCGATGCCGACGGCGAAATTCACAGCCGGCTGATTCCCATCGCGCCGGTGCGCTGGGAAACGTGCCTGGTCGATGGCCGCGGCGTCGTGGACCGCGATGACCTTTGCGAACGAATGCTCGGCCAGTTGGAATTGCTGACCAGCTATCTCGGCGAAGAGGTGCGCATGATCCATTGGCCGCTGGACCAGGTGCTCTTGGAATCGGCCGGCATCGCGACGGATCGCGAACTGCACGCCCTGCAGGAGACGCTGACCGAACTCAGCGATCAGCCGAAACACGGGCTGCGGTATGTGCACCGGTTGGAGCCGGTGTGGGATGACGAACTCTTTCCGTCCGCGGTCGACCGGGAGCTGTGGCAGGACTTCCTCATGGAAATGGAACGCTGGTCGCCCTTGGAGCTGGATCGGCTTCAGAAGTTGTGGGAACAGCAGACCGGCAGCGCCGCATCGCCGCTGGGCTGGCCGGCCGACGTTTGCTGGCCGCCGGTGAATCCGGACCGTGTTCGCCGACGGGCCTTGCAGAATGGCCGCCGCTGGTTCCGTCAGACGCAGGAAGGGGCCTGACGATGAAACTCTCCGGATTGGAGATTGAACGGTACGGACGCTGGGAACATTTCTCGCAGGAATTCCATCCGTCCGGCTTGACCGTCGTGCACGGGCCGAACGAGGCCGGCAAGACGACGCTGCTGAAGTTCATCCGCGGCGTGTTGTACGGGTTCCCGCCGGAAGAGCGGTCGGAATCGTGGCGGCGCTCAAAGCGCGCGGTGCAAGGGGGCTCGCTGACCGTCGAGCACCAGGGGCAGACGTACCAGATCGAGCGCCGCGGCGCGATGGGCGAACCGGGCCAGTTGTCGATCCAAGGGGTCGATGCCGGTACTCGAACCTCGCGGCTGCTGGAAGACATGGTCTCGAGCACGGACGGCAAGATCTTTGAAACGGTGTTTGCCGTCGGTCTGCCGGAACTGCAGCAGTTCGCCACGCTGCACGACGACGAAGTGGCCCGGCTGTTGTACGGGATGACGCTCGGCCCGCAAGGGGCCCTGTTGATGGAACTGCCCGGCCGCGTCGAGAAAGAACTGCACGGCCTGTGGGACGGGCCGCAGGATGGCGGCACGATCCGGCAATTGCTCAAGCGCCGGGACGAATTGATCCGCCAACAGGCCCAGCATCGCAGCCGACGCGCCCGGTATCGCGAACTGCTGCGCCGACAAAGCGAGCTCGAGGAAAAACTGGCCGGGCATCAGCGCCGGCAGGCGGACATCCAGCAGAATCTGCGCGGCCTGTCGTTCACGGAACGGGTCTGGAGCCCCTGGCAGCGGCTCCGGGAACTGCGCCGCGAATTCGCCGCACTGCCCGATTTCAGCGTTTTTCCCAAGGACGGCGTGCAACAACTGGCCCGGCTGGATCAGGAAATCCAGGCGGCGACTCACGCCGTCGAGCAAAATGCCGCAGGGCTGCGCGATCTGCAATTGCGCATCGCCCGATTCGGAAAAGGCCCCAGCATTCGCCGCTACGGCCGGTCGATCCGCCGGCTGATGGACGAACGGGCCGACAACCGAGACATCGAAATCCGGCTCAAAGAACTGTCGGTCGCCGGCAATACGCAATATGCGGAACTGCAGGCGCGGTTGGCGCAACTCGGTCCGAAATGGTCTCCGGAGCGCATCGACCGGTTGACGCTCGGCGCCGAGGCCGCATCGCAGTTGACGACCGCCGCACGCGACTTTCAGGCCGTGCAGTGGCGGGCCCGGAGAAATCGGCGATGGTACCGCCGCTTGAAGCTGGCTTGCCGCGATCGCGAATTGGCCCTCCAGACCGAGATGGGACAACTGGGCGTCACTGGAGAAATGTTTGAAGGCCCCTTGGCGGTTTCCAAGCAGCGGCTTTCGCAACTCGTCGAGCTGGCCAGGATGCAGCACGCCGCTGCGTCCCTCCACGAGCAGTCGCAGACTTTTGATCATCACCTGGAACACCTCTATGAGCGACGCGGTCTGCCCGATTGGGCCTACGCGCTGCTTTGCCTGTTTGCCCTGTGCGGCGTCGGCTTGTTTTTTGCCGGCCTGGCCCGCGGCATCGGCACCGCTTGGCTCGTCGGGCTGATTTACCTGGCCTTGTCCGCGACGGTGCTTGGCACGGCCTGGGCGCTCAAGCATCATGCGGACCGCGATCACGAATCGCAGGTCGCCCGGCTGCGCGCGCTGCGTCGCGATCATCAATCCCTGATTGTCGACGCCGAGCGGAACCTCAAGACGCTACTGGAAACGCTGGGCATCCAGCGCAGCCGTGCGCATCTCCGGCAAGATTCCGTTCAGGCCGAGACGAGCCTGATCACGCAAGCCGCGCGCAAGGTCGCGCAGCTGGAAGCCGTTCAGCAGGAATGGCAGAACATCCGGCGATTTCGAGGCCGGCTTAGTACGATTCGCGGCAAACTCTTGACCCGGCAGCGTGCTCTGAGCCAGGCCCGCGCGAGCTGGTGCCGGTCGTTGACAGCGCTCGGCCTCGAGGAAACGGTCGACGTAGAATCGGCATTTCGGCAATTTCAGACGGCTTGGGAGCTGGTCGATTCCCGGCGGCGCTGGAAACTGCTTGACGTCGAGGCTTCGGCCTGCCGGAGCCGGATGGATCTCTTCACCCGGCAGATCGAAGACCTCGGCCGAAGGATGCGCCGCGAGGCGATTCCCCGCGGAGGAGCCGTTGCGGCCCTCGAACTCTGGGAACAGGAACTCGAAACCGCCATTGCCGGGCGGAGGGAAGTCCGCCAGTTGCTGCAGCAGCAGCGCGAACTCCGTCAGACGCAGGCGCAAAGGCAGAAGCATCTGCAGGCGCTGGAGCTGGAGCGAGCCAATCTACTGAAGCTGGTCGGCGTCTCGCACCGCTCGCAGTTCGACGACCGGCTGGCATTGATGGAGCGCCGCAAGCAGGTCGACGGCCTGCTGGTGCAGACGCAAAGGGAATTGGAACTGCTGGCCCGGACCGAACCGGACCTGGCGCTCGTCGAAGACGACATGATTCAATATCAGCCTGCGCAGCACAAAGAGCGAGTTCAGGCGATGCAGTCCGAACTGCAGCAGACGGAACAACTGCTTCTGCAGTCGTCGGAGCAACTGGGGACAGTCCGCAGGGAGTTGCAGGACCTGGAAGCCGACCGCGGCGATCGACGGCACCGGGCCGAGGCCGCAAAGACGCATGCGGAACTGGACCTCGCTGTCGAACAATGGTTTTCGGCGGCCATCGGTGCAGAGGCCGTGGAATCGGTCTGCATTCAATTCGAGCAGACGCATCAGCCGGAAACCCTCGCCGCGGCGACCCCCTACCTCCAGAAACTGACGTGCAATAAGTACCGCCGCATCTGGACGGCGCTCGGCCGTCGGCATTTGTACGTCGACGATGAATTCGGCCGCGCCTGGTCGGCCGAACAACTCAGCGGCGGCACGCGCGAGCAGCTCTTCCTGTCCATCCGCCTGGCGATGGTTCGCAGCCTGACCCGTCACGGCGTCGAACTGCCGATGGTCCTCGACGACGTCACCGTCAACTTCGACAATGAACGATCCGAAGCCGCTGTGGAGACGCTTCGGAATTTCGTCGCGGAAGGACAGCAGGTGCTGGTCCTCACCAGCCACCGACATTTCGCCGAGATGTTCCAGTCCCACGGGATCGAGCCCGTCTGGCTGCCGCCCGGCAGCGGCATGCAACTGGAAGAGCGCCTCGCCGGATGATTTTCGCGACGCTTCACAGAAGCGTCGTATTTCCGCAGTTTATTCACCGGCTGGTTTTGTATCATCCGGCGCGGGCGGGGTCGGCAACGGGATCGCGCCGGCGGCAGGGACGCCTTTGCCGGCGCGGATGTACGCGGCGCGCTGCCGGGCGTATTCCTCGGGCGAGACGGCGTCACGCTGGGCTTGTGCGGCCGCCGCATCGGCTTCGCAGACGTCCGCGTAATACCGTTTGAGATACGGCACACACCAGCCGCAGCCGGTTCCCGCACCGCCGCAGTTGCTCAACTGGCTGGCGCGGCGCGGCCGGTAGATCCGCAGGAAATTGATGATTTTCCGTTTGGAAATGTGAAAGCAATAACAAATCGTATCGTCGAGTTCCACCGGTGCTCCTGGTCGATCAGTTCGCCGAATCGCCTGGTTCCGGCGGCACGTCGGCTTTGCGAAGTAATCGTAAGCTGCGCTTCTCCCGTTCGTAAGTCAGATCGGATTTGTCGAGCACCTTGTTGAGAACGTCCCCCACGGTGACGTCTTGCAGGTCCACGGAGACGTTCTGATCCAACGCCAGTGCGGCAGCGCCAAGCGCCGCCAAGTCATAACGAATCGGGGCGCCCAGCATTTCCTCAAGAAGATCCAGCAGTTCGCGGCGCGGCACCGCGCGATCCTGCCGGAATCGTTCGAGCGGCTGATTCAACGCGGCATCGAAATCGATCTCCGGCAACGGTTCGGCAATGACGACCGGTTCCGAGGGTTCCGGGATCCCCGCCGGCGGCAGATCCCCGGGATCAGCCGGTTCCGACATCGCCAAGGGCGGAGCCGGATCGCCGGGAACCGACAGGTCGAGCGGCAGACCATCGGCCATGGCCGCCATCCGCCGGAGGAGGACGGGGTGAATTTCCGAAGAAAGAAACTTGACGCTGCCATCGGCCAGCAAGACGAACATGCCGTCGGCCTGGCCGGTGCCGAAGCCGTCCGGGCCGCGGAGATACGGCTCACTGGTAAGAGACCGTACGGTCGCCTGTCCCGAATCTGTCCAAGGGCCAAGCCGTTGTTCAACGCCCATCATCAGCAGCGTGTGAGACAGGCCGTCGGTCACATGATCCTGCTGCGTGATGCGGTCCGTGCCGAAGATGCCGGCCCGGGGATGATCGACCGGCAACTGCGCGGCATCCTCCCCGACTCCCGCGACTCCGACGAAGTGCGTGACACCGACGCCGTCGGGCTCGGTCGTTTCCTTCAACACCGGATTGAGAACTTCCAGGATGCGTTGATCGGCAGCGTGAATGTTTTCCAGCAGTTGCAACTCCGCCAGAAAACTCCGCGGCGGATGTTCCGTGGGCCAGCGCTGGTGCTGCTCGTGAAATTCCGCAAGCCTGTGCCCCAACCGCTCCAGGCGATCTTCCGGACCATCCGTCTCTCGAGCCGCCCAGGGACCGGGTTCATTAGGAACGGCGATGCCCGGTTCAACGACCGACGACGGCTGGACGGATTCCGGCGAATCGACAGTCACGGTTGCCGGCCGGGAATCCGCCGTGATCGGCCGCGGACTTCGTTTCGGCCACAAGGCGACGCCGGCGATCAAAGCCGCGACGAAGAGGGTAGCGGCCCAACTGATCACCGTCACATTCCCGGCCCAGCGTTTCAGACGCTCCGCCCAAGGCGGCTGAACCAACGGCCGTGCCGTGACCGGTTTCGCGGCCGCGGGTTCCTCGGCCAGCGAGGCCACCAAGTGATCGGCATCGGCCGCTTTCAACACCACCAGTGTCTGGCAGTCGGGGCACGGTACCGGCCGTCCCAGGTAGGCCCGGTCTTTCACCCGCAACGTGGTTCCGCACTGCGGACAGGCACAACGCAGAAGTTGCATGGCGTCGTTGGTTTCTTTCCGTTGCGGGGGATTGCAGACAGACGCTTACTTGGAAAACTCGTACGGCTTCAGCCCTTTCTGTTCCGCGACGGGGTATGTCGTGATCAGCAGCGAGTTCTTCGTTTCATCGACCACCAGGCACATCTTGTCGTACATCGGCTGCTTCAAAATTCGCTCGATCGCGCTGATGGCCGGCACGTTCTCCATCACGAAATTCTGCTCCATGTTTTTCGTATAAGCCGACAGCTTCAGCCCGTCGCCGTCAATAACGACCTTCGCCTTGATCTCTTCGGCGATGGTTTCAAAGGCCACCTGCAGCGGGGTTTTCTTGAATTCTACCGTGATCTTTCGTTTGAGTTTTTCGGCGATCGGCGTCGTGTCGGGCTTGTCTTCCGTGGATTCCCCAGGCACCGATTTCTTCGTCAGGATGGTGCGTGTTGATTCGTCCCATGCCAGCAGTGCTCCCAGCGCCAGGTTGGGAGCCGCCCGTTCCGGCAGCCGCGTCTCCAGCCGGACGGAACGGGAACCGGTCTGGGTTCGCGTGGCCAGGGTGAAGGCCCTGGTCATGACGGGAAACCTTCCGATGACCTTGCGCTTTCCAAACTCCTTCGGTGCGAGTTGTTCCACCACATGCAGGATGTTCGCCGCCAATTCATCCAGGTTGCGCTGCAGCCGCCGTTCCAGGGCATGGACTTCCTTGCCGCCTTGATTCCGCACAATCAATTCCGAGCGAAATGCGTCTTTCTGCAGTTGGAGGCTCCAGGCCGCGGTCTCCACGTCTTCGCCGAGCCACTCCAGGAACTGCTCCAGCACCGGAATCGCCGTCGCAGGCATGAGGAATTCGGCGTCGATCCGCGTCGTCACCGGATCGAACAGCACCGTGACCGCGCGAGATCGATCCGTCATCGGCAGGAGTTCGAGAATCCCTTCCGAGGTCGGGTTGCGCTCCTGGATGGCGAACGCCATTTCCTCTGCGAGCTTTTCCGGGCAGACGGCAATCGTCTTCAAGTCCGGGAACAGATAGGCCCGCTCGTCGCTGGTGACGTAATACGGGATGCCGTCGGGAGACTCGACCCTTCGGCCGCCGAACCGGTCGAGCAATTCGCTCTTCTTGGCTTCTTCCGTCAGGTCAAAGACGGCCGCGAGTTCCGGAGCCGTGCCGCGCTCGCCGGAAATTAAACAGAACAGAGCTTCGCGGACTTGCGCCGGCTCGCGCTTGGCAAGATCCTGGATTTTAGACGCCACAAACTCTGAAATCGGACCGAGACAGTACCGAAACTCCTCGCCCTGGCTGTCCGCCTGCCAGAGTTCCGCCGGCCGCACATGGATGGCGATTCGCGTGCCGGCCGGGATGTATTGCAGGTCGATCTGCTGCACGTCTTTGACCGGCGTCGCCTGCACGTCATCGACGGCATCGTCTTCGGCTTCTTCCTGAGCCGCAACATCGACCGCCTCATCCACCGCTAAGGACTGCGGGGCATTTTGATAAACGTACATCCCGACCAATCCGGCGGCGAGCAGAACGACCGCGCTCAGGCAGGCCGTCAGCACGGTCCGTTTGCGGTTTTTTTTCCGCAGTGCCTGTACGTGACCGGCGGCGCTCGTTGCGGCGCCGTCGGCCGGCCAGTTTGGCAAAGCGGCCGCGTCCACGATCACGGGCGTCCGCGCAAATGGCGCCTGCTCTTCTGCCGTTCCGCCTGCAGCGGAGACGATGGCTGCTCCGACCGTTGCCGGTTCCTGCAGCAGGAATCCCTGTGCGCACTTCGGGCACTTGGCCCGGTGGCCGATCATTTTCGGATCGCGTATCTTCAGCACAGCCCCGCAATGCGGGCAGGGAATCGGAATCGGCGACATGGATGGGTTTCCGGTCAGAGCACGGCGTGTCAGCTCCCGCGAAAATCCATCCTACTGAACCCGATTCCGCCTGCCAACAGGAGAATTGGAACGAGCTGGGATGTGGGAAAAAGGATCGGCGTCCCGCATCCCTGCCCCTTGTTCTCTCATCCCCTACAAACACAACAACCCCTCGCCGCGGCAAACGGCGAAGGGCTGTCGTGCAGAAAGGAGAAGTAATTTCTCGTTTCGTTCCATGTCAGGCCGGGTCGGCGATTAGTAGTTTCCCGTCCGCCGTTCACCGACGGGCGGCGTATGGCAGACCAGATCGCGTTCGCTGTCGCAGAAGTCCATTCGGTCTCCCCATTGGCTGCCAGTCACTCGGCCCTGGTGACCAGACATCCCGAAGTAGATGTAGCTCTGGTTCACAGATCCGAAGGCCGAACCAATGTCTTCCAACTCTTCGTTGATCCCCATCGACACTTCCGACAGTCCGACGACCATCGACAGCACGGCAATCGTCGCCACCAGGATCAACTCCGCCGAAACGACCAAACCGGCTTCGTCATTCCACAACCGCATTCCCAAATTCTTCATCGTAACAGCTCCTCAAGCTAGAGACAGAAAACGGGTCAGTGACCCCGACAGTTGCTGAATTCACTCGTTCTCAAGGGAGCACATGAGGTCGAGAGGTTAGAGGGTGTTTATTTGGTCGCTTGCCGTTTCGCGGCCGATGGACTTTGCAGGTCGACCCGACCGCGAATCGCAAGCGTTGTTCGGCTTAGTACTCGCTCTGGGCGTTGCCGGGCTGGATGTCGCAGGCGGAATCGCAGTGATCGCTGACGTCCCAGAATTCGCTGCCGTCGGTCTTGCCCTGGTGGCCCTTGGTCCCCAGCACGCAGTACCGCTGGCTCATCTTGCCGAACGAAGAACCGACGTCTTCCAGTTCGTTGTTGATGTTGAACGCGACTTCCGAGAGGCCGACCACCATCGAGAGGACGGCAATCGTGGCGACGAGCACCAGCTCGGCGGAGACGATGAAGCCGTGTTGATCGTTGGCGAAGCGGGTGGCGAGCGTCTTGATCGAGAGAGTCATGGCGGTGGTCCTTTCTGCGGGAACCAGGGTGATGTTTGACGAGCTACGCAAACTGCTCAAATTTGCCGGAGCACCTGGTTTGCGTTGTCTGTCTCGTCTGATGAGCATTCTGTAAAGCACCCCGTGTGCCAAACTGCGGAAAGTGTTCAAGAATCTGAATAAAATGATCACGGAATAAGAATCTAACACATTGCGTAGTCGCCTGTTACGTTCTCTTGACATTTGGCGTCTTAAGTCACACTGCGGGCCCAAGGCGACCCGACGTTCTTGAGGCATTTTCTCAACACCCGATGAGTGAACTGCGGGGTAAAAATGACGTAACCCATAACTCAACAATAAGTTATCCGTGTTGCTTCCCACGGGGCCCCTATGTGGCATGACAGCAACGCCCGAACGGCGGAGAAATCGTTCCCTGAGGAGCAACCTGGGGAAAATCTCTGGACGGGCCATGCGAAAATGGCATCTCCGCTGACGTGGAGACATCTTCATTAACTTCAATTGACTCATTGGGTTACGCTGAACTATATTCCCGAACCGTTCACGCGGCCCGTGCCGCGGAACGGCTGACTTGTCGAACCTCCTCATCAGCGTTCATTCGGTCTTACAACCCAACCTTTGGAAGTGCCCGTGCCGGGAAGACGTTCCCCAGGCCTGACTTCATGTGTCTGGTTGGCATGCGCGTTGACCGCCATTGCCTGCGGAGGCATGTTGCTGCGCGGCGCTCTCGAGACTGTTGTGGTGCAAGCCGTCTCTCAGGATGCCATCGAACTGTCGGCCGATTGGTCGCAGGAGTGGAAATCGGGAGAGGACTATGTCGGCCTGTTTCGTGGTCACTGCGAGTTGAAGCAAGGGGAGAACGTCTATACTGCCGACAAGTTCGTGGTCTGGTCGCGCGAGGAACAGGACGGCGGTGCGCGCGTCCAGAAATTGACGGTCTACCTGGAAGACCGGGTGACGATTCGTGAAGGCGAGACCTCGCGGACCGAATCGTCGACGACGCTGGAACTCTTGAGCGACAGCGGTGTCGCGTTGACGGTTCGCGGACGTCAAATGGATCAACCGGCGAACGACGACCCGTTATTCGTCCGCGCCCTGCAGCGGCGCCGTGTCGGCAGGCGAGGCACTTTGTTACCGACGCAGTTCACCGTGGAAAACGAGCCGGGACCGGCCTGGCAGAGCATTCCGGTGGCCAGTCCTCAAGAGATGCGCCGCGTGCGGATCTTCCCGCGCAGCGCTTTGCCCTTTGATGTTGAAAGCCGGAAGTTGACGAATCGCACGCCGCCGGAACAGGTCACGATTGTTTCGGGCGGGGTCACGATTCTGATCTACGGTTTTTCGCTGGACGGCCTCGGCGAGCTGGGCACGATTGATCTCTCGGCCGACCGTGCCCTGATCTGGACCGATGCGGTCGGCGATGAAAACTTCTCCGCGGACGCCCCGCTGCCGCGAGACGCGAAGTACCAGGTTTATCTCGAAGGGAACATCGTCATTCGCCAGGGGGAGAACGTGGTGCGCGCGGAACGGGCGTATTACGACGCGAGGGAAAATCGGGCCCTGGTGCTTCATGCGGATCTGCGAACCCGGTTCCCTACGACGGGCATCGACGTCCGCGTGCGGGCCGACCGGCTCCGGCAGCATTCGGAAGACTCGTTTCACGCGCAGAACGCGTTTGTCACGACCAGTCAGTATGGAAAACCGGGATATCGGCTTCAGGCAAGCGATATCTTTCTGGAACAGCGGGCGACGACGCTGCTCGGCCGAACTTCGGAGCCCGTCATCGATCCGGAAACCGGCGAATGGGTGACGCCGACACACTCCTGGGTCACGGCGTTGAACTCGACGGTGTTTCTGGACGACGTCCCTGTGTTTTCCTTGCCGTATCTCAGCGGCGGACCGGAAGAAGTGAATACCCCGTTGCGGTCCGTGTCTTTTCAGCAGGATCGCATCTTCGGCACGTCGCTGCTCACCAAGTGGAATGCGTTCGCCCTCTTCGGCCTGGATCGCCGGGAAAACGTCCTCTGGGATATTGATCTCAACTACTTCAGCCAGCGCGGACCCAGCATCGGCACCAGCGGCCGGTATGAAGGAACTGATCCCTGGGGCAATCCGTTTCTGGGAAGCGGACTCGCTTCCTACGTCAACGACGGCGGACGCGACAACCTCGGGTTCGACCGCCGGACTCTGACCCCGCCGGACGAAAATCGCGGACGGATTCTACTGCGTCACAAATCGTTCCTGTCGCCCGACACGGTGTTCCAGGGCGAACTTGGCTATGTCAGCGACCGCAACTACCTGGAGCAGTATTACGAACCGGAATTCGACCGCGGCAAAGACCAGGAAACGCTGGGCTACCTCAAGCACCTCGACGAAAACTGGTCGTGGTCGGCCCTGGCGCGGCCAGAGACAAATCCTTTCGAGTACAACACGCAATGGCTGCCGCGCGGCGATCTGCATGTGCTGGGCGAGCCGCTGCTCGGTTCGCTGGTCAACTGGAGCATGCACAGTTCGATCGGATACGCCGCGCAGCCGGGCGTGAAGTTGCCCACGGACCCTCAGGACCTGTTTTCTCCGCTGCCTTATTACACTTCGCTGAACGGCCTGGCGGCGATGTCCCGGCATGAACTGACGGCCCCGTTCAACCTGGGTGAGCTGAAAGTCACCCCGTATGCGCTCGGCGAAGCGGCCTACTGGGGCGACAGCTTCACCAATGATTCCATCAACCGGCTTTACGGCCGGGCCGGCGTCAGGGCCAGCCTGATGGTCTGGAGAGCGATGCCCTGGGTCCAGAACGAGTTCTTCAATCTCAACGGCTTGGCGCACAAGATGGTCTTCAACGCCGATTACGGCCTGGCCGGCACGACGCAGCCTTTGAGCAAGATTGCCCAATGGAATGAATTCGACGACAACGCCCAGGAGAGGTTCCGCGAACGGCTGCTGGTGAATTCCTTTGGCGGCGCCTTGCCGTTCCAGTTCGATCCGCGCAACTACGCCGTGCGGTCCGCCGCGGCGACGTCGGTCTCGGCGCCGTACCACGAACTCATCGATGCGCAGCACATGCTGGCGCTTGGGTGGAGCCATCGCTTGCAGACGAAGGTCGGGCCGCCCGATCGGCTGCGGCTGAAAGACTGGATGACGCTGGACCTCGGCATGAACTATTACCCGGCGGCCAACCGCGACAACTTCGGGGAGGATTTCGGCCTGTTCAGCGCGCGGTACGCCTGGAACGTCGGCGATCGCACATCGATTCTTGCCAACGGCCTGTACGATGTCTTCGACGGCGGACAGCAATTGTGGAACCTCGGCGTCCTGAGCCAGCGCAGTTATCGCGGCAGCGTGTATCTGGGACTCCGGCAGATCAAAGGCGGACCGCTCGACAGCCAGATCGCGACGGCAAGCTACAGCTACATCATGACGCCGGACAAGTGGGTCTCCACGATGAGCACGGCTTACGACCTCGCCGAGCATCGCAATCGCGGCCAGGCGTTTACGTTCACGCGGATCGGGGCCGACTTCCTGATTCATTTTGGCCTTCATTACGACGCCAGCAAGAATAACGTGGGCGTCACGCTGTCGGCCGAGCCGAAGTTCGGCCCGTACAAGACAGGCCTTCCGCAATTCGGATCGATGTCGGGAACCTCGCCATGACCAACCCTGTGCTCCGCGTCCGCAGTGCCGGCACCGTCTCGGGGGAATACCCTGCCAGAAAGTTCGCGCCCGACGAGCGACGCGAGCCGCACAGGCGCCGCGCCGGCTGGCGTCAAAAACTGGTCGACGCCGAACGGGGCCTGGCGCAGAGTCTGCGCGCCGACAGCACGTTGTACCTGCACGTGTTTCTGGATTGCCTGCTGCTCGCCGTGTGCGGCGTGCTGGGGTTGTCGGCCACTCACTGGGCCATCGTCGCTGCCGGGCTGACGGCGATGTTGTCCGCAGAACTGTTTTCGCAAGGGCTGAGAATCGTCGCTTCGGAACTCTCGCCGCTGGTCCAGAAGCAGTCCCGCGCGGTGAACGCCGCAGCCAGGCTGCTGGTGATTTTGGGCTGCAGCCTGATGATTGTCATCATTCTCTGGCTGCGCCTGCGCGAACTGTTCGGAAGCTGACCGCCTGTGACGGCCGCGATGTTTCCGTTCCGTCGTTCACGCAGCGAGCGCGTGCTCCGCGTCGATCTCGCGGTTTCAGCCTTCCGGCGTGAGGATTTCGGCAACGCGGACGCAGAAGTTATCGTTGAGGACGAGAACCTCGCCGCGGGCCACCAGCCGGCCGTTGACCAGGATATCCACCGGGTCTCCCGCGAGTTTATCGAGCGGGACGACGGATCCTTCGCGAAGTTTGAGCACTTCTTCGATGAGCAATTCCGTTCGGCCAAGCTCGATCCTGAGATCCAGTTCCACATCCTGCAGCGCCATCAGGGGAAACGGTTCGACCGGCCGTTGTCCCGCGGCTCCGAGTTCGGGATAACTGAATGGAGCAGGACTGCCGAGTTCCGGCGGAATGCCGCGCGGCCCCTGCGGGGCCATGGCGGCAGCGAGCTGGCTTTCGGCTCGCTGCAGGGTACTTTCCGCCGGCGAAGGGCTGGCGGGCCGCGGCGCAGCGGGCCGTGGCGGTGCATTCCCCTGCATCAAAGCGTCAATTTCACTCGCATCGAGCAAGTCGCCGCCTCCCGAGGGCATCGGCGGGGCGGAACTTGCCTGCATCATCGCTTCAATTTCACTCGGGTCGAGCAGGTCGCCTTTCGCGGGAGGCTTCGCCGCGGGCGCAGGCTTTGACGGACCCGGGCTGTCAGGCTCCCCAGTCTGGGCCGCCTGGATCAGGGCCTCGATTTCA
Source organism: uncultured Planctomycetaceae bacterium (assembly GCA_964388415.1). Classification (GTDB taxonomy): domain Bacteria; phylum Planctomycetota; class Planctomycetia; order Planctomycetales; family Planctomycetaceae; genus CAZDGB01. The sequence continues at coordinate 12,421 of CAYMAO010000018.1, read as the reverse complement.
TCGGCACTGAGAAGATCGTCGGTACCCGCCACGAGATTCGACTCTCTGCTATTGTTCGATCATGCTGAAATCGTGAATGACGGCTTCCGTCATATAACTCTTTTCCAGCACCTTATTGACTTCCTCGCGGATCAGCCGCTTCAAGGTATTGAGATCCGGGTCGTTCAACTCGTCCCGGCTGGCACGGCGAAGGATCTTTTCGACCGTCTGCCGAATGCGCGCCTTACGCGCGGTAATCGCGTCTCGGAACGGAACTTTTTCGCTGGCCTTGACCACGGCGTCGATCTTGAACCGAAGATGCAGGTTCGATTCTTCTTGATTGTTCGTGCACTTGAATTCGTCGATTCGCTCTTCGACAAAGTCGCCCCCGGAGATTTCGTCCTTGGATGCCTCGGTGCCGGCTGTTTTCTCGGCGGCGTCGCCGGCCGCGGGCTTGGGTTGGGCAGGCATCATCAGCAGCATGACGACGGCTTCGACCGCCATGGCTCCTGCCACCGCTCCGGCAATGATCAGCGTTTTTAGATTCAGTTTCATCAGACGAACGGCTCCTTCGGCGATCCGTGTGAACACCTGTCAGCGTGTACCATTTTCGGCCGCAGAATCATGCGTGGTATACGCGTCGATGACAAATACGTCAACCCGGCGATTTTCTCGCTGGATCTCCTTATCCCGAGAGCGGATACGTGGTTCACTGTCTCCGGCCGCACTGAGCAGGAGGCGTCGCTGGGCGATTCCCCGCGAGACGAGATACTTTGCGACCGCGTCGGCGCGGGCATAAGACAAGTGCCAGGCATCGCGAAACTTCGAGCCGGCCGGCATGGCTTCGCGCGTGGCATGGCCGCGGACCACGATCTGGTTGGGGCGGTTGGCCAGCACGTCGGCCAAGACTTGCAGATCCTGCTGCATGGTCGTCGTCAATTGGGCGTCGAAGGCCTCGAACAAACAGGGACCGCCCAGGGTGATCAGCGTTCCGTGGCCGATTCGCTTCACGGTTTTCGAGGGCCCGGCCCGGCCGTTGGACTCGATGCCTCGCCGTTTGGTTCCTCCCTCCGACGACGCCCCGGTGGAGGCGGCGAACTCGTTCGAGCTGCTCTCCTGATACGAGGCGCCGGGCGCGCTGAACTTTCCGTGTTCGGGACCGAACCGCTGTTCCAGGGAATCGAGCATCGCCCGGACTTTGCCGTCCTGTTTCTGCTCGCTGATGGAGACGAGCATAATGAAAAACGTCAGCAGCAGGGACATCATGTCCCCGTAGGTAACCACCCACTCGGGAACTCCAGGCGGCGGATCGTCTTCGATCATGTCAGGGCTAAGAGTTGAGGGCTAAGGGCAAAGGGCCGGAATTACGCATGCGCTTCGCGGCACACCGGACTCGTCATTCGCTCACGCCGCATCCTTCTTCCGCGCGATGGCGCCGCGCTGCTTCGCCGGCAGGAAGGTTCCGAGTTTCTGTTCCAGCACGCGGGGGTTGTCGCCGTTCTGAATCGCCATGAGTCCGCGCACGATAATCTCCCTAAGCACCATTTCTTGCTTGCTGTAAAAGCCGAGCTTGTCGGCGAACGGCAAACAGGCGGCGTTGGCGATGTAAGCGCCGTACAGCGTCGTCAGCAAGGCGACCGCCATGCCGGGGCCGATGGCGTCCGGATTGGACATGTTCCCCAGCATGATGATCAGGCCGATCAGCGTGCCGATCATCCCGAACGCCGGGGCATACCGGGCGGTCGTTTCCATGGTCGCCTTGCCCTGCTTGTGGCGCATCGACATGGATTCCATTTCGGAGCGCAGGATGGTTTCCATGACCTCGGCATCTGTGCCGTCGATCGCCATCTGCACGCCCATCAGGATGAACGGGTCCTTGATTTCCGCCGTTTTGCTTTCGAGCGCCAGGATGCCGTCGCGCCGGGCGATTTCAGCGAATTCGATGAGCTGCGTGATCACCGGGATCGACGGCTGCACGTTGGGTTTGAAAACTTTCATCATGACTTTGGGGACATTGAGGATCACTCCCAAAGGATAAGCGATCACGACCGCCGCCGCCCCGCCGACGACCACCATGATGAGCGACGGCAGATCGTAAAAGGCCTTGAAGCTTGCGCCGGCGACGACAATCGAATACGCCATCGCTCCATTGGCGACGATCACACCGATGATGGCCCCTTTTTCCATTGCCTCCAGGCTCCCTTCAGGAAACTGCGAAATCGCACGCGTGATGTGAAGCGTTGATCGCTCGAATTCACCGCGATAGCCCCGGCACGAATCGCACGGCGCGCGCATGGTCTATTGTCCGGCGGACCACTTCGTCGACGGCTTCCTTCACAATCACCCGTTCCGTTGTTGTCAAGGTGATAAACGTGTCCGGCCGGCTCTCCACGTACTGAATCAGCTCGGCATTCAGCACGAATTCTTCGCCGTTCATACGAGTGAGTTTGATCATGGTTGAGCGATCAGCGGATAGTTTTCAGTTGGAAGGCGTTAGGTATTAGGCGTTAGGAATGCAATTTTTCGAACGCCTAACGCCTAATACCTAACGCCTTCTCACCTACCGTCCCAGTTGCAGCAGTTCGTCAACGAGTTGCTGGACCGAGGAAATCACGCGGGAGTTGCCGCGGTAGTTGGTGGACGCGACGATCAGGTCGACCAGGCTTTTGCCGATGTCTGTGTTGGAGAGTTCGATGGAACCGGCGCGGATGGTGCCGACGCCGAGCGTTCCCGGCGCGATCAGTTGTGCATTTCCGGAACTGACGCCTTCCTTGTAGGATGTCGAGCCGTTTTCGATCAGGCCGTCTGGATTGGCGAAACGGGCGAGGACGACTTGTCCCAGGGCGCGGGTCAGTCCGTTATCGAAAATGCCGTTGATCACGCCGGATTCGTCGACCACAAAGCGTTGCAGGGTCCCGGGCGCGGCGCCGTCCTGCGTCTTCATGCTCAACTGGCTGGGAGTTCCAGCGGCGAGAATGACGGACAATTGCGAGAGGTCGACATTGACCTGCATCGGACTGACGGCCGCCGTGTTGCTGCGATCCAGCGAGAACGATGCCGTCCCGCCGGACGAGACTTCTCCCAGGCCGTTGAACTTGACGATGCCGTTGGAAATCGCCACGTTGGGCCGGGCATCATCGGCCGATTCAATATAATACCGAAAGGTGGTTTCGCCTGCGGAACGGTTCTCCAGCGTCGCCGTGAGCCTCATGGTGACCGGTTGCCCCAGCGAGTCGTAAATGATGAAATCGGTACCCGCGCTTTCGCCGTTGCCAACCTGCGACTTCAGAAACTGCAAAGGGACCGGGGAGCCGTCGGTCAGCAGGTCGCCGACAGTAAACTCCGTGTCGTTGACAGTCCCGGCGTTGCCGACCACCTGAATTTTTCCCGCGGTGATCGTCACGCCCGGAGCGGTCCCGGTACCGCCGTCGGCAGGGATCGGCGTCCCGGCATCGCCCGAGACGGCTTGAATGCCCACGGCGTTGCCGATCAAAGTCATCACGTCGGCAATCGTGCTGGTGGCTGTGACCAGCATTGTGACGGGGTCGATCGATTTCCCGCCCTTTTGCGGGGAGAACGACAACGTCTCGCCGGCGGTGAACAGATTGGTCAGCGTTCCGTTCTGATCGTTCTGCACATTGATCAGCAGGGACGCGGACGTGGCGTTGGCCGACGTGACGGAATCGGTCAATGTCTCGCTCAATTCGACGGCCCCTTGCGTGGCCAGGTCGCCTGAAGACTTCAAGGCGCCAGCAATCGTGATATTCGCTGTCTGCTGGGCGATGTTGAGCGTGCCGACCGGAATGTTCAGCTTCGTGACGTTGGTCGTGATCAGATTGAAACTGGAATCGATACCGTAACCCTGAACGAAGTATCCCTGGTCATTCACCAGGTGGTCATCGGCACTGAGGGAAAAGTTGCCGTTACGGGAATAGACGATCCCGTCGGTTCCGTCGAGAATGAACAGGCCGTCTCCCTGAATGGCCAAGTCCGACGGCGAGTTGCTGTTGGAAATGCTGCCTTGGGTGAAATCCCGGGAGATGACGGAAACGGAGGCCCCTAGCCCGATCTGCCGCGGATTCGTCCCGCCGTCGGTCGCCGTGGCAGACGAACCGACGCTCAGCGTCCGGGCCAATTGCGTCTGAAAGCGGACGTTGGACGCCTTGAAGCCGTTCGTCCCGGCGTTGGCAATGTTATTACCCAGGACGTCGATCATCGTTTCGTTGAGGCTCAGGCCGTTCAACGAAGTATTGAGCGCTGAAGTCAGACCCATCCGTGTCTCTCCCGCCAGGGGCATCCAGTTTCGGCGCGGTCCGCGCGATCGTCGCGCCGGCCATACCTGTGGTCCAGTCTCATTCAATATCGGATGCCGGCCCGAGACCGGCGACAACGATTACGATCCCTGCAATGGTTACGACACCCATAGCCGGAAAAAGCGTTAGAACCGTCACACACGGAATCATCCTTCCAGTTTGGCTAACCGGAAAAGTCGATGCCGTCGTCTGCATCATCGGGCCGGTGCGCCGGACTCTTAACCATCGTCAAGTCTTGAAGTTAGGTGCCCAATCCCTTGCCGAATTCGTTGACATGGATATACTTCAGGTCGTAGATGCCCTGTGTGGCCAGTCTGGGATTGGCCGTCAGTCACTCGTGTTTTCGATCAGAGAGGAATTGGTTCATGTCGGCACGCGTCGGTCAACTCGCTCCAGACTTTTCCGTGAAAGCTTACGATCGCTCGAAGGACGGCACGGACAAGCAGTTCCTGCAGGTCAATCTGTCGGACTTCCGCGGCAAATGGGTTTGCCTCTACTTCTACCCGCTCGATTTCACGTTTGTCTGCCCGACGGAGATCGTTTCGTTCAACAAGGCGCTCGGCGAATTCCAGGACCGCAATTGCGTCGTCCTGACGGCCAGCACCGACAGCGTCTACTCTCACAAAGGCTGGTGCGACAGCCATGCCGATCTCAAGGGCATGAAGCACTTGATGCTCTCCGACACGGCGCATCAGTTGTCGGCCGCGTTTGACGTGCTGAAGGAAGATCAGGGGATCGCCTATCGCGGCACGTTTCTGGTCGACCCAAACGGCGTCATCCGCTGGACGTCGATCAACGACTTGTCCGTCGGCCGCAACGTCGAAGAGGTGCTGCGCATTCTCGACGCCCTGCAGACCGACAAGCTCTGCCCCTGCAATTGGCACAAGGGCGAGAAAACGCTGAATTAGCGACGAGGGAAGCCCGGAAGCCCAGGGAATGCAATCCCTGGGCTTCATTGAATCTGAAATGTCTTATGCCGCGAATTCAGCCGGTTTCTGAATCTTCTGTCCCGGAGAAAGTCGAGCAGACCTTCGGCCGGCTGCGTGAGATGTTCGGCTCGAACGATCCGTTGCCGGCGCCGTTTCAGCTCTATGCCCGGGTGCCGTCGTTTCTCCAGGACTTCTACATGAACTTCAAGAAGTTCTGCTTCACGGCGGGGGCGCTGGACGAGAAAACGAAGTCGTTGATCGGCCTCGCAGTCGCCGGCAATCTCGACTGCGGTCCCTGGGCCGATTTTTTCGCACACCGGTCCAGGGCGTTGGGTGCGGACGAGCAGATGCTGGCCGATGTCGCCGGGGTGGCCTCCGCCTGCGCGATGTACAACGTGTTCTTCAAGTTTCGCGACCTGAGCGGCAGCGACCTGTTTTCCGGCATGCCCGTCGGATTACGGGCCCATACGTTCGCCGGCACTACGCTGGACGACAAGACCGTCGAACTGCTGAACATCGCCATCAGCGACCTCAACGGCTGCAAGCCGTGCACGGAAGGGCATGTCGGCAAGGCCCGGCAACTAGGCGTCTCGGACGAACAAATCCTCGAAGCCATCCAATGCACGGCGACGATGTACTCCGGCATCCAATTCCTGAAGCACGCCGGCTAATTCGTAGCGGCGGCTTTCAGCCGCCTCGCGGTGTTTTTTACGGCGGCTGGAAGCCGCCGCTACCGGGGGAGCCGCAGTTCGGCTTTGACGATGGGGTGATCCGAAGCGTCAGTCGCGTCATAGGCCGCGCTGACGCATTCCAGACCCCGCGTGATGATCCAGTCGATGTTGTTCGTTGGGGCGTACTTTTCGAGTTGTGCATGAATCGCGCTCGCGACGCCGGGTTGTGACAATAACGCCGCGAGTTGCGAATCATTTTGACGGGTGTTGAGGTCCCCCATCAGCACGGCCGGCGCTTCGAGCGACAAAAACAGCCGAATGACCGCGGCCAGTTGCTGCTCTCGGTCCCGTTCGCTGTCCAGGTGAACCATCACGATGTGCACCGTTTCGCCTTGCAGCGGGATATCCACGAGCACGGCTTGCCGAAACGCTTTGCCGCGCGTACCAATCAGGGGAATGCGCTGAATCCCGGCGACAGGCCGTGCCGTCAGCAGGGCATTGCCGAAGTGATCGTGCCACCAGCGGCGTTCCGTCGGGAGAAAGACCGTCCGCATCTGCAACTGGTCGGCCAGACATCCGGCTTGACTGGGAAATAGATTCCATGCCCGCGCCCGCACCTCGAAGAGACCAGCAAAGTCGACGTCTTGCAGTGCGCGACAGGTTCGGGTGAGATCAAGGCGATTGTCGGCTCCTTTGCCGCTGTGGATGTTGAAACTGGCGATCCGCAGCACATCATCAGACGGCTCAACGTAAGGCGATTGACCATACCAGACGATCGGCGCGGTGACATCCGCCGGCTGACGGTCCGAACCCCACGCGACGACCAGGCCCGTGATCAATCCGAAGCTGGCGAGTCTCAAAGACGGGACGAAGCGACGGCGGCGGTCCGGGCAGGCAGAGGTTAACGGCTTCTCGCGCATGAACGAATCCGTTGAAGCGGAAAATTTTCTGCGAGCCTGGGTTTCGACTTGCATCTGCCAGGACGACCCGTGAAATTACGTGCAGTCACTTTCTCCAGCGAGCCGGGCCATGCAGTCCCACGGCACTCTTCGACGACGCACCGGATTCACGCTGATTGAACTGCTGGTAGTCATCGCCGTCATCGCCATTCTGATTGCCCTTCTGCTGCCCGCCGTCCAGCAGGCGCGCGAAGCGGCACGCCGGACCCAATGCAAGAATCACCTCAAGCAATTGGGATTGGCCCTGCACAATTATCATGACCTTCACCAGGTGTTTCCGATGGGCTACCATTGGCCGCTCGGCACTGGCTGGAGTTATCACCTGTTGCCGCTTTTGGATCAAGGCCCGTTGTACAACTCGATCACGGTGGGCACGCCTGGTTCGTTGTCGAGTTCGATCTGGCGGACCGGTCCTCCGGAAACCGCGCTGGGGGTTTCTTTGCCCGTGTTTCGCTGTCCCTCCAGCGATTCGCCCGCCGCCGAGACCAATATCGACGGCATCGCCCGCCGCGTCCCCTGCGATTATCTCGCCTGCGCCTCGGGAACTCGCACCTCGGACAGCGCGACGAGCGCGAACGGCATCGGACCGGAAAATCTCGACGGGATGTTTTTCCGCATCAGCAGCGTTCGCATGAGGGACCTGCAAGACGGTTCCTCGAACACGATCGGCCTGGGGGAATGCGTGTCGGAATCTCCCGCAAGCCAGGTCGATCACTGGTCGATCGGGTCCGACGACCTAGGCCGCAACGATACTCCGTTTTCTCAGGACGCGTCCGAATTTCTTGGCTCGCTGGGCGTGAAGCTGAATCTGTTCTACACCGGAACGGCGACGAACGATCTCGAGCTGTCTTTTAAGAGCCGGCACGTCGGAGGGGTGCAGTTCCTGCTGATGGACGGCACGGTGAAGTTCGTTTCCGAGAACATCGACGCCGCCATTCGGCAGGCGCTGGGGACTCGAAACGGCGGCGAACTGCCCGGGGATTTTTAAGCCGAACCGCTGCAATCTTTCCCGGAGGGAGATCGCCCGTTATCCTCACGGGACAGTGTCTGAACGTCTCATTCCGGGGTTTCGCCCCAAAGGTGATTGCATCATGGTGCGCTCGTTTTGCGGTTTGTGTCTCGGTTTCACGTTGTTTCTGATGGCAGGCAGCTCGGTGTTTGCCCAGCCGCTGGTTGCGCCGACGGACCCGATCACCGCGGAGGAACAGTTGAAGATGTTCCATCTGCCTCCGGGGTTCAAGATCGAACTCATCGCGGCGGAACCAGTCTGCCGGAAGCCGATGAACCTGAAATTCGACGCCGCCGGCCGGCTCTATTTCACGCAGTCGATCGAATACCCCTGGCCGGTGGAAGAGGGCAAAGTCGGCCGCGATACGATCCAGGTCATGACCGACACCAACGACGACGGCGTGCCGGACAAGGCCCAAACGTTCGCCGACGGTCTCAACATTCCCATCGGCATCGTCCCGCTCCACGGCGGTGTGCTGGCCTACAGCATTCCGAACATCTACTGGTTTCCCGACAAGGACGGCGACCTGAAAGCAGACGGCAAGGAAGCCTTCTACCAGAAGTGGGATACCGTCGACACGCACGGCATGTGCAGTTCGCTCAACTGGTGGATCGACGGCTGGGTCTACGGCTGCCACGGCTTTCGCAACGATTCCACGATTGCCGGCAAGGATGGCCAGCCAGAGAAGTTCAATTCCGGCAACACTTATCGCCTGAAAACCGATGGTTCGCACATCGAATATTACACCCATGGGCAAGTGAATCCATTCGGCATGGCCATCGATCCGTATGGCAATGTCTACACATCGGACTGCCATACCGACCCGGCGTATCAACTTGTCCGCGGAGCGTATTACCCCAGCTTTGGCAAGCCGCATGATGGACTTGGCTACGGGCCAAAGCTGATGGAACACAAGCATGGCTCGACAGGCATCGCCGGCATCGTCTATTACGCCGCGACCCATTTTCCAAAGGAGTTTCACGACAACCTGTTCATCGGCAACCCCGTCACCGGCAAGATCAACCGCGACACGCTGGAGATCAAAGGGGCGACATACAAGGCCATCGAGCAGCCCGATTTTCTCACCTGCGACGATCCGTGGTTCCGCCCGGTCGATCTCCAGCTTGCTCCGGACGGTTCGCTGTACATCGCCGACTTCTACAACAAGATCATCGGCCATTACGAAGTCGATCTCAGGCATCCAGGACGGGACCGCGAACGGGGCCGCATCTGGCGCATCAGTTACGTCGGCGAAGATGCAAACAAACCCATCCAGGCCCCGCGCATTCCCGATCTGACGAAGGCGAACGTCGATGAGTTGATCAAGCTGCTGGGACACGACCATCTGCCGGTGCGCGTGCAGGCGACGCATCAATTGGTCGAACGGGTGGGAGCGGCGTGTTTGAAATCAGTCAGTGCGGTCGTGGAAGATCAGCAGGCCTCTCCGATTCAACGAATGCACGGAATCTGGGTGCTGTCGCGGCTGGGCAACTCATCGTTCGTGTACGCCGTACATGACAAACATCCGCTGATCCGCATTCACGCGCTGAAGGCATTCAGCCAGCTACCCGACTCCGACAACAAGCGCGCCGCCCAGCATCGCATCTACGTCATGTTGCAGGAGGAACAGGGGCTGGCCGCCAAGGCCGTCGTCGAATATCTGGGCAGCAGTCAGATGCTGTCTGCCGTCGGCCAGCTGCTGCACAAATGGGAGACGACATCCTCCGAAGATATAACGTTAATCCACACGATCAAAGTGGCGATCAAGAGCCTGCTGCTCCAGTCCGACGCGGAACTTCTCGCGAAGATCGGTCAGAAAGCGGACGAGATTGATCTGCCTCGACTGGCGGAAGTCTGCCTCGCGGTTCCCAAGGGAGATGCAGCGCGACTGATTCTACTTTCCGACGCGAACAAAGCCTGGTCCGAACCCAAAGCCGCGGAATTCGCCTTCCACACGTCCCGGCATCTGAATGACGCCGAGTTGCCGAAGCTGTTGACGCTGGAAGTCTCGCTGCGGAAAAAGCCAGCCCATGTTCAAACGGCCGTGTTGCGGTCGTTTCAGCGCGGGTACGGCGAGCGCGGCAAACCGTTGCCGGAGGAAACCGCCGCGTGGGCCATTGACCTCGCGAAACAGATGTTCGCCGGCGAGGATGAAGGCGCTCGGCGGTTGGGGCTGGAACTCGTCCGCGATTTGAAATTGAAATCAGTCGCCGAGGAGTTGCCGGCGTGGCTGGCCGCGGATGCAAAATATCCCGGCCTCAAGCAGCCGGTGCTCGATACGCTGGTGGCGGTCGGGCATCCGAGGTTCGTGGAGTTCTGTGCGCAGCTGCTGACCCGGCCTGAAGAGCGCGTCGACGTGCAGCATCATGCGGCGCTCAAGCTGGGCGAACGCAATGACGAAGCCGGACGCGCGGCGATTCTCGCGGCGTTCAAGTCGGCATCGCAGAATCTCGCCATCGGTCTGGCCCGCGGTTTATCGCTCGGCAAAGACGGAGCCGAAGCGCTGCTTGCCGCCGCGGAAAAAGGCCAGGCATCGCCGCGGTTGTTGAAGGACTCGACGATTGAACAGCGGCTGCGAAATGGCAAGCCTGAAAATCTGGACGAGCGATTGAAGAAGCTGTTCGAGAATCTGCCGCCGGAAGATGACCGGTTGAAGCAGGCGCAGGCCGCACGGCTGGAAGGATTCCGCAAGTCATCCGGCAATGCCGGTGCCGGGGCAAAGGTCTTCGAGAAGAATTGTGCGGCGTGTCATCGCCTGGCCAACAAAGGGGGCAAGATCGGCCCCGACCTGGACGGCATCGGGCTGCGCGGCGTGGAGCGATTGCTGGAGGACACGCTGGACCCCAATCGCAATGTCGACGGGGCATTCCGCGCGACGGTGATCAACACGACCGAAGGAAAAGTGCTGACGGGCCTGGTTCTCCGCGAGGAGGGCGACATCGTGGTGTTCGCCGATGAGCAAGGGAAGGAACAACGGATCAACAAACGCGACATCGACGAACGTCAACAGACGCCGCTGTCGCCGATGCCGGCCAACGTCGCCGAAAAAGTGACCGAGGCCGAATACTACGATCTGCTGCAATTCCTGCTGGAACAGAAAACCGCCCCGCCGAAGACGCCGGAGAAATGAGAACGTCCAACGCGGCACACAATGCCGCGCGGATCAACCCAGAAGAAACCACGGTCCGGCTGAAGTTCACTGACACCGGCCAAGCCAGGGAAGTTTGGTCGAGTCATATCGCGATTGCGAAGCTTGCGGCATAGCACGGACTCCCTGTGCGGTAGAGTATGGGAAACTGTCGAGCGATTCGACGCAACCCGATTTGCAGTATGACGCATCAGAGTTGACAATTCCATATTCGACCATAAAAATGCGGTAATGTTTTACCGTACTTCTGCGGTCGAATACTTGTTCGTCGGCATGAAGGAGTCACCGTTGCTCGAAGAAATCGACCGACATGCATTGTTTCACGAGATGCATCGCACTATCGAAGAGACGGCGACGGTTACCGCCAGCAACTTGATGCGCGGAGCGTACGACTTGACTTATCCTCCGAACTGTGGACTCTTGCCTGATGAGGCCGTGGCGCTCCAGTCGCTGATGAAATCGCCTGCAATGGAAAGTGCGCTCCGCAAAGTTCTTGCGGACGCAGCGGCCTATCCGATGTTTCATTTACTGTCGATCGCCGATGGCGTCGCCGACCCTCCAGACATCGAAAGCGTCTCTGCGGATGATCAGACCGCTGCGGAAATGATGCTTCACGACGGGTTCTACGAATCATATTGGGCGTGGCGTCGTCGTCGACCAGACCCCGGTTGGCGACTTGACACGTATGCCGAGGAATAGCCGACGAACAAACCGTTCCACCGGAGCCGCGGGCCGCGCGGGTTCTGAAATCAATGTCGTTTGCCGCGGCCCGGTGAACGGGAACGTTCTGCCTTAGATCCAATCACATGCCAGCTCGATCCGAATCGCGAGTAACCGCAGGACTGAACGACTACCGATTCGTCGCTTCGTTGCATGTCCAACATCCTTCTGTTGATCCCGATGAAGTGACAGCCGCCCTAAAGCTGGCCCCCCGAAGCGTAAAACGACGTGGGGAGCGGCGGCGGAGACCTGACGGTGGCCTGCTCACGGGACACTACGATGAAAACCACTGGAGCGTTGATCTTGACATTGTGGCCGGTCACGATGTTCCGGAATTCCTTCAAGACCTTATCGACTCTCAAATCTCACATGCAATGGACTTGACGCGGCGGATTGATGATACTGGAGGTGCCGTTTCCGTATTCATTGGGGTGTTCGCCGACCGACTCTGTGACTTTGAAATACCAGCATCCACCCTGCGTTTACTCGGCGATGCTGGCGTTTCTGTCCGTCTCGACTACTACGGCGTAGACAACGAACAAACTGGCGACGCGGCAGAACAAAGCGGTGAACGGGAGCCGCCGATGACGCGGGAATTGAAATCATAGTTTCTTGGCGGCGGCCCCGTTACCGCCGCCGTTCGCCAGCAAACAAAGCCGTAATGGACCGCATCGCCGAAGAATCAGATCAGCT
>CAYMAO010000017.1:0-110493 GCA_964388415.1 uncultured Planctomycetaceae bacterium | reverse complement strand
AGCGCGGCCTGCGTCTTCGGCGGCGTGCGGTTGATTTCGTCCGCCAGAACCACATTGTGGAACAGCGGGCCGGGAATGAACCGGAATTCCCGCTTCCCCGTGTCGCGGTTTTCCTGCAGCACATCGGTGCCGGTGATGTCGGCCGGCATCAGGTCGGGCGTGAACTGGATGCGGGCGAACGTCATCGACAGGCACCGCGACAGCGTGCTGATCATCAGCGTCTTGGCCAGCCCGGGCACGCCTTCCAGCAGGCAGTGCCCCCGGCTGAACAGGGCGATCAGCAATTGCTCGATCACCGCATCCTGACCGACAATCACGCGGGACATTTGCTCGCGAATCGAGGCGTACGCCTTCCCGAGCTTGGCGATCGACGCCTGCAAGTCGGCGTCGGACATCGTTTCAGCCATGCTGAACAGTTCCTTTCCGTGATCCGTGACCCAAATTGTTTGGCACGATTGAAGTTACGGCCGATATTCCTTGACCCTTGATGCTAACATCTTTGCCGCCGGACGCAACCGTCCCGCAACGGCCCTGTGAAGAAGACGGCCGACTGTGAAGTTCCTCACACAATCCGTAGCGGTTGCGCGGCGGGGTACGAATTGAAGTTCAAGAACGCACCAGGAGACCGAAGCCGCCGTTTCAGATTTCTCGCCCGGTTCGCGACTCCAGGTAATGCACCAGAAGCACCGCCAGCGCGGCGGGCAGCAAGGGCATGGCTCCCGTCATGTAGCGTTCGTTGGCCGGTTCAACCAGGATGACCAGCAGCCCTTTCGCGCTCACAAAGGCAATGGCCGTCCACAACAGCAGGTGCCATTCCAGAAATCGGACGGCTGTGATGTCGGTATTGGATGTGTCTGTTCGAATGGCAGGTTTCGGAAGACACAAGTGAGGGCCTCGCCAGAGGGACCAGGCTTGCAGTCCGCCGAAGACCAGGCACAACAGACCCGTTCCATGATCGGTGAGTACCAGCAGAAAGATCACTTTGAAGGCATGGACGCTGTTCCAGAGCAGCCATTGGCAATATTGCCGGAAATGCCGCTTGAGCAGTTCACGGGACAACTGCGAAAGCTCGTGATTCACGCGAACGTTTTTGTCCTCATGTCGTTCTCGAATGGTGGGAACGGCCATCTCCCAGACCGTGGGGTTGTACATCTGCTCCATCGCCAGAAAATTCACGGGCGGCTCATAATTCGCCCACTGCGCCCGTTTTTTGAGCATCTCCCGGGCCAGCGGTTGAAGATCGGCAGGAAGCGTCGCTGCTGAGTCTTCGTCAAGAAACTGTCCGACCACGCCGAAGAGATTGTAGCCGCCAAAGGACACCAGTCCCCAATGCCCGACCAAGGCCCAGCGGAGCGAACAGAACAACACAAACGGAATCACCGTGGCCGCCGCATACGCCGCGCCGCGCCGGATCGAAACCAGCCAGGGCGCTCCCCGTCTCAGAATCAGGCGATCCGCCGTGAGACAGAATACAGGCCAGAGCGGAATCAGAAACAGGTACGCCGGCCGAGTCTGATACCCAGAAAAGGTGAGTAAGATCAATCCGCACCAGGCGCCCCAGCGACGCGGAGCCGACAGTGACGCAAAAAAGCATCCCGTCGCGGCGATGGCCAGCGAGATGGCGAGCGAATCCGACAGAACCAACGGGCCGAATTTGATAATCCCGCGCCCCAGCAATAGTGTCCCGGCACACCAAAGTACGGTGTACGAGCGAACTCCCAGCGCGATCAGACCCTCCTGGAAAACAAACGCGGCGAACACGAGCGCCAGCCAATGCGAGAAGGGGATCGCCCGCGGATCGTCGGACACCGTGCGGACCGCCGCCACAAACAGCGGATAACCGATCGTCCGATTCGTGCCGAGGACGGCTTCCGTCGAAGACCAGTCGAACTCCAGATAGGCATGTGAATCGGGCTCGTAAATTGGCTGAAACCGGTGATTGGCGTAAGACCAGCCCAGGGAGCACAGCGCCGCCGCGAGCAGCATGTACCTCGATTGCCGTCGAGTCAGCGTCATCGTTCGATCCTGCCAAGATTTCGATGGTGCACCTTGGTCGTTGCGAAGCGACCTCGATGAAATTGCGGCGCGGCGGTCTGAATCATCCAGGTTTCCCACCACAGGGCGAAGATTAACAGGGCGAATACCGGGTAAGAATAATCTCCCCGCCCTTGTGCCTGCGCCGAGAGGATGCGCCTCAGCGTGCCCCCGTCGAACAGGCCGGTGGATTCCGCGAATTCGTCGGACAGCAACTCCTTGAGCAGCGGCTGCCAGGGGCCTTTCAACCAGCTCTCCAGGGGGATCAGAAACCCGGCTTTTTTGCGGTGCACCAGGTCGTGCGGAAGATCCCGCTCCAGGAGGCCGCGCAGCGGCAACTTCCCTCGTCCGCCTCGACGCCGGCAATCGGGAGGCATCGCCAGGCACGCGGCGATGACTTCCTGATCCAGAAACGGCACCCGCACCTCCAACGCATGAGCCATGCTCATCCGATCCACTTTCACCAGCAAATCATGCGGCAGGTGAAATCGCAAATCCATGTGCAGTTGACGCTCCAAAGGCGTCGCGTCCTTCGGAACGCCGTCCAGCGCGTCGGCGTAACTCTGCAAGGGATCGTCGTCAGCCTCGGTCAGAAACCGGGGAGAGTAGAGTTCTCGGCGCAGTTCTTCCGAGACAATCCTGCGCCAACTGCAATGATCCCACGGAAACGGCCGCCGCGCCGCGGCAACGAACCGCCGCAACAAGGTCGGCGTGCCGTATTTTCGGGTGGAATCCGGCAATCGGTTCACCAGCGGTTCAATGATGCCGGTTCGGAGCAGACCCGGCAACGTTCGATAATAGGGCGCCCAGCGGCTGGCGCTGTAGGTCATGTAGCCGCCCATCAATTCGTCGGCGCCGTCGCCGGACAATGCGACCGCCACATGCCGTCGGGCATGTTCGGACAACAGAAAAAACGGGATCATCGAGTTGTCCGCAAACGGCTCCTCGGCATGAGCGACAACCGTCCGCAGTACGCCTGCCGCGTCGGGGGCGGCCGGCTGAACATGATGCCTGGTCGCATAACGTTCGGCGACCTTTGCGGCGTGAGGCGACTCGTCAAAACTTTTGTCCGCGAAGCTGATGGTGAACGTGTCGAGCGGATCGGCGCCGGAGCGCCGCATCGACCGGACTACCGCCGACGAATCGAGCCCCCCGCTTAACAGCGCTCCCAACGGAACGTCGCTGACCATCTGGCGCGCCACCGCCGCATCCAGCGAGGTCTCCAGCCGTTCAGTGCATTCCGCCACCGTCGCCGGTGAACGTGCGGAGGGATAGGGTAATTGATACCACAGCGTCTTCGTGACTCGGCCCGTTTGAATTCGCAGAAATTCGCCGGGGCGCAATTGGCCGATCCCCTCGAATCCGGTCATTGGAGCCGGCGTGTAACCCAGCGTCAGGAAACGATCCAGTCCGCGGTAATCGGGACGCCGGGGAACTTTCGGGTCGGCGAGGATGGCCTTGATTTCCGACCCGAACCAGATCGACCGGCCGTCGTCGCGATAGAACATCGGCTTGATGCCGACGTGGTCGCGAACCAGCCAGAACGATTCGTCCCGGTTATCCCAGAGGGCGAACGCGAACATCCCGTTGAGCCGTTCGACAACCTGCGTTCCCCATTCCCGGTAGCCGCGCAGGATCACTTCCGTGTCGGTGCGCGAGCGAAACCGATGACCGCAGGCCTCGAGTTCTCGGCGCAGTTCGCGAAAATTATAGATCTCTCCGTTGAATGCAATCCAGCATTCTTCGCCGTCATCGGTCATTGGCTGATGACCGTCGGCGGACAGATCGAGAATGGACAGCCGGCGATGGCCCAAGAGGAGCCGGGGGGTGACGAGCAGCCCGCCGTCATCCGGTCCGCGATGCGACAGCGCATCGATCATGCGCAAGCCCTGCGGTTCGGACAGCGGCTCTGCGAGCGGAGCCCCGTAGTTGTAAATCCCCGCCAGTCCGCACATGCCGCTACAGCTCCCGTCTGTCCGTCAGGCCGACTTGCCGCCCTGGTTCGCCGCCAGCGGGTTCTCAGGATTGTCCAAGCGACCGGCGTGCGCGATGGCCAGCACCGACAGACCCGCCCAGAAACCGAACACCGGGTCCGTAACTCGGGCCAGCCGGGGCAGCCACGCATCCGCGCCGCGCATCTGCCGATTGACGGTTTTGTCCGCCAAGCCGGCCTGTCGGCGCCAGCGATTGTGATACCACCAGCCGGCCGCGCCGGTGACGTTCAAATAACGCAGCCGCTCGACAACCCAGCCGGCTTGCTCCAACGCCCTGGCCAAAGTGCGGCGCGTGTAACGGCGGAAGTGCCCCGCTTCCTGGTCCATCCGTCCGAACAACCACGGATGAGCCGGCACGATCAGCCCCAGGCCCGCTTCCGGCGCCGCCGATTCCCTCAGCCAGCGCAGCGCGGAAACATCGTCTTCGATATGTTCCAGCACATTCAGGCACAGGATGGAATCTGCCTGAAAACTCTGATGAGCGCTCACGCTTTGTTGATCGCGGAGATCCACCCTTCCCGTGACGACCGACCGATCACCCTGAAAATGGCGAGCCACGGCGTCCACGCAGCCGGCATCGATGTCTGTCGCCAGGACGGTCTTCCCGGCCTCTCTCAGCCACCGCGTATAGGTTCCATACCCCACGCCGATTTCCCAGACGCGATCGCCTAATCCTTGTGCCGCCTGATCATACAGATAGCGCGCATAGGCCTTCATCTCCGCCATCGCCGGGCTCATCGTTTCCAGGCCGGTCGGCAGTTCGTCTTCGACGGAGTCGTTCACGGTCGGCATCGTCAGGATTCCTCGCACGCCGTGCCGACCGGCTCATGCGGGGCGCTGCGGCCGACCTGAATCCTGGGAAACACGGCGACCGCGTGAAAGCCCAGGCTCAACACGATCGCCGAGGTGCATAACAGCAGCAATCCGCCCAGTTCAGCCGTTCCGTCGTGCGTGAACAGTCCCCAACTTGCCATCCCGACGCCGGCCAGCGCCATCGGAAACGCCACGAGCAGAAATATCTTGATCGGATTGCAGCGAAGGATGGCCTCAATGATGATCTGCAGCGCGCGGAGCGCATCCCGGAGATGACGTACCTTCGACGTGCCGGCCCGGCGGTGATATTCGATCGGCACGTAATGCACGAAGTAATCGTTCAGCAAGTACACCAGCGTGCATGTCGTCGTAAAGGAAAACCCGGAACTGATGACCGAAAAGAACGGCAGGATTTCCTTTCGCCGAAACGCGCGCAAACCGGAGTTGATGTCCGGAATGCGCTGTCCCGCGGCAAATTCGCTGAGCCAGCGGAACACGGCACGTCCGGCCCGCTTGAGCAGGCTTCCCTGGTAGAACGCCCCCGTCCGCGCCCCGACGACCATATGATACTTCGACGTCAGGTTGACCAGTTCCGGGATCCGTTCCACCGGATACGTGCCGTCTGCGTCGGTGATGACGATCAGATCATTCCGGGCGGCGAGAATCCCGGTTTTCAAACTGCGGCCATAGCCCATGTTTTGCGGATGTTCGATCACCCGCGCGCCGGCGGCGATAGCTTCAGCGGCCGTCTGGTCGGTCGCCCCGTCCACCACCACCAGGATTTCCGCGGCCAGTTCCGACTGCCGGGCAATTTCCTGCAAGTGGGCAATGACTTTTCCAATCGAGCCCGCTTCGTTGTAGGCTGGAATCACAATGGTGACAGGAGGCAAAGGCATGATCCGGCGCACAACCTTCGTGAGGATCCGCCACGCATGTCACGGACGATTCCGCGTCCTCGCAGCCGGTGCCTGATTTCAACAGATTGCCCCGGGGAACTCAAGGGTCACTCCTGACCCGCGCACGGCCGATGCCTCTTGCGAAGTAGGGTTTGCCGAGCTTCGAGGCGAACCGATGCGGAAAATGATGAAGTCTGAATAATGGAGTCTGAATCAGGCAAAAACCGTGAGGTCGGCATCCGATTCATCATTCAGACTTTCCTTCTGGTTCGCCTCGTCAAAGCCCTCGGCAAAGCCCTCGGCAAACCCTACGAAAGGAATACCGTGTCCACCCGGATTCAAGAGGCCCCGAGGCCGCTCAGATCACCACCGGCTTGCCGAGGGCTCGGCGGACCGGCACGAATTGTCCGGCGTGCATCATCGGATGCGTGGCGATCAGCACCCACACGACGCCCGCCGTCGGAAACATGTTGCGCAGGAACTCCGGGGCCGGCTGGTCGAAGTCGGCGTCCTTTTGAGCGTTCAACGCCTTGACGGACGCCGCGTGCACGGAGTCGATCAGGTCCAGGTACTGCTGCCTGGTGAGGAAGTCGCCGGGCTTGTCGCTGGCGGAGTTCTCCTTGTCATGCTTCTCTTTGAACCCGGGGGGCAGGGCCGGAGCCGCGCCGGGGACCAACCCATCCAACAGTCCGCATTCCGACGAAATCAGGTGGCCGAGCTGCCAGGCGATGTGATTGCACCCCTTTCCGGGCCGCTGCAGCAATTCGGCGTCGGTCAAATCGCTGAGGTACTGCTTAAGCACCATCAGGCTGATGTCCATCGTGGAAGAGATTGCTTCGCGCGTGTTCATGGAAGATTGCTCACTTTCTGGATGCGGGGAAATGACGGGCCATTGAATGAGAATACGGAATCCCCGCGCACGAGACAATCGGTCCGGTGGAGATCAGTTCGCCGGGCTTCAAAATCCTGCGCAACCCTGCGACGATGTCTGGACAATTTCACCGTGACGTCCAAATGACTGCGAGACCATGTCCATGCCTCGTGTTGTTCTGTTAGGAGCCGGCAAGATCGGACGGGCCATCGCCAGCCTGCTCCATGCGGCCGGCGATATCGATCTGCTGGTCGCCGATGCCGATTCGTCGGCGCTGGCGCAGTTGCAGCGCATCGTCCCGGTCCCGACGGCCGTGTGCGATGCCGGGGACGAAGCCGCGCTGCGTGCGCTGATGACCGGCCGGGACGCGGTGATTTCGGCCCTCGTGTATTCCGCCAATCCTTTGGTGGCCCAAGTCGCCGTAGAGACGCAAACCAGTTATTTCGATCTCACGGAAGACGTCACCACGACCAAAGCGGTCAGGCAACTAGCCGACCGGTGTGCGGACGGCTGCATCCTGATGCCGCAATGCGGGCTGGCGCCGGGCTTCATTTCCATCGTCACGCATCACGTGATGCAGCAGTTTGAATCGCTGGACCGCGTCCACATGCGGGTCGGCGCGTTGCCTCAGTTTCCCAGCAACACGCTGAAGTACAACCTGACCTGGTCGACCGACGGCCTCATCAACGAATACTGCAACCCGTGCGAATCGATCCACGAAGGACAACGGACCGACGTTTTGCCTCTCGAAGGCTACGAGCAGTTCTCGCTCGACGGCGTGAAATATGAAGCGTTCAACACGTCGGGCGGGTTGGGGACCCTTTGCGAAACGATGCAAGGGAGAGTCCGCGAACTGAATTACCGCACGATCCGCTACACGGGCCATCGCGACTTGATGCAGTTTCTGCTCAGCAGCCTGCGCCTGTCCGAACGGCGCGCGCTGCTCAAACAAATCCTGGAAAACGCCGTCCCGATCACCTACCAGGATGTCGTCATCACGTTTGTGAACGTCTCCGGCATGCGCGACGGCCAGTTCGAGCAGGTGAGCGATGCACGGAAGATTTACCACCAGCAGGTCGCCGGCCGGCATTGGAGCGCGATCCAGATCACCACCGCGGCGGGAATCTGCGCTGCCCTCGATCTGCATTTCGCCGGCCGATTGCCGCCGCGGGGGTTCGTCCGTCAAGAGGACTTGAACTTCACCGATTTCATCGCCAACCGCTTCGGCAAATACTACGCCGGCGGCACCGACGTGCGGCTGGAAAGCCTGGTGTGAAGCCGTTTCGTCGTTTACTACGGCGTCAGCGCCCCGAGTCGCCGCTGGGCGATCGCCTGCTTCGGATATTGGCCCAGAAAACTTCGGCGGCTCGGCCACTGCCGCGGCTGCGATGAGACCGAGCACCAACAGGTCGGCCAGGCGTTTGACCTCACATCGCAGGCGTCTGAAACCGCACCAAACTGCACCAAAAACGGTCGCGGGAAGGCGGACAAGAGTCGGGCCGAAAACGCAAGAAACCCCGTAAAAAACGGGGTTTCTCGCACCAAGCCGCATCGGCTTGCATCGAATTTCCAAGCGGAGAGGACAGAACGCCAATTGAACTTTTTATCGCCGGGGTTCGGGGCTGGGAAGCCGATTGGCGGCGAGTCCTCACGGCTCCTGAGGAAGAGAACTGACCGTACTAACGCCTAAGCACGGAAGCGTTTGTTTGGCCTGTATCGCCAACGCCACCCATCGCGCTCATCTTGGAATTGGGTTTGAGGAATTATCGCTCGTCTTCATATGCTATTCCGACCATTCTGATCACCTCTGGTGGCGGGCGCATCCGGCTGATCACCGATTCAGTCTGATCGTTTAATAGGCCAAGCCCTCGTGTCACCTGCTTGCAAGGGCACCCAACGATCGCTGAGATGACCTCGCCGTGGCGGCGACTCTGGCTGACCAGCACCGGTTGACCGGTGCACAGGATCACGAAGACCCCGCGATCTTTCCCCTGATCCGAGTGCGCCGGAAGGTCGAAACAGGCGACTTCCGTCACGTCCGTCAGCGGCAACGTCCACTCGACGCGATCGAACCGCCATCGCTCGCGAAGGCAAGTCAGACTGCCGTGTTCGCGGTCAATCCAGAACACCCGTCGGCCTTTCTGGAGAAAACTAACTGCGAACAACGCAGGTAAGAACCCTATGCATGTGCAGAATAGGCCGGAAGATGCACCCTGGTCTGGAACCCTGCGTTGGAACGCGCTAACTGCCAAACCCAACGCTGTGGAAACGAACACGACAGTCCACAGCCCGACAACGATAAAAAGAAAAGGGTACAGGAAGCGAGGACGCACAGACGGAGAACACTTGAATACCTGCGAATTGCTGAGAGTCATTCACGAGCTCCCTGAACCGACTCGCCCTCCCGGGAGCGCACGCCTTGCCTCCGTCACTGAACTTCTAATGAATCGATCCGCGGGCATCGACGATAACAGTCGGCCCCTGCGTGTCAATCTCCATTGGGCTATCGGGTTGCGTTGAATCGACCCCGCTTTCAGATCTCTTGGTGGTCGTCAGGACGCAATTCTCGGCAAATGCGGCCAACTTCGCCTTATGGAGCCCACGTCGTTTGATAAGTTCAAACGTCCCACGCCCGCGAAATCAACACAGTCGCAACATGAATCCAATGCCACTGCAATATAAGCGGAGAGGCAGGGATTCGAACCCTGGGACGAGTTACCCCGTCTCCGGTTTTCAAGACCGGTGCAATAGGCCGCTCTGCCACCTCTCCAGGGACGCGGGCATCATAAGAGTCGCGACGAATCCAAGATTCCCGTCTTTTCTTGTTTGGCACCGGACACCCCGAAACTCTAGAACCGACACTCGCCCGGTCGCAATCGTTCGGGGCGCTGACCTTTCCGGAACTTTGCCGGCATCGGTGATGCCCTGACGACGAAGTGTACATGTTCCCTGTCATCCGGCAAAGTCAAGATGGCGAAGCCTGCTGGCGCTGCGCTGGCACGTCTTCCACGCGGCCCGACTTCCCCGAACGAATGGCCGCTTCCACGGTGGCCGCGATATGCCGGCTGACATGCGCATTCAGCAGCGTGTCGCCGTCGGTGTCAATCGCCGTCGCGAAGTTGTCCGCCAGGAGGAAATCATTTTCGACAGCGACGCGGCGATGACGGAATTCCTTTTCCGGCTGGCCGCGATAGTAAACGCCGATTTCCGGGCGGGATTCTGAAATCACGAGTGCGCCGTCTGCGCCAAGAATCCAGATCTTGATCTCGCCGATGTCGGGATGGCTGGCTGCGCCGATCCGGCCGATGGCGAGCGATCCCTGTATTCCCTGGCTCATCTCCAGCGACACGCTGGCCAGGTCTTCGACATGGTTATCTGCGTGGGCCTGGTGAAAGCGCGCCGCGGTTCGGGCAAAGACTCGCTCAAAACTGGCCCCGGTCAACGTGTGAAGATAGGCCAGCGGGTAGATGCCTTCCACACCGAGTTCTCCCAGCGGTTCCACCCCGACGCCGCCGTCGGAGCCGTCGGCATGCGCGGCCCGTTGATGCTCCAGCCAATTGATTGGCGGGTCACCCGGCTGACGGCTTCCGAGTATCGGACCGGCGTCCTTGGAGAAATAGAAATCGACATGTACGGCATACGGCCGGCCAATCTCGCCGGAAGCCAGCAATTCCCGGGCATGCAACACGGCCGGCAGCAGGTTTCGGTTCCACATCAGAAATTTCACGCGATTGCGTTCAACGGCCTCGCAGAGCCGGTCGCACTCTGACAGTCGCGTCGACATCGGCTTGTCCTGGATGACATGTACGCCGAGATTCGCGGCCCGAACGCTCAGATCACAGTGCCGCTCTGCTTCCGTGCTGACAACGGCGACGTCGACCTGGTATTCCCGCAGCGCCCGCTCCACGTCGCGCAGATAGGGAATCTGTTTCTCGTCGGCGAATTGCTGATTGCGTTCATGAACCCAGTCGGGAACCGACGGGTCATCGGCGACGACGGCCAGTTCAAACCGCGGATGCGATGCCACGCCGCGGGCCACGTAGTCGTGCTTGATGACGCTCAGCACGGCACAACGGAAGGTTCGAACGGCATTGGGACTAGGCGCGGGCGACATCGGGGCCTCCCGTCAACTTCAAGGCTTGTCGTTCCGTGAGCGAGGTCCACGCAGCCTTCTCAAGACGGAGTGCCTGTTTCATGGCGAGTGCGGATTCCCGGGTTGCTGACGGACCGGCAATCGCGCTGACGAAGGCCTTTAACTGGGCGGCTCGGGTGAGGATGTCATCCTTCGCGCGGACAGCGCGCGGGTCGCCCCCGAGAAACTTCAATTGCAACTGGTGATGTACATCAGAGTATGCCGCGCCGGACGTGCCGATGACCGAGAACACGTCGTACTCCGCCCCAATGGGCAGCCCGAAGGCCAGAGAGATCAGCGCCATTCCTCCATCGGGAAACCCCAGGTGGATCTGCAGAGATTCGGGCCAATGCAGAGGTTCGGGCGACTCGCAAAGGCCTTGCGCGAAGATCTCCGACGGAGCGCGGCCGAAAATCCACTCGGCCAATTCCAGGTGATTGACAATTTCCGACCAGTTGCGGCCCGCTTGCCTGGGCGCGGATTTGTTCCCACGGTCCTTCTCGACGGATTCGCGCGGCAACCAGTGGTGCATTCGCAACAAGGCCGGCGCCCCGAGTTTTCCGCTGTCGAGCGCCGACTTCACCGCGAGTGTCGATGGCTCGAAACGGCGGCGCGATCCGATCAGCAACGTCATGCCTGCCGCCAGACATGCAGCCTCGATCCGGTCGATATCGCTGACTGTCGTTGCCGCGGGCGACGTGAGGCAAACGTGTTTTTTCGCCTCGGCCGCCAGGCAGGCCAGTTCGGTTCGCTGCGCCACGGAACCGCGAATGAGCACGGCGTCGAACTCGTCGCGATGCAAGGCTAGCAATTCTTCGAGCGAACGGGCCGCCGCCGTGACTCCCAGCGTACTCGCCAGAGATTGCCGCGCGGCATCCTCCGGCTGTACGACCGCGGCAATCGTCACGCCGCGCAGCCGCCGCACCGCCGCGGCATAATCCGCCGCCGCGTTCTGGCAACCGTGAATGAGCGCAAGCCGAAGCATGGAGAGTTATCAGCCGTCAGTTTTATTTGTCAGTCCAGAGGAAGAGATTCAACGTGGATGCCGCCATCCCCCCCCGCACTCCCGCACCTCTTCATTCAATCTTCAATCTGCCTGCGCGACGTATCCGGGGCGAACCAGATCAGCACCATGCCGACGGCAAAGATCAGACTGGTCATCTGGCCGATGCGAGCATAATCGAAATCGAAGCGTTGCGTCAAAGCCCCGGTGGCGAACACCGTCACGGCTGTGAGAATCCGCCCGAAGTTAAAACTCACGCCGGCCCCGGCCGACCGGGCGCGCGTCGGGAAGAGTTCCGGCAGACAGAACGGCAGCCAGCCGAAATAAATCCCGCTGAAAAATCCCAGCAGCGAAACCCACCATAAGAAGAGAGGGTCTGTCGGGACAATAAACCAAAATGTGTATTGCGCCGCGCCCAGCGCCCCGGCACTGGTCAGAAAATACGTCATGCGCCGGCCGAGATAATTCGCAATGACTCCGCCAATCAGGCTGCCGAGCACTCCGGTGACCGCTCGATACTGGTTGACCTGGGCTTTGAGGAACGGGTTGGGCGGTACGGCTGCCTCGCCGGCGTCGGCCGCCCACGGGACCATCCAGTTCGCGCTGCCCCAACCGCCGATGATGGGAACCGTCGCCAGGGCAATTCCGACCAGCGTCACCCCCAAATAGGGAGGACGGAAGATCTCCGACGTGCTGGCCGCATTCGATACGCCGCAAGAGCTTCGGCCGCGCGTTGCCAGCCAGCGCGGCGACTCCGGCACCGCCGTCAGCGCGAAGACCCCTAGGATCACCGGACAAAAGGCGACCAGCATCACCCAATTCCAATTCAGGGGCGTGACAGCGACGTAAGTGGCGGCGGTCGACATCAGGAAAATGCCGATGTTCGCCGCCGTGCCGATGATCCCCGCGGCCACGGGGCGCGACAGGCTCGACCAGGCTTCCGAGACCAGCGCCACGCCGTTTGGCCACATGCCGCCCACGCCCGTGCAGGCGAGAAACCAGCAGAACCACAGCACCACGGGCCGATCGGAAAAATACGCCGCTCCCGCCATCACGGAGTACGTGAGAATGGCAAGCCCCATCCCCTTCGTGCGTCCGAACCGATCCCCCAGGGTGCCGAACAGCAATCCGCCGAGCGCGGCTCCGAACAGAAAGGCGCAGTTCATCCAGGCAAACCAGCGCTTAACGAGCGTTTTCCAGACCTTGAGCTGCTGCTCGTCTTCTTTCGTCAGGACGGGAGCATCCTCGGCCGGCAGTGCTCCTTTTCGGGGCTTCGCCTTCGAAAGAAGTTCATTGTAGCGCACCCGGTCGAGCTGATGCGTCCGGTCCAGCAAGCCCACGACCGCAGGCTGCATTGCCACCGACGTAATCGACAGGTGAATGCCTGCGCAAAACCAACCCAGAAATGCCGTTACCAGCATCACGGCCCGGCCGGTGCTCGTCAGCAACAGTTCAGGATCGACGACTTCAGAGTCTCGACCTGCAGAATCCTTCATGGCCATCCGCGCCGCCGAAGTAGGTCAAAGGAAGTGTTACTGGCAGACCATCATACTCGGTCTGACGCTCGTTCCCAGTCTCAACGCCCTGATGACACATTGACTGATCTTGTTGTATCACTCGGCCGTGAGTAGTATAGAATAGCAGTCGTTGATGGATGTTCGAATGGGGAGATATCGGGATGCCCGGGAATTTCTGTCAGACCCAAGCCGTGGATCGTCGCCGCGCGTTGCAAGCCGGGGCCGCTGGTCTTTCGGGGTTGGGCGGATCCCATTTGGCTTCAAGGACTTCGTCCGCTGCGATCCGCGAGTCGCGGCGGCGGGTCATTTACATCTTTCTCTCCGGCGGATTGGCGCAGCACGACACCTTTGATCTGAAGCCCGATGCCCCGGACAACATTCGGGGCGAGTTTCAACCGATCGCGACAAACACGTCGGGGATCGAAATCTGCGAACACCTGCCGCGCCTCGCCCAGCGCAGCGGGCATTGGTCGCTGGTGCGTTCCATGACGCATCCTTCGAACGATCATTCGCTGGGCCATCACATCATGCTGACGGGCCGCAGCGATGCGCCGCCAGCATTCAGCCCCAATAAGCCGCAATCGACCGACTACCCTGCAATGGCTTCTATCGCCGGGGCGTTTCTGCCGACGCGCGAGACTCCTCTGCCGTCTGTGGTCGTTCTGCCCGAACGGCTGGTCCATAACACGGGCCGCGTCATCCCCGGGCAGTTCGGCGGGTTGATGGGCGGGCAGCGAGATTCTTGGTTTATCGAAGCGTCCCCGTTCGATCCGCGATCTTACGGCGCCTACCCCGAGTATGGTTTCGACCATCAGGAGCGCCCGCATCAGGCCGAAAAACGGGCATTTGAAGCTCCCAGCCTGACCTTGCCCCAGGCCGTGACCTTTCAACGCCTGGAACATCGGCTCGACCTGATGCACCTGGTGGATCGGCAGCGGAGTCCGTCGGATGCCCCGGCCCACGTGGCCTCGTTCGACCGGTATCGTCACGCTGTTGTCTCCTTGATGACCGATGCGAAGGTCCGAGCGGCGTTTGACGTCACCCATGCCGATGCGGTCGTACAAGACCGTTACGGCCGGAATTCCTTCGGCTGGTCGCTGCTGATGGCCCGCCGATTAACAGACGCCGGAGTCGGGTTTGTGCAGGTGAATCTTGGCAACAATGAAACGTGGGACACGCACGGCGAAGCGTTTCCGCACCTCAAGGAGAAATTGTTGCCGCCGCTGGACCGGTCCCTTTCCGCGCTGCTGGACGATCTCCACGAGACCGGGCAATTGCAGGACACGTTGATCGTGATGGCCGGAGAATTCGGCCGCACGCCGAAAATTACTCATTTGCCGCAGCACTACAAACTCCCGGGACGCGATCACTGGGGCGCCGTGCAGACTGTCTTCTTCGCCGGCGGCGGCACGAAGGGGGGGACGGTGATCGGCTCGTCCGACAGAATCGGCGCGTATCCCGCGGCCGACCCGCAGACCCCGGAAAACATGGCGGCGACGATCTATCAAGCTCTCGGAATCCCCGAGTCGAGCCTGTGGACCGATGAATTGGCCCGTCCCCACCCGGTCTACTACGGCGATCCGATCAAAGGGCTGATGTAGGTCGCGCGGATGAAGAGCGCTCGCCAAAACGGTCCCGGCGTCGCCGACGCCGGGCTTTGGTGGCTCGCGGTGAAGATCATTTTGGCGCCGTGCGTGCCAGGACTTGGATTTCGGCTTCCGTCAATGCGCGGCGATGAAGCCGGACTTCCTGAATTCGGCCTGTGAAGAAGTCTTGCTCGCCAGAGCCGATTCGGAGCGGCTTGTCGGTCGAGAGGTCGTACTCTTCGGTCTGAAACGGCGCAGACTTTGCCGTGAGTCGGCCGGAGATGTAGAGCCGAAGCTCGCCCCCTTGGCGCTGAGCCGCCAGGTGCTTCCAGCCTGCCCCCAAGTCCTCGTCGAAGGAGATGCACTCGCCGGCCTTGAGAGAATAGACGCTGCCTCTCACGCCGGCAGGGGCGTCCTTCAAGGCGCTGGTGCAACTGCCGATGCTCGCAAAGAGCCGGCCTTGAAAGACGGTCAGGCTTGTGACGCGAGTCCAATTGTTGATTTCTTCCCGGACGGGGTCGGTCGGCGGACCGGGGTTCCATCCGGGCGGAGAGAAGAATTTCTGCAGCGACGTCCAACCTTGCTCGTCGTCGTACCTTGACACCTCGCCGCGCGGGATCGCTCCGGCGTAGAGTTTGCCGTTATACACCGTCAAGGCGTTGATTTCCGTTCCGTCTCCCAGCCGGCCG
Organism: uncultured Planctomycetaceae bacterium; assembly: GCA_964388415.1. Classification (GTDB taxonomy): domain Bacteria; phylum Planctomycetota; class Planctomycetia; order Planctomycetales; family Planctomycetaceae; genus CAZDGB01. The sequence goes on along the minus strand of CAYMAO010000017.1, from coordinate 94,958 downwards.
CGATCGATCCACTGCTCGCCGCCTTGATGCTCGACGACGCGCGCTTCCGGCCACATGCCGGCGAGGAGCTTGCCGCGAAAGACTTCCAGCGAATGAACCTGCAAAAACGGCTTCTGCTCCAGGGGAGTGTTTCCGATCGGCGTGCCGGCGAATTCCCAGGTGCGGCCGTCGAAAGAGTAGACGTTTGGGTAACCGACGTACAACTTGCCGTCGTGAACCGCCATCGCATGGGGGTAACAGTTCTTCGGCGGCTCGGCGGGCAGACTGCCTGCGACCGACCATTTCGTTCCCCCCTCCCAGACAAAGACGCGGTACGGGCGGCCCGTCCATTGCTTCTCTCCCGGCGGCGGCAGGCCGCGATCTCCGCCGACATACAGCTTCCCGTTGTAGGTCGCCATGCAGTTGATGCGCAGCATCTCGCTGGGCTGGCCGCAGTCGGTCCACGTCGTTCCGCCTTCGTAACGATAGACGCGTGCAGGCTCATACTCGCCGGAGAAGACCCGGGTCCAGTCATACGTCGAAGTCCCCGCGTACAAGTGCCCTTGATGGACGATGAGCCCCATCACGCCGGTCGTCTTTCGCGAACCGACGCGACCGCAGTCGATCCACCGCTTCCCGCCGTCATATCGGAAGACGTGACACCAGTCGGCTTCGACCTGCGCGTCGATGATCGCGGCATACAAGTGGCCATTGAACACGGTGAGCGAGTTACTGACGTAGTTGCTGGTCGGACTGGGGCGGCCGCAATCCTGCCAAGGACCGAGCTTCGCGTTGTCGATGCCGAAAGAGACGTGCCGGTCATCGCCGGAAGACTGATAGCCGCCGGAACTTGCCTTGAGATTCAGCGTCACGCCGCGGCGAGCCTGGGAATCATACAGGCTGAAGACATCGCCCAGCGTATCGTTGACGATCTGATCGGTATGCACCCAGGCGGAGATCGTGAAGTCGTCATTTCCCAGGCGGAGCGAATCATGACTGGGAATTTCGATAAAGGCGGAACGCCCGTCGAATCCGCCGGTCTTCAGGTCAACACCGTGATTCGTGCCATGATTGTTCCGACCTGACGAATCGCGGCAGTCTCCTTGCAGCTTCCAATAGCCGACGAGGCCGCGCTGCAGACCGGCTTCGACCGGCGCGTCCGGCGGCGCGGCGGACAGCACCCCAGGGACGGCGAGCCAACGACACCCTATCACAAACAACGCACCGAGAATCGTGGATTGCTGCATCACCTCGAACTCGCTTTCCTTCGCTGGTCCTCTCTCGCATCGCAACTCAAAGAGCTCTCGCGTCCAACGCGCCGACCATCAAGAATATCATATAACGGGCGCCTTCGGATGTCGCGCGGCCGAATCGCCATTTCCCTTGCGATTCAAGGCAAGGAGACAGCAAAAAATGTCCATCGGCCGCTTGCGAAATTGCATCGCGCGAGACATCTTACGAAGAGTGACAGAGACAGTGTTTTCGTAAATTGCCTGGAATGAACCGTCCGATTTCCCTCTGGCTGCACAGACAGGAATTTCATCATGGTGCGGATAGCGTGGGCAGTTCTGTTTTCCCTGGCCGCGGTGTCGTCGGGGTTTGCCGATCCGCCCGCGTGGGTCAAAGTCACTGAGAAAGCCGCGTTTTCGCCAAGGGATTCGTGCGGGGAACTGGTCTACAAGGACCGGCTGTGGATCATGGGGGGCTGGATGGATTCCTTCAAAGACCCGCCGCGCGATGTCTGGTCGTCGGCCGACGGGAAAGAATGGACAAGGGCCGTCGAGAATGCCGCTTGGAAACATTCCGACTTTCCGATGACGACCGTCTTTCAGGAGAAGATGTGGATCATGGGCGGCTGGCATGGCGGGCGGCTGCCTCATGCCTCGGCGAGCAACTCCGTCTGGTCCAGCACGGACGGCGCCGAGTGGAAGCTCGAAACCGAAGCCGCCGGTTGGAGCCCCCGCATGTGCGCCGGACTCGTCGTGTTCAATAACCGGATGTGGGTGCTCGGCGGGACGCAGAAGTATTACTATGGCGACGAGAATGACCTGAAAAACGATGTCTGGTCGAGTGCCGACGGCGTCCGCTGGGAGCAGGTGACCGCCGAGGCTCCCTGGTCGCCGAGGGCCTATATTGCGCCGGTCGCCGTGAATGGCAAACTGTACGTTTTCGGCGGCGGAAACTACCAGCCGAAATACCAGGCGAAGAACGACGTCTGGTCGTCTGCCGACGGCAAGACCTGGACTCTGGAGGCCGAGCAGGCCCCGTGGTCGCCGCGAATCTGGTTCACGTCGGCCGTCTACCGCGACCGGATGTGGATTCTCGGCGGCTGGTCGAACAACCCGGCCCGCAACTGGCCCGACGTCTGGCATTCCTTGGACGGCATGTCCTGGACCGAACTGAAAGCGGGCAACAACTGGAAAGAGCGGCACGAACATTCCAGCTATGTCTTCCAGGACAAGCTCTGGGTCGTCAGCGGCATGTCTCCGCCGCTGAACAGCGAAGTCTGGAGCCTTGCATTGCCGAAGGACTGGAAAGGGGAGTAACCGCAGCCTCTGGAAATCACTGCCTCACAAAATCACAGCTCTGCCCTGTTCGCACAAAGCCCGGCGTCGTCGACGCCGGGATCGATCCGGTCAATCACCGTCATTTCTTGCCGAGCGCCGCGCCGACAAACTCAAACAGCGCCTTCGTTCCCGGGTCGTCGGGCAGTCCGAGGTCCGCGTTGATCTTGTTGTGGGTCGTCTCTTTGCCGGCGAAGAGAGTGACCGGAACGCCGGCCTCTTTCAACGCGCCGGCGAGCCGCTGCGCCTGGGCGCTGGTGTCGGGATGCTCGGCGACGTGCACGATCAGAAACGGAGGGATCCCCTTGTCCTTGGCGACGTGCGTGACGGCGGAGAAATCACGATGTTTCGCAGGATCGTTTCCAAACTTCTCCCGATGACCGAACTTCGCCTGCGGCTGGCCGTGCACGCGACGCCGGGTTTCCGCCGTCTCGATGATGGCCGGGATGTCGAACGTGTCTCCATCCACGGGGACGCAGCCTTTGATCATCGCGAACGATTGCTTTTCGGCCTTGAGGTAGCGATCGTCCGTGCAAATCAGCGCAGCAAGCTGGGCGCCGGCGGAATGCCCCATCACGAAGATTCGCTGCGGATCGCCTCCGTGTTGCGTGATGTGCTCATTCACCCACCGGAGCGAACGGGCGATGTCGCGGACGATGGTTTCCATCTCGACGTTTGGCAGAAGCCGGTAGTTTGTGGAGACGAAGACGAAGCCCTTGTCCATAAAAGCCGACGGCTTCAGTTGCACGCTGGACTTGTCACCCGCCTGCCAGCCCCCGCCGTGAATCCAGAAGACCACCGGCAGGTTTTTCGCATCTTTAGGCGAATAGACATCGAGCACCTGGCGTTCGTGCGCCGGATTGGCGTAGGGAATGTCGCGCTGGACATCCTGCGTCTGAGCCGTGGACCAGAGAGCACACGCGGCGAGCGGCAGGAAAAAACGATTCATGGTTGTCGCCTTGAAGAGAAGAGCGGACAGTGATCGATCCGCAATTCCACTCCGGTACGCTCGGAAGTTCAAGGTCAACGCATCCCCCGGAATTCTCGACGACGATTCGCAGCCCCCGGTTTCTGGGAAATCTGCACGGGACCCTCGCCTGCCCACGGGGCGAATGACCGCAACGTGTATTGCCATAAATCCCGGCAGGCTATACAACTCCGGCAAGTCAGGCTGCGTTTCGGGGAGCACGGAGGCTCTCGGCCGGTCTGGTCGGCGAACCGTCGCGAGACCCGAATGTTCCAGCGCCTGCGCCATTGGTTGAATCCCGATCTGGCCGTCGACCTGGGGTCGATGAACATCCGGATTGCGCTCGCGGGCCAGGGCGTGCTGCTCGACGAACCTTCTGTCGTCGCCTTACAAAAGGGGACCCGCAAGGTTCTCGGCCAGGGGACGGCGATCGGAAAGCTGGCCCGGCAGATGTTGGGCCGGACGCCCGATTCGATCACCGCCGTGCGGCCGATCCTCGATGGCGTGATTACCGATTTCGAACTTTGCGAAGCCATGCTGCGCTATTTCCTGGAAAAAACGCGCCGACAGGCTCCCGGGCTTCGCGCGCGCGTGGTCATCGCCGTCCCTGGCAGCGTCACCCCGGTGGAAAAACGGGCCGTCTTGAACAGTCTCGAGCGGGCGGGCGCCGGACAGGTGTTTCTGATTCCCGCCGCGAAGGCGGCCGCCATCGGGGCCGGGATGCCGATCTCCGAACCGTTGGCCAATCTGGTCTGCGATCTGGGCGGGGGGACGACGGAAATCGCCGTGCTCAGTCTCGCGGAAATCGTTTCGCACAAGTCGCTGCGCATCGCCGGGGATGAATTCGACGAAGCCATCGTGGAATGCCTGAAACGCCGGTATTCGCTGCGGATCGGCATGCAGACGGCGGAACAGATTAAGATGCAGATCGGCAGCGCGTACCCGCTGCAGCAGGAACTGACCTACGAAGTTCGCGGGCTCGACATCATCAGCAGCGTGCCCCGCAAGGCGGTGATTACCAGCGAAGAAATCCGGGAAGCTCTGCAAGGTCCGCTGACGGCCGTGCTGAACGGCGTGAAAGCCGTGATCGAGCAATGCCAGCCGGAACTCGTCGCCGACTTGTCGGACACCGGCATGATGCTGTGCGGCGGGGGATCCCTGCTTCCGGGCCTGGAACTTTTCTTCCAAGAGCAGCTCGGAATCCCGGCCCGCCGCGCCGCCGATCCGCTGCGCACCGTCATTCAAGGGATCACAATTTGCGTGGAACATCTGTCGCAGTGGAAAAACAATCTTGATGCCGCGTGAAATCGGCGCTCGGCGCAAGCAATCTGTGGCATGAATGGTCGGCTCAGCGCAAGCGACTTTCCGAATGTCTAACGCCGAATCGCCCTTCTGTGAGACATCCAACGACATGTCTTCCCGTCCATTATTCGTGACGTTGTGGCTGCTGCTTGCGGCGGGAGCGATGATGCTTCTGCCCGAAGACATGCAGGGAGCGTTTCGCCTGAAGGTGGGAGACCTTGTTCAGCCGGGATGCCGGCTCTGGGGCGTAATGGAAGATCGGTGGCTGGCATTCGCAGCGACCTGGCACGCCGTCCCGGAGGATGCGACGGCAGGAGTGGACCGATTGCGCAGGGACCTCGCCGCGGCGCTGGAGACAACGCATCGACTGGAAATTCAACTGGCCGAGCAGCAGGAATTGGCGGCGACCCATCATCCGCCATTATTTGCCGAGGCGTCGGCCTCGGGCGGTGAGCGGTTGACGCAGCCGGTGCTGATCGAAGCCGGCGTGCTGGGCAAAAGCCATGCGACGGCGTGGCGCAAGGGCCGTTGGCTCGACCAGGGGAAAGCAAAGGGAATGCTGGAAGACGCCCCGATCCTGGCGAGTTCCGAACCGTTGCTCGATCTAGGCCGCGATGCCCGGCTTTCCTCGGAAGATTCGCTGCTTCGGGGTCGGACCGTCATCGGAAAGGTGCACCAGGTCGGCCGCTGGACCAGCACGTTCCTGCTCGTCACTGACCCGCGGTTTCGTAGCCGGGCCCAACTGGTCCGCGAAACGCCGGAAGGTTACGTCTTTGGCGCGAAGGGCGTGCTGAAAGGACAAGGGGACGCACTCTGCCGGCTGGAAGGCATTCCGGCGTCCGATACCGTGGAAGTCGGCAATTCGGTTTATACGGCAGAGCGCGACGGCGTTCTGCCCTCGCCGTTCTACTATGGCCGCGTCATCGAAGCGACATTGAACGATCACGCGAAAGAATGGTCGATCCTCGTTGAACCCGTGGACCTGGAATCGGTGACCACGGTTCTTGTGCTTCGAACCCAGCTCAATCCGCGCAGGCCGCTCGCGAATTGAAAATCTGGAAATAACGCGTCTTCGTCAGGCTTGTAATGCGGCTTTGGTTCTTGGTTCTTGGCACCCACTTTATCCAGTCATGCTTGCGATTCTCAGCTGTCTTCTGGTGTCCTACCTGGCGATTGTCGCCCAGTGGATGGGAACGCCCTTCGGGCCCGTCACGCCGCATTTGCCGGCGATCGTCGTCGTGCTGGCGGTTCGCTGGTTCTCCCCGTCGGTCGCGGCCGCCTGGGCGTTTGCCATCGGCCTGGCCCTGGACGCTCGTTCCGACGGGCCGCTCGGATTCCATGCGGCGCTGTTCGTGCTGATCGCCGCGGCGTTGGCTCGCACCGGATTTTCCAAGGCACCCTCTGTTCCCTGGCGCTGGATGCAGGCGGTTTTTCTCGCCGCCTGGTGCGACGCCCTGGTTCCCAGAGCCTGGGAATTGTTCGCCGCGCCGAATTGGCAATTGCTGAAACAGACCGTGATGCTTTGTACGACATCTTCATTCCTCGCCGCGGCCGCGGCGGGCTTGATCTGCGGCATCCTAAGACAAGTCACTCCCCCTCCGCGCTGGGCAGGAAGTTAAGACACGGCAGCGCGGGACGAGGGCTTTGACGATCCCCGCCGATTCGCTGGATTGAAATTCTCTTCGTGGGACTCGAAGACCCGACCCTTCCTACAACGGACAGCGCGTTCTTCGATCATGCAAAACACCTTGCAAACTGCGTGGCAGCGGTTGGGCGATCGCTCGCACGACGCCCAGTTTGCGGATCGGCCGCGCGGGCGGCTGGTCTGGCTGGCTGGGGCGATGCTGTCGGCCCTGCTGCTCATCGGAGGCCGGCTGGCGTATGTGCAGTGTCAGTTGCCGGAAGGGTTGATTGACGTCTTCGAGGAAACCACGGACTCCTGGGAAGAACTCCCCGCCAGAGACGGGCGGATTCTCGCCGCAGACGGCGTCGCTTTGGCGGACAACGAAGAACGGTTTGATCTGCTCGTCTACTACCGGTGGATTGAGGAGCCGGCGGACAAGGACTGGCTGCGGCATCGGGCGATTCGACAATTGAACCGCAGCGAACGCCGCGATGCCTTACGGATCGCCGCGGCGGAAGCCGCCGTTGTCGCGCGGCGCGACGATCTGTGGAAATCTCTGGCGGAACTGACGCAGATCTCGTCCGGCGAACTCCAGTCGCGGCGTGCCCGGATTCAGCAGCGCGTGGAACACATCTGGAAACGCGTGGACGCCAAACGCCGGGCGAGCGGGAAGCCCCCGGAAACATCCGCGGCGAAGACTTCCGCAACGATGGTGCAGCGTCTTGGCGACGGCTGGACGCGATTCTGGAATGAACTCACCACGCCGCCGACCAGGCATCATCACGACCCATTGATCATCATGGAGCAGGAAGACGAGCATGTGCTCCTCGAAGGGATCGACCCCGAAATCGCCGCGGAAATCGACACGCATCCGGAACGTTATCCCGGCACGAGGGTGCAGGTTCGCAGCCGGCGCGTCTATCCGCAGGGAGACCTCGCGGCCCATCTCATCGGCAATCGCACGACGCTGCTGGCGGAGGAAATCGCCGCGCGGCCGGAAGCCGAAACTCAGAACCTGCAAGCCGGAGATTCCTCCGGCCGCAGCGGACTGGAACGCAGCTACGACGAACAACTGCGGGGCCGTCGCGGCTTAAAACGGATTGTGCGCAATCGCCGCCGCGAAGCGATTCAAACCGTCATCGTGCAAGAACCGCGCCCGGGACAAGACCTGGTCGTCACGTTGGACTCGAACTTGCAGCGTCGCACGGAGGAACTGCTCGATCAGGTCTTAGTCAGACAACCGGCCGCGGCAGAAGCCGTGGTCGATGACGAATCGAATCGCGCCGAACCGGCGGCTATGACGGGGCCCAGGGGTGCATGCCTCGTGGCCTTGGACGTCAGAACCGGTGCCGTCCTCGCGGCGGCGGCGGCGCCCCGTTTCGATCTCAATTTGCTGGTGCAAACGGATGCGAAACGCTGGCAGACCGTGCTCGACGATCCTCGCCGGCCGCTGTTTCCCCGAGTGACTCAGATGGCGCTGCCGCCCGGCTCGATCTTCAAAACACTGTCGGCGCTGGCGCTCGTGGAAGACGGCGAATTGGACCCCGAGGCCCGGTTCGTCTGCCAGGGATATCTCGATCGTCCCGACAAAGACCGCTGCCTGGTCTATCGGCATTATGGCGTCGGTCATAATGAGACGAACCTGGCCGATGCCCTGTGCCGGTCGTGCAACGTTTACTTTTTCACGGCCGCGCGCCATTCCGGGCCGCGGCCATTGATTGACTGGTCCCGAAAACTGGGCATCGGGCAGCCGACGGGAATTGATCTTCCCGGGGAGGCTGCCGGAAGCTTGCCATCGCCGGATGCCAACGACTCGACCTCTCGCCGGCGATGGTATCCGGGCGACACCCTGGGGCTGGTAATCGGGCAGTCGTCGCTGCTCGTGACGCCTTTGCAGATGGCACGCTTGATGGCGGCCGTGGCGAACGACGGTCAATTGGTCACGCCGTATCTGGGCAACGGCACGGGACAAATCCACGAAAACCGCTTGCGCATAACAGGCGACGAATCTTCCGGCGAAGCACCCCCGTTCACCCGTCCGGAACCCAAACCCATCGCCGGCCTCCACGCGGCGACCTTGGCCGTGGTTCGCGAGGGCCTGGAGCGGGTGGTGCAGGATCGCCACGGCACGGCCTACAAAACGGTCCGATTGCCGAACGTAAAAATCGCCGGGAAAACGGGCACGGCAGAGGTCGGCGGGCGGTTGCCCGATCACGCCTGGTTCGCGGGGTATGTTCCGGCCGATGAGCCCAAGGTCGCATTCGCCGTCGTGATTGAACACGGCGGTTCCGGCGGCAAAGTTGCTGGTCCGGTGGCGAAAGAGTTTGTCAAGATGCTGCTTGAACTAGGCGTGATCCACGGAACCAGCGCCCTCGCAAAGGAGTAAGGCGGAGGACCAGGAAAGTTGATCGCAAGCCGAAACATTATCGCCTGAGCGGTGTTAGCTCACGTGGCAGGAGTTCAGGCTGGGGCGGCACCGGAAAAGTCGGGCCGTCAAACCGGAAGTGCGTTCCCTGAGAAACTCGAATTCGCGGAAACAACTGTTTGCAAAACGACTTTTTCGGTGATAACCTGAATGCCGGATGAAATTTCGCGTTTACAGTCAACCTGGCGGGTTTGCCGCAGTTCTTGGGCGAGCCACTGTTGAAGCCGTACAGAAAACTTCTCATCAGGAGACCGTCATGACTCGTCGTGTGAATGGTTCAAGCGCCCGCCCGGTTTCAACGCAGCGCCCAGGGTTCACCCTCATCGAACTGCTGGTGGTGATGGCAATCATCGCCCTGCTGGCGGCGTTGCTGCTCCCCGCCGTGCAGCAAGTGCGCGAAGCCGGCCGGCGCACTCAATGCCTGAACAACCTGAAGAATATCGTGCTGGCCATGCACAACTACGAAGGCTCGTTCCGCGTCTGGCCGGCCGGCATGATCTCTCCCTCGACGGAAGCCGGTCAAAATGCGACCTTGCCCGAACCGGCCCGCTTGCCGATTTACAGCGGCCCCGTGCTGCTCAATAACTGGACGATGCCGGGCGAATGGGGCTGGCACGCCTTGATCACGTCGCAGATGGACCAGGGGACGATCAAGATCAATTTTGACTTGAACAAATTCGGCGGTTCGAATCAGCAGTACCTTTCCAACGTGATCAATTCCTACGTCTGTCCGTCGTCGTCGCTGCCGAATGCCCGGCCGCAGAACTGGGGATACTCCACCTATCGCGGCTCCATGGGAACCGACGGCACCAACGGCATGTTGTATATCAACAGCGCGGTGCGGATGGGCGATATTGCCGACGGTACCACCACGACCATCGTGCTGGGAGACTGCCTGTACGGCTTCTGGGCCGACGGCTACAGTTGCTGCGTCCGGGTCAGAAACGACCTCAACTCAACGACCAACGTCGCACGGCGGTTCTTCAACGATTATTGGCAGCAGGAACTGCCGCCGAACTCGGGGAACTTCATCACCTTTTTCAGCTTCGGCAGCTTCCACGGCCCGACGATCAACTTCGGCTTCGCCGACGGCGCCTGCAAGAGCATGTCCAAGAGCATGGACTCCACCATCTTCCAGGCCCTGTCCACTCGGAATCTGTCCGAGAACATCCCGGATGCCAGCTTCTAGCGCAGTTTCGGCCGGCGGGTTTTCCGGCAGAGCGGGTGCAGCGACCGTTACCTGCCGAGCGAGCATGGAATGTCCCGATCAGAGGTTGTCGGTTTGGAGAATGCCGGGCAAGATTCAGACCCGGCAGGGATCGAGATCGTCCTGAATGGCGAGCCTCACAGGATTCGCCCGGAGAAAAACCTCAGCGAGTTCCTCGTGGAATTAAAGCTCCAGCCGAAATACGTCGCTGTCGAGTTGAATGAACGGGTCGTGCCGCGCGGCCAGCTTGGCAATGTCCGGCTTCAATCCGGGGATCGGGTGGAAATCGTGACGCTGGTCGGCGGCGGCTGACACATTGTGCCGCGAAAGACATTCGCGGGCTACGAATCGTACCCGGCGACCGGCCGCGGCTTTGATCAGGAACGCATGTGGAACAGGATTCCTTCCAGCTTGGCAGCCATCGATTGACCAGCCGGCTCATCGTCGGTACCGGCAAATACGCCACGTTTGAGTTGATGCAGCGCTGCCTGGCGGCCGCTCAGGCCGAGGTGGTCACCGTTGCCGTGCGGCGTGAACGCCTGGTGGATTCCACCGGCCGCAATCTGCTCGACGCGCTGGATTTGACCAAGTACGTCATTCTGCCGAACACGGCGGGATGTTTCACGGCGGATGACGCCGTCCGTGTGGCACGGCTGGGCCGTGAGATCCTTCTGGGACTCGAAAACCCCGGCGCAGATTGGGTGAAGCTGGAAGTCTTGGCCGATACGAAAACGCTGCTGCCGGACCCCATCGCCACGCTAACGGCGACCGAGCAGCTCGTCGCCGACGGCCTGAAAGTGTTGTGCTACACGACGGACGATCCCGTGACGGCCCGGCGTCTGAAGCAGGCCGGAGCGACCGCGGTGATGCCGGCCGGCAGCCCGATCGGCAGCGGGCAGGGCGTGCTCAATCCCAACAATATCCGCATCTGCCTGGAGTACCTGAAAGGAGATGATCCGACGTATCCGGTGATCATAGACGCCGGCGTCGGCACCGCCAGCGATGTGGCGTTTGCGATGGAATTGGGATGCGACGGCGTGCTTTTGAACACGGGCATCGCCGGGGCCGATGATCCCCACCGGATGGCGATCGCCATGCACCAGGCCTGCCTGGCTGGCCGCAACGCTTATCTCTCCGGCCGCATCCCCCGCAAACTTTACGCCACTGCATCCAGCCCCGAAGCCGGCGTGATCAGCCCAAGTCTGCGCTGACCCCTCGCTCCACGAGGCCCCCCCAAAGCCCGACGTCGGCGACGCCGGAACCGTCGTGGCGATCGCTATCCCTGCCTGTGATTTGTATGAATTCCGCGCGGCTTACCGCCGGTTTTTGTACTGCTGGCTGGCCTTGGTCAGGATCGATTGTTCCTTGTCGGTCAGGCTGCCGGAGCCGTGCTCGTGGATTTTGGCCAGGATGCGGTCGACTTCGGATTCCAGATCGGCTCCCGTGGAGACCTCCGGTTCGGGATCAAACACACGGAGACTTTTCTTCGCCTGCGTCTGACGCCAGCGGCGGGGCAACTTTTTCAACGCCGAGAGATCAAACCCGCTCGACAGGTTCCAGGCGTAGTGCCGGTACAGCCAGCCAAAGAGCATCCCGATGAGATGCGCAGCATGAGCCACGCTGGAATAGACCGGTTCGCCTTGCAGCGATTTCAGGACCGGCAGCAAATCCACCGCGGCGTAGAGCAGCACCACCCAGCGAACTTCGATGAAAATCAGCCCGTAGAACAGGCCGATTTTTTCCCGGGGATAATGCGTGGCATACAAAGTCAGCGCGGCAAGCACGGCTCCCGAGGCGCCAACCACCGGAACGGCCAGCGCGCCGGCCGGGGTCGTGACCAGTTGCCACAGGATAAACCCGGCGCCCGAGGCGGCGGCGGCGGCGAGGTAGAAGCAGGTGAATTCCTTCGTCCCGTACAGCCGCTCCATTTCCGAGCCGAACCACCACAGGCCCAGCATGTTGAACACGAGATGCCAGATCGAATCGCGATCATGCAGAAAAGCATACGTCACGAAGCGCCAGATTTGGCCGTAGCGGATTTCGTTCAGGCTGAGTTCAAACCAGTCGTTCAGGTACGATTCCCGCACGCCGAAGGCCCGCAATTCGGGATCACCGACCGGATGCGTCACCACCAGTTGCAGCAGGAAGACGACGCCTGTGATGATGATCAGCCATTTGCAGCCGGGCGTGTCGTCCCCGAAGCCGCGATTCCGGCCGGACGATTCGCGCACATAGTCGCGTGAGGAAATGCCCATGGGTGAAAGATACAGGAAACAAACGGCAAGAACCAATCAAACCGCAGCCCTTGCTGACGGATTTTTGTTTCTCGGAGCTTGTTTCTTTCCTTACGGCTTCCTCGTGATTTCGGCCGCTGGCTGGGGCAGTTTGCCGGCCAGTTCGCGGTTTTCGGCCTGCGTCGCCTCGATGCGCGACCGCAAGTTTCGCACCGAGCGCCGCAAGCGATCGATGGCGACCAATTGCGCGTTCCGTTCTTCCTCGACGGCTTCCAGAGCCGCAACCAGCCCTTCGCGGAACTCCTGTTCGAGCGCCTCTTCCTGCGGCAATTCCGGTCCGCCGACCAGTTCGGCTTCCCGGAATTTCAACTGCGTCTGGGCCGCTTCAATCAGCGTTTCCTGATCGGCCAGCGTCTTCTGACGATCCGCAGCCAATTCATCCTGCAACAACAGGGCTTGAGTCAATTCATCAAAACGCGTGGGATACGAGGCGGGCAAATGCAGCCGCCAGCGCCACTTGCCCCCCTGCCAGCCGACCGTGTCGCCGGGCCGGACGCGCCAGATGGGAGCGAGCGACGACTCGCCTTCGCGGACAACCTGGGCGACAAAATCGCCGCGGTAAACGGCCGACCCATCGGCGAGAATCTCGAACCCATACAATCGTTGATTTTGACGGAGGGTATGCGTGGTGCCGAGCGCTACCGTCAACGTGCCAGCGGCCGGGTTCTGAACATTCGTGGCGGCCTCGGCAAACGGGCCCCAGAACTGTGTGGCCCGGTGCCAGTCTCCAAAGGCCCGATCGGCTTCCAATTGCTTGGCGCGCAGGTCTTCCGCGAGTTTGCCGTATTCGGCCTTCTGCTTGATGATTCTCGCCGCCCAGCCGTTGCGGACTTTCACCAGCTTGGCCGACAGCACCATGGCCGCCAGCATTAGCGGCACCAGCAGCCAGGCAAAAACTTTTCCAGACCAATGCATGGCTCATCCCTTTGGCCGAATGGGGCGTCTCATTCCGCAGTTATCGACCCGGTCCGCCGCCCGATTGCAAGCATTCCACGGTGTGACGAGCAAGAACTTGCGATGTCAGGGGGCGTTCCTGGCATGAATTGCACAACAGGTACCGCTGCCTCAAACGCGGGGACGGCGATCCTTCAGAAATCATAGGGCCGCCGAATCAGGCAGGTCAAGCAGAAAGTGGAATCCTGGCTTCCGGTTAGGTCCGATCGCCCCGGCCCCGAGGAAACTTCAGGCCGCACTCCGTACCGCACAACCGGAAAAATCGGTAGACTGAGCACAGACAGCAGCGCTTCGCCGCGCGACAAGGCCCGGCGTCGGCGACGCCGGGATCCCGATGACGAACAGCGTCATTGGCAGAACAGCACGCGGGTGATCTCTGGGGAACGAAACTCATGGCGAAAACGCAGAAGAAGATGACCCGGGCGAACTTGCCTCCCGGGGATGTGCTTTGTGCGTATTGCACGGCGAAGTGCTGCCGATATTACTCGCTTGAAATCGACGCCCCGACCGACTGGGAAGATTTCGACCACATGCGGTGGTTCGTGATGCACGGCCGGACGTCGATTTTCGTTGACGACGATGCGTGGTATCTCTGCGTCACGGGGGACTGCCAGTACCTGCTGCCGGACCATCGCTGCGGCAACTACGAGAATCGCCCGCAAATCTGCCGTGATTACTCGTTCAACGAATGCGAATATGATAACGCCGGCGTCTATGACAAGCTGTTCGAGTCGCCCGAGCAATTGTGGGAGTACGCCGAAGCCGTCTTGCCGCCGCGCAAGCGTCCGAACCCGAAGACCGGCAACCCGAGTCTGCCGGCGCTGCCGATTTTGAATTTGGGATAATGCGTTTGCGTTTTTGTAGTCCGCGAAGCGCAAGCGTTTCCTCAACCCTCAACCCTCAACCCTCAACCCTCAACCCTCAACGTGTCCAAACTCATCGAACCGCGAGTTCTTAAAGGTTTCCGCGACTATCTGCCGGCGGCGATGCTCGCCCGTGAACGGCTGATGGAAACGGCCCGCCGCGTCTATCGAAGCTATGGTTTCAGCCCGATCGACACGCCGGCTCTGGAATATGCCGAGATTCTCGTCGGCAAAGGGGGCGACGAATCGGACAAGCAGCTCTTTCGCTTCACCGATCACGGCGACCGGGATGTCGCCTTACGATTCGATTTAACCGTCCCGCTCGCCCGGTTTGCCGCGCAGCATTTCGCCGAACTCGGCACGCCGTTCAAGCGCTATCACATCGCGCCGGTCTGGCGCGGCGAAAACACGCAACGAGGCCGTTATCGCGAATTTCTGCAATGCGATTTCGACACGATCGGCACGGAATCCAACGCCGCCGACATCGAAACGCTGCTGGTGATTCACGACCTGATGATCGCGCTCGGTTTCGAGAAATTCGTGATCCGGGTCAACAACCGGCTGATCTTGAACGGATTGCTGGAACAACTCGGCCTGACCGAAAAATCGGTCGGGGTGCTCCGGGCGATCGATAAGCTGGAAAAAATTCAGGCTTCGGGTGTCATCGCGGAACTGGTGGACAAAGTCGGCCTGACGAACGACGCCGCGGAGAAGGTGGTTGCCGTCTGCCGTCGCGGTGCAAAGTTGGACGAGTTGGTGCCGATCCTGGGCGAAAACGCTGCCGGCCAACTGGGCGTCGCGAGACTGAAGGAACTCTTTTCCTCCGCCCAAACCGCCGGGATTCCGGCCGAGCGTGTGGAACTTGATGTCTCCATCGCGCGCGGGCTGGACTATTACACGGGGACGATTTACGAAACGTTCCTATCTGATTTGCCGGGCATCGGCAGCGTGTGTTCGGGCGGCCGTTACGACAATCTCGCGGGGCTGTTCACGAAGGAACGGCTGCCGGGCGTGGGGGCGAGCCTCGGCCTGGACCGGTTGCTCGCCGCGATGGAGGAGCTGAAACTTCTCGGCGAGGCCTCGACGCCGGCCCCGATTCTTGTCGTGCAATTCTCGGCCGACCGGTTGGGAGATTACCTCAGGATCGGCCGGAAGTTGCGCGCCGCCGGACTGAATACCGAAGTCTTTCCGGACGCGAAACCAGTCGGCAAGCAACTGAAATATGCCGACCGCAAGGGGTTTCGCATCGCCTTGATTGCCGGGCCGGAGGAATTCACGCAGGGCGTCTGGCAAGTGAAGAATCTGAAAACCGGCGTGGCAGACAAAGTGCCCGAAGCGGAACTCATCGCGAAATTGCAAACCGTACTGTCGGGGGAATCTGTATCGACAGCCTCGACCGTAAGGGATGGGTGACTCGCGGCCGGCGCCAACATCCTCGAAAACAACTCGAAACCGTTGCCGTGGCCCGGGGTTGAAGTTACGATGGTTTCCCACGGACAGGGTCGCGCTGCGCCCTGTCAGCATCCTCTGGTTCTTTCCCGCCGCACCGAAAGGCCCGCCCCATGTCTCGCCGCCGTGGTTTTACGCTGATCGAACTGTTGGTGGTCATCGCGATCATCGCGATTCTGATTGCCTTGTTGCTCCCCGCCGTGCAGCAGGCCCGCGAAGCGGCCCGACGGACGCAGTGCAAGAATCAT
The DNA here is from genome assembly GCA_964388415.1 of uncultured Planctomycetaceae bacterium. GTDB lineage: Bacteria > Planctomycetota > Planctomycetia > Planctomycetales > Planctomycetaceae > CAZDGB01. Next base: position 79,082 of record CAYMAO010000017.1, on the reverse strand, counting down.
CTGAAGCAGATGGGCCTGGCCCTGCACAACTATGAAAGCAGCCACCTGGTCTTTCCGCCGAGCAGCACCAGCGCCGCCGGGTCAGGCCCCTGGCTTTGGTCGACTTACAGCAGCAATCTCGGCCATCCGGCGATTCATCTCCACAGTTTCGCCAGCCTGATTCTGCCGTACATCGACCAGGCCAACACGTTCAACCAGATCGATTACCACGTCTCGTCCCTGGCGCCGGCCAATCGTGCGATCGCCTCGAAGATCATCCCGTTCTATCGCTGTCCCAGCTACACCGGCAAAGATTTCACGACCGATCCGCTCTACACGGGTTTCGTCGGGTACGACAAATTCGCGCTCCGCAATTACGTCGCCCTTGGGGCCGTGTCCGTGGCGGAATTGGCCCCTGGCGCCAATGCGAAGGGGATCCTCTATCCGGGATCGAAGACCGGCTTTCGCAACATCACCGACGGCACGTCCAACACCATCATGGTCGCGGAAACCCGCGATGAGAACGCCATGGTCTGGATTGACGGCGCCGGCGCGTCGGTGATGTCGCGCTGGGTCGACCCGTCGGCGTTCGCTTCGAATCCCCCGTTGGGCGGCGCGACGAATGGCATCAACTATAAACCCTATTTCCCCGGCCAGTTTCCGCCCGTTCCGGCTCAGTTGAACAATCCGTTGAATTACGAATACGGCCCGTCCAGCCTGCACGTGGGCGGCGCTCATCACCTGCTGGCCGACGGCGCGGTCCGGTTCATCATGCAGAATATCGATGTCAAAACGTACGACGCCCTCGTCACCCGCGCCGGCGGCGAACTCCTCAGCGAGTTCTAACGAACGCCGTGCAAAGCCCGCCGACGGCGTCGGCCGGGAACTCCTCTCGAAATCTCCTGGAGTCTGCTCGATGTCGCCGCGATTCCTGTTGATCGTCTGCCTGTGCGCGGGTTCGGCCTGGTCTGCTGAGCCGGATGTCATTCAGGGCAACTGGCTCGGCACTTGGGAAGGCCAAGGGGGCATGGGCGGCAAGAATGTCGCCCAGATTTACGGGATCGGCGCCGGCGAGTACCAGGCGATCTTCACCGCCTACGACTCAGGCGAACAGGACAAGGGCGAGTTCACGTTCGCCATCCGCGGCGCCACCACCCCCGAGAAAAAAGTCGTGTTCGACCAGGACATCGACATCATCGGCCTGGGGAAGTTCACGTTCCGTGCCGAAGTGTCGGACGGTAAGTTCCTCGGCAAATACTCAAACGGCAAAGAATTCGAAGGGACTCTGCAACTCAAACGGACGGAGACGAGACCTGATGCCGTCGGCGTGAAACCCTTGCCCGGCGCGAAAGTGTTGTTCGACGGGACCAATCTCGATCACTGGAAAATTACCGGAGACGAACCCGCTGGCTGGAAGATCGTGGACGGTGAGTTGATCGCTCCCGTTTCGGATAAGCTGATTGCGGCGAAGCACGGGCACCTGGTCACTCGGTCCCCGATCCGCCATGCACAGATTCATCTCGAATTTCGCGTGCCGTACCTGCCGGAGAAACGGGGGATGAATCGCGGTCAAAGCGGCGTGTACCTGCTTGGCCGGCACAAGCTCCAGATTGTGGACAGCTTCGGTTTTCCGAGGTTGAAAGACGCTCAGGGCTACTTCGCCGATACTGATGCCGTCGGTGCCATCTTCGGCCAGTATGCTCCTTCGGAACAGCCGGCGCTCCCTCCAGGAGAATGGCAGGCGTTCGACCTGACACTCTTGCCGGAGACTCGGGACTCCGCCGGTAATGTCTCCAAACCGGCTCTGGTCACCGTGCTGTTGAATGGCGTCACCATTCACGACCGCGTTGAATTGAAGAAGCCGACTCCGGGGCCGGCTCTCATTTCCGACGAAGAGGCCGGGGGATTGATCCTGCAAAACACCGGCCAGCCCGTGGCGTTTCGCAACATCTGGTACGTGCCCTTGGATGGCGCCGGGCAAAAATAAACGGACAGTGCGCGTCTTGCCTCGGTTTCGTTCGGCTGCTACGGTGGAAAGCAGACTGAGAGATGCCCTCGAAACCGAAACGATCCGATGACTCCCGAACCGTCCCTCTCCCGTATCCCCACGCATTCGACGACCATTCTCACCGTCCGGCATCAGGGAAAGGTGGCGCTCGGCGGGGACGGCCAAGTAACCTACGGCACGGCCATTCTGAAGGCCGACACCCGCAAGATTCGCTGGGTGCTCGATAAGAAAATGCTCGTCGGGTTCGCCGGGTCCACCGCCGACGCCTTCGCTTTGCTGGAGCGGTTTGAAGCCAAGGCGAAGAACTATCCCGGCAACCTTCCCCGAGCCGCGACCGAACTGGCCCGCGACTGGCGGACCGACCGCGTCCTTCGCCGGCTGGAAGCCATGATGATCGCCGTAGATGCCGAGCACAGCCTGCTCGTGACAGGGCAGGGAGACGTCGTCCAGCCGACGGACGGCATCCTCGGCATCGGATCCGGCGGCAATTACGCTGTCGCGGCGGCGAGATCGCTGGTCCGGCATTCCTCTCTCTCTGCGGCCGACATCGTCAGGGAATCGCTCAAAATCGCCTCGGAAATCGACATCTACACCAACGAGAATCTGATCGTCGAGGAATTCCCGTCGGCGTAATCTACAAAACAGTCAAGGCCATTGATCCGCAGATTTCGCCGATTGACGCAGATAAGAACGAGTCGGAATGCCCTGCTTTGATCTGCGGAAATCTGCGAATAAACTGCTTTCAGGATTTGGATAAGGACCCTTCGTGCGCGACTTGACCCCGAAGCAGATTGTCGCCGAACTGGACAAGCACATCATCGGTCAGACCGCGGCGAAGCGGGCCGTGGCGATTGCGCTGCGCAATCGCTGGCGGTGGCTTTCGCTCCCGGAAAACTTCCGACGCGAAGTCACGCCGAAGAATATCATCATGATCGGCCCGACGGGCGTCGGCAAAACGGAGATCACCCGCCGTCTGGCCGATCTCACCGGCGCGCCGTTCGTTAAGGTCGAGGCGACGCGGTTCACCGAAGTCGGCTATGTCGGCCGCGATGTGGAGAGCATGATTCGCGAACTGGTGGAGGCGTCGCTGAATCTTGTCCGAAGGAAGAAACGCCAGGAGGTCGTTCCGGTAGCCGAACAACGGGCTGAAGACCGTCTGCTGGAACTGCTGGTGCCGTTCGAACCCGTGCCGGATGCGGAAGCCGATGCTCAAGAGCGGGAATCGCGTCATGCCCGGACGCGGGAGAAATTCCGGCAGATGCTGCACGCTGGGGCGCTGGAAGACCGGATGGTGGAGATTCGCGTCTCGAAACGGAAGCCGCAGGTGCAGGTCTTTTCCAACATGGGCGTCGAGCAGATGGACGTTGATCTGCAGGGGATGTTCGACCGCTTGATGCCCCGCCAGGAGAAAGACCGCGAGCTGCCGGTCAAGGAGGCGAGAGAACTCCTGATCGACCAGGAAACCGAGGCGCTGCTCGATCAGGATGCGATTCAGGAAGAAGCGCTGCACCTGGCGGAAGACTCGGGCATCATCTTTCTGGACGAGATCGACAAGATCTGTTCGGTCGGAGAAGCGGGCAAATCGGCCGATGTCAGCCGGCAGGGTGTGCAGCGAGATCTACTGCCGATCGTCGAAGGAACCACCGTGCAGACCCGGTACGGCCCCGTGAAAACGGACCAGATTCTGTTCATCGCCGCCGGCGCGTTTCACGGGTCGCGGCCATCGGACCTGATGCCCGAACTGCAGGGCCGCTTTCCGATTCGCGTCGAACTGACGGACCTCACCCAGGCCGACTTTCTGCGAATCCTGACGGAGCCGACCGGGTCGCTGACCCGGCAATACCAGGAACTGCTGAAAGTCGACGGCATCGAACTGACCTTCACGCCCGACGGCCTGGAAACTCTTGCGGATCTCGCCTGGCGCGTGAATCAGTCGACGCAGAACATCGGCGCTCGGAGGTTATCGACGATGATGGAGCGTTTGCTGGAGACCGTCAGCTTCGACGGTCCGGACGCGGAGCCGAAGAGCGTCACGGTGGACTCGGCTTACGTGAACTCCCACCTGGAGGAAATCAGCCGGGACGAAGACCTCAGCCGGTTCATCTTGTGATTTTCCTTCTCTGAGCGGGGGGCATCAGCCCCCTGGTTGTGCGCCGAATCAAGGGGCTGACGCCCCCCGCTCGGAGAAGAGTGCGCGTGATCAGCCCACGGTCAACCCGGTCAGGTATTCGTCGAGCGCCTTGCGGAGTCCGTCCTCCTGCTTCTGCAGTTTTTCGATTTCGGTCCGGAGCGCTTCGATCTGGTCTTCCTGTTCGCCGAACTTCTTGACATAGCGCTTGTACAAATCGGTCATCCGGTCGAGCTGCTCCATGTTTTTGCGGATGCGGTCCTGCTCCTCGCCGATCACCTTGATCTGCTGCTGTTTGCCGTTCTTGGCGTTCAAGACGCCGGCGAGTTCCGACTTCTTGCCGATGACGGTCTGCAGCTTCTCCTTGATGGCGTCGGAGACTTCCTTGGCGTTGAGATAGATGCGGATCGTGTTGTCGTCGACGTTGGTCAACTGGACCGTTTCTTGCAACGGGCGTTCCTCGGTGACGGCGAGCTTCGCAGGCTGGCCCGGTTCCGCGTCGACCGAGAACCGGTACATGTCGCGGGTTTTTTCGGCCGGCTCTTGAGGCGTGACCAGATTCCACCCCGCTTCCACGGCAGACTCCAATAGCACGGTTTTCTTGTTCTTGCCGGAGTTCTTCACGGTGAATGTCCGCGTACGCTGCATTTTGCGGGAGACGTACATCACCCCTTTCACGAGCTTCACGCCGATCAGCGCGTTGCTGCCGCCCCCTTCGTCCCGAACGACTTCAGTGTTCAGGTCCATGGCATAGCTGACGAGCCTTTCGGATTTGGGCGGCAAGTCCTGGATCTTCGCGTCGCCCGCATAAGCGCCGTCGTCAAACACCGTGATCGGCCCCTGCATCAGGTGCAGATCGGTGGAGTTCGTCAGCTTGAGCCCGGCGAGCGGGTGCTTGGCGTGCACGGACGGGTTGTAGATCGACACCTTGTACGCCTTCACTTCGTCGTTGACGATGGGAATCATCGCCGACTTCTGCCGTTCCAGCGTGACGGGCGTCTTGATTTCGTATTGGAAGAAGTCGCCGACGTTCTCCGCCGACGCGGCCGATTGCACGCTGGCGATCATGTCCATCGCGGCTTGCGCGGCCCGGTCTTCGGCCGGCGCGCCGTTGAAGCCGGCGCCTCCCAGGCCGCGGGCGAATCCCGGGGCTGCGGCGGCTTTGGCGGCCGGCGCGACTCCGTCGGCTTTCTCGGCGGCGTTTCGCTTGAATTCCCCGCGGCGGTTCTGGCCCTGCTGCTGAAATTCCGCGTCTTTGCGGGCGAGGTCCTGGTTGTAGGTTTGCGGCATGAGCGAGGCGAACAATTCCGGAACCACCCAGGGGCGCGGAATATACAGCGGCTGATACAAGTCCATTCGGAAGGAAATCGGCCGGCCGGACACCAGCGCCAAGGTGACGTTGTTCCAATCCATCTCGGTGGTGTTTTCAACGATCGCCCAGCCCTGGAGATACGGGGCCTTTTCTTCTTCGAGGACCAGACGGTAGCTGGTTTTCCAGATGGGCGTTTCCTGGATGTAGCCGACGCGCACCTGCCGTTCCTTGTCGCCGCGGAAGCTGAGCGAGACGGTCTTCTTCTCGACATCGTGTCCGCCGGCCAGAACCGTCAGCGCCTGCCTCAGTTCGGCATCCAGTTTCTCGTTGAGCAGCTTGATCGCCGTGACCGATTCGAGTTGCACGCTGCGCAGTCCGGCTTCGGTCAACAAATTCAGGACTTCCACCTCGCGGCTTTCTTTTTCAGTTTTGACGGTCCTCTTTTCAACTCCCAGGATGACCCCGACGACTTTGTTCGGCGTCTCGAGCTCGACCTTTTCTCCGCGGATCTGGCCGAGGATTCCGGCGAGCGTGGGGTTTTCCGTCAGGTCGATGGAGAACGTCTTGAGCGTCTTCGTGATCGGGTCGCGGGAGCCGTAAGTCACCGTGGAGATCTGCCCGCCGCCCAGGTCTTGCAAGACCATGCTCTTCAGCAGGTCGTTGATGTCTTCGACATTGAACTTCAGGTCGAGCGTATCGTTGCCGGTGACGGAGCCGCGGTGCTCGAAGAACCCGACGCCCGAGTTGAACATCACAACTTTTTTCAACGGCACCTTGCCGGCCGGTTCTTCGGCGGCGAAGAGTACCGCTGGGCTCAGCGCCAGCAAGCAGGCCAGCAGGCAGGTACGGGGTCGGCACGATGCGTGGGAAGGGCTGGCATGGCAAAGGGACATGAAGCGGCTCCTGAGGGCAAGTGAGGCGTTGCTGGTCAGTTCCAGGCAGAATGAGAGACGGTGTCAGCCTGCGAAAAGTTCCCCGGCGTTTCGTATTCATGGACTGGCCGGTGAGGGGAGTGTCATATAGACGAAACGGATGTACAGAAAATTGTCTGGAGAAAATGCTTGACATTCTCGCGATGAACTCGTTATGGTGACGAATCAGCGATAGTTTACACGATGAGAGATTGACCCTGCCTCAATCGTTTCCTGCACATTCAGGACGCGAACAGCCTCCCGCAAACCCCGCAGATGCCGACGCTTGCCTTAACGAAATCGGTTGCAGAATCGAGCCGCATACCTGAAGAGATCCTTCCGAACGCCATTGTGTTTTGAGCGAACAACGGATTGCATGAGAATGGTTTGTGCGTGATGCGGAGATTCACTCCGCAGCGAACTTGGATATTGCGTTGAGTTCATTGTCTGACAGGATGTTGTCCCCGAAACCCGAACGTCACTTAGCAAGCGGAGCCCCCCTCATGTCTGATGCATCTGGCGCCTGTACCCCGAGTCATTTTCGCCGGCTGAACCGGCGCGGCTTTTTGAGTGTCGGCTTTCTCGCCGGCGCCGGGCTGACGCTCCCTGATTTGCTCCGCTACAACGCCGCACGGGCCGACCTGAAGAACTACGCCCACTTTGAAGGAACGGCGAAGTCGATCATTCACATCTTCCTGCCCGGCGGCATGGCCCACCAGGAATCGTTCGATCCTAAACCGTTCGCCCCGATTGAATATCGCGGCGAGATGAAGCAGATTCAAACGAAGATCTCCGGCGAACTGTTCGGCGACACGCTGCCGCTGACCGCCGCTCTGGCCGACAAGTTGACCGTGATTCGCTCGATGACCCACGGGGAAGCGGCCCACGAGCGCGGCACGCATAATATGTTCACAGGCTACCGGCCGAGCCCGGCGCTGCAGTTCCCGAGCATTGGCTCGGTGATCAGCCACGAATACGGCCCCCGGAAGAATCTGCCGCCGTATGTCTGCATCCCGAATCAGCCGACGGAGTTTGCCGGCAGCGGCTATCTCAGTTCGGCGTATGCTCCGTTCAGCCTGGGGAGCGATCCGGCGACCAAGGGCTTCAAAGTCCGTGACTTGGATCTTCCCAACGGCGTGGATGATTCCCGGTTCGGCACGCGCCGCAGCGCCCTCTCGGCAGTGAACGCTCACTTCCAGAAGAAGGAGAAGTCGGATGATCTCGCGGCGATGGACACGTTCTACGAACGGGCCTACAGCCTGATCAGTTCGCCTGAAGCCCGCGCTGCCTTCGACATCGAGAAGGAAGACGCCGCCGTTCGCGATGAATACGGCCGCGGCGTGGCCGGTTCCCGGATGCTGCTGGCGCGCCGGCTGGTGCAGTCGGGCGTGCGCCTCGTCAACCTGACCTATGGCGGCTGGGACATGCACAACAACATCGTCGCCGGCTTCCGCGGCCAGATGCCGGAATTCGACAAGGCCTACAGCACGCTGATCCGCGATCTCGACCGGACGGGCCTCTTAAAAGAGACGATCGTCATGATTTCGTCGGAATTCGGCCGCACGCCGAAGATCAACGCCAACTCCGGTCGCGATCACTGGCCGAAGGTCTTCAGCGTGGCGCTCGCCGGCGGCGGATTCAAGGGCGGTTATATCCACGGATCGTCCAACTCGACGGCGTCCGAGCCGGAAGAGAAGCCGATCGGCCCCGAGAACCTGTTCACGACGATCTACCACTGCATGGGCATCGTCGCCGACAAGGAATTGATGGCCCCAGGCAACCGCCCGATCGAAATCGTTGACGGCGGCGAAGTCATCAAGGACTTGCTGGCGTAAATTTCTGAGATGGATGTTGATGTTGTATGAGATGGAAGCCCAGGGATTGCAATCCCTGGGCTTCTTGTGAAACGACGATTTCCCGCCGAAAAACTTCTCTCGCCTGTTTTATCGCCGCGCAGTCCGGCAAGCTTCAGTGCCGCGAACTGCCAATCGGGGGCATCATGCAACGGCTCAATTGGCTGACCGGTGTCAGTTTTCTGATGGTCTTCCTGTCCGGCGCCTTCCTGGAAGCGTCCAGCCCCGTGCTGTCGAACATCGTTCCTCGAGGGGCGCAGCGGGGGACGGAAGTCGAGGTCGTCCTCAGCGGCGACCGGCTCGAGGACGCCCAGGAACTTCTGATTTACCAGCCGGGGATCGAAGTCGCCGGATTGACCGTCGTCGACGGCAAGCAGGTCAAGGCGAAATTGAAGATCGCCGCGGATTGCCCTCCCGGCACCAAGCGAATCCGCGTCCGCTGCGCCAGCGGCATTTCCGACCTGCGGACATTTCTGGTCGGCTCGCTGCCGGTCGTCGCCGAGGTCGAGCCCAACAGCGAATTCACCACGCCGCAAGCCATCCCGATGAACGTCACGATCGACGGTACGGTCGGCAATGAAGACGTCGATTATTTCGTCGTCGAGGCGAAAAAGGGCGAACGCATCTCGGCCGAAGTGGAAGCGATCCGCCTGGGAAATTCGTTCTTTGACGTCTATGTCGCAATTCTGAACGAGGCCCGGTTTGAACTCGCCACCAGTGATGATGCGGCCCTCGTCTGGCAGGACGGCGTCGTCTCGATCCTAGCCCCGGCGGATGGCAAGTATATCATCCAGGTCCGTGAAAGCTCGTTCGGCGGCGGCAATTACTACCGCTGCCACGTCGGCAACTTTCCGCGCCCATTGGGGGTCATCCCCGGCGGCGGCAAGCCGGGTGAAACGCTGAAGGTGAAGTTCGTCGGGGATGTCGCCGGGGAATTTGAGAGAGACATCACGCTCCCCGCCGTGGCCGATCCCGATTTCAGCGTCTTCGCGACCGACGACCGGGGCATCGCCCCGTCGGGCAATCGCTTCCGTCTGGTCAACCTGGACAACGTCAATGAAGTCGAGCCGAACGAGGACGTCGCCCACGCCACCAAAGGCCCGGCGCCGGCTGCTTTCAACGGCGTGATTTCCAGCAGGCAGGATCTCGATTACTTCGGTTTCACGGCCATGAAAGGCCAGGTGTTCGACATCTCCGTTTACGCCCGCCGCCTGCGGTCGGAACTGGATCCGATTCTTGTCGTGTACAACGCCAAGGGTGGGGGAATTGCCAGCAACGATGACGCCGGCGGACCGGATTCGGCCCTGCGGTTTACCGTCCCGGCCGACGGCGAATATTTTCTCCGCGTCTATGATCACCTGGGCCGCGGCGGCGCTGGGTTCTTCTATCGCATCGAAGTTGCGGCGGTGGTTCCGCAGTTGACGCTGGGGATTGCCGAGTTTCAGCAGTACGTTGAGACGAAAATGGCCATTCCGCAAGGGAACCGCATCCCGCTGCTGATCAACGCGGCCCGGAAGGATTTCGGCGGACCGTTGGAACTCCTTGGCGAAAATCTGCCGCCCGGCGTGACGATTGAGCACGTCGGAATTCGGGCCGATGAAAGCGTGATGCAAGTGCTGCTGTTTGCCGCCCCGGAGGCTCCGGTCGGCGGAAAGCTGTGCAATCTGGTGGCCAAAGTGGCCGATCCCAATCAGCCGAATCTGTCGGTCGCCGCTCCGACTGATCAGGAGGTCGTCCTGGTCCGCGGTCAGAACAATCGTCCGTTCTGGACCGAGTCTGTGAAGGGCCTCGCGGTGACCGTGGCACAGAAGGTTCCGTTCACGCTGCAAATTATCGAGCCGAAAGTCCCGCTGGTGCAGGGAGGCCAGGCGAAGCTGAAAGTGGTGGCCGTGCGCGACGAAGGGTTCACCGCACCGATCAAGATCGAACTGCTGCTGAATCCAACCGGCATGAATTCCAGCCGCGAAGCTTCCATCCTGGAAGGCCAGAGCGAAGCGTTCATCGACATGAACGCCGCCGGCAACGCCCGCGTCGGGGACTACAAAATCTCAGTGCGCGGCGTGGCGACGGTTGGCAACGGCCCGGTGATGGTGGCCTCGCCGTTTGTCAACCTGCGGATCGCCGAGATGTACCTCAAGTTCGCGTTCCAACAGGCGGCGATCGAGCAGGGCAAGGACAGCGAACTGGTCGTGACGATCGAAACCGCCAAGCCGTTCGAGGGCAATGCCCCGGTTACGCTGTACGGGTTGCCGAACAAAGTCACCACGACGGCGCTGGAACTCAACAAAGAGACGAAGGAACTGGTTTTCAAGATCAAGGCCGAACCGGACGCCCCGGCCGGGAAGAATCAGAACTTGTTTTGCCAGGTGGTGGTGATGGAGAATGGAGAACCGATTCTGCACAACCTGGGGACTGGCCAGTTGCGCGTCGACCAGCCGTTGCCTCCGAAGCCGAACGCTCCGCCGCCGATGCCGGTCGCCCAGGCCGCCCCGAAAACTCCCGAAGCGCCGAAACGGCTCACGCGGCTGGAACAACTCCGGCTGGAACAGAAGCAGCGGCTTGAAAGCCAGAACGCCAAGCCGCCGGAAGGCGGGAAGTAGCACAGGAGACTTGTGATGCTGGCTCCCCAGAATATTGTTGAGACAGCCTTGGCGCTCTCGAAGGACGAGAGGCTTGATCTGATTCAGCACTTATTGCACAGCATCGACGAGCATGACATCGACTGGAAAACTCTGGGATTCTGAATTCCGTGACGCGTTGATCGAGGAATGTCATCGCCGCTGGGGCGAGTATGAGCGAGATGAGGTGACGGCGGTTCCGCATGAAGCAGTCATGGAGGAAATCAGAGCCAGGCTGCGGACATGAGCGTCAGCCTCTTGCCGGCGGCAAGCGAGGAACTTCATGGCAATCAGACATCACGAGCAAGCTCGGGCGGGTTATGGAACTGTATTTGCTGACGAGTATCAAGCCGCGGTCGAACGGTTGCAGGCAGACCCGGGGTCATTTGCAAAAGTCACAGAGGATTACCGTTCAATCTCTTTGCGGAAGCTTCCTTATTCGCTGGTGTTTCGCTGTGTGAGCAAAACAGGTGTCGTCATCGTGGCCGTCGCGCATGCCAAGCGGCGGCAGGGTTATTGGCAAAAACGGCTCAGGCCTTAGTTCACTGAGAAATCTGCTGGTTAGGGAACGAGGATCTCGCATGAAGTCACGCGTATTGTTCTGCATCACGGCAACTCTCGCGATCGCCCAGACGGCCTTCGCCGAGGCCCCGCTCCAGAAACTCCAGGTCGCGCCGGCTGAGGTCAACCTGACCACGGCGAAAGACCGGCAACTGCTCGCCGTGCAGGCCGTGTATGCCGACGGCATCACCCGCGACGTCGCTGCGCAGGCGTCTTACGTGCTGACCAACCCGGCATTGGTTCGCCGGGACGGGCAGACGATTTATCCCGTCGGCGACGGAATGACCGAACTGAAGGTCGAATTCGGCGGCCAGGCGGTCACGATTCCGGTAAAAGTCGAACGCGTCGCGGAGGCCCGGCCGATCAGCTTCAAACTCGACGTCATGCCAGTCTTCATGAAAACCAATTGCAACACCGGGAGTTGCCACGGAGCGGCTCGCGGCAAGGACGGCTTCCGGCTGTCGCTGTTTGGCTTCGATCCCAACGGCGACTATTTGCGGATTCTCCGGGAGCAGCCCGGACGCCGCATTGATGCCGCCGTGCCGGAAGCGAGCCTTCTGATCGAAAAGGCGATCGGCGTGGTGCCTCACACCGGCGGCAAGCGGTTTGAGCGCCAGTCGGAATTGTGCGAGACGCTGTTAGAGTGGATCAACGCCGGCTGTCCGCAAGACCCGGCCACCATTGCGACGTGCACCGGCCTGGAGCTCTATCCGAAATCCGGCGTGCTGGACGGCCAGAACGCGACGCAGCAGGTGACAGTCCGCGCGACGTATTCGGACGGCACCGACCGCGACGTGACGTCGCTGGCGCTGTTTCTCTCCAACAACGACAACTCGGCCACCATTTCGCCGGAAGGCGTCATCACGGCCCAGAACCGCGGCGAAGCGTTCATCATGGCCCGCTTTTCGACGTTCACCGTCGGTTCGCATTTCGTGATTTTGCCGAAGGGGCTGGTCTGGGAAGACAAGCCAATGGCGGCCCGCAACTATGTCGATGAATTCGTCAACTTGAAGCTCAAGCAACTGCGGATCGACCCGTCGCCGCGGTGCACTGATGAAGAATTCATCCGCCGGGCGTATCTCGACCTGGTCGGCGTGCTGCCGTCCGAAGAGGAATACACCCAGTTCATGGCGAGCGCCGATGCCGGCAAGCGCGACGCGCTGATCGACAACCTGATCGGCCGCAAGGAATTCACGGAGTTGTGGGTTTCCAAGTGGGCCGAGTGGCTGATGATGCGGTCAAACAACGTCGTCACTTACAAATCGATTCTGCTCTATTACAACTGGCTGAGCGAGCAGATTTCCAACAATGTTCCGCTCGACCAGATGGTCCGCTCGATCCTCAGCGCCAACGGCGGGACGTTCAAGAATCCGCCGGCGAACTTCTACCAGTTGGAGCAGGACCGGCTGAAGGTCGCGGAAAACGTCGCCCAGGTGTTCATGGGAATGCGGACGCAGTGCGCTCAATGCCACAATCATCCGTTCGACCGCTGGACCCAGGACGACTATTACAGCTTCACGGCATTCTTTTCTCAAATCGGCCGCAAGGGAGCGGAAGACTACCGCGAGCAGATCATCTTCAACTCCGGCGGCGGCGAAGTGAATCACCCCATTGGCGGCCGAGTGATGCCCCCGGTGTTTCTCGGAGGCGGGCCGGCCGATACGGCAGGCAAAGATCGCCGCGAAGTCCTCGCCGACTGGCTGGCATCGCCGAAGAATCCGTATTTCGCCCAGAACTTCGCGAATCGAATCTGGCACCACTTCTTCGGCATCGGCATTATCGATCCGGTCGACGACGTCCGCATCTCGAACCCGGCCGCGAACGAGCCGCTGCTCGCTGAAATGTCGAAGCGGTTCACAGAGTCAAGGTACGACTTCAAGGGCCTGGTCCGCGAAATCTGCCGTTCGGAGGCGTATCAGCGTTCGACGCAGACGAATCTGTCGAACGAGCAGGATGCACGCAACTTCGCCCACCAGACGTTGCGGCGGATCAAGGCCGAATCGATGCTCGACATCATCAGCCAGGTGACCAATACCAAGGACAAGTTCCGCGGCCTGCCGCTTGGTTCGCGTGCCACGCAGATTTCCGATGGCGCCACGACCGATTACTTCCTGACGACCTTTGGCCGGGCAACCCGCGAAACGGCCTGCTCGTGCGAAGTCAAAATGGAGCCGACGCTGTCGCAAGCGCTGCATCTTTTGAATGGCGGGACGTCAAACAGCAAGATTCAGCAAGGCGGGCTCATCGCCAAATGGCAGAAAGAGGGTGTGACGCCGCCGCAGATTGTCGAGAAACTGTACGTGCGGTGTTTCAGCCGCAAACCGACGGCCGAAGAGCAAGCCAGCCTAGCGCCGCTGTTTGCCGAAGGCCAGGATGTCAAACGCTCGCTGGACGACGTCTTCTGGGCGCTCTTGAACAGCCGCGAATTCATCTTCAACCATTAAAATTAAAATTGTGAAGAAGCCCGGGGGGTGCAACCCCTGGGCGTCCGGGAGTGAATCTCATGCGAGCTTGGCTGTGCGTTGCGTGTTGCGTGTTGTCCGCAGGGGGGCTCTGTGCCGAGGACGCCAAGCCGGCGGGCGAGAAGATCACGTATGACGAGCACATTCTGCCGATTTTTCGGGAGAAATGCGGCACCTGTCATAATGCCAACGACAAAAAGGGAGACCTGATTCTCGACAATTACGCAGCGACGCTGCGGGGCGGCGGATCGGGCGAAGTCGTCAAAGTGGACGGCGACGCCATGGGCAGCACACTCTACAAGGTGGTCGCCCACATCGAAGAGCCGTTTATGCCGCCGAGTCAGCCCAAGCTGCCGGATGCTCAACTGGCCTTGATCAAGAAATGGATCGAAGGGGGCGCCTTGGAAAACGCGGGCAGCAAGGCCCGCCCCAAGAAGAACACGATGGTGACAAAGGTCGAAGTCTCGAACCAGCGCCCCGCGGGTCCGCCGCCGATGCCCGAAAATCTCTCGTTGGAACCGCTGCACGTCACGGCTCGCCCCAACGCGGTGACGGCACTGGCGACAAGCCCGTGGTCGCCCCTCGCTGCGGCGTCCGGACACAAGCAGATTCTGCTGTACGAAACGGCGACACTGGATCTCGCCGGCGTGCTGCCGTTCCCGGAAGGCCAGGCGCATATTCTGAAATTCAGCCGCAACGGCCAGTTGCTGCTTGCCGCCGGCGGCCGCGGATCGCATTCCGGCAAGGCGGTGGTGTTCGACGTGAAGACCGGAAAACGCGTGGCGGAGATCGGCTCGGAATACGACGTCTGTCTCGCGGCCGATATCAGTTCCGACCATGCGCTGGTGGCGCTCGGCGGACCGAAAAAAATGATTCGGGTTTACAGCGTGGAGACCGGCGAACTGCTCTACGAGAAGAACAAGCACACGGACTGGATCACCGCGCTGGAATTCAGCCCGGACAGCGTGCTGCTGGCCACTGCCGACCGTAGTAACGGCCTCGTGGTGTGGGAAGCGTACACTGGCCGGGAGTTCTATTTCCTCACCGGCCATCAGGCGATGATCGGCGACGTGAGCTGGTCGCCGGACAGTAATCTGCTGGCCTCTTCTAGTGAAGACGCCTCGATCAAGCTCTGGGAAATGCAGAATGGCAGCCAGGTGAAAACCTGGGCCGCGCATGGCGGCGGCGCGACGTCCGTCGAATTTACGAGAGACAACCGGCTGGTCTCCACCGGCCGGGACGTCGTCGGCAAATTGTGGGATCTCAACGGCGCCCAGCAGAAAGCCTTCGGCGGTCTGGGCGACATCGGCACCGACGCCTGTTATTGTGCCGAGACCGACCGCGTGCTGATCGGCGATCTCGTCGGCAACATCTTGGTCTTCAAGGGGTCCGACGGCGCGGCGCTGGGTAAGATCACCACGAATCCTCTGGCTTTGCAGACGCGGATTGAACAATTCGCCCCGCAAATTGCCCAGGCGGAGGCCGCGTCGGCACAGGCGGCGGCCAATCATGCCGCGGTGGCGAAAGGCATTGCCGACCGGAAAGCGGCGGCTGACACCGCGACCAAGGCGGCGACGGATTCTCAAGTGGCACTGGATGCAGCCAACAAGGCCAAAACCGATGCGGATGCCGTTCTGGCTGGCGCCATGACCGACGACAACAAGAAGTTGGCGGAAACGGCCGCGGCGAACGTGAAAACCGCGACCGAGAATCTGGCGACGGCGAAAGCGAACGCGGAAAAAGCCGTGGCGGCCGCGCAGGTGACGGCGGAAATTCAGAAGCAGTTCGACGACACGGCCGCCGCGTCCAAATCTTCGGCGGAGTCGGCCGCGTCGATGAAGGCCCGTCTCGCCCGTATGCAGGCCGCGAAAGCCGCCCCGCAGCAGGCCGCGGCCACCCCGTAAAGTCCGGGACATTCTTCGGCGAAAGGGCTGCGATCCGAATTGACGGTTACTGCACCAGGCCCTGCGTCAGTGCCAGAAACGCCGTCTCCAGGTTGACCTCTTCCTCCCGGAACAGCGTCAAGTGCAGGCCGTGGTCCGTCAGCAGCGACGACAGCGAGCTGTAATCTTCCACGGCCGGCTTCAAGGTGACGTACAACGTGCCGTGCTGGTCGTCCACCTTCGCGACATCTCCATGCTTCTCCAGCAACCCGGCGGCTTTCGCGAGACTCTCCTTTACTTTGATGTACAGCAAAATCTGCTGGCGGGCTTTACGCATCACTTCGTCGACGTAGCCGTCAACAATGAGATTCCCTTTTTCGATCATGCCGACGCGGGTGCAGACATCGGCAAGTTCGGGGAGGATGTGGCTGGAGACGATGACGGTTTTGTTCATCTGGCCGAGCCGTTTCAGCAGCGCGCGGATTTCGATGCGGGCGCGCGGATCAAGCCCTGAGGCCGGTTCGTCGAGCAGCAGCACCTGCGGTTCGTGCAGCAGGGTCCGTGCGAGACCGATGCGCTGCGTCTGGCCGCGCGACAACTGGTTGACCATGGCGTCGCGTTTGAACGCCATATCGACGAGTTCGAGTTTCTCCTCGCAGACTTTCCGGCGGGCCGGGCCGTTGATGCGGTAGGCCGCGGCGAAGAATTCGAGGTACTCGATGACCGTCATGTCGTCGTAGACGCCGAAGAAGTCGGGCATGTAGCCGACGAGCCTGCGGATTTCCTGCGGATGGGTGTAGATCGATTTGCCGCAGACGTAGGCTTCGCCGTAATCGGGGGAGAGCAGCGTGGCCAGCATCCGCATTGTCGTCGTTTTTCCCGATCCGTTGGGGCCGATAAAACCGAAGACGTCTCCCTCTTTCAACGTCAGGTTGATTTCGTTGACGGCAATCAAAGATCCGTAGCGCTTCGTCAGTTGGCGAGTTTCAATCACGGCAGCGGTTTCTTTCTGGAAGTCCGGTGAGAGAATGTGCCGGGCTTCATTTTTTGTCCATCAACTTCGGCAAATCCCGGATGACCTGTTTGGAGCGGTCGACGGGCAGCACCAGCCGAACCAGCGTGGTGCGGCGCCCCTGATAGGCCGCGGCGGCCGGCGTCAGCGTCATTTCCGGGGCGGTCTCTTCGAGAAACCCGATGAGTACGGCCCGGTCGAGGTCAAGCAGCGGCGACATGTCGAGATGAGCCAGCGCATCGTTTCTCAGTCCGGTATACACGGCCCCGTCGACCTTGGCATGAAATGACCACAGCGGCAAGATCGCGGCCAGGTTGCGCGACTGGGGGTCGTAGCTGGCTTGCTCCAGAACAATCTGGCCGGCGCCCGACGAGGAATTCCCTTGATCTACCTGCCGGGCCAGGGTCCGGGTCAAATGCCCCCGAAGTTCGCGCTGCATTACCGACCGCTGGTCGACCCGAAAGACCTGCCCAGCCGGTAACGGAACGACCGCGTCGCTGTCGTCGTTTTGCAGTTGCCGGAAGATGCGGTTTTCATAAGCAACAAACCAGTTCGTCAAACGGCCGGGGAGAGAATGGATCACCGTTCCCGAAAGCCGACCGGTCGCTGAACTGGTGAGCTTGGATTCCGCCAGGTGCGACTGCGTCCCAAACGATTCGGCCGACAAGGCAACCGTCGACCATTGTGCGGCCGGAATGTCCGTGAATTTGCCTTCCGCGGGAGAGACGGAATACGCGATCTGGCCAAATTGCAGACCCGTCGCCCCAGATCGATACATGCCGCCGAACGACGTTTCCGGCAGCCCGGCCCAACTCGCGGCCAGGATGGCGTTTTCGGAGTTTTTCGGAGACCACGTGGTCCAAGCAGGCTGACACGCGAACTGATAGGTCCGGGATTCCGGGCTATACAGCGTGGTCCAGTGCCTTGCGCGGAGAAAGTCGGTTTCGGCGTCCAGGTCGATCACCGCCAGTTGGTTCACCCGGGCCTGATCGCCATTGGAGCGGCTGGCCGCCCACACTGCGAAGCCCGCGCACCCGGCCAGAATGACCGGGAAGGAGACCCATGTGGCGAGCGGACGTTTCCAGATTCTGTCGACCAGCCAGTAATCGATCGGACCGACCAATGCCAGAACGAGAATCAGGCCGCCAATCACCCACCAGGGCGACGTCCGCGAGACGCCCTCGAAATCTTCCAGCGCGGACGCCACCTGCGACGCCATGTCGGTAATGCCTGTGCTTCCCAATTGCTGGCCACGGCCGGCGGACTGTTGTGCTGAGGCGGAAACATCCGTCATTTTGCGGAGCAAATCTCCCACGCCCTGCTTCCATTCCCGCAAGGGAGCTTCGGTGACATCCATGCTCAGGAACGTGACCGTCCCGAAGCTCCACGGAATCTGAACGAGCACCGGGTCGGAACGATTGCCCGCCAGCGATCGGCCAAATCGATACGACAGTTTCGGAATCATCACCCGCTGTCCCGGCGGCACGATTCGGACCGATTTGCCCGCGTATGTCTCCAACGCCGTCAGTTCCCGAGTGGGGACCAGGTCCGCATCGACCTCGAGCGGCAGCCTTTGGGCGAGCGGCGTTTCACGAAATTCCTTGGGAGAGGAACCCAGGGAAATCAGCAGCCGGCCGCCCCGGCGAACCCATTGTTCAATCGCCGCAGATTGCACTGCGTCGGGGCCGAATTTGCCCGCGAGCAGCAAGGCGGAAACGCCATCATAAGACGACACATCGGCCGGCAACGACGACGGATCGTTGAAATGCAGGATCGTCCGCTGGCCGGTCTGAGGCGGAGGAAACACGCTCTGCAATTCCAACGGCAACCCCACAGTGATCAACAGCCGTTCGGAATCGCGATGGGGCTTCAAGTCGGCCTGCGCGGAGACTGGCGGCAATTCCTTCCAGAACGCGCCGTCCCGGTAGAGCGTGCAGCGAACCTGTCCGTCGGGGCGCCCAAGCTGGAAACGACCCGCAATCCGGTGCTTCCCCGTCGGCAACCGCACCTCGTCGCCTCGAAACGCCGCCAGATTGCCGTCGGGATCGGTGGCCGCGACGTCTAGCCGATAGGTGGCCGGCTCGGCGACGTCCAGTTCGGCCGTGGCCGTGGTCCATGTTCCGAGCACCAGATGACCGTACCAGCCGATTTCCAAGGTCTGAGGGGCCAGGTCGGCGCTTTCAGCCCGCGCAGCACAAAGCCCCCACGCGGCCGCGATCATCAGGCCGGCCTGGAGCGCAGACCGGCCGACGAATTCTCGATTCCGAAACCTCATGGTGCTGCGGTAGTTCTGTAAAAACGCGATGAAGTACGGGGCGTCCCGTAAAGCGAACCATCATACGCAGATCGATAGAAAAACGTGAACTGATGCGCGAGTTTTTTGGGGATTCCGACGGATTTCCGGCGGCTGAACCCGTCAAATCTACGGCAGGGTTCATGGCTTCGACCTGACAGGTTCTGCTGGATCGAAGGAGGGAAAAGCCAGTCGGCCGCAGATTACGCAGATTCACGCTGATTTTGAAGGGTAAAGATTTGCGGATCATCGGCTGAACTCGGTCTCTCTGCGACTTTGCGCCGTCACGTGGAATTCTGCTGCCGGACAGAGTGCGTCGTGGATTCGGTCGGGTTTTGGCCCTTGGGATTGCTCTTTCCAATAATCGCCGGTTCCGTCTATAACCTCGCGGGAATCGGCGGAATTCGCCGACGAAGCGCAATGAGTTTGGCTCTCATTCCTCTGGAAACTGATCGTAAACGTCTCTCGACGGCTGTCTTTCGGCGTGCGGTGTGTCATGATTCTCTCCGAACGAATGCAGACGCTGCGATCCCCCCGTGACCGACGGCGGGGCCACGCGGCATGGTCGTCGGACGAATTTGCGAGGGAGTGCCGGCATTTCATGGCTTCGGTTCACGTTCCGGTGATGCTGCGAGAAGTCCTGCGAGGCTTGAGTCTCGAACCAGGATTAACGGTTGTCGACGGCACCGTCGGCGGCGGCGGGCACAGCCGGGAGATCATCGAACGGATTCGCCCGGGCGGCCAATTGCTGGGGCTCGACCGCGATCCGATGATGGTGCAGCTTGCCGGGGAGATTCTCGGCGGGCCGGATGTGTTTCTGCGTCAAGCATCGTACCTGGACGTACTGCGTCTCTTGGAAGAGTTCGGCTGGTCCCGAGCGGACCGCATCCTGGTCGACCTGGGGCTTTCATCTGATCAGTTGGCCGATCCGTCGCGTGGATTCAGCTTTCAATCTCAAGGCGAACTCGACTTGCGATTCGACCGCACGCAAGGCCGGTCCGCCGCCGAAGTTTTGGCTGCAGATTCTGTCGAAGAGTTGGAGGAGATTCTTCGCGAATTCGGCGAGGAGCCGCTGAGTCGTCAGATCGCCGGGCACCTCGTCCGTCAGCGGGCGAGTCAGCCGATTCGCACTGGCGAGCAACTGGCGACCACCGTGAAAACGTTCCTGCTTGGCGCGCGGCCGCCGCGGGATAAGCATCCGGCGACGCGCGTCTTTCAGGCGCTGCGGATTGCCGTGAATCACGAACTGGATCACGTCCGGCAGGCGGTGGAAACGGTATTTCCGGCAGCCTTGGAGCCGGGTGGAATCCTCGCGGTGATCTCGTTTCATTCGCTGGAAGACCGGATCGTCAAGCAGGCGTTCCGGAATCGTGGCGTCTGGGAGAACCTGACGCCGAAGCCAATCGAGCCCAGTCCGGCGGAAGTTCGATTCAACCCGCGTTGCCGCAGCGCCAAGTTGCGGCTGGCCCGGAAGATTGCTTGACCCGGCGGGACTCGAAGAATCGTCCCGCCCTGCGGAAAAATTGATTTCAGTCGCATTTCTCGGGAAGGAACCTGAGTATGACTCGCGAAACAAAAGTCGGCGTCGCCATGGTGATGTTGCTGGTCGGCGTGTTCGGCTTTCTTGTCTACAAGCGGTTCACGCGCCCCGTCGATGCGGTGGCTGTGAATGAACAGCCGGCCGACGAAGAAGCCGGCGATGCACCCGAAGGGGATCGCCTGGAATTGGACTCAGAAGACGAGTTCCCGGCGGCAACCGGTCAGCGCGAGCCCAAGATTCTGCCGGTGGCAGGCAGCACGCGCCAGATTCCGCAAGATGAACCGGAAGGCGTCGACGACCCGTTCGGCGGCGCGTCGGGCAATGCGTCCTCGGCTCCGTCCGGCCGGCCAAAATTGCCGACGATGATTCCCGATGAGGAGCCGGCTGCTGAAGACGCCGGGGCCTTTGTCGCACAAGAGGAGCCTGATGCCGGGGACGGCCAGGACCCGTTTTTGGACACGCCCGGCGAGGTGAGTTCTTCTCCGCCAAAGGCCACGGCGTCGCCGCCTGTCATGCAGTTTATCGAGGAATCGCCCGTGGAAGACGTTTCCCGGGGGGCGGAACCCGCGCCGGTCGTGCGGGCCCCGGCTGTTGCGGTGCCCGTCAGGAATTCCCGCGAACCGGCATTCGGCGAGACCGACATCGTCACGGTAAAAGCGCGCGCAAAACATCCGGAACCGTCGTTTGACTTCGAAGAGGACGCCACGGAAGAAGACGCACCGGAACTGGCGCTGGAGCCTGGACGCCCCAGCGAGACGTCTCCGGCCCCGCGGCTCATGCTCGACGATTCCGACGAAGACCGCTACGGCGAGTATGAACCGATTGAATTGGTCGACGGACAGTCCCGTGCAGCGTTCGCCTCGGCGCCGAAAACCGACTTCTTCTCCACGGAGCCCGCGGCTCGTCAATCGGCGGTGACCATTGCCGGCGACAGCCACGTCGTTCAATCGGGAGAAAATTTCTGGTCGATCTCGCAAAAGAAGTACGGGACGGGCCGCTATTTTCAGGCGCTGGCGGCGTACAACCAGGCGCGGGTTCCCGACGCGGCGAAGATGAAATCGGGTGTCACCATCGGGCTGCCTCCGGCCGACGAGCTGCAGCGCCGCTTCCCGAATCTGATTCCGAAAGGGGGACCCTCGGAACCGGCGGCCGCGGACGGACAGGCCAATTTGCCGGGCGAGTTTCTGACAGACCAGGCCGGCCGGCCGATGTACCGCATCGGAGCCAAAGACACGTTGAGCGGGATTGCGCAGAAATATCTCGGTCGGTCGTCGCGGTGGATGCAGATCTTCGAGATGAATCGCGACGTCCTTAAAGACGGCAATTCCCTTAAGGTCGGAGCCGTGTTGCGGCTTCCGTCCGACGCCGGGGAATTGCAGCTCACGAACCAGCCCCGTGCGTTCCGATGACGCAGAAGTGAGAGACACTTAGCGACGCTTCGGAGAAGCGTTCCCGCCGTCGCCGATGGCGGGCTTTGCGACCATCGCGAACATCTGTCATGTTTTTTCGGTTTGCCGCTGCCATTGCGCTGGTGGTCGCCGTGGCGCTCACGGGAACGGCCCTGGAAAGCCGGTCCCTGGGGCTGCGGCGGGCGATCAGCTATCAGCGTTATCAGCTCGACGTCTTGACCGAGCAGCAGGCCCGGCTTCGCGTGGAAGCGCAACGGGCCGGGGCGCCGGCCCAATTGGTCGAACGCCTCGAACAGGGCCGGCTGCAGCTCTTGCCGCCGGAATCGCCGCAACGCAAATCGCAGCGCACGGCGCCTTTGATGAATTGGGAGTAAGCGATCGGCGTTAGGCAATTGCAAACGATCCAGGGTAAGAGCGTCCTCTTCTTCTAACGCCTAATACCGAACGCCCAGCGCCGATTATGCTTCCTCCATCGACTCCCGCCGCGCTGCCCACCGCCCCATTATGGCGGCGCGCCCGGCTGGTCGTGACGCTGATCGGCATGGCGTGGCTGGTTGTCGCCGGGCGGCTGGTGCAGTTGCAATACATGGAACGCGAGGAACTCTCGGAGCGGGCCGAGCAGCAACGGGTGCACGTCGAGGAGATCGCGCCGCGCCCCGGCGACCTTCTCGATCGCCAGGGCCGCCTGCTGGCAACCTCGGTGCAGACACGCAGCTTGTACCTGGTTCCGAATCTGATTACGAACCCCGAGGCCGTTTCCGGGAAATTGGCCGCGGCCCTGGGCCTGTCCGCCGAAGATCTGACCGAACGGCTGACATCGCAGGGCAACCGGCATTTCCTGTGGGTGAAACGCCGATTGACAGACGACGAAGTCGATAAAATTCGCGGCCTGCAACTGCGGACCGGTGCCTGGGGATTTCGCGACGAATATCAACGGGAATATCCGCAAGATGCGCTGGCAGCCCAGGTGCTGGGACTGCGCGATATCGACGGCATCGGCCGCGGCGGCATCGAAGAAGGGGCCGAGGAGGAACTTCGCGGCAAGACGGGCAAGCGGCTCCTGGTGCGCGATGCGCGGGGCCGCGTGCTGGAAGTGCTGAGCGATGCCGACCAGCCGCCGTTGCCCGGGCAGTCGATCCGGCTGACGCTGGATATCGTCGTGCAGTTATTTGCCGAGCGGGAACTCGACCAGGTCATCGCGAACTGGAAGCCGGAAAGCTGCTGCGTCGTCGTGATGAACCCGAAGAACGGCGACATCCTGGCGATGGCATCCCGGCCGTCGTTCGATCCAAATCATCCCGAAGCCGCCAGCCCGGAAGCCTGGAAAAACCGCACGATCGCCGATATCTACGAACCCGGGTCGACATTCAAGCCGATGGTCGTGGCCTACGGCCTCGATCAGGGCCTGCTCAAGCCGAATGATGTTTTCCACTGCGAGCGGGGTGAATACCGCATGGGCAGCCGGGTGCTGCACGATCATCATCCGTACGGTTCGCTGAACCTGACCGACGTGCTGGTGAAGTCGAGCAACATCGGCATGGCGAAGGTCGGTGAGAAGATGCAGAACGCAAAGCTGTTCGAGGCGGCGTCGCTGTTCGGATTCGGCCGAAAAACGGGCATTGAACTGCCGGGGGAATTATCGGGTATTCTGCGTCCGCTTTCGAAGTGGAACGGCTATTCAACGGGATCGATCCCGATGGGGCACGAGATCGCCGCGACGCCGCTGCAACTCATCATAGCGCATGCGGCGCTGGCGAACCGGGGGAAACTCGTTTCGCCGCGGTTGATCCTGCGCGAAGACGCCGACGCCACGCGGATGCAGGGGTTCACGCAGGAGACCGTCCGTGAAGCGACGGCCCGTTGGGTGATCGAACACCCGATGGCGGAAGTCGTCAGCCGCGGGACGGGAAAACGCGCTCGCTTACCGGGCTATAAAGTCTTCGGCAAGACCGGGACGACCCAATGCCTGTCGCCGGAAGGGGGCTATGTCTCCGGCAAGTACGTCAGTTCGTTCCTGTGCGGCGCCCCGGTCGAAGACCCCCAGGTACTGGTGCTGGTTGTCGTCAACCAGGCCAGCGTGGGCTCGGAAGCCTTCGGCGGCAAAGTCGCCGCCCCCGCCGCCGCGAACATTTTACGGCAATCGCTGGTCTATCTGCGGATTTCCCCCGATGCCGACCTGATGCGCCACGCCGCCGACTGGGAATCGGACGTGGAGTTGCAGTGAACGCCCTGTTCGCGACGCTTCGCAGAAGCGTGGTAATCGTCATGCACCGCGAAGCGTAAGCGATGATCGGACACGTCACACGCGTTTGCGAACGGCCTGCTGCATCTCGCGGCGATCGTCGTTCTTCTTCAGCGTCTCGCGCTTGTCGTGCAGCTTCTTCCCCTTGGCGACGGCGATCGTCAGCTTCACCAGGCCGCGCGAAAAATGGACGTCCAACGGGATCAGCGTCAGTCCCTTCTGCGCGGCGACTTCGGCGAACTTGCGGACCTCGCGGCGATGCATGAGTAATTTGCGATGCCGTTGCCGTTCGTGGTTCCAGACGTTGGCCTGCGGATACTCGGCGATGTCGCACCCGATCAGCCAGACGCCGTCGGGCTTCACCCGGACGTAGGCTTCCTCGATGGAGATCTTATTGGCGCGAATGCTTTTGACTTCGCTGCCGCAGAGCTGGATTCCGCATTCCAACTGGTCGGAGAGTTCGTACTCATAGCGGGCCCGGCGGTTGCGGCAGATGACGCGGGAGAGGGAGTCTTCGGTCTTTTTGTCGTCGGCTTTGGCCATGAAGAGGGTTTGTTGTGGGTTGTGGGTTGTGGGTTGTGGGTTGTGGGTTGTGCAAACAGAAACGTCACCTCTCCAACCTACCACCTACCACCTACCACCAACAACTGACAACGCCCTGTTGTCCCTTCTTGCCTCATGCGGTAGAATCGGTGTATTGGTTCAACGCTCGTCGTGCGAGGACATTCCATGTTACGTTTCCGTCCAGACACGATGCCCAGACAAGAGCACAGGACATGGACACGGGCCCGGTGGACTGGAAAGCAGCGCAGCTCGACTCGTCCCATTTGGACGTGTTCCTGCTGGGGTGCGTCGATTTCGACGCGTACCTGATGCTGCAAGACCGGTTGGCCGTCGAGGTGCAATCGCGCTGCGATCGTTACGGAATTCTCCTGCTGTGCGAACATCCGCCGCTGATGACGCTGGGCCGCGACGGCAGCGCGGCCGATCTGCAATCGCAGGCCGAGGATTGGGAATACCCCCGATGTCCCGTCCGCTGGGTTGGCCGCGGCGGCGGGACGTGGCCGCACGGACCGGGACAACTCAGCGTGTCGATTCTCGTGCCAGTTGACCGATGGGAACTTTCTCCCTTCGCCTTTCGTCGTGCGATGATTCGCAGCCTGTTGCAAACGGCCCGTGATGCGCGGGTGCCGGCGCGCAGCGCGGCGGCGGCTCCCGGCGCCGCGGGGCGTATCGGTCAATTTGCGTATGTGGGCGCGGCGATGCATTCGGGCGTCAGCCAGTTTGGCATGATCGTCAACGTCGCCCCCGGCTTCGAAGTCACGGCATTTTCGCCGACCGGGGAGCGAAGCTCTTCTCTCGCCGCCGAACGCAATCGGCCGGTCGCCATGGCGTCCGTAAGGGAAAGTCTGACGCGGCATTTATCGGCGGCGCTGGGCTACGAACAGTTCCACGTGCACACCGGTCATCCGTGGCTTCGCCGCACAGCGCAAACGGTGCCTTTGCATGCATGACCTTCCGGTGATTTCAGTTGCAGATTCGGAACCGCGGCGGCGATTGCCGGCGTGGCTCCGGCGTCCGCTCCCGCAGGCGGGGATGCAATTCACGGCCGACGTGATTGCCGACCTGAAGCTGGAAACGGTCTGCGAGAGCGCGAAATGTCCGAACCGGACTGAGTGCTGGTCGCAACAGACGGCGACGTTCATGATCCTGGGCAATGTCTGTACGCGGCCGTGCGGCTTCTGTTCGGTCCCCAAGGGAAAAACCGAAGCCATCGAAATTGATGAGCCGGAACGCGTGGCCGAGGCGGCGCGGCGAATGGGGCTGAAATACGTTGTCATCACGTCCGTCACCAGGGATGATCTGCCCGACGGCGGTGCCGAGCATTTCTATCGCTGCGTGCTCGCCGTCCGGGAATCGCTGGGGGCGCACGTCGAAGTGTTGACGCCCGATTTCCACGGCAACCGTGCGGCGATTCATCGCGTCATTGAAGCCCGGCCGGATGTCTTCAACCACAATACGGAAACCGTCCCCCGGTTGTATGACCGCGTCCGCCGCAATGCCGAGTATCAGCGGACGCTGGATTTGCTGTCGCAAGTCAAACAGGAAGCGCCGGAGATCCCGACTAAGAGCGGGCTGATGCTGGGTCTCGGCGAAACCTTGGACGAATTGCTGGAAGTCTGCGCCGATTTGCGGTCGGTCGGCTGCGAGATGCTGACGCTCGGCCAATATCTGCAGCCGACGATGCAGCATCTGCCCGTCGAGCGTTATCTCCCGCCGGAAGAATTCGACGAAATCGGCGACCTGGTGCGCAACCTCGGATTTACGATGGTGGCGAGCGGCCCGTTCGTGCGGTCGAGTTACCACGCCGGCGAAATGGCCGCCGCCGTGAGGTGAATGAAAGCGTCCCGCCGACGCCGTCGGCGGGCTTTGTAGTCGCTTGCGAGTTCGCATGTTCAAACGGCTTAACCCATGCGAGTGCCGATTGTCGTTCCGGATTTTCAACTTGGCGCAGAGCCAGTGCGGCTGGGGGAATGGTCCGTTGAAATCGGCGATGCCGTCGACGAGGGCGAATGCGTGGCGGAACTCATCTGCCCGGGAATTGTCGTCGATCTGCCGGTCCCGGCGACGGGCGTGATCACGGAGATGCTGCGGCAGCCGGAGCATCTCGTGAGGCCGGGAGAAGTTCTCGGCTGGGTAGAAACGGGAGTCGCCGTGGACGGCTAAGCGCAAGCGTTTTCGAAGTTCCTACGGCGGCGATGATGCGTTCTTGCGTCGCGGGGCATCCAGATAGCGATAACCCGTGTTGGGGTTATTGCGGTCGTAGGCGAAGGCTTCGTGGTTGGCGAGGAAGAGTTTCAGGTACGGAACGGGAATGGCGAAGCCCAAGCCTTCGGCGAACAAAAGTTTCATGTTGGTGACGCCGATGACTTCGCCGCGCGTGTTGAACAGCGGGCCGCCCGAGTTGCCGGGATTGATTTCGGCGGTCGTTTGAATGTAGACGAGTCCGCGGAAGTTGCGGTTCTTGGTGCCGATGATCCCCTGCGAGACCGACCGTTCCAGCCCGAGCGGGTTGCCGATGGCGAAGACTTCTTCGCCTTCGTGCAGTTCGTCGGTCTTGGCCAGAAAGACGGGTTTGTACTTCAGGTCTTTCTGTGCCGGCAGTTGCAGCAGGGCCAGGTCAAAGAACGGGTTGAGCGCGATGATCTTCACGTCATCGATCCGGCGGCGCTGGAATTCCCCGTCGGGACCGCGGCGGAGCACGGTGGCGGCGATGCGCGTCTCTCGTTCGACCACATGATAATTCGTCACGCAGAAGCCGTTCTCGTTGACCAGAAAACCGGAACCCAGGCCTCCAGGCGTCTGGATCAGCACGACGCCTTCACCGAATTGCTCGGCCAGTTCTTTCACGCTCTTGCGCGGCAGCGCCGCCGTGCGATAGAGCTGATGCTCCTCGACTTCCGCCGGTTTTTTTTCGGCCTCGTCGGAGGCGCGGCGGGATCGGATCTGGTTGAGCGGCACCTTGATGACGTCGATGCCGATGTCGACGATCAGCGCGTCCGGCTGCTCCTTGAGGATGTCGCCCTCGATCTTATGGCCGGTTTTGAGTTCGATCACTTCGGCCGGCAACGGGTGGGCGACAAACCCCAAGGCCAGAAATGTCAGCCAGAATCGTGTCACGAAACGCATGAATTCCCCATCAGTCGTAGGGTGGGTCGAGGCTCTGCGTGGCCCACCATTTTGAATTCGATCAAGCGAATCGGTGGGCCTCCCAGAGCCTCGACCCACCCTACAAAACTGGAAAACGGTCAAGAAGCGGTCCATCATTCTTTGTAAGCGGAATGGCAATTCAGGCAGGCCTTGTCAATCACGTTCAGCGCAGCGGAAAACTTGTCGAATTGCTGGTCTTTGGCGGCGGTGACTGCGACCTGGCATTGTTGAAGGATTTCCTGCATGAATTGCTGGTAGTCCGGTTCGTCGGCAGAGTTGTAGTCTTTCAGCGCGACGACCTTGGTGAGCGCCGCCAGCACCATCGCCTCGTGCAGCGCCTCTTCCTGGGCGCTCTTCAGCTTCTCTTCCGTATTGATGTTGAGCTTGAGCGCGTTGTAGGCCAGCTTCATTCGCCTCATCACGTAAAACCGCGGGGCGACCTCCGAGTAGGGGCGTTTCGCCGACGGTTCGGCCGCGCCGGCGGGAATCGAACCGCTGAACACCGACTGCAGGTTTTCATACGCGGCGTTGGTCTTGTCATAATTCGGCTTGCCGAGGCCCTTGGCCGAATCGACAAGATCCCAGCCGTAGTCGCGAATGTACGGGGCGTTGGCCTTCCAGTTGACGCTATCGCTGACTTCCGTGACGATCCCCGCGAAGGCGGCCATCACGGCCCCGTCCATCTTGACGACCTCAAAATTCTCGTTGTAAGCGGCCTGCGTCTGGAGCAGGCCCTTTAAATGATTGCGAATCTTTTTCGTCTCTTCGAGCAGTTGTTCCGTGGCAATGAACTCCGCCCAGTCGCCGCTGCCGGCTGCAACTGGAGAGTCGGGCTTCGTCTCCGGAGTGGTCGACGGGGGCGCGGTCTTCGTCACCGCGGGAGAATTTCCGGAATCCGCCGGGGTCGGCACGGCGGCCGTGTTGGCCACGACGGCAAGCGGATCATCGAGCCAGACATCGTACGGAATGCCATCGAGAAATTTCTTCCCGGAGGCGTCTTGCGTCACGTTCGGCCCGCCGGACTTTTTCGTGGATTTCTCCGCGGCGGAGTTCTTTCCCGTGACGGTGGGTGCGGTTTTCGAAGGTCCGGGGGCCGTCGATTGAGCCTGGCAACCCAGGCAGGCCGTGATCGCCGCCAAGCAAGCAATCATGCTCCAGGTCACCGGCCGCTTGGACTTCCCTTCATGGCAGGGAACGGCATCTCGCATCGCGTGCATGACAACCCTCCAGGACCGGACGAACAGTGCGACAGGTCAACGACAACCTCTTTATTATGTCTTCAGAGCCAAGGAGTTGCAACTCGCGCGCAGACGCAGCGGTCGACTCCGGGAATCCTTCTGCGCTGGTACGTGCCTCGTCGGGTGGGATCGGATATGATGGAAGCCGAACTGGTTCCCTGGCAGAAAACGGAAGGGAGATTCTCGGTCCGGTCATGACGTCCGCTCTGGCATTTTCATCGCAGATCACGTGCCTGCCGATCATTCATGGCAGCGGGGACTTCGCCGTGGAAGTCCGCCGTTTGATGTTGTCGCAGTCATTCGATTGCGTGGCCGTTCCGTTGCCGCCGTCGTTTCAGGCCGATGTGGAACGTTCGATTGCGTTTCTGCCGAGCGTGTCGCTGGTGATGCAGGAAGAGGACCGCTGGGGATTGGGGCGTCGAGAATCGAGAGACGAGAGTGAAAAGCCAGAGGACGAGGGCCCTGGACTTCGCATTGCCAGCTTTGTGCCAATTGACCCCTGCCAGGGGGTGATCACGGCGTTGCGGATCGCGCTCGAGGAGCGCATTCCGAGGGCGTTTGTCGACCGCGAGACGTCGGAGTTTGAAGTGCGGACCGGCTTGTTTCCCGATCCGTATGCCCTGAAGCACGTCTCGCCGGAGCAATTTGCGGTCGCGGCGCTGCCGGCGATTCCCCCCTTGCCGGCCGGTCAGCCGCGCGACCGGGCTGTCAGCATGGCGGCCAATCTCCGCATGTTGGAGCAACGGCAAGGGGCGATCTTGTTCGTCTGTTCGCTACTCGATTGGCCGTGGATTCGGGACGCCTACCAGCGCGGTATCAAGCCATCGGAAGACAGTGACCCGGTCGACGATACGGCAATCTACGCCGCCGATCCCAGGCAACTGGTGTTTCTGCTGGGCGAGCTGCCGTTCATCACGGGCCTGTATGAACAGGCGCGGGCGGAACTGGAACAGGATGAGAACCTGTCGGTCGACGGCGTCAAAAGCCTGCTGCTTTCGGCCCGGAACCATTATCAGCACGAACTCGGCAAGCGCGCCCGCAAGATCTCGCCGAAGTTGCTGCAGACGTATTTCCAGTACGTCCGGAATCTGTCGCTGATCGAACATCGCCTGACGCCGGATATGTATTCGCTGATCGTGGCGGCACAGCAGATTCTTGGCGACCAGTTCGCGATCTCACTGGCGGAAACGCTGCGCAGCTATCCGTTCACCGAGCGGATTCCGTTCCCGAGGATGTCGCTGGGGCAAGGCAAGGGCCGGCTGCCCGACGGCGACCTGATCCTGTTGAAAAATCGCCTGCCGGGGCAAATCGTCTCGTGGCGGCCCTGCCGCTTGACGCCGCAGCCGCCGAAGATCGATCAACAGGAATGGCGGATGCGGTGGAATCCGTATCGCCAATGCAGTTGGCCGCCGGAAGACGTGGCGATCGAGAAATTCCGAACGCACGTGAAGGACACGGCGCTGAACCTGATTGGCAACGACCTGGCCCGTTGCGAGAAATTTACGACCAGCCTGAAAGACGGCCTGGATATCCGGGAAACGCTCCGCAACTGGCACACCGGCGACCTGTTCGTCAAAGTCTTGCCGCCGACGCGCGGCTCGCTGGACTGCGTCGTGATGCTGTTCGATTCGCCCGCTGATCCTCGCGATTATCCGTGGCGCGTCACCTGGCATGCCGAGCATCATGACGAATCGACGTTAGCGCTGTTTGCCACGAACTTCCAGCAGAACCTGGTCGGTCCGGGGATCGGACAGGCGACCTATGGCGGCGCCGTGTTTCTGTTCCCGCCGCGGCCGATTCCCGATATCTGGACCAACAAGCGGTTCCATTTCGCCGACACGCTGGAAGAACGGCTGCTGGCCGCGGGGTGCTGTCATGCCTTGGAAAAGCATGTCGCCGTGTTGAGCATCGCCCCGCCCGGCCCGGTGTTCCGCCAGATCGCCAAGAAATTCGGCAAGAAGCTGGTGCACGTCCCGCTCAACCGGTTCAGCCAGGAAATGATCCAGCAACTGCGGATGTTCCACGTCCTCAACGGCACGCAAATCCGCAGCTACGCCGCGCATTTCATTCGGAAGGCGTGATCTCGATCAACGGCTGCGGTTTCGCCGTCTCTGTGTCCACGTGAGAGATATTCCCGCGCCGCAGCAACATCCACGGCTCGTCCAGGCGAATCATCCTCGCCACGAGGAGATAAACGGCCGCGCCGCTGAGCAGGGGCAGGCCCAGCCGGCCGGCGCGGCCCAGGTTGATCGGCAAGTGCCCCAACATCTCCGTTGTCGCGAGACATCCCATTGCCATGAACCCCGTGGCGACCGTGGTGCGAAAGAGCGTGCGGCCGGCGTGATTCCAATCGAGCCGGCCGACGCGGGCCTGTATCAGCCACGCAGTGACCAGGCATTGAAAGGCTGCCACGAAGGTCGTGCTCAAGGCGAGTCCGATACTGCCCAGAGGCCAGATGAGCGTCAGATTCAGCAGGACGTTCAATACGACGGCGGCGAGACCGACGCGGAGCGGCGTCGTGCGGTCGCCCACGGCATAAAAGCCTCGCTGCA
The DNA here is from genome assembly GCA_964388415.1 of uncultured Planctomycetaceae bacterium. Classification (GTDB taxonomy): domain Bacteria; phylum Planctomycetota; class Planctomycetia; order Planctomycetales; family Planctomycetaceae; genus CAZDGB01. The sequence goes on along the minus strand of CAYMAO010000017.1, from coordinate 47,370 downwards.
GAATCAACAGGCCGCAATACGCCCAGACGCCGGCGCCGTACCCGGCGATCACCCCGGCGGTCTGCCGGGTGTCTTCTGCGTCAAAACGCCCGTACTGAAAAAAACTTTCCGTGAAGGGATAGGCCAGGAGCATCAGCCCGACGCTCGCCGGAATGCCGATGGCCAGTACCAGCCGAATGCCCAGTGTGAGATCGTCGCTGAGCCGTTTCCATTCTTTCTCCTGCGCATGCTTCGCCAGCAACGGAAAGAGGACCGTGCCGAGCGCCACTCCGAAAACGCCGAGCGGGAATTGATACAGCCGTTGTCCGAAATAAAGCGCGGACGCCGTCCCCGCCGATAACGGATAGCGCACGCCGTCCCACCAGGGAAGAAACTCCGCCCCGTCTTCAGGCCGGGCGAATTCCCAGGCGACGAGACTGTCCATGAGCGTATTGAGCTGCGTGATGGACAATCCGGCGACCACGGGCGTCATCTGCCGCAGCAGCCGCCGCACGGCCGGCCAGGCCTCCCGCCAGCGCCGATCCCAGCCAAAATTGATCCTCCAGAGCACGAAGACGGGCAAACCCAATTGAAAACATCCTGCTGCCATGACCGTTGCACACATCACGTAGAGCCTTGGCTCCGGCTCGTCCCAAATGCGGACGTACGTCGCCATCGCCGCAAGCCAGATGGCGTTCAGCACGACGGGCACCAGCGCCGGCCAGACGAACTGTCCCAGCGCATTCAGCGTCGCGCACTGCTGGGCCGCCAGGCAGATGAGGATCACATAAGGCAGTAACAGCGCCGAGAGATTCCGCAGCAACACGGCTTCCGGGCTGAGATCCATGAGCGCGCCCAAGAGCCAAAGAGTGATTTCCGCCACCACCACGCACCCAAAAAGGATGCCGGCCGTCGCCAGGAACACCGCGGAGGAAAGCCTTCGGGCGGCGTCGGCTCCCTGCTGCGAATGTTCTGCGACGAATGCCGGCAGAAAGGCCGTGGAGAGCGCCCCTTCGCCCAGCAACATGCGGCCCATGTTCGGCAGCCGGAACGCCACTGTGAACGCATCGAGCAACGGGCCGTTCCCGAAATACGCCGCTAGACCGAGATCGCGCAGCAGCCCCAGCACGCGGCTGAAAAGCGTGCACAGGCTGACGGTGCGAAGATTTCGAGAGACGGACTGCGACGACGGCACAAGGCCCACCCTAGAGGAACAAACAGCAGGCCGGATTGTGCCGACTTCCCCTCATTCCGTCGAGTCCATCTCGAAAGCCGCCTGGAAAAAAAGACTGACAGGAATGTCTGTCCCACCGTGTGAAAAGCGTTCCCGCAGAAACTGGTGGCACGGACGTTCCTGTCTGCGCCGCTGTGGTGATTGACATCAGGCAGTGAGGAAATCCGCCCCGCAAAGCATTCGCTCTCTCCCGCGAAGCGGGTTATGATGGCATCGCATCCGAAGGATCTTTGGGGAGCCAATTCGATGGCCTACGACGAACGGCTTGCGGAACGCGTGCGAAAATTGGCTGCGCGGCGCAAGGGAATGGAAGAGAAGAAAATGTTCGGCGGTATCGGCTTTTTGATGAAGGGCAACCTGTGCGTCGGCATCTGGAAGGACTCGCTGGTCGCGCGCATCGGACCGGAAGCTTATGAGACCGCGCTCCGCGAGCCTTGCGTCAGCCCGTTCGACATCACTGGCCGGCCGATGACCGGCTGGGTGCTGGTCGCTCCGGAAGGCGTCGCAAAGGACGCAGGCCTGAAAGCGTGGTGGCAGCGCTCCGCCGAGTTCGTAAGCACACTGCCGGCAAAATAGCGAAACGGGCCGGAGTCTTGCCCCGGGGTCAATTGCCGCTATTCGTCGCCCGATACGTCCGGATCTTTCGCGCTGGCCGTCCGGTCGTCGTCGGGGCTGTGAGGTTCATACAACGGCCCGGTGATGCGGATCGGGCGGACATCGAGGCGGATGTTCAGAATCGTATAGTCATCGCCGCCGAACATTTCCGTGAACCAGGCGATGCTGTCTTCGTCGCGGGTGAATTTGAACTCAAACCCATCGACGGACTCTTTCCTCGCCCGATCCCCGTCAAACGCCAGGCCGATGGCTTCGTGATGGAAATTCTCCATCAGCTTGCCCATGAGGTCGGCAACCGTGCTGTTGCCGAGGATGTCATTGAAGAATAATTGATCCTTAGATTCCGGGTTGAACTCGGGAGATTTGGGGTCGAGGATTTCGTCTTCCATCCGCTCGGCCAGGGGGGTGATTTCCAGCGTTTCGAGATTGAACAGGTCGCCTTTGTCGAGGTAGGTCAACCGCACATTATTCAGGTTGAATTTGCCTAGTTCGGGGTCGTGTTCGGTGCGGGACAAGTCGAGGATCAAGACGCCTTTGTAGCCGATGACTTTCGCAAGAGTCCCTTTTCGCACCACGACGGCCGTATTTTCGTCGACGCCCAGCCCGTAGTGGAAGCCTTGATCATGCATGGCGACCAGGGCGCGGGCAAACCGACCGCGTACCAGGCAGTGCTGATCGACAAACCACTCGCCATTGAGGAACCCGAGACCGCGGTCGATCTCTTTGCCCATCCGCACGCCGCCCAGCAGCGTGTTCAAAACGGAAGGGGCGTCGCGATACATCACGCGGCTCATGACGGCGGCGCCGGCGCTGGTTCCGGCAATGACCCCGCCTTGCCGATACACGTCCCAGATGGCCTCCAGCAACGGAGTCTGCAAACCTTCGGCTGTGTACAGGGCGCGAACGATACGGTCTTGAGCGCCGCCGACGAAGAAGACACCCGACGCCTCCTGAACGCGGGACACCCATTCCGGGTCTGCCGCGACGTCCGCCGGGTCTCGCGGAACTTTCACCCAGGCCAACGGCACGAGAAACGCTTCCGCGCCGGACTTATTCAGGGCGGAAACCACCCAGTTTCCTTTGCGAACCGGATCGGTGTTCGCGGCCGGGATCACGGCGATCTTCGCCCCCTGTCCGCCTGCGGATTCCACGATCTCGTCCCAGATTTCCTTCTGGCTGAACCGCTCCGAGCCGCCGATGATCACCAGCGTTCCCTGGACCGGAGACTCCGCCCTGACCGGTGTCGGAGACATCATCCACGCTCCCCAGAGAAGCAGTGCGGCAGCCAACAGGCGGTGACCTTTGCTTGGTTCCATCATCCCTCGATTCCTTGAGAGCCTGCGCATGACACGAACCCGACCAGTGTCCTTCCTGGACAGCTCTACGTCAATCCCGCGATTTACGAATGGGAATTCCCGTGGCACGAAGAATCAAACCGAAATTTCGCGCATTCATCAAGATCAATTCCCAAAGGTTGCCCGGAAACCCGGCAACCGAAAATGGAAATCGCCTGAATCGGACGCATTCGCCGCAGAAATGTTCACGAACGAAGTCGAAGTGTCTGAATAACATTTTTCGTGCCGAACCCGGCCGTGGCTAGAGCAATTCGCCGGACTTGAAGAAAATTCCCGGGAATCAAGGTCCAGTCTTGACGGTTCCGAACGTCTGCCGTTGCCAGAGGCCCCACGTCGCCAGGGCAATGCCGGCTGTTTCAATGCGCAGCAGATGCTCTCCCAGGCCGATGAGTCGTCCTCCTTTTTGAAGGCCGGCGGAGATTTCCTCGTCCGTGAAGCCTCCCTCCGGCCCGACGCATGTCACCCAGGCCTGCTCTTTCGCGGCAGACTCTAACCAGGACAGGGACGTACCTCCGGGGTGAGCGATCAGTAACGGGCCGGGTGTGCGCTGTACCAGCAGGTCGCGCCAGGGCGTGACCGAGTCCAGAATCATGACTCGAGACCGCCGGCATTGTTTGCAGGCAGACACAATCGTCTGCCTGAGCCGATCCAGCTTGCTGCCGCGCGGGTCCACCGTGCTGCGGGCCGTCTGCAACGGAATCAGCCGGGTCACGCCGAGTTCCACGGCCTTCTCCACCAGCCAGTCGAAACGATCCCCTTTCGGAATCGCTGTCGCCAGAATCAGTTCCGGCAGGGAAACCGGTTCCTGGTGCATCGCCGACACCGTGCAGACCACATCGCGTTTTCGCACGGCTTCGACAACCGCCTGTCCAACCAATCCCTGGCCGTTGAACAATTCCACGATTGCCCCAGTCGTGAGCCGCAGCACATGGGCGAGATGATGCGACTCCGCCTCGGTCAATGTGACCGTGCCGGGCGAGAACAAATCCGGGCAATAAAATCTCGGCGGCATCGTGCAGGATCTCAGTAGGACATCACCGTTCGCCACAGCGGCGGACCGAGAATCAACGCGCCGACGGCAATGGATGTCAGCCCCAGAACCAGCACGGCTCCGGCGGCCACGTCCTTGGCGACCTTGGCGCGGTCATGAAATTCCGGCGACAACAAGTCGACCAGCGCCTCCAGTGCCGTGTTCAGCGTCTCCCCGACAATCACGGCCCCGATCGTCAGCGCCAGCACGGCGCATTCGATGGGCTGCAATCGCAGCCAGACCGCTAGTCCTGCGACAATCCCGCCGACGACCAAGTGGATTCGCGCATTGCGCTGCGTCCGCACGGTATAAACCAGCCCGGTCCACGCATGGCCAAAACTTTGCCGGAGATTCGGTTGCTTCACGCAGAAAGCCTCTGGAGGATCGAGAGACAGAGATTATCCGAAGATTTCGCGTGAAAGTCACGCGGAGTACGCGTCTGGACCGGGGCTGAGTCCGCGGAAAGTGATCCTCGCACCGGAATGCGGACCGGGTTAGACTGTGAAAATGCCAAAAGAAGTCGCACCGCCGAGAATTTGGTCGTTTCTCAACCGGACCATGGACTGGTCGCAGTCTCCCGGGTTGATGGGCATCGTCAATGTCACTCCCGACAGTTTTTCCGACGGCGGGCAGTTCCTCGCCGTCGATGCGGCCGTCGAGCACGGCCTGAACCTGGCGGGTCAGGGAGCGGCGGTGATCGATATTGGCGGGGAGTCAACCCGTCCAGGTTCGGAACCTGTCTCTGTGGACGAGGAACTCCGCCGCGTGATCCCCGTCATCGAACGGCTGGCCTGCCGAGTTTCGGTGCCGATTTCCATCGACACGTCCAAGGCCGAAGTGGCCCGCCAGGCGCTCGCGGTCGGCGCGGAAATCGTGAATGACATTTCCGGCCTGCAATTCGATCCGCAGATGGTCGACGTTTGCGCCCGCACTTCAGCCGGGGTGATCTGCATGCACATCCAGGGGACGCCGTTGACGATGCAGCAGGCGCCGGCTTATCACGACGTCGTCGCCGAACTCTGCGCTTTTTTTCGAGAACGATTATCGCACCTGGCCATGCACGGCATCCCCGCAGTAAGAGTCCTGCTCGACCCCGGTGTCGGCTTTGGCAAAACGGCCGACCACAATCTGCAGATTCTCTCGCACATCGCGGAGTTTCACGCACTCGGCCGTCCCGTCTTGATCGGCCATTCCCGCAAGCGATTTCTCAAGCAACTGCTGGGACGTGAGGTCGATGAACGGCTGGCCGGCGGGATCGGCGTGTCGCTGGCTCTCGCCGCGCAAGGCGTCGAACTGCTCCGCGTCCATGATGTGGCCGCCCACCGCGATGCGCTCACGGCCTGGCGCACGATCAACGCTTGCGATTAGCCGACTTTCGATGAGCCATTGTCTTTTCAGGTGATTGTTCCATGACGAATGACGACGAAATCCGTGCCCTGATCTTCGACTTCGATGGCACGCTGGCCGATACCATGCCCACGCACTTTCTCGCCTGGGAGGCGGCGCTGGCCCCGCATCGTTTGCCGTTTTCCGAAGCGAGGTTTTACGAACTCGGCGGCTGGTCGACCTTCAGGCTCGCCGAATTGCTGATCACCGAAGCCGGCAGCTCGCTCGCGCCGGAACAACTGGTCCGCGAGAAGGAAGCGGAATTCGTGCGACTGGCCCGTCACATTCAGCCCATTCAGCCGGTCGTGGAGATCGCCCGACAGCACCGCGGCGAATTGCCGATGGCGATTGCCACCAGCGGTCTGCGGCGGATCATCACGCCGATCCTGCACGGAATTGGCCTCGCGGACTGGTTTCCGGTCGTGGTGACGGCAGACGACGTGGTGCATCCCAAGCCGGCCCCAGATTTGTTTCTCGAAGCCGCCCGCCTGCTGAATGTCGAACCGCCGTACTGCTGCGTCTATGAAGACACCGACGCCGGCCTGGAGGCGGCCCTGCGCGCGGGGATGCCCTCTGTCGATGTGCGCAGGCTGCGGAAACTCTCGCGATAACCGTGATGCGCCGCCGCATGATGTTCTCAAAGCCCGGCGTTGGCAGCGCCGGGACCGGCCTGGAACCCGCCCTGATTGGCCGTGACGAGTAGGATCCCGCTCACGGAGTCGCCGGAGCTGCAAACCATTCGGCCGACTCTTCGCCGTCAAGCCGCAGCGTCAGGCACTTGGCGCTGCCGCCGGCTTTAAGGAATTCGTCGAGCGGCGTGGCGTGCGGCGTGAAACCCGCCCGGGCCAAGTCCTGTTCCAGCCGCGGGCAGCCGGTGTTCAAGATGACGTGATGGCCGAGCACCACGGCGTTACAGGCGAACCGGGCCGCTTCGTCTGCCGCAACCGGTAACCGATTGGGAATTGCCCCGAGCGCGGCCCGGCCGTAGCTGTCAAACGCGTCGGGGAAGTAAATCGCCGTGTCCGATGAGAGCGGACAAAAACAGGTATCGACGTGGTAATAATGTTCGTCCACCAGTTGCAGCGGAATGACCCGGCAGCCCATCCGCCGGCCGAGCCATTGAAACGCGGCGGCGTTGCTGCGAATGATGTAGCCGCCGTACAGCGTATCGCCGCAGAAGAGCGCGTCGCCGGCCCCTTCAAAATTTAATCCGTCGGGCAATTGTTCGGTGGCGAACCCCTGCGACTGGAACCAGGCTGCATCGACGGGCGTCTCTCCTTGACGGGGGCCGTGCCGAAAATTGGGAAGGAACACCACGTCCCTCCACACCAGGCCGGCATTCGCAGTGAAGACCAGGTCCGGCAGGCCCTCCAAGGGCTTCATCAAGCGAATTTCCGCTCCGAGTTCGGTCAGCAGCGAATTCAGGGAATTCCATTGCATCGCGGCAAGTTGCCGGTCGCTGGGGACGTCGCGCTTCATCCACGGATTGATTTCATATTCGATCCCGTAGAAATCCGGCGGGCACATCAGAATGCAGGGGCGGGCAAACTCCGGCATCGGTCCGTCCTCATACAGTATCGTGAGACGATTGGTTTTGCGCGCCGGCCAAGAACGGGCCGGCCTGTCTCAATTGTGATGCCCCATTCTAACATGTCCCGCGGAATTTCCCGGGTAAACGCCTTTTTCAAGTAGGGTGCACCCTACAAATGCCATAGATTCACAAATTGGCCAACCGCGTGCGCAATCTCTCCTCGAATTGACCCGCATTCCCGCGAAGTTAGAATGAAGAAGTCCACACGGCCGGGAAGAACTTCGTTCACGGCCGCGTTGCCGGACGGAACTCAAGGCGTGTCGTCATGACGGTGCAGTATTTCAAGCGATTCCGCATGGAGTTCGATCTGCAGCGACCTCTGGCGTTCGCCCGATTGCCCAACGACTGTGCCTGGGTGCCTTGGAGTCCCCGCGAGGTGGATCGTCATGCCTGGGTCAAGTTTCTCAGCTTTCGAGACGAAGTCGATTCCGAAGTTTTTCCTTGCCTGGGAGACTATCACGGCTGCTTTCACCTGATGCAGGAAATTGCGGACCAAGCCGTCTTTGCACCCTGTGCCACATGGTTGATCGTCCATCAGCCGCCCGGCCAGCCTCCCCTCGATTGCGGCACCATCCAGGGGCTTGCGGCGTCGGATTCGCTCGGCGCGATCCAAAACGTGGGCGTCGCCCCGGAATTTCGCCGGCGAGGGTTCGGCGAAGCCCTCGTCCTGAAGGCGCTGGACGGATTCCGGTCGCTCGGTCTGAAACGGGTGTATCTCGAAGTCACGGCGGCGAACGTCCCGGCGGTCGAACTCTACCGGCATCTCGGCTTCCGCATTACGCGCACCATGTACCGCAGCGCGGAACTGGAAACCGTGTGACGGCAAGTGCAACACTCGCCGGTGCTCGACAAAACGATCCCGGCCTCGCCGATGCCTCGCTCAACCTGGCCGCCGAACAGAGTCGGCCAAGGCTGAACGAGCGGTAGTGGGGCAGTTTAATAAAGTAGGACACTTGCTCCGCAAGTGTCCTACTTTGAAAGGCAAACTGACCCACTACCGAACGAGCGAATGGTCAATCGAACGGCCTTTGAGCAGCGGAAGCAGCGATTTCAGACGACTCTCGAAGAACTGCGATGGGCGAGGCGACCGCTTCACCCGATTTCCGCCGGCTCTGGACTCTTGTCCCTTGACTCGCGGCGCTGCAAACGCCATGATGCCCCGTTCTGACAGGTTTCTGGTCTCAAGGGGAACGTGTTTCCCGCTGTGGAGCAACTGGATGGGTCGTTATACGGGTCCGAAGGGTCGGGTCAATCGCCGCTTGGGGGCGATGGTGTTTGAGAACGCCGGCGCGGTGCGCGCTCTGGAAAAACGTCCGTCCCCGCCTGGGATGGCCGAACGCCGACGCAAGTTGTCGACCTACGGCATGGCGCTGGCCGATAAGCAGAAGATCAAATATTACTATGGGTTGCGCGAAGCTCAGCTTCGCCGCTATTTCGCCAAGGCGAAGGCCCAGAAAGGAAACACCGGCGAAATTCTGCTGGTGATGTGCGAACGCCGGCTGGATAACGTCATCCGCCGCGCGGGCTTTACGGTCACCCGGCTGCAGTCGCGGCAAGGGGTGGTTCACCGCCATTTCCAGTTGAACGGAAAAACCGTCAACAAGCCTTCGATTTTTGTCGAAGTGGGCGACGTGATCACCATCCGCCCGCGGCCGAATCTCAAAAAGATGTACCGGGAACTTGTTGATTCCGGTTCCCGGCAGCAGATCGACTGGGTCTCGTTCGATCCGAAGGATCTCGAAGCCCGGGTCACCGCGCTGCCCACTGCGAGAGACGTCAGTCTGCCGATCGACATTCTCCAGGTGGTGGCGTTCATGTCGCGCTAGAAGAGCTGAAACGATTCAAGCCTGAGAAGATTCCGCGGCGTCCTGAAATTCAGGACGCCGTTTTCTTTCGCCACAGGTGATATTCTTCGGAGACCGCGATGGCCCGTTATCTCACGATTGGCGCTGCCCAGACCGGGCCAGGGGCGAAATCGGAAAGCCGCCAGGCGGTGATTCATCGGCTCATCAAACTGATGCGGGAAGCCAAGGACCGCGGCTGCGATCTGGTCGCCTTCACGGAAGTGGCTCTCACGGCATTCTTCGCTCATTGGCACATGACCGATGAACGCGAAATCGACGCTTGGTTTGAGCATTCCATGCCCGGGCCGGAAACGCAGCCGTTGTTTGACGAGGCGACCCGGCTCGGCATCGGCTTTCATCTGGGGTATGCCGAGCGGATTGAAGAGCACGGCAAGATTCACCGCTACAATGCGTCGATTCTCGTCGGCAAAGACGGCCAGATCCTCGGGAAGTATCGCAAGGTGCATCTGCCGGGCTGGAATTGTTTCCAGCCGGGACAGCCGTTCCAGAACCTGGAGAAATACTATTTCGAGGTCGGCAACCTCGGCTTTCCCGTGTGGCGCTGTTTTGGAGGCATCCTCGGGATGATGATCTGCAATGACCGCCGATGGCCCGAGAGCTACCGCACGCTGGCACTTCAGGGCGCCGAGATGATTTTCATCGGCTACAACACCCCGGTGCATAACCCGGCCAACCCGGCAAGCGATCACCTGGCGAATTTCCACAACCATCTCTCCATGCAGGCGGGCGCGTATCAGAACGCCTGCTGGGTCGTCGGCATCGCGAAGGCCGGGATGGAAGAAGGTGTGATGCAGATCGGTCAGACGTGCATCATCGCGCCGACGGGGGAAATCGTCGCGCAGGCGGCGACGCTGGAAGACGAACTCGTCGTCGCGAAGTGCGATCTTGACCTGGCGAAGACCTACAAAGAGACCGTCTTTGATTTCTCCGCCCATCGCCGCATCGAACACTACGGCCGCATCACCGAGCAGACCGGAGTGCAGGTCGACGTGTGAGCGAGAGGGAACTTCCCGCCGTTGCCAACGGCGGGCTTTGTCGGCACTGGCGCTTCGCCGTATTACGGCATGCACTCGGTGACATGCGCGGCCCACCAGTCTTCGGCGTCTTTGAACGTCCAGATGCGGCCGGCGGCGCAGTGTTCCAGCGCGTCCGCCAGGGCGATCACGTCCCCGTAGCGGTCATCGGGGCGTTTTGACAGGCATTTCCGCAGCACGGCTTCAAATTCCGGCGGAAGGTCGGGACGATATTCGGACGCCGGCACGAGGGGATCGTGAATGTGGGCCGTCATCACTCGCCACGGCGAGTCGCCGCCAAACGGCGGCCGTCCCGTGACGAGAAAATAGCCCACCGCCCCCAGCGAGTAAATGTCGCTCCGCGCATCGATCTCGCCAGACCCCCGCGCCTGTTCAGGCGACATATACAGCGGCGAACCGGCAAACGGGTTCTGAATCTGCAAGCCGTCGTCCCCGCGCAAGCCGGCTTCTCGTCGGTCGGCGACCAGGCCGAAATCGAGCAGCTTGGTGACATCGAAGACGCCGCCCCGCTCTGCCGCGTAGATGTTCGCCGGCTTGAGATCGCGATGGATCATCCCCTGGCGATGGGCTTCCCGGAGCGCGGCGCACGTCTGGCGGAGAAAGTGGATCGCGCGTCCGATCGGCAGCGGTCCGAAGCGGCCGACCAGCTCGCCGAGATTCATGCCGGGCAGATATTCCATCACGTAGTAAAACGTTCCGTCTTCCGTGTGGCCGTAGTCATAAACTTCGACGGTGTGCCAGTGCGACAGCCGGGCCGTGCTATGGACTTCCCGTTCGAACCGTGCCAGGGCTTGCGGATCGATGACGTGCTGCGGATGAATGACTTTCACCGCACACGGACGTTTGAGCAACTGATGCTCGGCAAGGAAGACCTGCCCCATTCCGCCGCGGCCGAGTTCGCGCGTGAGACGATACTGGCCGAGCTTGCGTGCCTGGCTGGCTTCGTGCCTGAGCGTTGCGATGGCGCGCGAACCGTACGCCGCCACGACGGCCGAGACGATGGGCACGAGCGCGATCTCCGTCAGTTTCACGGGCGTAAAGACGTCGCCGAGCCAGGGATGGAACCACAGCCCGCCGATCACGATGCCCAGCGGCGCCAGCGAGGGCGGAATGAGCATGACGGCGGTGCGCTGCCCGCCGTGGGGCATGAACATGCCGAAGGCCATCATCAGCAGCGCGAAGCCGAACGTCGCCAGTTGGGAAACTTCGGAAATTCTCAAGAGGTCCCGATGATCGGCGGCGTCACGCAGCGCGATGAAATGCAGCGAAAAGATCTGGATGCCAACGGGGACGAACAAAGCCAGTTCCAGGCCTCGCAATTCGGCGACCGAGAGCGTCCGGCGGCCGCTGAGCAAGACAAGGCAACCGAGCGTATGAACGAGAATCAACCCGCGCATCCAGGCCCAGACGGGGTCAGCCTGCCAGTAGGAACGCAGAAACAGCAATGTCAGACAGCCGGCCAGTACAACGGCCGCCGCCAGCAGCCGCTGCCGCAGCAAAGAGCCGGGGGCATTTCGCCAGCCGGCGGCCGTGAGATCGCGAAGCTGAAGGCCTGGCTTCAACGCGAACAGGGATGATCCGCCAAAACAGTCGACGCCGGATCCGGTCCACGCCGGGAGCGGTCCGACCAGGGTCGCTTCCAGATGCGGCAGTTTGAGGGAAGACGTCGCGAGAGACACGCCAGGCTCGCTTCAAGCCACCGGTACATCCGGTGGAATCGGCAGTATCCTCATCGCCGGAGCGCGCACTCCAACTTCCCGGGATTCCACCAGTGCAAACCTAGCATGAGAATCTCACCCCGGCGCGCGCCTGCGGTTTTGCAAAGGCGTGCGAAACCGCAAGCTTTTATCAGAGTTAGTTGATGCCGGGCACGGGGTATGCGGCGCAGAATTCGCGGATTTCGCCGCGAATCCGCTCTAAACCGGCGTCATCCCCGGCGGTCTTCAGTGCCGCGAGTATCCACTGCCCGACGCGTTTCATTTCTGCGGTCTTCATCCCCCGGGTCGTCAATGCGGCCGTGCCGAGCCGAATGCCGCTCGGGTCCATCGCTTTTCGCTGATCATACGGAATCATATTCTTGTTCACGGTGATGCCGGCCTTGTCCAATGCCTGCTCGGCGATCTTTCCGGTCAACCCGTTCATGGGGGTGACATCGGCCAGCATCAGGTGATTGTCGGTTCCGCCGCTGGCCAGGCGGATGCCGCCGGACATCAACGTTTCGGCCAGTGTGCGGGCGTTGTCGACAATCTGCCGGGCGTAAACCTTAAACGACGGGTCCAGCGCCTCGCGAAAACAGACGGCCTTCCCTGCGATCACGTGCACCAACGGCCCCCCTTGCAAACCGGGAAAGACCGTCTTGTCTACGGCTTTGGCGTGCTGTTCCTTGCAAAGCACAAATCCCGAGCGCGGCCCGCGCAGCGTCTTATGGGAGGTCGACGTCACAAAATCGGCCACGGGGACCGGGCTGTTATGAATGCCCGCCGCCACCAGTCCCGCGTAATGGGCCATGTCGACCATGAACAGCGCCCCGATTTGCCTGGCGATCTCGGCGAACTTACCGTGATCGATCTCCCGGGGATAGGCGCTCGCCCCGGCGACAATCAGTTTCGGTTTGTGCTCGCGGGCCAGCCTGGCGACCTGGTCGAAATCAATGCGATGATCGTCGGGCCGGACGCCGTAATGAATCGGCCGATATAACTGACCGGAAAAGTTGAGGTCCTTGCCGTGCGTCAAATGGCCGCCGTGCGATAAATCCATCGCCAGGAATGCGTCGCCCGGCTTGAGGATCGACATGTAGACCGCCATGTTCGCCTGCGACCCGGCATGCGGCTGCACGTTGGCATGTTCCGCGCCGAACAATTGTTTCGCGCGATCCCGGGCCAGCGTTTCAATGACGTCGACATGCTCACAGCCGCCGTAGTAACGTTTGCCGGGATACCCCTCGGCGTATTTATTGGTGAGGACCGTACCGACCGCTTCCAGCACCGCCGCGCTGGTGTAATTCTCCGAAGCGATGAGTTCCAGGCCGTCTTTCTGACGAACTTGCTCGTGCTGAATTGCCTGCCAGATGTCCGGATCAGCCGTCTCGAGCGCCGCCATACAAAAATACTCCGATCAAGAAGGTTTCATGCGTCTGGTCACTGCGAGAATCACCGAAAACGCTTATACTTCACCAGTAGAAAGTTTGCCACCACGGCAGCGATCTGATGTGTTTCTGAGCGGGGGCTGTCAGGCCCCTGGTTGCGGGCGGAATGATCTGCCACGTCGCCACAGGGGGCTGACGCCCCCCGCTCAGGGTCTTCTGTGGAACTTTCCGTGACGGATGTCATTTCTCCCGATGATCTGCCGGCAGACCGCCTCGTGGAAGCGGTGTTACGAGGAGAACGGGTCGCGTTCACCGGCACGCTCGCTTCCATGACTCATAAGCAGGCGGCCGAACTGGTTGCGAGGCACGGCGGCGAGGCGATGGCCGGCGTCACCCAGCAGACGACGCTGCTGGTCATCGGCGAAGAAGGCTGGCCGTTGGAACTGGATGGACAGATTTCCGTCAAGCTGGAGCAGGCCCATCAGTTTCGCGAACGGGGATTGCCGGTACGGCTGTTGAGCGAATCCGAATGGCTGCAAGCGCTCGGGCTGGAAACGCCGTCGCAGCGTCTGAAACAACTCTACACGCCGGCCATGTTGAGCCAGATTCTCAAGATTTCGGTGCACGAGATTCGCCGCTGGGAACGCCTCGGCCTGATTCGCGCCGTCAAGCGAGTGTTTCGTCTGCCCTATTTCGATTTTCAGGAAGTCTCCGAGGCAAGGCGGCTTTCCGAACTCGTGGCAAGCGGCGTCCCGACGGAACGGATTGCCGACGGTTTTCGCCGCATCCATTCACTCCCCGCGATGGAGCGCCGGCTGCATCAATTGCAGATTCTCGCCGGCGACCGGCGGATGCTGTATCGCGATCCGGCCGGGTTGGTCGATTCCGGTACCGGACAGCGCTTGTTTGAATTCGATGCGGAACCCGAGCCGGCCGCTGAGCCGGAAGTCGCCACGCTGCGGCTGCCGGCCACGAATTCGCCGCGCCCGGAAAGTGCCGAAGATTGGCGCCGGGAAGGTTGCCGTCTCGCCGATGAAAATGAACTGGCGGCGTCTGTCGCGGCGTTTCGCTTGTCCCTCGTGACCGATCCCAGCGATCCCCAAACGCATTACCATCTTGCGGAATCGCTCTACCGCCAAGGGAATCGTCAGGGGGCCATCGAACGGTACTATTGTGCCGTCGAACTCGATTCCCGCTTCATCGAAGCCTGGACGCAGCTGGGATGCGTTTTGGCTGAGACGGACCAAGTGGAAGACGCTATTGAAGCCTTCGAGACGGCTCTGGAAGCCCATCCCGATTTCCCGGACGCTCATTTTCATCTTGCCGAGGTCTTGCAGCGTTTCGGCCGTTCCGAAGCCGCTACGGGCCACTGGGAAGCCTATCTGCAGTTCGACCAATATGGCCCGTGGGCCGACACCGCGCGCCAGCGGTTGGGACTCGCCACCGACTGACTTGGCCGATCCTCAGCACCATCACGAGCCGCCGCCCGGGGAGGACGATCATCTGTCAGTGATGCGCCTCGACAGCCATCGTCTGAACTTCATGCGGATCTTGTCCGAGATGCTCATAGCGAAACGTCCAGATTGTGACGCCCGTCATGAGTACCAGCAGAATGCAGAAGGTTGCCGCCAGCAGTTTGCCGATCGCGCTTCCGCAATACTGATCATCTTCCACGAAGTAGGCCAGTTCCTCTTTCTCAAAACGCATCGCATCCACGGGGGAATGCCCCGGGGCGGCATGTCCCGGCACTTCATGAACTGCGTGTGCGGCGTGCTCCGACATCGTCATTTGCTCCTGCAAAATCGAATCGCCAACGGTCTCGAATCTGAACGGGAGTTTCTGCGATCATTGTGCCGGGAAAATGTCACGCTGTCGAGGCAGGAATTGTCCCGTCGACGCCGTCGACGGGCTTTGTGTCCAACATTCAGCCTTCAACCGCCAATCAGTTCCAGCAAGCGGTTGTCCTGAGGATACGGATGTCCCCGGTGCTGGGTGAACGCCTCGCCGTAGGCCTTGCCGATTTGTTGTCCCCGCGCGGCCGACCACCGCCGGCAGCCGTCGAGGTATTCATCCAACCCGTGTTGTTTCCGCAGCCATGCCCGTTGACTGTCGTGGCAGGCCAGCATTTCGAGTTTTTTCTCGAACGTCTCCGAAATGTCCACGATGAAATCATACGGCAAAGTCTTGCCGTACCAATCGACGCCTTCAATGGCATCGACATAATACAGATGAGGCACGCGGGCATGGGCCGGCGCCGGGTCCCATTGATGCGTCGCGTAATTGGGACACGAGGCATTAAAGCAGGCGTCGCGCACCAGCAGGCTCGTCACTTCATGATCGCTCATGTAATCGACCGGCGGCGCCGTGATCACGATGTCCGGCCGCACACGGCGAACGACCTCCGTCACCCTCCGGCGGCTCTCGTTGTCATGTACGATGCTGAGGTCTCGAAACTCCAGGCACTGGTATTCGGCTCCCAACAGGTCGGCGGCCTTCTTCGCCTCGGCCCGGCGCACCGCAGAAATTTCGTCGCTGGGCAATTCCGCGCTGCCGCAATCGCCGGGCGTCATCGTTGCCGTAACAATGCTGCACCCGTGTTGCTTCAATTTGAGCAGCGTCCCGGCACATTGAAATTCAATGTCATCGGGGTGTGCGTGAATGGCCAGAATGCGCGGGGCGGTCATCGTGAATTGTTCCTGAGAGACCGGAAGTTCCGGCAACACTTTATCAGCAGAATCCGAGAGGTCAACGAGGTCCCGGCGTCGCCGACGCAGGGCTTGGATGGCGATGCCGGGGCGCAAAAAAACGGGGGACGAATCGTCCCCCGTTCCCCTTCGCCCGCCGATTTGCCGGCGCTCGGGACCTGCTTCGCGAACGAAGCCGATGCCGGGCCGGTCGGCTCGCCTAGTAATTCCACTGCACGCCGAAACTCCAGTTGGTGGTGTAGTACAGCGATCGGCCGTTGCCGACGCGAGGATAATTGGGATACTGCTGCCATTCAATGGTGTTGTTCGGCCGAGACATGTTGCCGAGCATCAAGATGGTATAGCCGGCCTGAAATTCGGCCTTATCGAAGACAGACATTTTCTTGATGATGGGGACGTAGCTGAGAATGGGAGCCTGGACAAAGACGCCTTGCTCGAACATGGGGGAAATCGTCGTGGTCGTTGCGCTGTTGTCAAAACGGGATCCGTTGCGGCCGACAACCCTGAGCGGATTGTCCGGGAAACCGTCACCGTCGTCGTCCGGGTCGGTGGTGAGAATGTTGTAGTGGTCGCCGATACCATAGCCGTTCACGTTGCGTTTGTTGTAATTCGCCAGCAGACCGAACTTGGATTGGAGCCAGATTTTTGTGCGCTGACTGCCGATGTCGACGCGGAAGCCGGCTTCCGGACCAGCCACCTGACTTTCAGTCCGGGACATCAGGTAGGAACCGAATGGTCTCGGCGTCGCGAATCCGCCGTCGAGAGTCGTCACGACCAAATCATTGTTGGCATTGCCGATGTCCACGGTATAACCCATGCCGCTGTCTGCACCGGTGAACTGGAACGATTCATTGATCGTCAGATAGCGGACGCCCGTGACGGGTTTCACCGTCAGAGTACTGCTTTCATAGACCGGGGAAAAATACCAGTCGACGTTGCCGCCATAGATTTGCGACCAGAACCGGAAATCGACGAACAGGTCATAGGGCACGACCACGCCGCGCAGGGTGTCTTCGTCTCGGTCGGTCCCAGGCAAAGGGAGCCCGAACCAGGGGCGAATGTAGTCCGTGGCGTTGAAATTGATGCTGTTGATGTCCAGGATTATCCTGTCATCGCCATAAAAGGCGTTGGACCGGGCTTTGTCCTGCCAGAATGCCTGCGCCGTAAACCCGCTGCCGTCCGGATTCCACCAGCCCCACGAAGCCCGCGCACCGCCAGAGCCGAAGTGCTGCTGCAAGATGCCGGCATCTTGGGTCGAAAAAATGGGGAAGTCGAACGTGCCGGCCGCGCCGGTGCCGGTTGTGACGACGTCGCTGGAACGATCTGGGGAGTCGGTCCGGCCGGTCGTTTCGAAGAATTGCTGATTGTGATCGCTGCCGTTGAGAATATCGATGAGCACGGGCGTCAGAGGATTGACGCCCTGCGCACCGATGACATGGTGCATCGGCGCAGACGTGCGGGTGACCAGGCCTTCCATCGTGAAATAGTACCGGGAATTGCCGCTGAGGATGCGGTTGAACCAGAACCCGTTATTGTAGTAATGCTGGTTGAGTTTCGAACCGTACGTGTCCGTGCCAGGCCAAGGCTGGGCATCTGACGGATAGCCGGCCGGCCCCATTCCGGAAATTCCGGGAGGCCCGCCCTGCTGATAGAAATACTGTCCGCCGGGATCGCCTTGGCCCCAAGCGGCTGGCACTCCTGAAAACAGGAGCCAGCTGAACAGCATAATCGGTCGCCAGTACATTGTCCGCATGCGTCGTACCCCGACGGTGACCGTCCCGATGGAAACGCTGAGCCTTCGCCGGACAATCCCGGCGCAGACACCTGCGGGTAGTATCGGACCGGCGACTTGGTAATCTGTATCGATAATCGGGCTTTTGCCGAGAATTCGTGTTACACCGGTGGTAACGATTTTTCGGCCAGCCGACGACCGGCAGTTCTTGCCGGTCTGTCGACATCAGCCGGCGGAGGACATTCATGGAAGTCCCGCCGTCGCCGACGGCAGGCTTTGAGAATTGCCCACCTGGCTGCTTCCCAGGATTCCCAAATTCTGGAATCGTGTTTTTCGCACTCGACTCGTTTGACATACGCAGTCTCTCTGCTATCTTGATTCATCATAATCGTTAAATTCGATACAGACTTCTTAAACTCTACAGTGTGTACGCCAATCGCCGGCAGTTGGACACCGTTGCCGCGAAGGGCATGAGGAGGGCGGAGACGAATCGCTCGTGATCCGCAACTTACGTGTTTTGGTGTTAAAAGGAGTTTCAACATGAGTCGACGCGTCTTGGTGTGTGCGGTGGCCTTGGCGACCGCGTTCCTGTTTGCGGGCGGTGCCGACGCGGGACATAAGTCCTGCTGCAAGCCGGCGAAGTGCAAGAAGGTCAAAGCCAGCCGTTGCTGCACGCAGCAAACCAACTGCTGTCATCAGCAGACCAGCTGCGCCCCAGTGCAGAGCAGTTGCGCCCCGGTTCAGAGCAGTTGTGCCCCGGTTCGTACCTGCAGCGCTCCGGTTCGCACCTGTTGCGCTCCGGCGGCGACCTGCTGCAATTCCGCCCCGGCGAGCTGCAGCTCCGGCTGTGCCACTGGTGGCTGCTCCTCGGGCTCCATTGTCAGCGGCGGCTGCGGCAGCGGCGGCTGCGGTGTGACGTCCTCGCCGTCTCGGGTGATCAGCTCCTCGCCGTCGCCCATTTCCCGCAGTGCGACCGACGCCCCGCCGCCGCCGGCGGAAAGCGCCCCGGCCCCGGCCCCGGAAAAGTAAGTTTGTCTTCGTCCGGTGACGAGAAATCGAAGTCCGCCCTGTTCGCGCAGGGCGGACTTTTGTTTGCCCGGGCTTTGTTCCGCAGGCCAGATTGGAATCACTGACTGACGAGTCATGCGAGGATTCTTGCGTCATGCCAGTCGGGAGGCAACGTGCGTCCGAGATTCGACTCCCTGGATGTTCGGCGCGAGTCTTCTCCCGCATCGCCTCGGAGCCCATCAGGCTGGGAGCGGATTGATCTGTCTCTGGTTACTTCTCCGGCGACGCGATGCAATACAGATGCCGTTCGCTGCGGAGAGACAGGATCAGCCATTCGTTGGCTCGGCGCGCGCAAATTCCACCAGCGCCCGCGGCACGGCGAGTTCCCGGCTTTCAGCGGCTGTCGCAACTGGTTTTAGAATTTGTGGTTACGAGGCGTCTCCCCGAGGGAAACTCTTTGGGATCGTGATTGTCCTGACCTGCCCGTGCCGATAAAATGAATGCCCTGTACCTATCGATGTCCATGACAGAGGACGCCAGGCAGAATGGCGACAGGCTGCCTGGAAACCAAGCTCGGAAAGCAGGCACGTATGAGTCTCGAGTCGATTGCTGCTGCCATCGGTCAGGCCCCGAAACTCGCACGGCGCTCCTTTCTGCAGGTTGGCGGCTTGACCCTGGGTGGGCTGGCGCTGCCTCGAATATCGTGCGTGGAAGCAGCCGTTGATTCGCGTGTCCGGCAGAAGTCGGTCATCATGGTCTACCTGCCGGGCGGTGCCAGTCACATCGACATGTACGATCTGAAGCCCAACGCACCGGTGGAGTATCGCGGCGAATTCGACCCCATTGAGACCAATGTTCCCGGCATCCAAGTCTGCGAATTGATGCCCGAACATGCCAAGATTGCGGACAAGTTTTCGATCATTCGCGGCGTGCGAACACACGGGAACCATGATCCGACGGAAATGTTGACCGGACTGAATGCCGTCGCCTCCGGGCAAATTGGTTCGCTCCGTCGCCCGGCCATTGGTTGCGTCGTCAGCAAGGTGCGCGGTGTCGACGGACCGATCCCCCCGTATGTGAGCGTCTCTACGCATAAGCTGCTCGCGTCATACGATGATCCGGAGGAACCAGCCTATCTCGGCACAGCCCATCGCCCCATCAGCCTGACCGGGCAGATTCGCGAGGAACTGGAACTCAGCGAAGAACAGCAGGGACGGCTGACTGATCGCCGGGTGCTGTTCGCGGGACTGGATCGTCTGCCGGGGCGCGTTCCGAATCTTGGGACGTACTCCGAGCGGGCGCTGGAGATGCTGAATGCCACGCAATTCCGCGAAGCTCTCGATCTCAGCCGGGAACCGGAGTCATTGCGAAGGGCTTACGGCGAAGGGACCGACCCGAGAAACCAGGGCCTGGAATTTCTCAAGGCCCGGCGGCTGGTGGAAGCCGGGGTTTCATTCGTTTCCATCGGCGCCCGCTTTTCCGTCAGCCCGATCGGCCCAAACATGTTCGATCCCGGCGGTTGGGACACCCATGCCTGGAATTTCAAGCTTCTCCGCAAGAAGCTGCCGATTTACGATCAGGCGGTTTCCGCGCTGATCAGCGACTTGTACAACCGTGGACTTTCGGACGATGTGCTCCTGGTGATCGTCAGCGAGTTCGGCCGACAGCCGAAGATCGGCGATGTTTCCACAGATGGCCGGGGCCACTGGCCAGCCGCCAGTTGCGTGCTGGTCGCCGGTGGCGGACTGCGGATGGGCCAGGCGGTCGGCGAAACGGACGCCCGGGCCGAGACGGCTCGGTACAAGCCGTTCCACGCCCAGGATGTGCTGGCCACGATGTACCATGTGTTGGGAATCGACACGACCGAGACGTTCATCGATCATAACGGCCGCCCGCAGCACCTACTCGACAAGGGCGTGAAAATCGCCGGGCTGATTTGAGGCCGACAGAACAAAGGGACAGACAAAACAATGGTGCCTGAGACGACATTGCCGTTCGTTCCTGACAACTTGCTTCTCCACCTTTGTTTCTCCATTTCTACCAACTCCGGATGCGATCCCTTGGGGCCGGCGAACGGTTCGCGACAGATTGATTGCCGCGGCAATTGATTCTACGATCAGGGTTCGCAGCGGCAGGCCCGGTCTGGAGGGTTGATCCGTTGGCGGCTGTGCGTCTTCCCGGGCGATTTGCTGTTCGCATTTCCAGACGATCCGGGAGGGGACGATCGATTCGTCGTGTGCTGACTGCTATTCCGGAGCCGCATCATGCCTGAACTCGCGCCGGACTGGAATTCGCTGGTAGACAACCTGCCGGACCTGGTCGTCCGGTTGGATCGGGAATTCCGGCACCTGTACGTGAATCGGCAGTGGCTGGCCGAAGTCGGGATTCCTCGCGATGTGGTGCTGGGAAAAACGCCCTGGGAATTGGGGATCCCCAACGCGCTCTGCGATCTGCTGGAAGACGGGTTCCAGCGCGTGCTGAGCGAAAAAGCGGTGCACGAGGTTCTCTGCCGGTTCGACGGCCCGCTTGGCGAGCAGCATTACGCCGTCCGGATGATGCCGGAACTCGGCCCCGACGGCGAGGTTGTCGCGGTTCTGGCGGTCATCCGAAATATCACGGCACAACGCCGGGCGGAGACGGCACTGGCGGAAAGCGAGGACCGGTTCCAGGCGTTCATGAATTACAGCCCCGGTATCGCCTGGATGAAAGACGAAGCCGGCCGGTATGTCTATTTCAGCCCCCGCTTCGAGCGGCTGTTTGGCCTGACCGAGAAGGATTGGCGCGGAAAAACGGATGCCGATCTCTGGGTGCCGGAAATCGCCCGCATGTATCGGGACAATGATCTCGCGGTGCTGGGTGGCGGGCAAACGCTTGAAGTCATTGAGGAAGCCCGCAACCTGGACGGGACCGACGGTTATTGGCTCGTCTTCAAATTTCTGGTCCGGGATTCGCAGGGCCGAAAATTCGTCGGCGGCACGGGGGTGGACATCACCGAGCGCCGGCTCTCGGAACTCAACTTGCAGGAAAGCGAAATCTGGCTGCGCGCGATTCTGGATGCGGGAGAATTCGTCGTGGTCGGCATGACGGAAGACTACCGGCTCTTCGAATGGAACCGCGCCGCCGAAATCATTTACGGCCGTACTCGGGCCGAAGTGCTGGGCGAAGACTACCTGGTCAACTTTCTGCCGGAAGAGGCAAGAGCCGGCGTGGCAGAGGAAATCCGGCAGATTCTTCTCGGCAGGCCGACGGTTGCCTACCCCAACGAAGTGCTGCATCGGGACGGCAGCCGAAGGACGATCTTGTGGAATGCCTGCCGAGTGCTGGACGGTCGGCAGCAGGTGCGCGGCCTGCTGGCGATCGGGCAGGACATCTCGGAACTGCAGCGCGCTCAAACGCTCATCCGTGAAAGCGAAGCCCGGTATCGCCAACTCGTGGAAAGCATCCAGGATGTGGTCTGGTCGGTCGAGATCGACGGCGATCCATTTCACGGGCGGATGACGTTTGTCAGCCCGCAGTGCAAAGAGATGCTGGGCTTCACCAGCGAGGACTTTCTCAGCCGGCCCGAAATCTGGGCGGAGCACCTTCATGCCGAAGATTGGCCAGCCATGCAGGCGGCGATGCAGCAACTCGTCTCCAATTCGGAACCGGTGAGCCGGGTTTATCGGTTTCGACACGGCCTCACCGGAGCGTACCGCTGGCTGGAGGACCGCGTCGCCGCGAGGAAAGACGCGTCTGGCCACTTGACGGGCCTGTTTGGAGTCGCCCGCGATATTTCGGATCGGGTTCGGGCGGAGGACGCGTTAAGACGCAGCGAGCAATTCACCCAGGCCGTGCTGGACAGCGTGCCCGTGGAAATCGCCGTCATCGACCGCTGGGGCCGCATCGTCGCCGTCAACGCGCCGTGGAGCCGCATCGGTGAAACCCAGACCGACGCTTACGCGACCCATCTGGAACTGGGCGGCGACTATTTTTCGGTCTGCCGATCGACGGCGTTCGGCGGAAGCGATTCGGCGGCAGAGGCCCTCCGGGGGATCGTCCGTGTGATCGACGGCCGGCAGGAGCGGTTTGAATTGGAATACCCCCGGCCAGCGCAGGACGGCCCGCGCTGGTTCCTGATGCAGGTGGTCCGTCCGTCCGCCGAACTAGGCGGAGCGATCATCACGCATTTCGACATCACGGCCCGGCGGCGTGCGGAAGATTCGCTGCGTGAAAACGAACAACGCCTGCGGCTCGCGCTGGATGCCTCGCACGCGGGAACTTGGTCTTGGGATGTCGCGGGCAACATCGCGACTTGGGATCGGCGCTATGGAGAACACTACGAAATCGATCCCCAAGCGCTGGCCTCTCATGAACTCTGGATGAGTCACGTCCATCCTGAGGATCGCGGCCGGTTGCAGGCACGCATTCTGGCAATGCTGGAACCCGGCGGCGGCGATCTCTGGAATGAGGAGTTTCGCACGATTCCGTTGAAAGACGGCGTCCGCTGGATGAACGGACTGGGCCGAGTCGAGCGTGATCGAAAGGGCCGCGCCCTCCGGTTCAGCGGGCTGAATCTGGACATCACGGATCGAAAGCGATCGGAACTGGCCGCCCTGCAGTCCGCCGCCGAAACCCAGGCCTTGATGGATGCATTTCCGGACCTCCATTTCTGGATGGACGCCGACGGAACGATCCGCCGATTTTCCGGCGGCGGACGCACCCTGGTCCCGCCCGAGGAATTTCTCAACCGCCGGATGCAATCCTTTCTCCCCGAAGATGTCGGTCGCCGACTGATGATCGGTGTGACGGCGGCGATTTCACAAGAAACCATCCAGGAAGCGGAGTATTCCTTGCACGAACCGGACGGCGTGCATTGGTACGACGCGAGGCTGGTTCCGTTGCCGGCTTCGCAAGGCGTGCTGGCGGTCATCCGCGATGTCACGGCCCGGCGCCAGGCGGAAGAGGAGAGCCGGAGATTGCAGGCGCAGTTGCAGCATACCCAGAAACTGGAAAGCCTGGGGGTGCTTGCCGGCGGGATCGCCCACGATTTCAACAATATTCTCACGAGCATCATGGGCTTTACCGATCTCGCGATGACCATGCAGCCGGAAGGCTCTGCCTGCCGGCTGCACCTGGATCGCGTGCTCACCAGCGCCCGACGCGCCGCCGAATTAACGCAACAGATGCTGGCCTATTCCGGCAAAGGGCAATTCGCAGTACAGGATGTGAATCTTTCGGAACTCGTTAGGGATCTCGGTCCGCTGCTGCAGATGTCCGTCAGCAAAAAAGCCCAGGTACGCTATTCCCTGCCGGCCGATCTCCCCGCGGTCCGGGCCGATGCGGCCCAGTTGCGTCAGATCATCATGAACCTGATCATCAACGCCTCGGACTCGTTGGAGGACCGGAGCGGCGAGATTTCCGTGACCACCCGGGCGATGAACTGCGGCCGCGAGGAGTTGTCGGGTTCCTACCTCGAAGAGCAGCTTCCGCCGGGGAAATACGTCATTCTGGAAGTCGCCGATACCGGCGTCGGCATGGACGAGGCGACGCGGGCCAGGATCTTCGATCCATTTTTTACGACCAAATCCGCCGGGCGCGGACTTGGGCTGGCTGCCGTGCTGGGGATCATCCGCGGTCACCACGGTGCCATACGAGTGCATAGCCAACCTGGCCAGGGATCGACCTTCCAGGTCATGTTCCCGGAGGCGACCGATCCGCTTCCGGCCGTTGTTTTGCCGGCAGTGGATGTTGTGCCGCAATCGCTGCGAGGAACGGTGCTGGTGGTCGACGACGAGGCCGGTGTCAGGGACTTGGTCCAGGCGATGCTGGAAAAGGCGGGTTTCACTGTTCTGACCGCCTGCGACGGAAGCGTCGCGGTGGAACTCTATCAGTCTGCCGCTGCAGACATCTCGCTGGTGCTTCTCGACATGACGATGCCGGTCCTCGGCGGCGAAGAAACCCTGGCGGAATTGCGCCGAATCAACTCTGCGGTCCGGGTCGTTCTGACCAGCGGCTATAACGAGCAATCCACCTTCGCGGAAGGCGCTGCGGGTTTTTTGCAAAAGCCGTTTCGCTTTCAGGAACTGATCGAGGCCGTCGAGCGCGCGATGTCGACCTGACCCGGCCGGCTCGATCAACTCTGCCTGCATGTAAACGGGTGCATCCGTTGTTTGGTGGCCTGATGGGATTTCCCTATTGATCTCTGTCCGGATGATTTTTTGCCCAGAGGGCTGAAAGCAACATCTCACGTTCCTGAAGATCGACAGTCTTTCAAACCACCAACCAGCGGATGCGCCCGCAAGAGACATCGCGCACCCGAGGGATTTTGCCTCCGGCCGAGCTGGAAATTTCTATTGCCTTGAACACCGAAAGTCGCTATCAGACTCGGTCGTAAGCAGGGCGATCGGCGTTCACTCAACCCTTTGAGCCATAGAAATTTGCGGTCATCATGAAGCTTGAACACATCAGCGCGATGTGCCCCGAGACGAATTTTGCCGTCCAGTTGCACGGATTCACGCCGGGGTTCAATACGGTTTTCGGCGCGAACGGCACGGGAAAAAGTTCCGCGTGGGCGGTCGTGCGCGAAACATTCTGCCCGATGGAGCCGCCGGAGCAACCGGTTCGACCGTTGGTGGGTTCGGTGCGAGTTTCCGAGCGGGGCGCGCAGGCCATCGTTCACCCCGTGCGGCCGGATGGCGTCTGCCGGCCTGAAATTGTGTCTCTCATCGGTCATCCCGCGAACGACCTGCGGCATGCGATCGGACGGCTGAATCACCCGGCGATTCGGCAAGTCTTCTTCGCCCGAAATTCGGAAGCGGGCGATCTGCGGCGTCTGCTGCGTGCGGCGCGTGAGGACGGTCTCCAACTCGGCACGGAACTGTCGCAAGGCCTTGTCGGGCGCGAGGCGCTCGAGTGGCAGCTCTGTTCGCAGTTCCCGCACGAGGATTTGGACGCCGAAGAACAGCGTCACCAGCAACTGCTTCAAGATTTGCAGCGCGCCGAAACGGAGCATCAGCAGAGACTGGCGCAGATCGAGAATTCCCTTCAGAGCCGGCTGCGCGAACTGGAGGACAGCCGCAGCACGCTGGCCGCGTTGAATCGCGATCTCCAGTTGGTCGAACGCGAATGGAATGACGCCGATTCCCAGCGCGCTCTGGCGGCGCCGGTTCCTGTTCCGACGCTGCCCTGCGAACAGACCGAGCATTCGCTTTCCCTGTGGAACATCGCGCTGCAGGAACTGGAACTGCACGAGCGGCAACTGCTGCATTCGAACGAACTCCTGCACGATCTCAAGGAGCGAGAATCGGAGCTCCGCCGGCAGTGGAATCGTCCCGAGATCGCCGTCGGCATCCAGGCGCGCGTCCTCGATGCGGAACGCTCGCTGCTGCAGGCCGTCGAGGAGATTGTGCTCCGGCAGACCGGGCCCGCGCCGTGTTCGCAGTGCGGTGAAGTGCACGCGGCCGAACACAGCGCCCGCGCGGCGTCCCTGCGGACCGAAATTCAGGCTCGGTTGGAGCAACTGCGCGGCGCATCGGGAGAACACTGCAACGCGCACTGCCAATGCGATGTGCGCGCCGAACTGGAAGAGGTCGCGGCAGCGATTCGGGGAATTCAAGCCTGGTCTGAACGCGTCGCCCACAGGAAGCCGCGTTGTATCGACCGACTGAAAAATCACGGCCTGCACACCTGGCTCCAATGTCCTGGCGAACAAAGGCTGTGCGGCTGTGCCCGGCATCTGGCGGCACAGCAGGAAATCCGTTGTCGAGCCAGCCGGCTGCTGAAGATTCAATTTGGACCCGTAGTTCTTCTCCCGGTTCCGCAGCCGCTGATCCCGACCGTGTCTCTGGAAGAGTTGAACCGCCTGGACCAGCGGCGCAGAGAAATCAAGGACCGGCTGTCTCGGGAAGAAGAGACTTGTGCGCGCGTGGCTGACCTGCTGGATGCGCTGCAGAAACAGCGTGCGGATCAAAGCGACGCCGAGCGTCTGGCGAGACTGCGGAACGAGATCCGCGACCATCGAATCCGGCTGGATCAGTTGCAGCGGACGCACAATACGCTGGAGGCGCCGGCCGCGGTGATCCAGCGTCTGAACGAATTGGAAGCGTCCGGCCACATGCCGTCCCTCCTGGCGGAAACATCGAGGACTCTCTGCCGGATTACGGAAGGAGAACTGCGGGCCGTGAGGGTCAGCCCGTTCGACGAAGGACTCGAAGTCTTGACGTCCGGCGCGGTCTGGCGTGCGTGGCCGCAGCTCAGTGCCGGGACTCAGCGCCTGGTCTCAATGCTGGTGCGCTTGCCGATGGTTCGCGAATATCGCCGGCGCGGCGTGCAATTCCCGCTGCTGTTGGATGACGTGCTGGCAGACAATGATCTCGAATGGCAGAAGGCGGCGGTTGACGTGCTCAACGAATTTTCGCACGAGGGCAGCCAAGTCATTCTGTTTACGTGCCACGAGCAACTGGCCGGAATCTGCCAGGCGCAGGGCGCGCACCTGCAGCGTCTCACCCGGACTCAGACCAAACGTCCGTTGGCAGCGCGCGATGTGCCGTCGGCCCCGCTGGCGGCAGCCCCGTTGTTGAGCGTCCCGATCGCTCCGATTCCCGAACCGAGCTTTATCAACGCAACGAATCACATTGGCACGGCAATGACGGCCCCGGCTTCCGTCAACAGGAGCCGTCTTGAACGACACGTCCAAGAGCCTGCGCGAACCGTCCCGACTCAGACGGTCCTTTCGTCGCACCGCGTTGTGGACGAATCGCTGACAGCCGGTCTCGATGAGAACGCCGGGGAACTGTCGCTCGACGATTCGATCGATGCGGTTTCGTCGATCGGCAGGCAGAAGACCAGGAAGCTCCGCCGATTGGGCGTCCGCACTGTTCGCGACTTGCTTCAACTTCCTGCCGACCAGACACGGCTCTTGCAGGGTTTGTGCGTTTCGCCAGCCCGCGTTGCGCATTGGCAAGACACGGCCCGGCTGTTGAGCAGCCTGCCCGGCGTGAGTTCCGCGGAAGCCGACCTGCTGGCCCATTGCGGAATTCGCGACGCAGATGGTCTCAGCCGCACTGCGGAGGACGAATTGTCCGCACGCCTGAGGTGGTTCCGATTCACGTCACGGATCAAGCCGGCAGCGGCAATGGACGCCGATCGCCTCAGGGAACTGATCCATACGTCTCGCAATCCCCGGCGCATCGAAAACTCCGAGCGACTGTGGAATTCCTCAGGTATGCCGAGACGACGGCGCTCGCGGCGTTCACGGCGGTCAACGCAATCTTTCGCCGGACTTCGGACGCGAAATCAACGTCAGTCTGTTCGCGAGCCTCACCTAGCTGCCGAAGTGGATTCGACCAGCGAGTCAAGATCGTCGACTCGACGTCGCCGGTCGCCGGGGACACGAAGCTCTGCGGAGGCCGGCGAGAGTTCGCTGCGTTTCCGATTGTCGCGGTCGAGTCCCGTGGTGGATGCGCCGTCCATCGGCCCGAAAACCGCGAGGAGACTGAATCGCGTCAAAATCAGAACCGTGGCCGACCTGCTGAATTGCGATCCGTATTCCGTCTCAGAGCAACTCGGCGATGGTCAGATCAAGTCGGAGACCATTCAAAACTGGCAGGCCCAGGCGAAGCTGATCTGTTGCATTCCGGAAATTCACGGGCATGACGCTCAGATGCTTGTCGCGTGCGGCATCCAGGATCCCAGTCGCCTGGCGGTTCATGATCCGCAAGAATTGCACAAGGTGATCTCCGCGTTCGCGACGTCCACGCCGGGAAAACGCATCCTCAGGTCCGGCAAGCCGCCCGATCTGGAGGAAATTGCATCTTGGATCGACTGGTCTCGAAAGGCGCGCTCGCTCGAAGCCGCTTGAACGCCGCGCTGCCGCGCCGCATACAATTCTCCCGCCCCGCCAAAGCCCGGCGTCGGCGACGCCGGGACCTCGTTGGCCTGCGCAGCCCCTCATCACGTCATGGACCTGCGGCGCATCGGCACGTTCGTAGATGCGGTATACTTGCCGTCGGTTCATCTGACGAAAAAACGAACGCGGCTCGCTGAGATTCCCGGAAGATCCGACGGATGACACACCAGACGGAAGTATTCGGCACGGGCGATTTTCGATATCGGGCTGTTCCTCGGTGGCAGCACTCGCCCGCCGATTATCAGGGGGCCGAAGTCTCCGCCGCGGCGGTCGACAGCCGCGACCGGGTGTATGTGTTCCACCGCGGCGACCAACCGGTGACGGTTTACGACCGCGACGGTAACCGGCTCGATGCCTGGGGAGAGGGCGTGATCGTGCACGCCCACGGCATCACCATCGGGCCGGATGACTCTGTGTATTGCACGGATGATTTTAACCACACGGTCCGCAAATTCACGCCGGACGGCCAGTTGCTCATGACGCTGGGCACAAGCGGCAGGCCGTCGGACACCGGGGCGACGAGCATCGATTTCCGCACGATTCGGCACGCCGGGCCTCCGTTTTATTTTCCGACGAACGTCGCGTTGTCTCCCGGTGGCGAGATCTACGTTTCCGACGGCTATGGCAACGCCCGCGTGCACAGATTCTCTTCATCCGGCGAATTGCTGGCGTCCTGGGGACAGCCGGGGACGGGACCGGGCGAATTCCGCGTACCGCATGGGATCGCCATTGCCGCAGATGGCCGCGTGTTCGTCGCCGATCGCGAGAACAGCCGCATCCAGATATTTGCGCCGGCCGGCAAGTTTCTGGATCAATGGACGGACATCGCCCGGCCGTGCCAGGTGACGTTTGACGCTGGAGGAAATCTATTCGTTGCTGAGCTGGGTTACCGTGCCGGGATGTGGCCGGGAACATCGCCGCCGGGCGCGAATGCCCCCGGCGGCCGCGTGTCGGTATTTAGCCTGACGGGCGATTTGCTATCTCGCTGGGGCGGCGGCGACGACCCCTGCGCACCGGGCGATTTCTTCGCCCCGCATGACATCCGCGTCGATTCGCACGGCGATGTCTACGTTTCCGAAGTCGTGATGTCCGCCGGCGGCAACCGCGGCCTGGTCTCGCCGGAGTGTCACACGTTGCAGAAGTTTGAACGAGTTTTGTAGGGTGGGTCGAGCGTTTCGCGAGGCCCACCGATTCGCTGCAATGAAACCAATCGGCGGGCCTCGAAGACTCGACCCGCCCTACAATGGAGCATCCTCCCCATGAAAGCCTGGCGATTCTACGGATTCAGCGACTTGCGGCTGGATGACGTTGCGGTTCCCGCGCTGAAGCCGCATCACGTGCTGGTGGAACCGCTGGTCGTGCAGCCCAGCGTTACGGAGGCGCAATTGGCGTTCGGCATCCCGACGCTGGCTTACGACCGGGTCAAACGCCGTCTCGAGTCCGAGGCGCCGATCCAACTTTTCGGACACGAATTCTGTGCGAGGATCGTCGAGTTGGGCTCCGGCGTCACGCGGTTTAAAGTGGGCGACCGCGTCGCAGCGCGGGCCAAACTGCCGTGTCAGAATTGCCCGCTGTGTCTGACAGAGCGGAGCACGCTGTGCCGGCAGGGACCCGTCATCGGGTTTGATTTGCCGGGCTGTTTCAGCGAAGTGGCGATTCTCCCGGAGATTTCGCTGGTCAAGGTGGCAGACAACATCAGCGACAGCGAAGCGGCGTGCCTGCAATCGCTGAGCGACAGCGTCGCCGCCGTAGAGACGGCCCAGATTCAAATGGGAGAGACCGTCGTCATTTTCGGCCAGGGAAGCATGGGCCTGGAGTGCCTGCAGATCGCGCGGATCAGCGGGGCGGGGCGAATCATCACGGTTGATGTTCGGGATGAATCGTGTCGGATGTCGACAGAACTCGGCGCGGATATTTCGATCAACGCCCGGACGGCCGAGCCGGTGGCCGCGATCCGTGAATTGACGGAAGGCAACGGGGCTGACATTGTCTTTGAATGCGCCGGCGGCAGCCCCAAGCAGGGACTCGCCGGTTCGCAATCCCTCCGGCAAGCCATCGATTCGGTCCGGTCGGGCGGCAAAATCGTCGGCGTCTCCTGGTTTGGCGGTCCGCTGGAACTCAACATCGACACGCTCCGCGAACGCAGCCTAAGGTACATTTTCCCGGACATCAGCACGCTGGACCACCTGGCGCACACGGTCCGATTGGCGTCATCCGGCCGGGTTCATCTGAAGCCGACCATCACGCACGTTCTGCACGGTCTCGACAAGGTCCCGGAGGCGTTCGAGATCACCGCAAACAAAGGGAAATACGCGGCGATCAACCCGGCGCAGGTGGTGCTGCGGCCGGCTTAGCGACGCTTCGCAGAAGCGTTCCCGCCGTCGCCGACGGCGGGCTTTGATTTCACAGCGTGACCGGCGCGCCGTTTTGCCGGGCCGAGTGCAGGCAGGCGTCCATCACCTTCTGCGTTTTCCAGGCGATGTCGCCCCAGGACTCATCGATCCGGCCGCTCAAGACCAGTTGCGAAAACGTGCGGATCATGTTTGTCTCCTGGGCTGTTTCGGCGCCGCTGCCGTATTCAGGAACGCGGACCGTGCGGGTGTGATCCTCGGCGTTGAAGTCGCATCCATTTTTCGTGACGGCTGCATTCGTCACGGTGAACTCTGTCTCGCAGCCGAAGAACGGAATCACAAAATCCCGAACGTGCACGAAACCCTGCGTTCCGCTGACGTTGGCCCACTGCGAATTCTGCGTGAGAAACGAGCAATAGTTCGCCGCAGTCACCCCGCCCGGAAAGACGAGTTCCGCCGCGAATTCCGTCGGCACGCCGGCTCCGTTCGGATCGCGTTTGACCTCGCGGATCAACCGACCGGTGACGGAGAGGGGCATCTGATATTTCATGGCCCAGAGGGAAAAACGAATCGTGTACCAGCCGAGATCGCCCAGGCAGCCGAGCGGTTCGAGCTCATGGCTGGCGCGGATGTTCTGCTGCATGAACTCGTCCGAACCGAGAAAGCTGAACTGAGCCGTGATCCGCCGGATCTCGCCGACGCTTTGTCCGTCGTCGAGGACTTCGCGCAGTCTCGGCAAGCGAGCGCTGTGCATGAACATCACGCCGTCCATGAATTGGACTTTGTACTTCTTACAGGCGGCCCGCATGGCGTCGACGTCGGCGGCGGTGACGCCGACCGGCTTCTCCACCAGCACATGCTTGCCGGCCTCTGCCGCGCGAATCACCCATTCCGTGCGCAGGCCGGTGGGCAGGGGGATGTAGACGGCGTCGACATCCGGCGCGTTCAGCAGTTCCTCATAGTTGCCATGGCCGCGCGGCACCGTGGGAAACGGCACATGCCCCTGGCATTCCTCGATGAACTTCTGCGCGCGGCCCAGCGACCGGCTTGCCACGGCGGCAAGCGTGGCGTTTCCGGCGAGGCGGATCGCTTGCCAGTTCTTTTGGGCGATATTCGCCGTCCCTAGAATTCCCCAGCGGCACAGTCGGTCGGTCATCGAGGTCTTTCCCAAGGGTACAAGCTTCGCCGATTTGAAATACCCTACGCATTTGGAATCACGCCGGCAACTTCGCCGGGCGGCTCGAATTGATGCAGGCCCAGCAGAGCGCGGCACACAGGTTGATCCCCGCGAACAGGAAAAATATCCGGTTCCAGCTGATCTCCCCGGCTTTGGCCGCCACAAACATCTGGCCGACCACCGAGGGACAGATGATGCCGGCGAACACGCCGACCATGTTCGTCACCGACATGAACAGCGAAGTGTGCTTGCCGGCGAGGTCCATTGTCGCGGCCCATGTGCACGGGGAACTGACGCCGTAGAAGAAGATGCCAATGCCGACCACCAGGACCGCCAGGTAGACGTTCGGCACCCACGCGGCGGCTCCGAGCAACGCTCCGCACAGGAGATGTCCGGCGCAGGCCAGTCCGCTGCGGCTGAGATACTTGTTCTGCGTCACTCGGTAGACGGAATCGAGCACCTGCCCGCCGATCAGCGTCCCGAAGATGACCGTGGTCAAGGGGATGGCGGTCAGCATCCCCGCGGTACGGGGCGAGATTCCGTAGGCGTACTCCAGGAATGAAGGACACCCCGAAATGAAGAAGAAAAAAAAGAAGTTGCGGAAGAACTGCTGGGCACAATTGGCCCACTGGCTCCTGCAGGTCAGCATGCCCCGCCAGACCGGCCAGCCAGCCGACGAGGCCCCCGCATCGCCCGTGGGCTGTGCAGCCCGGATCAGCGATACCTCCGCCGGGTTGACCCACGCATGCTGCCGGGGAAGATTGCGAAACCACCATCCGAACAGACAGGCCCAGGCCAGGCCCAGGCCGGCATGGACAAAAAAGATGGCCTGCCAGGGGAGATATTCGATGAGGAATCCCGTGCATAGCGCTCCCAGCGCACTGCCGGTCGCCATCGACCCGGTAAAAATCCCGCTGGCGAAACCGCGCTGGGGCAGCGGAATCCAGTCCTTGAACATCTGTGAAATGCACGGAATGATGCCGGCCTGCGAGACTCCAATGGCGAACAACGAGAACCAGAGCATCGCCGGAGACCTTGCCAGCCCCGCCGTCAGCACCGCCAGTGATGTTCCCAGGGCAAATGTCGTCAAGGCATAGCGGTTCCCGAATCGCGTCCCCGCCAGACTGCCGATGACCTGGAACAGATAACCCCAACTGAAGGCCGCCTGGATCCGGCCCATTCCCAGGTCATCGATTTCGTATCCGGCAGCGACGAATTCCTGAAGAATTCTGGATCGCGTCGGTGATGTGGCCGACCGGTGAAGATAAATCACGATCGCCAGGACAGCCGTCAGGCCGACGACCAGCCAGCGGACCCGGGTGGGGCGTTCGTCGATCAGGGCCGGTGTATCAGGATCAGGCATGCTTGAAAATCAGCCATTTTCCGTCGCGCGCGGTGAGATGGGGGAAGGGCCGATGGAAAATGTGCCAGGCCCGTCTTGAACGCGCTAACGTTCTTTTATAGAATCAACGCACAGGATTCAAGTCGCTCGTCCCGGGCCTTCCCGGTCCAAAAGGTCATACTATGCTGCATCGACGCGACGCCATGCTGCGGTTGGGACGCGTCGGTCTCGGTGCGTTGACGCTGCCGCAACTTCTCGAGGCTCGGTCGTTGTCCGCGGCCGGCTCCCTGTCCGCCCGGAAGACGACCGGCAAGGCGAAGTCCTGCATTCTGATTTACCTGTGGGGCGGGCCGCCGCAGCAGGACATGTGGGACATGAAGCCGTTGTCGCCCGTTGGCGTGCGCAGCCTGTTCGAGCCGATTTCCACCGTGACGCCCGGCATCGATGTCTGCGAACACATGCCGAATTTTGCCCGGCACACCGACAAGGTCGCGCTGATCCGGTCCCTCTCTCATGACAGCAACAACCACGAACCATCGGTCTACCGGACACTGACGGGCCACATCAATAATACGATAGCCGTGCCGCGCAATCAGCGCAGCCGCCGGGATGCGCCCAACATCGGTTCGGTGGTGTCGTATTTCACGCCGCCGTTCGGGGCGATGCCGGCCGCCGTGACCATTCCACGCCCGATTGGTCATGACGGATCGACCTATGCGGGGACGTATGCCGGATTCCTGGGCGGCCAGCACGATCCGATGGAAGTCGCCGCCGCGGAGGAAACGCCGGAGAAGCCGACGCACCCGGTGACGTTGCCCCCCGAGATGGCCGAGACACGGCTGCTGGCCCGGCAGGGTTTGCTGTCGACCGTCGAGCAGGTCGAGCGGCAACTGGAAAAGAGCAGGTCGCTGAAAGACCTGGACAACTATCGGCAACAGGCTTTCAGCATGCTGTCGTCCCCGGTGGCCAAAAGGGCCTTTCGCATCGAGTTCGAGGATCAGCACACCCGCGACCGGTACGGCCGCAACGAATGGGGCGAGGCGATCCTGTTGGCCCGAAGACTGGTGGAAGCCGGCGTCAAACTGGTGACGATCTCCTGGATGTATATCCAGAAGGGGGGGAACGTCGCCAATGTGTGGGACAACCATGGCCCGTTTGAAGGCCACACCGGGACCGAGATGCTCAAGCAGGTGTATTGCCTCCCGTCGCTCGATCAGGGAATCGGCGCTCTGCTGGACGACCTCTCCGGCAGCGGGCTGCTGGATGAAACACTGGTGGCAATGTGGGGTGAATTTGGCCGCACGCCCAAGCTGAACCCGGCAGGCGGGCGCGATCACTGGGGAGCCGTGCAGACGGCCTGCCTGGCGGGCGGCGGTATCCGCGGAGGCCAAGTCTTCGGTTCCAGCGACCGGGACGCCGCGTATCCGACGTCGAACCCCGTGTCGCCGGAAGACATGCTCGCCACGGTGTACCACGCGCTGGGTATCGACCCCGAAGCCACCCTGCGCGACCCGCTCGGCCGCCCCGTCCGCGCCGTGGAAGGCGACCCGATCACGGCACTGTTCTGAGGCCGCAAGTCGGTACCCCCAAAGCCCGGCGTCGGCGACGCCGGGACCGATTCCCCGCACCTCACCCCAGTGCCAGCGGCTTCAGCCACGCGTCTTTTAGCTCGGCGCACGACGCGTCGACGACTAGTTTTCCAACAGCGTCGAAAACCCGCATCGTCGGCGTGGCGGTGACTTCGCCCAACTGCACGAGCGGCAAACCGTCGAACAGGGCTTCCAATTCCCGGCTGGCAGGGTTGGGGACCTCCAGCAGAAATCGCGTCGTGCTTTCGGAAAACAACAATTCGACTGCGGATTGCAGGCCGCACGCCTCTCGGAGCGGCTGCAAGTCGAGATCGATCCCCAGTCCGCCGGCGAAGGCCATCTCGGCGGCGGCAACGGCCAGGCCCCCTTCGCTCAGATCATGGCAACTGCTCACCAGGCCTTGCCGCATTGCGGCGTGAACCGCGGAAAAGATCCTGGGAGCCTGCTCCAGATCGACTCTTGGCACCTGACCGCCGATGGCCCGCCGAACCAGCGCCAGATGACTGCCGCCGAGTTCCGCCTTCGTTGCGCCCACGAGGTAGATCAAGTTCTCCGGCTGTTTCAGGTCCATCGTGACGGAGCGCCCGACATCGGCGATCTGGCCGAGCGCGCTGATCAGCAGCGACGAAGGAATGGCGACGGTTTGCCGCTGCCCGTCGCGGTCCTGGAAGGAAAACTCGTTGTTCAGGCTGTCCTTGCCGCTGATGAACGGCGTCCGGAACGCCAGCGCGACGTCGTGGCAGGCGAGCGCGGCCCGAACCAGCGTCCCCAGCGTTTCCGGCCGTTCGGTGTTGCCCCAGCAGAAATTGTCGAGAATGGCGATCCGCGACGGATCGGCGCCGACGGCGACGCAATTCCTGACGGCTTCGTCAATCGCCGCCGCCGCCATCCAGTAGGGGTCCAAATCCCCGTACCGCGGATTCATTCCGTTGGAAACGACCAGGCCCCGAGCGGAATTCAGGTCGGGCCGGATCACCGCGGCATCCGACGGGCCGTCGCACTGCACGCCGACCAAGGGCTTCACCACGCTGCCGGCCTGCACTTCGTGATCGTATTGCCGGATGATCCACGCCTTGCTGCACACGTTCAGGCTGCCGAGAATGGCCTTCAGCTCGGCGTCATAGCGGGGCTGCTCGGGAGGCACCCAGTCCCGCTCCGGCGGCGGGTCAAAAACGGCATCACGCACCACCGGCGGGCGGCCGTTGTGCAGAAAGTCCATCGACAATTCGCCGACCGGCCGGTTCTCGAATTTCAACACCAGCCGCTGCGTGTCGGTGAACTTCCCCAGCACTGTGGCTTCGACCCCCTCCGCGGCACAGAGGTTGTGAAATCGATCCCAGTTCTCCGGCGGCACGGCGAGCACCATCCGCTCTTGCGCTTCGGAGATCCAGATTTCCGTGTACGACAGCCCGGCGTATTTGAGCGGGGCTGTCTCCAGCCAGACCTCCGCGCCGGACTCCTCGCCCATCTCGCCGACCGCACTGCTGAAGCCGCCGGCCCCGCAATCGGTGATCGCCCGATACAGTCCTTGGTCGCGGGCCGCAAGGATCACGTCCAGCACCATCTTTTCCATCACGGCGTTGCCGATCTGCACCGCTCCGCCGGACAGCATTTCGCTGTTCTCCGTCAACTCGGCGGAAGAAAAGGTGGCCCCGTGGATGCCGTCGCGGCCGGTTCGCCCGCCGACAGCGACGATGAAATCACCCGGTTCGACGTGCTTGTCGCATTTGTCGACGGGAATCAGGCCGACCGTTCCGCAGAAGACCAATGGGTTGCCGAGGTACCTCTCGTCAAAAAAGACGGCCCCGTTGACGGTCGGGATTCCCATGCGATTGCCGTAATCGCGCACGCCGGAGACCACGCCTTCGAGCACGGCTTGCGGATGCAGCACGCCGGGCGGCAACGACTCGACCGGCGTGTCGGGCGGGGCGAAGCAGAACACGTCGGTGTTGCAGACCGGCCTGGCTCCCAGCCCGGTACCCAGCGGATCGCGAATGACGCCGCCCAAGCCGGTATTCGCGCCGCCGTAAGGTTCAATCGCCGAGGGATGATTGTGCGTCTCGACCTTGAAGCAGACATGATTACGGGCGTCAAATGTGACGATGCCGGCGTTGTCGCGAAACACGCTGACGCACCAGTCGCCGGCCCCGGCTTGCTTGCGGAGCTGATCGGTGGCAGCGAAGACGGTTTCTTTGAGCAGATTTTCAAAGACACGTTCGATGCCGTTGTCTCGATAGCGGATGCGGCCTTTGAGCGTCTTATGCGAGCAATGTTCGCTCCACGTTTGAGCAACGGTCTCCAGTTCGATGTCCGTCGGATCGCGGCCCAGGTCTTGAAAGTGGCGCTGGATCGTCTCCATCTCAACCTGGCTGAGATACAACTGCCGCTCACGGCTGAGATGCGTCAGTTGCTCGCCTGTCATTTCACGAAGCGGCTCTGTCTTCAGCCGAAAAACGTACGGCGTCCCGATGCCGATGTGATCCAGCCGGAGCGGTCCCGAGAGGACGCGCTCGATGGCCTCGTTGGCGAGCACGCGTTGACTTAACCGCTGCAAGTCGCCGGCGGTCACGCCGGCGTCAAACCAGTACTTTCGGCAGGTCGCAACGGCCGTCACGGCGAGGCCGCTGCCTGTCAGCGCCTGCTTTACGGTTGCGGCCACGTTGTCTGTCACGCCCGGTTTCAAGAGAACGTTTAACTGGTGCCCGGCCGATGGAGGATTCTCCGCCGGTGCGCCGGCATCGATCCGGCGCACGACGAAGATTTCAGCGACGGGATCGACCAGCAGCGATCTGGACATCTCGGCCAGGCGTTCAGCCGGCCCGTCCCATTCCAGGAGAAAAGAGCGTGCCGTGCGAACCCGGGCGACTGACTTCAACCCGAACGTCCGGGCCGCCTGCACGATGCGTTCCGCTTCCCGATCCGTCTCCGAGGCGGACGGAGCCGTTTCCACTTCCCAAAGCATTCCGTTTCGATCTTTCCGAAGCCGCGGCTGGCCGCCGCGCGCTTTCACAATTCCATTCATCCCGCGGAGAATGTCCACGACTTGGAAATTACCTCCCGAACGCGTCTCGATTCGTTTTCGCCTGTTGGAGCAGTTTTTTCAAGGTCGCTGCGTCGCCGTGCTGCAAGGCCGTTCGAAGTGCGGCGAGTTGCTCGCTCGCGGCTTCCAGCGCGCGGCTGACCGGCCCGGCATTCTGCAGAAAGATCGCCGTCCACAACTCCGGGTCACCGGCGGCGATGCGCGTCGTATCGCGGAATCCCGTCGCCGCGAACGGACGATGCTCAGGAGACAACGTCAAGGCGAGCGCCGCCGCGACCGCGTGCGGCAGATGACTGGTATACGCCAGTGCGGCATCATGGGCGGCCGGCGACAGCTCGCAGGTCGTCATGCCGAGCGCCTGCCAGAAACGATGCAGCCTTTGCACTTGGTCGCGCGGCGAACCCGCAAGCGGGGTGATGACGCAGACCTTGCGCTCAAACAGTGTTCCATCGGCGTGCTCGAATCCCTGTTTCTCCGAGCCCGCCAATGGGTGCGAGCCGAGAAACGTCACCGGGCCTTCGGACAGATCGTCCAGGGCCAGGCAGATCGGCTCTTTGACGCTGCCGGCATCCGTGATCAACGCCCCCGGGAGCATGGCCGCCGCAGCCTGCCGGACATCCGCGGCGATGCGATCCACGGGCGTGCAAACAACGACCAGTTGCGACTGGCGCGCCGCCGCCGCCAGGTCGGTCATCCCGGCGTCGATCAGTCCGGCAGTGCGGGCGGCTTCCAACCGGGCCGCATTCCGGCCGACGCCGATCACGCGCCGGGCAAGACCGCGCTGCTTCAGCGCCGCCGCCAGCGAACCGCCGATCAGTCCGACTCCGACGATCGCGACGGTCTCTTCAATTGGCGGGGTGAGGGGCGTGCTCATGGCACTTCGATTCTACCCGCGCGCGAGGAAATGATGAATCCTGCCGCCTGCGCTTCGCGGATCATCGACTGACATTGCGGAGAACCACGCTTCTGCGAAGCGTCGCTAAAGGAGGCGTTCGAGCGGAGTGCCTTCGCAGAGTTTCATCGGCCGGCCGATCGGGGTGAGAAGCTCTTTGGCGTACTCGACGCCCAGCGTTTTCAGCACCGTGGCGAAGAGGTCTTTGACTTCCACCGGATCGGTCGGGTTCTTGTCTTTTCCCGTGTGATCCGTCTGGCCGATGACGACGCCCGACGCCAAACCGCCGCCGCCCAGCAGGCAGGAAAACCCGGTTGGCCAGTGGTCGCGTCCGCTGGCGGGATTGATCTTCGGCGTGCGGCCGAACTCGCCGGTGACGAGAATCACCGTCGACTGCCACAGGTCGCGTTCGCGCAGTTCCTTCACCAGCATCGCCAGGGCCGGGTCGAGGATCTTGCCGCGAATTTCATGGGCCTTGAAGTTGTCAGCGTGGGCATCGAACCCGTCGAGGCTGACTTCCAGGGCCCTGACGCCATGTTCGACCAACCGCCTGGCGACCAGGCAGCCGCGGCCGAAGTTTGTGTCGCCGTAGGCCGTCTTCACGGAATCCGGTTCGCCGTCGAGCTGAAACGCCTTCAATTGTTCGGAATTCATCATTTTCAGCGCGGCGTCGACCGTATGCTGATGCAGGGTTTGTTCCGCCCGCAAGCGTCGGCCCCTGGTGAACGATTTGGAAACCGCTTCCAGGTTCTTCAACCGCCGCTGCTGCCGTTCGTCTGCGACGGCTGGATCGAGATTGCTTCCCTTCAGTCCCGGTTCGTAGATGTGATAGGGATCGTACTGATCGCCGAGGTAGCCGCCGCGCGATCGAAACGGCCCCTGTCCCAGCGAGACGAACATCGGGATTTCAACGGAGGGATCCGGCAATTCCTGCGTAGCGATGGCTCCCAGCGCGGGATGAATCGTCGTGACATCGGGCCGGTAGCCTGTCTTCAACATATAGGCGCCGCGTTCATGATCCCCCTCCTTGGAGACCATCGACCGGATCAGCGACAGGTGCTGCATTTGTTCGGCGACTTGCGGAAAATGCGAGGCGATCTGAATCTCGGGGATCGTCGTGTCGATCCCCTGGGTCGGCCCGCCGATGTCGGTCCCGGGATGCGGGTCCCACGTTTCCAGTTGGCTGGGCCCGCCGGCCAGCCAGATCGTGATCAACGATTTCTTCCGCTCGGGTCCGCGCGCCTGGGCCGCCCGCAAATCGAGCGGCGGCAGCGCGAACCACAACCCCAAGCCGGCGGCAGCGTGCAGGACATTACGGCGGGTGATCGGTTCGTTGAACATGGCAATGGTCCGTAATTGGCGATAGGTATTCGGCGCTAGGCGTTAGAAGGAGCGTCGCAGATTCTCGTTTCCACCGCTGGACCTTAGCTCTTAGCCCTCAACACTTAGCCCGACTTCAATGATTCCAGGAAAACTCGGGGGAGTTGAACAGCGACCAATAAATGTCCTCGACGACTTGCGCCCGCTGGTTGGCGGCAATCCCTTCCAGTGACTCGCTGAGGACGGCGATTTCTTCCGCGGTCGGCCTTCGGGACAGGCAAACGAGAAAACAGAGTTCCAGGCATCGGTCTGTGCCGGGCGCCATCGCGCTGATTCGGCCGGAGGCGCTTACGAGATTTGCTTCGCTCGTCTCCCGGGAGAAGCGGCCGTTCATGCGCAGCAGGGCCTGCGAGACAGTGCCGGAACGGTCTTTCAATTCGTTGTCGCCGAGATCGCCGTACTCCTTAACGAAATCGATCTCGCGAAACAGGCGGATCGTGCGGAACAAAAGGTGCGCCTTTCGGTCGGCCGTTTTCAACGAACCGGCCTGGATCATCGAGCCGATCACCTGCTCGGGCCGCAGTCGCGTCAGCGGAAAAGCGGCCCAGGTTTCGTCGACCGCGCTGGCGTTCTCGCCCGATTCCCACGCCGGGTGTTCGGAGGACAGCCGATAGACCTGCATCGCAGTGATCAGGCCGATCAGCCGCTTGATGTCGCACTGGTGATCACGGAAATCTTTGCCGAGGACATCGAGCAGATCGGAGTTGCTGAATGCTTCGGGATTCGGCAGGTCATCCACGGGATCGATCCACGGCCGGCCGTACAGCAAACCCCAGATGCGGTTTACCGTTGCCCGTTCAAACCGGCGGTTCTCGGGATGCGTGACCCACGCGGCCAACCGTTGCCGCAGCGTCCCCTCTTCGGGATACCATTCCGGGTTGAACGGGACGCCGGGACGGACATCCCGTTTTTGGAGCGTGGTTCGGTCTTCCACTTCGTACTTCAGCTTGGGATTGTCTTCGATGCCGACGACGGAGAGTTGCGCCTGGCCAAAACACGCGGCCAGACCTTCAAACTGATTCTGCTTCCATTCGGCGAACGGATGATCATGGCACTGCGCGCAATCGATCCTTTGTCCGAGAAACGCCCGCACCGTGCGGCCGGCGAGTTCGTTTTCATCGATGTTGCCGTCGGCGACCGCCGCCGTGACGAAGTTCGTCGCCGGCTGACCGGTCCACAAGCCCTGGTCCGACAGCATCTCGCGCAGGATCTGATCATACGGCCGATTTTCGTGCAGTTGATCGGCCAGCCAGGCGTTGAATCGGTCGCGCCGAAACACGATGAATTGGCCGTCTTCCGCGCCGGCATACACCCGTGAAAGCCGGGCCGCGAAATAATCGGCAAACCGCCGGTCGGCGAGCAGACGTTCCGTCCAGCGTTCGATGCGAAGCGGCGCGGTATCGGCTTCAAAGACGCGGATTTCTTCCAGCGATGGAATCGAGCCTCGCAATGACAGCGATAACCGCCGCAAGACCGTCAGATCATCAGCCGTTTGTGCCGGATTCACTCCCGCCTTTTGCCAGCGCTGCGAGAGAATGCGGTCGGCGATCAACACCGTGCCGGTGCTGTCCGCCGGGGCAATCGCCGTCCGTTCCGGGACATCGCGGCGGAGCGGGTTGCGGGCCGCATGGGCCACCAGCAGCAGCACGGCGCCCACGATGCACAGCGGCAACACGGGCTTCCACGAGGTTTTGGTCATCTGGAATCCTTCACCGAACAGCCGTCGCATGTCGCGAGGGAACGCTTCCGCGAAGCGTCGCTTCCATCCATTACCTCGGCCGCGGCCTTCGCGTTTCAGCGGAAT
Source organism: uncultured Planctomycetaceae bacterium (assembly GCA_964388415.1). Lineage (GTDB taxonomy): Bacteria > Planctomycetota > Planctomycetia > Planctomycetales > Planctomycetaceae > CAZDGB01. Next base: position 5,290 of record CAYMAO010000017.1, on the reverse strand, counting down.
TATGCAACCGAACGAGTCGAGTCCAGGTAAATTCTCTCGTCGCTTATGATAAACTGCCTCTCTTGGCATGACCATGCGAATGGAATCCGTTCCGGTGAAGCGAAATCCGGTGCCATCCCCACGCGAACTGAACCCGCTGCCGCTGAAAAAGTTTCTGCCGGAACCGCTGGCCGTCACCGACTTCAGCCCGGAAGCGAGTTACTTTTCGTTTGATTCGCTGCCGCCGTTCCCGAGTCCGCTCCGGCATCCGATCCGGGCCTTCTCCTGGGGCGTGGAGTTGCTCTTCGGCCTGGCGAGTCTGTTCTTCCTGCTGGCCGTGCTGGCGGCAATTCCGCTCCTCAATTTCCTGGCGCTTGGCTACCTGCTGGAAGCCGAGGGCCGCGTCGCCCGGACCGGAAAACTCCGCTATTGCTTCCCGCTTTTGCCGCTGGCGCCGCGGTTAGGAACAATCGTCCTTGGCGTCTGGCTCTGGCTCTGGCCGATCCGCTGGATCACCGACGCCCATGCAGACTCCCAACTTGTCGCCCCCGGCACGTTCGTTTCCGGCGCCTGGGGCATCGCGAAAGTGATCCTGTGTTATGGCGTCGCCGTCCATTTGATTCTCTCGCTCGCACGGGGGGGCGGCTTCTGGTGCTTTTTCCGGCCGATCAAGAACGTTCGCTGGCTGGTTGGTCAGCTTTACGCCGGAACCTATTTCGACACCGCCTCCGCTGCCGTGAGGGAATTCATCGCCGCGCTCAAACTCCGGCATCACTTCTGGCTGGGCCTGCGCGGCTTCGCCGGGGCGTTCGCCTGGCTGTTTCTTCCCACCGCGTTTTTCGCCGCAATGCAAAGCACGCAGAAGCCGGGACAGATTCTGCTGACCTTGTTCGGCGGGTTCCTGTTGATGCTGGTCTTGTCGTGGACGCCCTTTCTGCAAGCGCATTTCGCCGCCGAGAATCGTTTCTCGGCGTTTCGAGAGTTGGGCCGCATCCGGGAATATTACCGCCGGTCGCCGATACTGTTCTTCCTGTCGATCGTGCTGCTTTACACGCTGGCTCTGCCGTTGTACCTGGCGAAAGTCGCCGTGCCGCCCAGGGATGCCCTGTGGATGGTGACGCCGATTTTCATCGCCACGATCTACCCGTCCCGCATGTTCATCGCCTGGAGTTATGCCCGCGCCATTCGAAAAGAGAAACGGAGTTGGGCCCTCGTCCGCTGGCCGTTGTGGCTGGTGCTGACGCCGCTGTTGGCGTTCTACCTGTTCATCCTCTTCCTCACCCCCGCCATTGGCGCCTACGGCCGCCGCGTGCTGTTCGAACATCACGCGCTGCTGCTGCCGTCGCCGTTCTGAAAAGGCGCGCCACTGACGGACTTTTCCGATCCGGCAAGATCGTCCTCGCGGAATTCCCGCTTTTGAACATCCCTTTTTGATGGCACACTGCCGGCGGACTTCTTAAAATAGAGGTCACCTCTCTGCCTTACGTTCGACAACTCGTTTTCACCCAGCGCGAAAGGGGACCGGCATGTCGAAGTTCAAATCGGAACAAATTCGCAACATTGTGCTCGTCGGCCACGGGGCCGTCGGTAAAACCACCCTCGCCGACCAAATGCTGTTCAAGGCCGGCATCGGCACGCGCGCCGGGTCCGTCGACGACGGCACCAGCCAGTTGGACGTCGACGAAGAAGAACGCGAACGCCACTTCACCATCTCCTCCGCCATGGTCCACTTCGAGCATCGCGGTGTCCGCGTCAACGCCATCGACACCCCCGGCTACCCCGATTTCGTTGGACAGGTCATCAGCGCCATCTGCGCCGCCGAAACGGCACTCATTACCATCAACGCCTCGGCAGGGATTGAAGCCAACACCCGCCGCACGTTTGAACTCGCCGGCAAGGCCCATCTCGCCCGGATGATCATCCTCAACAAGCTCGACCAGGAAAACATTCAGTTCGAACAACTGATCCAGAACATCCAGGAAATGTTCGGCCGCAATTGCGTCCCCATCAACGTCCCCGTCGGACTTGGCGCGAAACTCCACGGCGTCGTCAGCACGCTGCAGGTCGCCGGGGGAGTCCCCGCCGATGTCGTGGTCGACCCCGCAACCTACGGGTCCGCCGTGATGGACGCCATCGTCGAAGCCGATGAAGAACTGATGGAACGCTATCTCAACGGCGAGACACTCACCGCCGATGAAGTCCTCGGCGGTGCGACCAAGGCCATCGCGACCGGCACGCTGGTTCCCATTTTCTGCCTCAGCGCCAAATCGGGCGTCGGCATTTCAGAATTGATGGACGCCATCGTCGACTTCGGCCTCAACCCCGGCGAACTCGTCCGCACGGCGAAAACCGACGCCGGCAAAGACGCCCAGGTCAACGCCGCGGAAGACGGCCCGCTCATTGCGCAGGTCTTCAAGACCCGCATCGACCCGTTCGTCTCGAAAATGAGTTTCATCCGCGTCTTCTCCGGCAAATTGACGAAAGATTCCGTCGTCAAGGATGTCCGCACGGGAAAAGGCGTAAAAATTCACCAGTTGCTCGACGTTCAAGGCGGGCATGTCGAATCGGTCGACGAAGCCCACGCGGGAGATGTCGTCGCCGTTGCCAAGATCGACGATTTCCAGGTCGGCGACACGCTCGTCAGCAACGGCGAAAACATTTCCATGCCGTCGATCAACTTCCCGACGCCCATGATCGGTCTTGCCGTCGAACCGAAAAGCCGGGCCGACCAGCAGAAGATTTCCGGCGCGCTCCACAAAATCGAAGAGGAAGACCCCACCTTCCGCGTCACCCGCGATACGCAGACCCATGAAATGGTCATCCGCGGCATGAGCGAACTCCACCTGCAAGTCGTGCAGGAACGGCTTCACAAACGCGACAAGGTCGATGTCATCACGCATCAGCCGAAAATCCCCTACCGCGAAACCGTGATGATGAACGCCGAAGGAAGCTACCGGCACAAAAAACAGTCCGGCGGTTCCGGCCAGTTCGCCGAAGTCCATTGCCGCATCTACCCCTTACCACACGATATCGACCCGGCAACCTACTTCACCCGTGAACGGTTCGAGTCACTCCGCGAATTTCATTACGACAAAGACCTGAACTTCGCGTTTCTGGACTGTGTCTCCGGCGGCACGGTGCCGAACCAGTTCATCCCGGCCGTCGAAAAAGGGGTGCGCGACCGGATGGAGAAGGGGGTCCTCGCCGGCTACCAGGCGCAAGACCTCGCCGTCGCCTTGTTCTTCGGCAAGGATCACCCGGTCGACTCGAACGAAGCCGCATTCCGCATGGCGGGCAGCGTCTGTTTCCGCGACATTTTCCAGAAGGCGAAGCCGGTTCTCCTGGAACCCATCATGCACGTTGAAGTGACCGTTCCCGCCGAGAAAGTCGGAGATATCAGCAGCGACTTAACGACCCGCCGCGGCCGCATGGAAGGAATGGACACCCTCCCCGGCGGCATGACCGTCATCCTGGCCCGCGCCCCCCTCGCCGAACTGATGACCTATGCCCGCACGCTGTCCAGCATGACCGGCGGCCAAGGTGCCTATACCATGGACTTCAGCCATTACGAAACCGTCCCCGGCAACGAACAGCAGAAAATCGTCGCCGCGGCGGTGCATCATAAGGAGGAAGAAGAATAACGAACAGAGCCGCGCACGAAGTAAGCGGCTTGCGCGCCGCGTGCCACTGGCGGTCGCTTTGGGCCGCCAGTGTGCTTGGATCGCTTATTCATCGGGAAGATCACTGGCGAGCCAAAGCCCTCGCCAGTGGCACCCGGCGTGCAAATTGATCGATTTTACTATGCAACTCGAATCAGCAAGTCACGAAACCCTGTTTTTATAGGGTCTCCGGGGTGTGAACGGTTACGTTTTGCTTACACGTCTCGTCGATACTCAAACTGAATGCGCCTCGGAACATTTTTATGCAAATACTCTTCAATGGCTTTTACATCATCTAAGGTAACGGTGCTCTTGAATACCAACCCGTTGCTACTCAACTCTGCTATGCTGCCTAAGCCTGGAAATACAGATAGCAAATCCACCGTTGCGCTATAAATCGCTGTTTCATTGTTAATGTGCAATGGCTTTAGTTCTTCTTGTGCCCAACACATAACAAACCAATGATCGATGTGCCCAATGGCAGAACGGATCACCTGAGACCCGTATTTATCGCTCATCTCTGTGAAACGAGAGTCAGTGCACTGACCGCTAAGATATTGAGCGATGGAAGCAAAATCTGAATTCACTGGATGTTCCATTCGATTCTCCTTTTCCGGTTACTGCTGCTTCACGGCAAAGGCGCAAAGCCATGAAAGGGCTCAGTGGATACTTCCTCTACATGCTTTATCATTTCTTTAAAAGTACTAAAATTAGGTGTGCGGCCAGTCGCATTTTGAAACAGCCTCTCTGCGAAATAAGCATACTTTTCTAGCTCTTGTCGTGTCGTGCCAACGGGTAACTCGCCAAAATGTTGTAGAGCATGAACTCCTTCGTGTACAGCACAAGAAGCCAGGTCATGGTTTACACCAGTTTTTAAATATATAATGCGATCCATATCATCGTAAAATCCAAAGAGATTGTTTTGATCGCCTCTTACTCCCCCCAGTCTAACGTATACCTTATTAAACACTGCTTCATTGGCAAATACAATATTTACTTTGCCAGTTCTTATCAGCTTCGCAACTTTTCGCGAGACTGCCGTGCCGCTTTCGAGCTCGACTAGAATCTCTTCACGTGTTAGCTCTTTTGCCCTCGGATTGATTGGTTCCGACGCTTTTTTATTCTTCCTTGCTTCGAGAGGATTCTTTGACTTGCAAGACTTTGGCTTCGATTCCATGCCTTCTTTTAGCTCTCTCGCCCTGAGCAAGGCGATGGCGATGCGAAGCATGGCTTCGCCGAGTTGGACACCACAGACGCCATCTTCGCTGGTGAATGCCTGGTAGCCACGGTACCCGCTTAGAGATGCATCATAAGTCACCTCGGCGATCGCGAGTCCCTTGATAACTCCTTTACTAGCCTTTGCCAGTTTGGCAATGACACCCGCCACCAGCAGTGCGTCGGAAAGCCCTGAAAGCGCCACATCTTCATTGCTCCCCCCTCGCTTTGCAGTATTGATTGTTCCCACAATCGGAATGACACTCAAGCCGATATCAATCCTGGCTTGATGCCTCGCGTCCGACGCCAGTTGATCAGGCTCCTTAACGATCTCCTCGATTTTCTTGTTTGTCTCAGTGGGTTCAAAGGCGACGATGAATGAATAGCAGCCCGTGGTGAAAGTCCGATTGCGGTTGACGATCGCAAAAAATGCGCTA